>DATBFG010000064.1:0-74147 GCA_036558645.1 Terriglobales bacterium
AACGCGCCGGCGGCAGTAGCTCCCAATCCGACGCGGCCAAGAAATTGGCGCCGATTGGAGCGATTCATCGCATTGACAGCCTTCGCTTTCCTGGAATTCTTGAGTTCTGGTTTTTGGGTGGAATCTACTGAGAAGCGTTCACTGCTGGTCATAGGGCCCTCCTAGCCGTTTACCGCGGGGGAAATCAGTCTTGTAGCTAGCGATCTGCCTCTAATGAGGTGTGGGGTGAGACAACGGTCTGACGAAGGGCAGAACGAGTCTAGGCCAAAAGTGGAGAGAAAAAGGTCCGTCGGCACTAATGAGTTGTACATCGCCGTACGTGTACTTATCAGCCGAAAGAACCTTTCTACCTCGCACGATGCTCTGTGCGTGAGTGGCGCGATAGATGTGTCATTCGAGGACGGAGTTGCTGACGCAGGAAGGAAATTTGTTCAGCGCAGAGCTGGGTCTCAGTCGCATTCTTGTTGGTACTGGACGACACCACGAGTCGGCTCCTTCTACTATCGGCAGTCGTTTGAAGTTGAATATGTGGACCGCCTCGGGAAAGTTTCCAGGAGATTTTTAGACACTAGCACCTCGGGCCTGGACCGGTAAGTTACACTTTTTCAGTAATTTAAACTTAAGCACTATTTGTTGCAACGACTATCGTGCTCACACATCAAATGAGTTGAAAGGATGGTTCCGATGAGCACACTGGCTACACCCCAAACTTCGATTTCTACGTGGAGCATCGATAGATCGCATGCCGTGGCCGAATTCAAAGTCAAGCACATGATGATTTCTAACGTAAAGGGACATTTCGCCAAGATGTCGGGCAGTCTGAAGCGAGACGAAACCGACCTGACGAATTCTCAGGTTGAAGTCGTGATCGATGCGGCGTCGATCGAGACTCGCGACTCTCAGCGCGATGGCCACCTGAAGAGCGCAGACTTTTTCGACGTCGAGAACTTCCCGACGCTTTCGTTCAAGTCGAGCAAAGTAAGGTCCATCGGCGACGGCGAACTCGAGGTGGAAGGCGACCTCACGATTCGCGACAAGACGCGCAAAGTGGCCCTTCGCGTGGAAGAGCTTACGCCTCCGACGAAGGATCCCTGGGGGGGTACGCGGATTGGAGTGTCGGCGACGACGAAGATCAACCGCAAAGACTACGGGCTGACCTGGAACGCGGCCCTTGAGACCGGAGGAATTCTGGTCGGCGATGAAGTAGCGATTACGCTGGAAGTTGAGTTCCTCAAGGCGTAAGCGGGTGGGGGACAATGAGGCCTCGGCAGTGCCGGATTCTTCCTTTGTGGCTGATGCGCTCGTGCGTCAGCCACCAAGAATTGAGATTGGTTTCGATCCTGCCGAAGGCCTTACGACTTCAGCAAGCAGTGCTAAGACGCGGATCAATCTAAGCGGATTTCGCGGAGCTTCCGTCCAGGCCCAGTTCGGTCGCAACTTGCTTCATCGCTTCGATGCAAAAGGTGATGTGTTCTTCTAGGTCAACCCCGAGATCTGCTGCCCCGGAAGTGATGTCGACGCGATTGACGCTACGAGCGAAGGCTTTGTCCTTCATCTTTTTCCGGACAGACTTGGCCTCCACCTCAGCCAGAGATTTGCCGGGCTTCACCAGAGCACAAGCGGTAATAAATCCGGCAAGTTCGTCGCATGCAAACAAGGCTTTTTCCATCGGCGACTCCCGCGTGACCCCTGAGTACTCGGCGTGAGACATGATGGCGCGCCGGATCTCGTCGGAATAACCGCGATCTCCCAGAATTTCATTTCCCTTGTACGGATGTTCCTCAGGAGTCGGATACTTTTCATAATCGAAGTCATGGATAAGGCCGACCAATCCCCAGAGGGTTTCATCGCCTCCCAGTTTGCGAGCGTAGGCGCGCATGCATGCCTCGACGGCTAAGGCATGTTTTCGAAGGCTTTCTGACTCTGTGAACTCGGTAAGTAACTTCCAGCCTTCATCTGATCTCTGCATTTCTAGAATGCTACCAGAGGAAAGGGTGGGCTTTGAAAGGGCTGGATATCGAAGGATCGAACTCATGGATGTTGCGGATTGGGGGAATTACGATTGAGAATCTCTACCCATTTGCTTCGCACCCGGACTCCCAGATCGCGAGTTGGCAGATCCGAATCCGTCAATTCTTGAATCCGACAATCCGTAAATTTCAGTGGCGGCTCCAGGCTTGGGAACAAAATTTCCGAAGCCGCCCGTGTCCCCTCAATAGTCGGGCCGCGACTTGGGCGTAAAGATCAAGCGGCACAACCCGGCCGAGCGAGAAGAGGCAGGATTATTACCTATTCGTCGGTAAAAGGACAACCGGAAGATGCCCTCAGAGACTTTCGTCTCGGACGGCCCGCGGGCTGATACCCCCTCCGGCCCGGCAAGGCCGTCCAGCTCACCGGGTACCGCACCCTACCGGCTCACCGGCGAGTATCCAGAGATTCCCACTTTGCCCAAGTCACGGGTAGTGACCTTAACTCTCTAGGACTAACGCCTCTGATTGCTGTTCGCTTACATCTTGGCGGTCAGCGGTTGAGACAGCTTGAAACTAAGAGTTGACTCTGCCGGTATGACAATTTCCTTGTTTCCCGTGTATGCCGCCCCAGCCGTCCCGGCGCCTGCCCCAGCTGCGGCTCCGATGAGTGCTCCTTTACCCCCGCCTACGAGTCCACCGATGAGTGCGCCGCCACCAGCGCCGCCACCAATCATTGCAGCGGTGCGCTTTCCTTTACCTTTGAGAGAGCGAGTAATAGAACTTGTCTGAATGTCTTGGGAATCACCATTTAAAGTTATGGAAGTGAGCACGAGACGCAGCACCGCAGCTCCCTTGAAGCGGCCCTGTGGCACGGCTTCCACCACTTTACCGGACACCTCTGCTCCGGCTGGAATGACTTCCTTACCGTCCACTTCGACGGGTCTTGCCACACTAGCGCTGAACTGATCGCCACTGGAGCTTATTTTTGAGCCCACGGCATTGCTCAACCGCACGCTGATGACTGTTCCGGCTGGCAGGGTCACTTGATCTGCGCCGGCTGCACTTGAGGCGGACGCGGCATCGCCATCGGCCGGCGGTGCGCTTGAGCAGCCGACAGACACCCAAAGAAATACGAGCAAAGACGTCAGTATTGCAATCCGTCGATACATAGATCCCCCTGATGCAAGTTCTGATCGTAGTTGGATCGAGGTATCTCAGGTACGGCACGAAAGGTCGAAAGGGATGGGGGTTCAAAAGTAACCAGGCGCAAACCTAGCGAATTGATCGAGTTTCGAGGAGTCACTCTTCTGGTGGAAAGTCAACGAGTGCACCCAGTGGTCACAAGTGTTGACGCAAAGTCGGCCGAGAACAAGCAAAGCGACACGGTCCGGCGTGTCAACGAACCTAGAACGCACCTCGAAAGAGGCTGAGTAAGTCCAAGCACAGATGCGCGAGGATGACGGGTCCAATCCTTCTTGTTCACTAAGTAAACATCCCATCCGTCGAAGTTGCCAGCGCTAGTACCGTGACGCGTTGTTGTCGTCCCCCTTTTCCGTCACCCCTGTCGCCTTTTCCCATCCGATTTCGATATTCACACTAGGGGGCTCTCGCGAGTTCGAGTCGAATGCAAAAGGCCCCTGTCTGATCGGTAGACCTCTGCCGAATCAAATTCCACATTTCTGACGGAAAGAGAACTCATGGCAATCGATACGGATAAGTTAAACAGTTTTCTTGGAAGTTTTGTCGGCGACCTCGGTGCCGCCGTGCATGCCGGGTTAGTCGTGATCGGCGAGCGGCTTGGACTCTACAAAGCACTGGCCAAGGCCGCAATGACGTCGACTGAACTCGCGGCCAAAACCCATACCGATGAACGCTACGTGCGAGAGTGGCTGTCTTCGCAAGCTGCTGGCGGATACGTTTCTTATGACGAAAAAACTAACAAGTTCAGTCTGACCGAAGAGCAGGCTTTTACTCTGGCGAACGAAGACAGCCCGGCATATCTGCCGGGAGCATTCCAATTGGCTCTAGGTTCGCTTGCTGCCGTTCCCCGCATTGCCGATTCCTTCCGCAGCGGAGCCGGGATGGGCTGGCATGAACACGACGAGGGCGTTTTCCACGGCTGCGAAAGGTTTTTTAGGCCTGGCTATGCGGCTAATCTTGTGAGTTCGTGGATTCCAGCGATGACTGATGTCAGACAGAAGCTCGAAGCCGGTGCCCGAGTTGCCGATGTGGGCTGCGGCAAAGGCGCTTCCACGATCTTGATGGCGAAAGCATTTCCAAAATCCCATTTTTTTGGATTCGACTATCACGACAAATCCATCGAGGGCGCCCGTGAGATGGCGAAGCGTGAAGGGATCACCGACCGCGCCAGCTTCGCGGTGGCAAAAGCCAAGGAATATCCAGGCAAGAATTATGACTTCGTTGCAGTCTTCGATTGTCTGCACGATATGGGAGACCCCGTCGGTGCTGCCGCCCACGTTCGAAGCACGTTGAATCCTGAGGGAACCTGGATGATCGTCGAACCCTTCGCCAGCGATGCACTCAAGGACAACCTGAATCCAGTCGGCCGGGTCTACTACTCATTTTCGACCCTCCTTTGCACTCCGTGTTCACGGTCGCAGGAGGTTGGACTTTGTTTGGGCGCGCAGTCTGGCGAGTCTCGCATTCGAGATGTGGTAACCAAGGCGGGTTTCAATCGCTTCCGGCGCGCAGCCGAAACGCCTTTCAACATCGTTTATGAGGCGCGCCCGTAGCCGAACCGTCTGCACGACTCGCTCCACGCAATATCGGGGCGAGTCGTTGTTTCTGGGATCAAAGCCAACGCAGAACGCAGGCGCCGAGTGCTGCAGAAGGAACCCAGATAGTAAACATCCTCTCAGATTCGCGATCAGCAACGATTCTTCAAGTTTTCCATTGGTCCCAACACGGCCCAAGAGCAATGGCGTTCGACTTAAGTGATGATTTTGCTTGACATCCACAGGGTCGATCCAGCAGATTACGCAACAGATTGGAACCTGACTTCAGGTTCGTGCCCGCTCTGGCACCTCCCAATCTAAATGGCCACTACGCTTGCCCCGGTTGATTCGAGGGAAGTTGTTCGCTGCGACCGCTGCCTGTTAGTTCAATTCCGCACAGCCAACAACCTTTGCCGTCGCTGCCACACCTCTCTAGACGAGGATGAGCCCGAAGTGATGCAGGCCGAGCCGGTGCCTCAGGTTCTGCCGACTCCGGGCAATGGACGCGGCCACCTGAACCTGGCTGCTTCGATCCGCTCACTGCGTCTCCGCAATGGCTTGAGCCAGCGGCAGCTTGCCACGCGCATGGCGGTTCCACGCACCTATGTCTCCAAGATCGAGAATGAAAAGGCGACACCGACTCTCTCGTCCTTGGAGCGGCTGGCACGAGCACTGGAAGTGACTGTGCCTGACCTGCTCTCGGGAGGCGAACGCACTCGTCAGGAAGAGGTGAAAGACCTGATGCAGGATCCGTTCATCACGGAGATGATGCCGTTTCTTTCGCAACTGAACGGTATGCAGATGTCGAGCATCCTAGCGCAGGTACGGGACCTGACTATACGGCCGCGTAGGACCGCCTAAAGTTCGATCGCAGATCGGTCGATAGGAAGTTAAGAATTGCGCGGATAAGGGTTTCCGCGTCACGTTTTCCAAGTTTTATCCGGGCAAACCACCAACTCAACCCGCCGGGATCTTCGGATCCCGGCTTTGCTTCTTTTACCGTCGGTACATAGGCGTGCCCAGCAAGTAGGAATCCATCGTCCGCCGATCGGGACGGATGGAGTGCGGTCCGTAACATAGCTTTCTCAAAATCGCATCGGGCCGCCCGCGCCAACTTGCCCATGAAAGTGGTGTGTCTCCATTCGAATCCTTTGCATCGACGGTTGCTCCGGCGTCAACTAGGAGCTGAATGGTCTCCTCGCCGGCGAATGCGGCCGCGCGGTGTAGCGGAGTTTCACCCTTTGTCCTTGAGTCGCGCATGAACGCGCCGGTCTCGCTCGAAGGATTCGTCCGGAAATTGGGGTCCGCGCCGCCATTGAGCAGCACCTTCACCACGTTGTGTTGAGCCGGACGCGAGGAAGATAGCGCTGCGTGCAGCGGTGTCTCCCCGGTGCTGGGCAGGCGAGAGTTCGTATCTGCGCCGTTTTCGATCAGAAACTCGCAGAGTCGCCAGTGCCCATGGAAAGCCGCGGCATTCAAGCCAAGATCGTCTCCCAGAGAATGCACTGACTCACCCTTCCCTAACAAGAAACGAATCGCAGAGACATCACCGTAGTAGGCGCACCATTGAATCAGTGACGTACCATCCGCGGTCTTGGACGAGATAGGATTTCCTTGAGCAATGTAGTCAAAGACGAGGTCAGTGCGGCCCTCCGCAATGCGATCCAGCATGTTTCTTACTCCTAAAATCTGCTTTCCTGTTAAGGCTCGATCCGGAGACCTTCCGTTTGTCTTCTGAATCGTGACCTTGAACTCGCGATTACACAATCCGCCTCTAATTCAAGATTGCATCGGCTGACTATGCCAGAAACTCTTGCGCGGCAGGCTTTGGAAGGGGCTGCGGCTCGCGGTCCGTGACCTCGGCAAGGGCCGAGAGCTTCTTAGCCAATTTCTCGGTTAGAAGTCCGGGCTGGAACCGCCATCGATAGTTGCCGAGAGGAATACTCGGCGTGTTCAGTCGCGCTTCGCTCCCCAGCCCAAGCACATCCTGCAGCGGGACAACTGAGAAGCTGGCGACCGTTTGCTGCGCCAGCCTTATCATCGCCCAGTTCACGCCGTCCTCGACATCTCCCATGTAGCAACGAGCAGCCTTGCGCTCGTGCTCGGTGGCGGTCTCCCACCACCCGAGCGTCGTGTCGTTGTCGTGGGTTCCGGTGTAGATCACTCGGTTCACCGTCTGTTTGTGAGGAAGATAGATGTGCGCTCCCTGGTCTCCAAATCCGAATTGAAGAACAGACATGCCTGGAATCTGGTGATGATCCCGCAACGCGTGCACATCCGGAGTAATGTAGCCGAGGTCCTCCGCAAAGAACGGAAGTCCTCCTAACGCGGAGCGAACGGCATTGAAAAGGTCATCGCGGGGACCGTCGACCCAGCGACCGTTCATCGCTGTTGGGTCTTTCGCCGGGATCTCCCAGAATTGTGCGAAGCCGCGGAAGTGATCAAGACGGATATAGTCGCAGGTCTGTGTCGCCCATCGCAGGCGCTGGATCCACCACTTGTATCCACGTGACTTCATTATCTTCCAGTCATAAAGCGGATTGCCCCAGCGTTGTCCTGTGGCACTGAACGCGTCAGGCGGAACTCCCGAGACAACTTCCGGCTGCAGATCGTCCTGCAAGCGGAACAGTTCGCGATGGGCCCATACGTCGGCGCTGTCGTAGTCGACGAAGATCGCAATGTCTCCGACGACGCGGATCGAAAGTCTCGCACAGCGATGGCGAATGGCATGCCATTGCTCCCAGAAAAAGAACTGAATGACGCGGCGGATGGCCATCTCCATGGCCATCTCTTTTTTCGCTTGCTCCAGCGCTGCTGGTTCGCGCCGCGCAATGGCCTCGGGCCACTCGTTCCAGCACTTCTGCTGGTAGCGCCCGCGAAGGGCGTCAAAAAGAACGTAGTCTTCAAGCCACCAGGCATTTTCCTCGCAGAAACTGACCAGACGTAGTTGCGCGTCGGTGGACGCCTGCTTCATGAACTGGGAAGCCGCCTCGGCAATCAGGGGCAACTTCAGCGCGTTCACCTGCTGATAATCAATCTTATCAACTGTTTTCGGAAGGTCATTGAGACGCGCGCAATCGATCCAGCCGCGCTCGGCCAACCGCTCGAGACAGATCAATTGTGGGTTTCCCGCAAATGCAGAGAGTGAAGAATAGGGAGAATTACCGTTTGCGGGTGGACCGAGGGGTAGGACTTGCCAGAGTCCTTGCTTGGCAGCGGCAAGAAAGTCGAGGAAATCGTAGGCGACCGGCCCGAGATCGCCAATTCCGCCTCGGGAAGGCAGAGAGATGGGATGGAGGAGAATTCCCGTCAAGCGTGGAAAGGACATAGAAAAAATTTCAGAATGCAGAATTCAGATTGCAGAATGAATACAACGATGTGTACGAATTTCTGATTGTAGATCTCTGATCTCAGATTTTTCGACAGAATCTATGCCCTGCAATCTTGAATCGTGAATCTGCAATCTGAAATCGATCCTATTCGCCGCCTTCGCCGCCCTCTTCGCCGCCAGGCGTGCGGGATAAGGCTTTCATCTCGGCCTGATTGATCTTGATCTTTCCGGATTTTTCCAACTGCTCGCGCAGATTGGAAACGAACATCCCAAAAAGCTCGCCCTGTTTTGCTTGTACCAGGGAGTCCCGAATTTGGTCCTTCTTTGAGGCGTAATCCTGATCTGTCGGCTCCTGCTTTTGGAGAAGCGCTGCGACCACGCCGTTCGTTCCCGCCTGAATCGGACCGCTGATCTCGCCCGGTTTCATCGTGAACACCGTTGCCGCGCTGCCCGTCAGCGAACCAATGTCGGGGACTTGGCCGTCCGGTGCGACTAGCTCGCTGGTCTTTACAGTAGCATTGAGTTCTTTTGCGGCCTTCTTCAGATCGTGCTCGGCGCGGGCACGGTCTGACAGTTCCTGTGTCTTCCGCGCGAGCAAGTTAGTGACGCGTTCGTTCTTGAATTCGTTTTCGACTCGGCTGTGGATCTCCTCGAATGTTGGAGTCGCAGCAGGCTTCACATCGAGCACCTGGTAGACGACATACCCCTGCGTCGTATGAGCCTCGTCGGGAGGATTCTTGGCAGTGGCGCTGAAGATCGTATCCATGAAAGACGGTGCTGGACCAATACCGGGCAACGAATCACCTCGACCTACGAAGTCCGTGGTTACAACCTCGAGGCCTTTCGACGCTGCTGCTTTTTCCATGCTGGAGGACCGAGCCTGATTCAGCAGCGCGTTGCCCTCGTCGTCGGCGATCTTCGCAACCTTCTGCTGCTTGATCACTGGTTCAATCTGGTCTTTGACTTCATCAAGCGTCTTCACATGCGCGTCCTGCTTGTCGTCCACATGAATAATGTGGAAACCATAGCTGCTCTGCACCAGATCGCTCGTACCGCCCTTCGGCAGCGAAAACGCAGACTTCTCGAATTCGGGAACCGTTCTGCCCTTCCCGATAAAGCCGAGTGACCCTCCATCTTTCGCGCTGCCTGGGTCTTCGGAATACTTCTTGGCCAACTCTGCGAAGTTCCCGCCGCCCTTGACTTGCTTCAGAACATCTTCGGCTTTCCTGCGGGCTTCGTCGATGCCTTTTGAATCGACCTTGCCATCCGGTCCAGGGAGTGGCGTTTTTATCAGGATGTGACGCACGCTCACCTGTTCGGGAACGCGGTACTCCTCCCGATGCTGATCATAGTACGCAAGCAGGTCATCGTGGGTCACCGGAGTCTGCGCCTGCAACTTCGCTGTCTCCAGAAGGAGGTACTTCACCTTTCGCTTCTCGGGAACAGCGTTGTTGTAGCTAGCCTTGTGGGCGTCGTAATAAGCAATCAACTCGGAGTCGCTGGGATGAATCTCTTTGAGCAAATCGTCGCGCTGCAGCACTGCGTAGTCGAACTTTACCTTTGTATTGCGGCGATCGAATTCCTCGCGGACCTCACTTTCGGTGACAACGGCGCTGCCTGAGACAAGCGCGCGCAATTTATTGAACAAAATCTCTTCTTTTACACTCTGTTCGAAGCGGGGAACAGTCAGCTCCGCACGCTGAAGCATGGTCTCATACGCGTCTTTCCCGACGAACTTGCCGTCGGGGAAGAAAACACTGGCGTATTGCCCATGCTGCATCTCGTCGAGTAATTCTTCATCGGAGACGCGCAATCCCAAGCGATCGGCCTCGACCAGGATTGCCTTCTGGCTGATGAGGTCTTCGGCCGCACGGGATGTAAAGAACGGCAGCAGCATGGAGGCCTGCGCGCCTCCCCGGGGAAATTGCTGACGAAGCATCTGCCGTGCCTGGCGCTCGACGTCCTGTACTGTAACCTTCTGATCGCCAACGGTGGCGATAACGCCTTTGCCGGGGCCGCCGAATCCAAGGTTAAGATTGCCGCCGGGAATCAGCGTGATCACCATGGCGCCGCAAAAAATGAGTAAGATGCCGCTCAGAATTATCTTTTTGATCGGCCCAGGGGTCTGCAAAAATCTGATCATATGTTCTTCTTGTCGCTCCAGAATGAGAGGCGGAAACTGCCATTATAAACTAATCAGTACCCAACACTGGTGACCGGGCGGAATGGCGACAAATGACGAAGGTTGGTGAGGCGGGAGTGATAGAAGCTCTGATTTCATCCTGCCCGAAATGAATTCTGCGCAGTAATTCGGCTATTGAAACGTATCAATAAAACGTGTTATCACGTTGCCTGTATTTGTTATGCAGTCCTTGTACTGGGTGTGCAATCGTTGTACTGGGTGTGCAATCGTTGTTCGCTGACATCGCCTGTTGCATGAGGATGGTTCGATGAAAAAGCGTTGCCTTTTCTATTATCTCTTCCTTTCCCTTTCGGTCTTATTTGGTTCTCTGTTAGCCCCGACGCGCAGTGAAGCCGCGACGTCGATGTTCCTGACCAAGGACTGGTCCCTGCAATCGTCGACCAAAGTCACAGATGCCGGCGACGCAATCTCCACTAGCAAGTACATTCCCAAGGGTTGGTACGGGGTCAGCGTCCCCACCACTGTCGTAGCCGCGATGGTGAAGCAGGGGGTATACCCCGATCCGGGCTTCGGAATGAACATGCGCTCGTACCCCGGGGTTACCTATCCCATCGGCTCAAATTTTTCCAACATTGCGATGCAGCCCGATAGTCCTTTTGCCGTGCCGTGGTGGTACCGCAAGGAATTCACGCTTCCCGCTGCTTTCAAGGGCCAGACGCTTTGGCTGCGTTTCGGCGGCATCAACTACCGCGCCAATATCTGGTTGAACGGAAAACAGCTCGCTAAGTCCGAAGATGTTGCGGGAGCCTGGCGCACTTATGACTTTAATGTCACCGATCTTGTGCAAGTCGGTTCGCCAAACGTGCTTGCGGTGCAAGTGTTTCCACCCACTGAGAACGATTTGGCCATCACCTTCGTAGACTGGAACCCTGCACCTCCCGACAAGAACATGGGTCTGTGGCGCGATGTACGGATCGCCGCTTCCGGCCCCGTCGCTTTGCGATATCCCACGGTTGTCTCCAAAGTAAATTCCCCCGCAAATGACAGTGCGGATCTGACAGTCACGGCACAGCTAAAGAACGGAACAGCAAAGACAGTGCGTGGCACGCTGAAGGGACGCATTGAGAGCGTTGAATTCTCGCAGGACGTAGAACTCGCACCGAACGAATCAAAGGACGTTGACTTCACGCCTGAAAAATTTTCGCAGCTGAGGACTTCGAACCCTCGTCTGTGGTGGCCAGCCCAAATGGGAACGCCGGAACTGTACAAGATCGAGATGGCGTTCGACATCGATGGAAAAACCTCCGACCACTCCTTTACTGAGTTCGGCATTCGCGAAATCAACTCAGAGGTGGTGGCCAGCAACGCTCGCATCTTCACGATCAACGGCAAGAAAATCCTCATTCGAGGCGGTGGTTGGACAACCGACCTGATGTTGCGAGAGAACTCGCAGCGCCTTGAGGACGAATTTCGCTATGTACAAGACATGGGCCTGAACACCATTCGGCTGGAAGGCAAATTGGAAACCGAGGAATTCTTCAATCTCGCCGACCGAAAGGGTGTTCTGGTGATGGCCGGATGGTGCTGTTGCGATTTCTGGGAACGCTGGGCGAAGTGGCAACCGCAGGATTTCGACATCGCCAAGGCTTCCTTACAGGACCAGATTTATCGCCTGCGCAGCCATCCCAGCCTGGTGATGTGGCTGAACGGCAGCGATAATCCTCCGCCGCCGGATGTTGAGCAGATGTATCTCGACGTAGAGAAGCATCTGAAGTGGCCAAATCCTGTAGTGTCTTCAGCGACAGCCAAGCCTGCCGGATTCACTGGAAACAGTGGCGTCAAGATGACCGGCCCCTATGAATATGTGGCGCCGGGATACTGGCAGCAGGACGTAACAGCCACTCCTCCGCACAGCTGTAACCAGGGAGGCTGTGGCGGCGCTTACGGATTCAATACCGAAACGAGCATGGGGCCTGCGGTTCCTCCGCTCGAAAGCATGCAAAAGATGTTGCCGAAGGAACATCTATGGCCCATCGATGACTGGTGGAACTTCCACGCAGGCGGCGGCGAATTCAAGGATATTCACGTCTTCACCGACGCTCTGAATGCACGTTACGGACAAGCGACGGGCGTGGAGGACTACACCTTTAAGGCCCAGCTGCAGACGTACGAAGGTGTGCGCGCGATGTACGAAGCGTATAGCCGCAACAAGTACAACTCCACTGGCGTCATCCAGTGGATGCTGAACAATGCGTGGCCTTCCGTGATCTGGCATTTGTATGACTACTATTTGCGGCCAGGCGGCGGATATTTTGGAGCGAAGAAGGCGATGGAGCCGCTCCATCCGGTGTATGGATATGACGATCACTCGGTGTGGGTAGTCAGCAGCCAATATCAGGATGCGAAGGGGCTGAAACTCACGGCAAAGATCCTTAATCTTGATCTGACGGAGAAATTTTCGCAGCAGGTCACCGTCGACGCCGCTGCAGATAGCACAGCCAAGGCACTCACGCTGCCAGAAGTTGCTGATGCGAGCGCCACGTACTTTGTCGTGCTCAGGTTGGAAGGCGCCACAGGCAAGCTTGTGGGATCGAACCTGTACTGGCTATCTTCCAAACCGGAGACTATCGACTGGGAGAAATCAAACTGGTACACGACTCCGACGTCTTCCTACGCCGACTACACAGCGTTGTCGAGTCTTCCTAAGGTGAGGTTGCGGGTGTCGAGTCGCACTGAACACAAGGGTGATGATGCGGTCACCCATGTGACTGTAGAGAATCCGTCAAAGGATTTGGCCTTCTTCGTTCGATTGAAGGTAAACAAAGGATCGGAAGAGATTCTGCCTGTGTTGTGGGAAGACAACTATATTTCCCTGATGCCTGGCGAAAAGCGGGAAGTGAGCGCGACATACCGCGCCGACCTTCTCGGCACAGCTCAACCGACAGTTCATGTCAAAGGATGGAACGCGGAGTAGGAAGGATTTGGTAATCGAGTAATTTGTAATTTGGTAATTTGAAAGCCCGTTTCCTGTGCAGCGCACAATATTGTGCACGTAGTCCGGGGTTTCACTTACCAAATTACCCGATTACAAATTACCAATTGTTTTATCCTTCGCTGAAGTCGATCATGACTGGCGCGCTGGTAAAGCCGCGGGTCTTGATGCCGACGTAAATAATTCCGACTGCCAGCCAGATCCCCCCTGCGGTCTTCGCCAGGCTGTTCAGGTTCCACCAGATCACGAGGCATGCGAAGAATCCGATCAAGGGCAGAATGGCATCCCGCAGCCAGTTCCGCTTGCGATGCTTCCCGAACACGATGGAAAACTGCCAGAACGTCGCGAGGTTCACTCCCATAAACGCGAGAAAGGCCCCGAAGTTCAGTAGTTCTCCCGCGTGCTGGTAGGCGCTGCCAACGTAATTCAGCAATACCGCTCCTGCAAAAGCCAGTATTCCAATCAACACAATATTGAAGGTCGGCGTGTTCGTGCCCGGCTTGAGATATCCAAAGGTCTTCTTCGGCAGCACACCGTCGCGGCCCATGCCAAACAGAAGCCGGGCAGCTCCGAGAGTTCCGGTCAGCCCGCTCCCGAAGGCGGCAACGATCAGGATCGCGCCCATCGCATTGAACAGGAACACGCCACCTACTCGATGGCAGATATCCATAAAGGCTGTTTCGAGATTCGGAAAGCTGCGCCAGTCTGGCCATACGCGGGCGCCAAGATAAGACTCGAAGGCGCTAGCAAAGCCGGCGAAAAGGCAAGTCAGAACAACCGCGAGCAGGACATTGCGCTTTGGATTCTCGACATCCTCGGCGAGTGTCGTCACCCCATCAAAACCGATGTAGGTGAGTGCCGCAAACGACGTAGCTGTCAGAACGCGATGCGAGTCAAACGTCTTGGGATCGTAGAACGGTTGCGTGGAGAACAGCCCTCCCCATCCCTGGGAGGCCCATAGGAATCGCGTCGCCAGGACGACGAAGAACCCGACAACAGCGAACATGATGAACAACAGAATCTTGTTGGTTCGTGCCGAGGACTTTACCCCGGCGAGGTTGAGCACGGTCATGATCCCTGCGATGATCGCCGCCCAAATGATGAACGGGACTTGAGGCACGTAACGCTCGTGCAGCGCAGTAGAAATCCAAACCGTATTGATCAAAGGCTGCAAAAGGTAGTCCAGAATCATGGCCCACCCGGCGAGGAAACCGAGGTGCGGGTTCAGTCCTTTCCCGACGTACGTATAAGCAGATCCTGCTGTCGGATACAGCGTCGCCATGCGGCCGTAACTGACGGCCGTGATCAACATGGCAAACATCGCGATAAAGATGATGCTGACGAAGTGGCCGTCTGAGAGTTTCTGGGCGACGCCATACAGTGGCACCGGAGCGATCGGTTGTATGAGGACGATACCGTAGAAAATCAGGTCCCAAAGGGTCAGAACGCGCCGCAAGCGCGGCGTGGAAGCTGTGGTTGAAGAGGAAGCCATGGTGCGGGTATTGGATTATGCGCAGCGAGGAATGTCAATATTCAAACGATTTCATGGGATGAAAATGCGCACGGTCATTTCGCATAGTTGAACGCATAACCTCGAGACTCGTTTCCGGACATGTATCGCGTGTTGTAGTTCACCAAGTCGTCGAGATGGCTGTCGATTGGGTACTTCCCTTCCGGATATGGATAGGTTCCCATCGCACCGAACGGCATCGGATCGACGCTGTCGCCCTTGAAGGCATAGAAGTCCATGTCTTTCTCATATCCGTTAGCCATAAAGAAGTAATCACGCACCCAGCCTTTCGGCAGCGACGGCAGCTTCGAAGGATCAAATTCGAGCGCAACCTGATCCCCGGAGCCAAAGACGGCGAGGCGATCATCGGATGCACCTAGCAGCGGCAAGACATCCCCGTACCGCGTGTAAGGCCCTGCCGGACGCGTGTAAGGTCCGGTCGCGCTGACTTGCTCGTAGATGTATTCGACGTTCCCGGGCGGCTGGTTTTCGATCTTCCGCGGGAAGCCGTGGAAGCTGAGATCGGCACGGGCCAGAGGAACAGGATTCAGCGCCAACACCTGGTCCTGGCTGGTGCGGCTGATGAGAATGCTGTCCCAATAGACCTGCAGATTCGTGGTAATGCGAATCTGTTTCGTCCCTGGCGGCAATTTGCCCGTCAGGTTTGCGGTCATGGTTCTGGCACCGCCTGCGGGAAACCCCATGTCGTCGATGACACGCTTCCATTTTCCATCCGATCCCAATGCTTCGACATAAGGCGCAAACGGCTGGATGCCTGCTTGATCCGCGGCATACATGCTGGTGGCGGTAAAGTACTCGATTTCACCGTGCATCAGCAACCAGAGTGGGCCGCCGTTGTACCGGTCGCCAAGGTCAAGTTCCAGCATGTGTGGCTTGGCAAATCCTGCGAACGGCAGCAGCTCAAAGTCGCCGAAGAATCGATGCGCGAGCAAATCGGGCAGAACATCGTGTCCGTGCTCGTCGTGGGCTGCCGCTGGCGGCTTAGGATTCTGGCTGGCTACGACCTTGAATTCCGGATACGGCGGATTGCTGGCGAAATATTCGTTGGGATAGACATCGATATTCGCCGGATGATCGACCGTCAGCAGCTTGACGTGATCCAAATAGACAACTTCTTCGAGCGGCTCCATGAAGCGGAAGCTGAGTTTGCCATCTCTTTCGACAACCGCGTTGCGATCGATCTTGATGTACTCAGTCGGACGCGGAATGTTGCGCTCATTCGGTCCAACCCAGTGGCCGACGACACCGGCACCGAGCATGTCGCCGACGAGTTGATAGTGATGACCATCCCACACGAAGAGCGTGGGACAAGAACTGCCTCGGCGGTCAATTTCCAGAAATTTCTGCTCTTTGTCTCCGGCAACCTCGATTTCGTCCTGTAGGACGCCGGTCGGCCAAAGCATGCGCACGACATCGGCCTGCTTGGAGTCACCTAGGCCGACAACGATGTCGGTAGAGTTCTGGCCGAGATAGCCCGACGATCCGGCGATTTCGAATTTCTGGCGATTGCCTCCTGAGAAGACCTCGATCTTGGTGCCGATGGCGCTCTTGTTGTCGTTCAGCCCCTTGAGCGAAAGACGCATCCAGTGATTCTTGTTGCCGCCATCATTGCGCAAAAGAATTGCTGGGCCGTGGTTCTGGGTGATCAGCAGATCGGTATCGCCATCGTTGTCGTAATCAGCCGTAACAAGTGCACGAGGATCCTTCAGCTGAATTTTGTCAAGGCCGACATCGGAGGTTACGTCTTTGAAACCATCAGGCCCAAGATTGCGGAAGAGCTTGATCTCGCCTTTCCCGTCTTTGGTTTCACCCACCGCAGCGAGATCGACCCAGCCATCGTTGTCGTAGTCGAAGGCGGCAAGGCCAAAAGCGCGGTAAAGATCGGTAGAGGGCAACGGAGCTTCGTCGAAAGTCTTGCCCTGATTATTCCGCCACAAGGAAACTCCCGGAGCTGCTGTCTGCGCGAAGGCGATGTCCATCCATCCATCATGATCAAAGTCAAATACGTTCACCCCGAGGGTTGGAAGACCCGGCCCCTGCGCTGAACGGAAGACAAACTTGCCTTCGCGCGGGTTTTCGAAAATGGCCGACAACTTGTACCAGCCTGACATGACTATGTCGACAGCACGGTCATTGTTGTAGTCGCTACCCACAACGCTGACGGTAGACACCTGGTTTGAAATTCCAACGGCGTCGCTTTGGTCCGTGAACGTACCATTCCCGTTGTTTCGCCAGACCTGATGCATCTTCGGGAAGTGAATCTCGCTTTCAGAACTTGGTTCCGATCGTCGCAAATCACAGAAGGGGTCAGAACTGTACTGTGCGATGACTAGATCAAGATCGCCATCGTGATCATAGTCAATGAATGTCGCGGACAAGTTGAAGGTTCCCTGAGGAGGTGTAGCCGCGATTCCTGCCGCTGCTTCAGCACTTTTGAATGTGCCGTTTTTCTCGTTATGCCACAGTAGGACTCGATTCGGGAACGTTACCACGATGTCGGGAAATCCGTCGTTATCGTAGTCGCCCGCGGTGCATCCTATGCCATGCGGCGACGGATCAAGCCCCGCGTTCTTGGTCCCATCCAGAAACTTGCCGCCTCCAATGTTATGGAAAAGAGATATCCCACCTTCTTTTCCGGAATCCGAGAGGAAAAGATCAGGTTTGCCGTCCGCGTCATAATCCAGGAAGCATGCTCCCGGTCCCATAAAAGATGCGGAATCATTCGTTGTGGCCGGCTGCGCATTCAGCGTAAGCCCCGCCTTCTTCGTCTCATCCACAAACTTCACATCAATCTGAAGCAATACTTTCGGCGGTCCTGCTGGCGATTCTTCCACCAGCGAATACTTCCCCTGCTCGCCGTAGGCCAGTGAAATCGGTGCCCCCAGCTTGTTTTGTGTGATGTACTGAAAACGGACGAGATGTTCGCGGGCGTGAGCCGTGTCTCCGGATTGCTGATACGCACGAGAGATTCCGAACTGCGCCGAGGCATGCAACGGATTCAGCTTAAGCGCGTGATCAAAAGCATCGATTGCTTGTGGAAACTGTTTGGCTTGCGAGTAAGCTGCGCCGAGAAAATACCACGAGTCCACGTCGTTCGAATCGAGATCAACAACGTGGTGAAAGGCGTTGATGCTGTCATCAGGAGTTTCGGAGTTCTTGTAGAGGAGACCGAGGTTGTACCAGACGCGTGGATCTTTCGGTTCGAGCTTGCCGTAGCTCTCAAGAATCTCCTTGGCCTGCGGAACACGTCCTAAGTTGAGTTGCGCGATGCCCTGATTGATATTGGCAACCGACAACTTCGGATCAAGCTTCGAGGCGTCCTCAAAATACTTTAGAGCCTTCTCGAAGAGCTGCTGATTCATGTAGGCAACGCCGATGCTGTTGAGGCGGGCGGCTTCGGCCTTCGGATCGGGAGTAGGAGCGGCGGAAAAAACACCAATGACGGCGATGACAATCAGAAGTGCTGTGAGGACTCGAGCTGTCATGTAGAAGGAAGCCTACCAGATGCGGAGATGCCACGGCGCTCTATCATCCCGAGACAATTTCTTGGCCTTTGCCACCCAAGCCGATGTCTTTTTTACTTTGTCATCCTGAGCGAAGCGCAGACGAAATCAAGCGCAGTCGAGGGACCTTATGTTTTCCCGCCAACCAAAGCGTGGTCGCACAGGGTATTACTTCCCCCCTGCGACCTTGCTCGTTGGATGTGACCCCGCCGCATACGCCATCGTCGCCACCACGCCTTTCCCCTCTTCGACTGTGATGGTTGCACCGGACGCGACATTCGACGCTTTATCAACCTGCCCGCTCGGCCACTGCACTTCAATCGTATCGGCCTTGTTCTGGGAGCCGAGTCCGAAGGTCAGGGCTAGTTCGCTCTGCGACAGGTAACTGGAGCCGCTGTGCAGGAATTGTGACTGCTTGTCATTGCCTGCAGTGACGCGCACGACCGTACCGATACCGTTCCGATTCGACTTGGTACCGCGCAACTTCACTCGCAGGCTCTGGTTCTTGTTGCCTTCGTTGTCGAACAGATATACGCGGCCGCCGTTGGTGGTGATCAGAACATCCAGAGCGCCGTCATTGTCGATATCCGCATAGGCGGCTCCCCTCGCAACCTTTGGCGCGGCAAATCCCGTCCCTAGCCCGGCAGTGACTTCTTGAAATTTACCTTGCCCCAGGTTGCGGAAAACATGTGGCGGCTCGGCATAGCTGACACGTTTCTGCACCTTTTCGATCTGATCCTCGATGTGCCCGTCGGCGACAAAGATATCCAACCAACCGTCATTGTCGTAATCGAAGAAGAAACAGCCGAAGCCGAGTGTGACTAGCGATGCCCGCCCGACTTCAGATCGGGGCGCTTCGTCTACAAACAAGCCGTTGCCCTCGTTGTGATAGAGCGAAAGCATCTGGTTAGCAAAATTCGTAATGATGATGCTGGGATGTCCGGAGCGGTCGTAATCTGCAGCGTCGACACCCATTCCGGCGCGCGCTACACCATCTTCACTGAAAGCGATGCCGGCAGAAACTGCCTTCTCCTCGAAGGTGCCGTTGCGCTTGTTTAGATAGAGCTTGTTCGGCTGCGTGTCGTTGGCCAGCAGGATATCGGGCCAGCCATCATTGTTGTAGTCGAGAATCGCGACACCCAGGCCCTTCGATGTGGGATCGCTAAAGTTGGCCTTTTGCGTGGCATCCTCAAACTTGCTGTTTCCAAGGTTGTGCCAGAGACGCGCGGATGCTCCCTTATACGACTCGGGCGTGCAGTAGGACTTGGTCGAACCATCGATCGTGCAATAGAGATCGGCCTTAAGCGACCATTGCACATAGTTGGCTACGACGAGATCCAGTTTGCCGTCTTTGTCGTAATCCACCCAGGCTGCGCTGGTCGAAAATTCGTCAGGCCCCCACATCCCTGCGGTCTTAGTGACATCCGTGAACGTGCCGTTACCGTTGTTGTGAAATAGATGGCTCTGTCCTAGCGCGGTAACAAAAACATCGTCACGACCGTCGTTGTCGTAGTCGCTTACGGCTGCTCCGAGACCAAACATGGAGATCGCAAGACCCGACTTAGCGGTGACGTCTGTAAATGTACGGTTGTGATTGTTGTGATAGAGCTTGAGCGTGGATGCTGCGTGCGCATGCCCAGGCCAGTCCTGTCCGTTGATTAACAGGATGTCGGGCCAGCCGTCTCCGTCGTAGTCAATGAATGCGCACCCCGGGCCCATGGTTTCCGGGAGGTATTTCTTCCCGAATGCTCCATTGTTGTGCGTAAAGTGGATGCCCGCCTGTGTCGTGATGTCACGGAAGGTAACTTGAGCGAGAGCGGGAAGAAAAGAAACCGCAACAGCCACAGCGATTCCACCAAGTTTCTTACAGGGATTAAGCGTGGACACTATCGCGATCCCCCTCCGGAATCCTTCGTAGACTTTTGCTCGCCCGGGCGCACGGGGGCGTCTATCCCTGCGTCAGCCTTGCCACTTCCCGGTTTCTGATTCCGACCGTTCGCGACGCTCGCGACGGATGATCGCGGCTTGTCGATTCCATTCAATGGCACCGATACGTGTTCGTGGATCGACTGGCGCTCGTTATTATCTTCAGGATTCAAGAGGCGATACGGTCCCGTGATTGCCTGAGCGGACTCGTCGGCTTTAAATCGCAGATACCGCAACTCGTGCTCGTGAGCTTGCATGTCGTCTCCCAAGCCCTTGTAACAGAGCATGAGGTTGTAGTGCGCCTGCAAATCTTCGGGGTCGACGTCCATCACACCCTGCAGAACTTTTATCCCTTCGGCATATTTGCGCTGCAGGAAGAGTATGCGTCCCAGATCGTTTAATGCGACCCGGTCGCGCGGGTACTGTGCGATGACTTTTCGCAAGTGCTCTACAGCGCCACCGTAGTCGCCGTCATTGCGCAGCACTTTGGCATAAAAGAAATGTGCGCGAGCAAGGTCTGGACTCAAAGACAGCGCCTTTTCCAGCACTGTACGAGCCCGCTCCATATCGCCTTCCTGAACCGCAGCGCGCCCGAGATTCACCCACCCGTCTGGGTTCTTCGGATCGATCTCAGTCACTTTCTGCCATGCTGCCTGAGCAGCCTTTAGGTTCCCCTGCAAAAACAGGCCAATGCCGTAATCATTCCAGCGCTGCCAGTCCTCCGACTTCAGCATTGCGTTTGGCTGCGGCTCCGGCGCGCTATGCGGAGTTACCTGTAGCGTGACCTGGTCTTCCGCAACGGTGACAACCGGGAGATCGGGAATCTTTTCTTCCTTTGCAGAAACGCCTTTCAACGGCGCGGTGAAAACGAATTTGCGGTCGTCAAAGCTTGGCGTGACCTCGGCTGGCTCAGTGGGATCCGGCATTCCTGCGAAAGAGAATTGCGTGTTCCACCAGGAAAATTTTCGATAGCAGAGACGCGCATGCAGTGTGATCTTGTCGCCAGAGTTATCGGGAACATGCAACCGGAAGTGTACGGTGTCGGCGGCGCCCGGTGGAATTAGCCGCACATAGACAACAGAACGTGTGGACCAGGCGTTGCGTTTGTTAATGCGGTTGCCATGCTCATCAACCTGCAACGAGCGGTAGAAGTGCGCACCCTTTTCCACTGGTCCTTTCCCAAGGTCCTCGACCATGCCGCTCCAAAAAATGGTTTGGCCCTTGTCGTCCGTACCTTTGAGTTCGAGCCATGTGTCGTACGCATCGACGGTGCCCCCGGGAAAGAAGTGCCCGACCTTCTTGGTTCGTACCACAACATCCACTCGGACCGTGTCTCCGCGTCGAACGGTCGGACTCACGCGGTTCAAAGGAGCGGTAACCGGAGCGACTTGCTCGGGTCCTTTTACTGAAACTTTTGACTCCGCTTCCTCGCCAACTGCGAACGTCGTTGCAAGTTCGTTCTGGCTTGAGGCGCTTGCCCTCAACTCAGCTCCGGCCGGGGACATCGCGAAGATGTCGACCGTCAGATTCTTGTCCTTTAGAAAGTCTTCCGTGATCTTTAGCTGTTCAGCGTCTTGGTTGGCGACAGGAATCGCGGTGTTGGCGGCCGGAAAGCGATGCGAATGCACAAATCCGCCGATGTTGCCCATGTCAGCCGACTTGGTCAGAGGCATATGGCAGTCGGCGCATTGCGCGGGCTTTTGCGGATAATAAAACGAGCGTGCACCCTGGCCCGAAATGCCACTGGCCTGCCAGTTGTCGTACTCGTTAAAGCCGCGGATCCAGCGGTAGTGGTTCACCGGAACATCGAGGTGCACCTTATGACATGTCGAGCAGAATTCGGCAGTCTGCGTCTTCATAAAGGGCTTAAGGAAGACGCGACGGTGAGGTTCCGGATTTAACCTGATCACGAAGTCATGAAACGCTAGCGCCACCGGATTCTTGGTCGCAGCCAATTCGTGGAGCTTTGGATACTCCAAATAAAAGTCACCCTGGCCCATGGTGCTCTTCACATCGGCGATCGAGTGACACATCATGCAGCCCAGCCCGGCCTGGGCCTCTGGTCGATGAACAATTTCTTTGATCGGGGTATCCATTAAGCCGCTGTAGAGGACTGCGGGATCATGACATCCGCCGCACCATTTCGAAGGCTTGGTGCCTATAGTGTCCTGCATGTACTCGATCGACTTGCGATACCACTGATTGTTAAACGACGAGAAGTGGTGAACCGAACTGAACCATTGGTTGTATATATCTTCGTGACATCGCTTGCAGGAGTCAGACTCCATGAAGTACTTACTGGGAATCTTCTGTCCCCCGTACACCTGCGCTGAACTAGGGAAAAACGGCCCCTGCGGCCCATCGCCTTCGGCGTTCATGTCTGCCGGCGGCAGTGGAGGGTTTTGAATCTTTGACCGCGTGTGCCAAGCATTCCGCAGATACCAGGAGCCAGCGCCAAGGCCTGCCAACACACCCAGGCAAAGGATTACGCGAATTGCTGCCGGAACGAAGCCCCGACCTAACCAACCTCTCTTGCTTAGGGCCTCAGCCAAAAGCAAGCCAATCCCTGCGATGCAGACCTCGATATGCAGGTAGAGCCAGTTCCACTCCACGCGTGCGGTGCCGATCTTAATGAGAACGGCGCCTAGGATACCGCCGCCCAAGAGCAATATCCATCCCAGCCGACCCACAATTCCTGATTCACGGAACAATCGCGCGAGCCAGATAAGAATCCAGATGGTGGTAACCACGCCAACCACGGCGTGGGCTAAAACCACTCCTGCATAAATCAAATTCGGTTGCGGGAAGCTGAAGAGATACGCGGCGCTCAGTGCTAAGAAAACGAGCAGCCCCAAAAAGATGCGCTTGCCTCGGAAAATCGGTAATGAAGTCGGCATCAGAACCAGATCGTCAGACGGACCCACACTCCGGCAGACATTGGGAAATCGCGGATCACCACGTTATCGAGTATGAGTAGAAAGACGAAATAGTATAAAAGAATTATCGGGGCGGTCTAGATCGGCGGCTGACGCCACGTCTCCCGCACTCGCTCAACATACGTAGCAACCTCGAGCGCTAGTTCTTCCATCCACGGCTTAGCCACCACTTGCACGCCAATCGGCAGCCCCTCATCGCTTTCACTGACAGGTGCGACAACCCCAGGCATGCCAAGCAGGTTGAACCACTCGGTGTAGCTCCAGGCGTCGAGGTAATGGATGGCTTTGCCTTCGACGTTCCAAGTGCGTTCCCCGTGGCGGAAGGCTGGAATCGCTGCGGCTGGGCAAAGCAAGATCGGATACCGTTGCATTTGTTTGAATACTTGCGTGCGCACAACGTCTCGCTGCAGCCAGGTATGGAGTAGCGACTGCGCCGTATGCGCCGGATCCGCGGCAGCCCAGGAATTGAATTGGCGCAACATCGGCGAAAGCTCGGATTCACACCCACAGGTCATTGGCCTCAGCAACATCTGCCCGGCAGTCCCAAAAATCTTCCACCAAAGGTCGCGCGCTATCTCGAGCCCCTCGGGCCGGAATTCTTCGACCACAAATCCCGCGGCCCTCAATGTATTTACCGCCTTATGTACTGCCTCGCGAGTTTCCCGCGTAACTGGAGTTCGTCCATCATCTTCGAAGTAGCCTATGCGCAATTTTTTGACCTCTTCGGTGGCTGGCCAGCGCAGTGGCACAGGCGCTGCAGATGGATCTCCGTCATCCGGCCCCTGCATCACCTCGAAAAGCAATTTCAAATCCGCCATGGTTCGGGCCATCGGTCCGACTACACCTATCAAAGCGAATGGACCGACCGATTCAGGACAATGTCCTGTAGCTGGAATCCGGCCCGGCGTGGGTTTCAATCCGCAGATTCCGCTGAAGTGCGCAGGTACGCGAATCGATCCGCCGCCGTCACTGCCTACTCCCCCGGCAGAGCACCCGCTTGAGATCGCAGCCGCTTCCCCGCCGCTTGAACCACCCGGAGTTCGATCAGGATCCCAGGCACTGTTGGTGCGGCCATAGAGCAGGTTGTCGGTCTCCCATGCCATGAGCAGTTCGGGAGTGTTGGTGACACCGAGAATGATGGCGCCAGCCTCACGCAACCGAGTCACCAGCGGAGCGTCGCGCTGCGCGATACATCCTGCGCGCAACCTGGTTCCAGCCTCGAATGGAAATCCGGTCACCTCAATCGAACTCTTGATGCTAATCGGTATCCCGTGAAGTGGCCCGAGTTTCTCTCCTCGCATGACTGCTTCTTCGGCTACGCGCGCCTGTTTCCGCGCAGCGTCGGGATTGACCTTTACAAAGGCGTTCAATTGACGGTGGAGTCGCTCGATCCGAGAGAGGTGAGCTTCTACCAATTCAACTGGAGAGATTTTGCGGGTACGGATCTGTGCTGCCATCGTGACGGCAGGCAGGTAAGTAAGCTCAGCCATGAAGAGGGGAGTCTAGCACGTCACCAATTGGAGTCTGCGAGGAGGGTCTTAGATTGAAGCCGACGCGGCTCGAGTCTTGGCAGTGCGCTCACGCGGGCGGCTGCTTTCGTGTACATCGCGTTTCTTTCTGCCGTGCTTTGCAATCCATTCTTTCAAGTGGCGTCTGGACCCCGCGTTCATTCCGGTAAAGAACATCCCTACACGGCCGTTGTCGTCGGCCCAAATCACATCACCGCTCCCATCTATCATGTTCGATGTTCCGGGAAGGACGAAGCGGAACGGGATGTCCGAGGTGACCGGAAGCGGCTCGCCAGTCTGCATCGCCAGGCCTTTCTCAGTGATATCGAGAACGATGGCCGGAAGAGCGGCGACGCCGAATTGCATGTATACGAGAGTTTCGACTCTTTCCCGGCGTGCGCGCCTACGGTCGGGACGCATGAAGGCGCGAGCGGCGCGCAGCGAGCGCAGAAGGTGATCCTCATCCAGCGGCTTATACAGAACGAAATTAGCCCCAGACTGAAATGCACTGGCGATCGCAGTGGAGGCTCCGATCAGGGCGAACACCACAGGCCGCTTTTGCGGAGGAACCAGCCGCGCAAGGCGCGCAACCTGGGCAGCCGACGGTAAATCGAAATCAACTACCAAGGCGGAAAATCGTCCGCTTGCCAGGTTTTCAATAACATCTGATGCCGACAGGCAAGTCTCCTGTTCGATGTCGAGGCCATCCATGGCAGCCGCCAGCATTCGGAGCGAACGGTGTTCACGACACATCAGCAGCGCATTGAAATGCATGACAAGCGCAGATTACGGCTCGGTTCCCGGTGCGTAAAGTGACTGCGGTAATTAAGAGCACTCTTACCAGCAGCAAATCCCCTCACGCCGTGTTGAAAAACATAGGCTTTAAGGGATTACAAAATTGGCGAGGCGGTAACTCACCTTGAGAAGCCGCTTAGGCGCCCACCAGTTTTTCCAGGCCGGCTTTATTGCTGATCAGAAGGGTAGACCCGCGCAACTGCGCGAGATGTTTCTCTCGAAATTCACCCAGCACGCGGGTCACGGTCTCGCGGGATGTGCCAATGAGCTGGGCTATCTCTTCATGCGTTAGAGCCACCTTGATACGGATGCCCTCTTTGGTTTCCTCTCCATCAGCTGCCCATTCCAGCAGCAGTCGAGCCAGTTTCTCCGAAACCGAATGCGAGAGTCCCAGAGACCGGATCATCTCGTAGGCAGTTTCACAGTTGTGACTGAGGTGTTGAGCGGCATGGAGGCAGGCATCGCCGTGTTTCTGCAAAAAATTCAGGAAGTCGTCGCGTTTTACGAAGTCGAGCTGGCAGGGTTGCAAGGTCTCAGCCGTCAATTCGTACGGCTTTCCCGAAACTGTTGCATGCAGTCCCAGGACTTCCCCCGCGCTTGCGATACGAATGATCAGAGTCTTCCCGTCCCGCGATGTAGTCGAAAGCTTTACACGGCCACTGCAGATGATGTAAACGCCTCGCGGACTCTGACCCTCGACAAACAGCATCGCACCTTGGGGATAGGCGCTGGCGTATTTGATCCGTTCCAAAACCTCTAACGATGGCTTGGGGAGCTCGCAGAAAAATCCTGAATTACGCAACTTGCAGATCAGGCAGTTTTCGGTGATTTGCAAGCCGTAGGGCGAGCTCATGCGGATCAATCCTCCCCAATGGCTTGGAATATATCACCTTGGTTTGCCTTTCCCTATATGCGGGGAGTGGAGTCGAATAACGATTGTCACTCACACAAACATAGAGGCTGAGAACGACGCTACCGCTCCCTTCCCGTTTCGGGAATCCCTTGCAAATTCTTACCTGCCATCTGCTGCTCCTTGCCAATTCTAATTTCTCGCTAACTTCAGTGTCTCCTGCCGACAAGTACGGTGCATCGGGTAAATGCTCCAATTGGCCATACTTGGACCTGTATCAAAGGTGACCCTGGATTTGACAGGGCAGGAGTTGGGCCGAGCGCTTTGGTAATCTGCCCTTCGTGCCGTGTGCCCTGCCATAGTTATCGCAGCTATGTCCTCGGCGATGCAGAAGCAACAGCCCGAGCGCCGTGCCCGGAGGGTCAAACTGGCCGGATCGGTTCTCGTCCTCATATGCTTTGAAAATGGCCGGCAGCTCACCGCAAAGCTCCATCAACTCTCCGCCACCGGCGGACTCGTCCATGTGACAAAACCGGTTGATGAGGGAATCAAGGTCGAACTCGTATTTCATATCGGAGCAACGATTCGCACGCGCGCTACGATGCTCTTTCCAATGTGGGCTACACAGGGTTGTCTACAGCCCTTCCAGTTCTGCGAGCTGGAGGAGTCCGATCGCAAGCAGCTCGAATCCCACTTGCACCAGTTTCTATCGCCTACCGAAGCCGCTGCACAGTCCGCATCGTCGTAGGAAGTACCCCGCACGATCTAGCAATAGCCGTTCAGTTAAGTCCTGTCCTCCGCCACTAAGCAAAGTGCTTTCTTAGCGCCGAACTTGCATCCCCTTGCCACCGGGTATTACTCAAAAGAGAGTAGAATTTTTGCTCGATTAATATCAGGAGATTTCATGGCACACCAGCACTCCCCTCGATTTCTCAAGCTCGTCGAAGATTCGCGTCGTAAGGTCCGCGAGGTTACGGTCGACGACGTCAAGCAGAAGTTGGATCACGGTGAAAAGTTCTTGTTGGTGGACGTTCGTGAGGACAATGAATGGGACAGGGACCATCTCCCCGGCGCAGTCCACCTTGGGCGAGGAATTATCGAGCGTGACATTGAAGAGCGCGTTCCTGATCTCAACGCACCGATGATTTTTTATTGCGGAGGCGGATTTCGTTCCGCCATGGTTGCCGACAACCTGCAAAAGATGGGCTATACAAACGTCTGGTCAATGGATGGCGGCGTCCGCGGCTGGCGGGAAAAGGGATATCCATTTACAAAGGGTTAACCGGCATTTCGATTGGCCTTTGACTTGGCGGATGTCAAACACGCATCGAGGGCGGCTTTTTCTTCCGCCGTAAGTTGCCGCAGTTGACCCTTGCCGAGCCTCCCCAAGGCAACTTGACCAATCCCGATTCTAACCAGCCGAATTACTTCCGCTTCCAGGGCAGCCAGCATGCGCCTGATCTGCCGATTCTTTCCCTCATCGAGGATGATCTCCAGCCAGGTATTCTTTTCGCCGCTGCGCAAAATCGACGCCTTTTTCGCTCGGAGCACTTCACCGCCGTTGACGGCAACTCCGTCCAGGAGCACATCGACAAAAGCCCGATCGGCCACGATATTCACCTGGACGTGATAGGTCTTTTCAACGTGAGATTCCGGTGCGAGCAATTCTGACGCCCATTCGCTGTCGTTTGTGAACAGCAACAGACCTTCACTCGCCTTGTCTAAGCGTCCGACTGGCGCAAGCCAACGTTGATCGTCATTCAGGAATTCATAAACGGTTCGGCGCCCCTTTTCGTCGCTGGCCGTAGTCACGACGCCGCGCGGTTTGTTCAGCATCCAGTAGGACTTCGTCTGGGCAACGACCTGCGCACCGTCGACTTCGATACGGTCTGTCGTCATATCGACAGGCGTCTCGGGATCCGTGCGCACTCGTCCGTTCAGCCGTACCGAACCCGACTTGATCCTTGCAGTTGCCGAGGATCGCGAGCAGTAACCGAGCTTGGATAGGGCACGGGCGAGTCCAATTCGCCGAGACTTGCTCTGGGATTTCATCCGCAACATCTTACAAATATTAGTCTTGTGCTGCTTCAGCAATGCGGAGGAGACGCGGCCTCTGAGATCGGAGTGAAGGAATTACCTTCAAACGAGAAAAAGTCACCTAGCAGCAACTCACGAACTCGTTGCAATGATTGGAAAACGGGTTTTGGCATCCCGTATGCAGATTCACTATCCAACAGCTCCACTCAATCCCATCAGGAGGTTCTGTATGACTGAACAACCGAGTCGAGGTTGGGAAGAGCTCGCAAGAGCCGCACGTGTAGAACAGGATCCCAAAAAGTTGCTGGACCTCGTGGAAGAACTCAACCGCGCACTGGAAGAGCGCATTACACCACCTCCGCCAGAAGGAGATAGCAACCGTTCCTTGTCAACGCACGCAAGCGTGTCTCGCACTGCTAGCTCGCTTGCCGTCTTCTGAACCGCCGTATTTTTGCACGATTTCCGCAAGCGCTCATTTCGCACCAACGGCGACTACCGTTGCGGCTTGTGTCCAGAAATAACCAGGTGCAAGTTTCACCCGCGCACTGCCGTATTCGGTCTGACGGGCTGAAAAGCAGCAGATCGGCCGCCGCTCGCGTAATTTCGAAGTGGAGCTGGCCTTCCGCATCGGCGCGACCGGGTTTCAATTGGTAGGCTCCACTTTCACGTTTCAGATGCGCGCTAGCCATTGTTGCCTGCAGATGCCGGTTGAAGGTTTCGAGCGCGTTCTTTCTCTTTGCCGAGGAAGCCGAAAATAGTTCGTAAATTGTTGCCCGAAGCTCTTTGAATCGCCCCAAGTCACCGTCGCCCGCTTCGAACTTTTTCAGCACTCCGGCTGCGTGTCCCCAGGCCAACAAATCCGCCCATGTCTCCAGATCATCCCCAGGGTCGATCTCGCCGAGGCTGTGCACAGTATTCGCGAAGTCCAGCGCGAGATTCCCGCCAACAAATTCGTAGTCCCGTCTTCTCTCTTCTGTAACCATCAATGCCATATTGACAGGTTACCATCTATTCGTCTATTGTAACCATCTATGTCGACAATAGGGGTTACGAAATGAACGTGCACCCATTCCTGCCTTCATACTGTGAATCTTCCGTCATGGATCTTCGCGCTCGGTTGGAGCGCACTCGTTGGCCGGACTCTATCCCCGGCTCGGGCTCGGAATATGGCGCGGACGTGGATTTCATGCGCGAGCTTTGCGCGTACTGGCAAACTGAATTCGATTGGAAAAAAGCGCTTGAAGCGTTCTGCGTCTTTCAACACTTCCGCTTCGACGCCGAAGGTGGCGGAGTTCACTTTATCCACGAGCGCGGCAAGGGTGTCCGCCCGTTGCCAATTGTGATCACGCATGGCTGGCCCGGGTCATTTCTCGAGATGCTGAAGATCATTCCCCTTTTGACGGACCCGGCCAGTCATGGAGGCAAGGCCGAGGACTCATTCCATGTCGTAGTCCCGTCTCTGCCCGGATATGGATTCTCTGACCGTCCCACCGAGAGTGGAATGAACACCTTTCGCATCGCTGAAACCTGGGCTTCCTTAATGAAAGATCTTGGTTATTCACGATATGGCGCACAAGGCGGAGACTTTGGGGCCAACATCTCGACGATACTTGCCCTACGTGACCCGGAAAAAGTTGTGGGGCTACATTTGAACTACATTCCCGGATCGTACCGGCCGTACCTGGAAGCCGACGTCAAACTGGATGCCACAGAAGAACAATTCCTGAAAGACGACGCACGCTGGTATGAGCAGAGCGGCGGATACACCCACGTTCAGCGGACCGAACCGCAGACACTCGCTTATGGATTGCACGATTCTCCGGCAGGATTAGCGGCGTGGCTCGTCGAGAAGTTTCGACTATGGGCTGATTGCGATGGAGACCTATACCGACGTTTTACTCGCGATGAGATTCTCACTCACATCACGCTGTACTGGATGACGGAAACGTTTCATTCCTCGTGCCGGCTTTATTACGAGAGCCGCAAGGCGCCGCTTCACTTTTCGAAAACAGACTTCGTAGGTGTGCCTACGGGAATTGCGAGATTTCCCAAGGAAGAGCCTTTTCCGCTGCGACCCTGGGTGGAGCGGGGATACAACATCCAACGCTGGAGCGAGATGCCACGCGGAGGGCACTTTGCAGCGATCGAAGAGCCCGAACTTCTGGTTGAGGACATTCGCGAATTCTTCCGCCCTCTGCGTTCCTAGCAAAACAAAAGGGCCGCTTTACAGCGGCCCAATTCCTAATTCAGAGTAAAGCTTACTTCAGAGCGCAAACGCCCTGGTCCGTAGGCAGTTTCTCTTCCGTCAGCTTCAGGTTCTGCTGGAGCAGGAACGCATGGCCGCCAATCTTTACGTTGGCGTGCGAACCGTTGGCAACCTGGCGCGTCGCGCCGAAGGTCCAGGCGCAGCAATCAGCATTCTCGCTGCAGCTGCCGGCCCAAGCCGTGTGGAGGTTAACTTCGGGATCGGTTACCGATTCCGACAGTTCGTGGTAAACGACGCTCAACATGCCGTCCACACCGAGGTCATTGTTCGGGCTCTTGTTGCCGTCGCCGATGACTGTGTTGCCGATGCAACCTGACGGGCACTGCGTCTGCGCATTGCCGACAAACGAGTACTTGATCGTTTCGCCAGGGATGATCGTGGTGGAAGGTCCGTGATATCCGCAGAATCCAGTGCAGAAACCAGTGCCGAAAGCCGTCTCGTGGACGTCCGTCGCGGTCAGCACGAAGTAAACGCCATTCGTATCATCGGGCAGATGACCACCCTGGATGGCATTCTTCACGATCGTCTGCACGTTGGCATCGGTCAGGTTCTTACCCAGCGAGTAATTGTCGTTGTACACGTTGGCAACCGGATCGAAATTCACGCCAGCAGGAATGTGAACGAAAGAGCCATCAAAGTAGGTCGAGTTGATCAGGTAGATCGGAGCCGTGCCGATGTTCTGTCCCCAGAAGTTCGCGATCTGACGGTCCTTATTGGTGAAGTTGCCGTAATAGATGTAGTACATCGTGGTGAGCCCATTGTTCATGATGGGGCCACCGTTGTACGTGATGCTCAGTGCCTGACCCTGATCAGGCTGTTGTCCAGGGCGGTATGGTTTCATGATGCGGATGTGCGAGGGTACCTGGGCAAATGCACAAGTAGCCAAGGCGAGGAGCATGCAAACTACCACAAGTTTCTTTGTCAAAAGAGTCTCCTGGAGTGAGAAGTTGAAGCAGATTTGAACATCCGCGACGGACTCCGGAAAATTGTCCGCCGCAAGTGTGCGCGTATTCTGCTTCATTGAAGAGTTGTGAGTCAAGGAAATTACGGTCTCGATTTGCAAAATCTGATCTGCTGCGCAAGGATTTTCACTTTCCATACAAATTTTGTGCGAGCAGGACTTTTCACATGAGGAGTGTTTTGTCTGATTACTATCTATGATAGTGGTCAAGAGCTAGAATTTTCCCGCCCTCAGTTCTTGATGGTGTGCGGGATATTGCCCGCGTTCCTACTCGCCTGAGTGTCGATCAACGGCCATGGTCCGTTTTCGACGTTTCAATCGGACAACCGCAAGGAACCGGGACGATTCTCAACGTCCGAACGATTGACAATTGGGGAGCACCAATAGTTCGGAGGCGTCATGCGAAGTCACGACCGCACGAATCGCAATTCAGACAATAAAGCACAACTCGATGAGCTAGGAAAGGATCCGGCACAAGTTGGCAGTGATAGCGCGGGCCAATCCAGCGATCCCATAGGTCTCTCAAGCGTTGAAGACGCGAACGAAGAAAGCGTCGAGGAACTCGCCGAGACCGACCAGGCATTTGAGGCAAATGCGGTATTAGGAGTTGAAGAGGCCGCCGATCGACCGGAGAAAGAAGTTAGCACTCACACTGGAGACCGCTACCGCCGGGAAGACGATCTTCCCCCTATCGATGGCAGTAAAGAAGACGCAGCCTAATCGATTGAGTCCAACGCGAGAAATTGTATGCAGACGGGCGAGTCAACCTTGATCTGTTCCTCCGTTTGTTTGATTTGCCCGCCCTTGGGATCAATCTTGAAGAACACAATATTTCCCGAGTCCTGGCCCGCAACCAACAATCGAGTTCCGCTGGGATCGACGGTGAAGTAGCGCGGGTTCCTTCCTCCAGAAGGAACAATTTCGAGGTTCGTAAGCTTGCCACTTTTTTCGTCGATGTTGAAGACGGCAACACTGTCGTATCCACGATTCGACGCATAAAGAAACTTCCCAGAGGGATGTATCTGAATTTCGGCCGCCTCGCTATGCCCAGTGAACTCCTTCGGCAGGCTGGAAGCAGTGTCGAGAGCGCGTAATTTTCCGGTTTTCAGATCATACGAAAATGACGTAATGGTGTTTCGCAGTTCGCTGATGAGATAAGCGAACTTTCCATTCGGGTGGAACTTGAAGTGCCGCGGCCCGCTTCCCGCATCGATTTTGGTAAATGCCGGATCCGCTCCTGTGAGTGCTCCGTCTTGTTCGTCAAAGCGATCCACCAGAATTTCGTCGAGGCCGAGATCGGCAACCATGGCGAACCGTCCGTCAGGGGAGATGTCGATCGAGTGCGCGTGCGGCCCTTCCTGTCGTTCGGCATTCACACTCGATCCTTTGTGCTGCATGAAACTAGACGCTTCACCAACTCTCCCGTCGCTATTTATCGGGAAACTCGCCACGCTGCCACCCGTGTAATTCGCAACTAGCAGATGCTTGCCGGATTTGTCGAAGGAAACGTAACAGGGATCCGCACCGCGCGACGCCACCTGATCGAGGAGCGTGAGTTTGCCCGTGCTTCGATCAATCGCAAAGGCGCTGACAATGCCGCTGTCTTTCCCCTGATACTTCTGAATTTCATTCACCGCATAGAGATACCGCCCGTTGGGATGGATGACGATAAAGGAAGGATTCTCAGTTTCCGCCGCCAATCCAAGTGAACTGACATGGCCCGAGTCGGCGTCAAATCGATAGGCGTAGATCCCCTTACTGTCCTTCGATGTATAGGTGCCGACATACATCAAGAACTTGCCGTGAGACGTCGCAGCGAAGGAATCAGGCAGACACCAAGTCACAAACAGAAGAAGGAACGTCAGAATAGACTGCCAGGAAGATCGCTTCTTTGCATTCATGATTGATCCAACGATTGTTTGATAACGCACTACGACAACGCAAACTACTGCCAGGTGTTGCCCATGTCGCTCAGTATGCCTGCAAGGACTTCGATACCATCCCAGAGATTCTGAAGCCTCAAGTTTTCATTCGCAGCATGCTGATTGTTGTCATGGTTGGCCAAAGGTACTCCTATGACGGGTACCTTGAGCGACTCTACGAATAGATACATGGGCACCGTCCCGCCAAGCATAGGCATTTTGATCACGGGGGTGCCGAGAGTCTGCTCGACGGCCGTGATCACAGCACGCGCCGCCGGGTCATCCATCGAAGTACGCGCGGCTCGGCCATAAGCCGACGCCGACCAGTTGATTCGAATAATGCGCGGATGCGCTAACCGCGTATCGAGGTCGGGCTCCTTATCCACAATATGAAAGCCCTGCTTCTCTATGTAGGAGTTCACGACATTCTGGATTTTCTGCGGATCCTGATCGGGCACAAGGCGAAAATCCACTGACGCCTTTGCCTCAGTCGGAATGGCATTCTGTGCCTTGTCTCCGACATGGCCAGATTCGATTCCGCGAACGTTCATCGCTGGCTTGGTGATCCGCAACAGAATGGGCTCGTCACCACCCTCGTTCCATGCAAGCCCGAGTTCCTGCCGCATCTGCCCGCTCACATCTGGAATTTGCTGGATGGCATTCAGCTCGGTTTGAGTCAGGGGCCGCACGTCATCATAAAAACCGGGCACGGAGATATGCGCGTTGTCATCGCGCATGCCTGCCAGCAGGCGCGTCAGTATAGCTGCCGGATTCGGTGCCCAATTGCCATAGTGGCCGTCGTGCAACGACCGCAATGGACCGTAGACGGTCATCTCCATCCCGATTTCGCCGCGGGCTCCGAAGAACAACTGCATGCGTCGACTCTGATTGACTGGACCGTCACACAGAAGAAGCGCATCGGCAGCCAACAAATTCGAATAGCGATGAAGCGCATCGGGCAGATGCTCCGAACCAGCCTCTTCTTCGCCTTCAAGGAGGAACTTTAGATTCACCGTGAGTGGGACATTTGCCGCTTTCAGCGCGTCGAGCGCACTCACAACCGCCTGGATAGGTATCTTGTCGTCTCCCGCGGACCGCGCGTAGATCCGCCACTCTGGATTCAAAGGAGACTGCAAATGATCGAGAGGAACTACCTTCGCACCACTTTCGAGTATTCCATCGCGCAGTGTTGGAGACCAAGGCGGCGTAGACCACTGTGAGGCGTCAACTGGCTGCCCATCGTAGTGGGCGTAGAGGAGAACTGTCCGTTTAGCCCCGGGCGACTTCAATACACCATAAACGATGGGCGAGCCTTGATTTGCGACATTCAGCAGGCGGGCTTCGACTCCGCGTTTTTGTAGCATCGCCACAATGTGTTCGGCGTTGTGGCGAATGTTGACGTGGTCCGTTGCAACATTCGGAATGGCGAGCAGGCCCTCGAACTCGCGGAGAATTTCTACTTCGTGGGTCGTCCGGTATCCGCGAACCGACTTACGTACTTCCGTGGGACTACTGCGGGAGGACGAGACTTGGCCGAAAAGATTCCAAGTCGCCGCTATAAGAAAAATTGTAAGGCAAGACCACCTGTACGCGGGATGTTTTGGCATGCGTAAATTCAAGGCTCTCGAGCAGTCGCTGTTCAACACATAAAACTACAACATGCCGCCCGTTTTCAGCGTAAGTGAATTGAGCGCCATTTCCAGCTTCGTAATTGCCTCACCCAATTCCGGATGTTGTCCAATTCTGTCCTGCAAAGCCTTTAGAAGCGTGTGCGCGCCGGCAACATGCTCATGCGGTGGAATTGACTCTTTATCCGGAGCGGGCTTTTCCTGATTCTCTGCCATAGAAGTCCTCGAGACAAATGCTTTCTCATCGTATCGCAGGAGTGCACCTCGAATCACGTTCCTCGCCGCAATCAAAAGTTTCTTCCAAATTGCAACCGGATCCCCGCTCGCGCCAGGATCGGGGGTCCAACCGTCAAGATCGGCGTGAGCGCGACGTCGTAACGCTTGTCGAACAGGTTTTCGGCAGCCGCGAAGACCTCGATACCAGGCCGCAAGCGATGCGACACGACTGCATCCATCACGAAAAATCGGCGCAACAGGAAAGTGTTCTGGTCGTCGTCGTACTGCTCTCCCACAAATCTCCCCTGGACGCCAATTGTTACCTGGGGATTCACGTAGCGCGCTTGCAATGTGAACTGATTGCGGGGAACCTGCGGAATGTCATTGCCGACAAGAGAAGCATCCGCAGGAAAACTAACCACCGTCGCATCCGTGAATTCGTAACCGCCGGAAACACTCAGGGACCGGGTGATGTTGCCCGTGGCCTCGAATTCCACGCCCCGCGAGCGCGTTCGCCCCAAGTTCTGACGCTGTCGGGTGATCAGTGTAGGCGTGGTATCAATCGTGACGTTTGCGATCGAGCGGGTAATCTCGCTCCAAAAGAAATTACCGCGAAGCATCAGGCGCTGATTCCAGCCCGTAACGATGGCACCGCCTTCGCCTCCAGTCAATCGCTCGGCCCGAAGGTCTCGATTCGCTTGCGTGACTACGCTTCCGACCCGAAAGCTGCGATAGAGCTCATTCAACGTCGGGCCGCGAAAAGAACGATAACCAGACGCCGTCAGCGATAGGTGGTTGGTCAGACGATGCAGGAGCGCGAGGCGCGGCGAGAAGAAGGTCTCGCTGCGATCCGCAAACGGGGTGTACGTGACGGGAGCTGTTGGCGGGAAAGGCTGAAGCGCGGAGAACGCGTCAAAGTTCTGCCAGTGATCCACGCGCCCGCTGAATGTTAGCGTAGAGCGCGAGCCGATTTGAATGATGTCTTCCCCGTACGCTCCCCAGTTGTTTTCGCGTCCACCGGTACTCAGCATGCTGGTGAGATTCCCCTGAAAATAGCCGAGTTCATCGGTCTGGCCGTGAATGTTCCACGTCTCCACGCCTGCAACAAGGTCCTGTCGATCACCGAGCGCCTTCGTCCACTGCAGCGCGAAGCCGACACGCTGCGCGGGAACTTGCTGGCTGCGAGTGATGGTCTCGCTGTTCCGGTCCGAGGCAATTGCCGAAAAAATCTGGTCATAGCTCTGCCGGCTAACGTATCCACGAAGATCGAATGACCCGGCTTGATCGGAAATCCACTTGCCGCCGAGCGCCAGTTCGCGAATCGTCGTGCTATTGGTTTGCAGAGGAGTGCCATTGTCGCGATCTTCACCCAATAAGTTCCCACGCGCGTAAATGTTTCCCTGGCTAAATTTCCGTGAAACCGCCAATTCGCCGCTAGCGTGTTCCGAGGCAACTGGAGTATCGATGCTTCCTCGCAAATCGAACGGAATTGCGATATAGCCATCGGTATTGAACAGTTGTCCCGCCAGCGACGCGGCCCATGCACCGAACGTCTTACTTCCAGCAAACGATAGGGTCGGGGAACTCTCGTTACCGTACGCAGCTTCTACTGAAAAGGCGTCTTCTTCTATCGGTTTACGCACGACGTTGATCACACCACCGAGGGCATCGGATCCATAAAGATGCGATGCTCCCCCGCTTGCAGTCTCGATGCTGGCAATCTCCTCGCGAGGAACGCGATCCCAATACACCCACCCCCCGAACGGATCATTCAGCGGAATACCATCCGCTAGAACAAGTGCCCGACTGGCGCCGCTCGCGCCAAGTCCGCGTAACGAGACTCCCTGCGTCGTGGGATTCGCGGTCCGGCTGGTGGTACGGCGAAAGAGGCTGAATCCGGGAACCTGCCGGAGGATGTCATCCACGGCAAGGGCTGGGGTAGAAGCAATATCGTCGTGTGATAGAACGACTACGCTCGTTGGCGTTTCGAGAATGCGAGTGCCGATTCGATCGGCAGTTACTGTAATGCGCTCGGACGTAGGAGCTGGACCCAGCGCGATGCCTAGCTGTCCTGAACCGGCTTGCCAGGGGATCGTACGAGTCTCGAAGCCGGAAGCCGATACCTGAAGTGAGCCGCTCTCTGCGTCGACCCCAGAAAAGCTGAATGTGCCGTTCTGCTCGGTCAGTTGCTTACGTTCCTGCCCTCCGGCCTGCAAAACCACCTCGGCGGAGCCAATGGCAGCACCACTCTGGTCGGTAACCGTGCCGACCAAGCTTCCGGCGCTCTGGCCAAAGGCCAGCGCCCAAAACAGGCTGCAGGCTACAGCCAGCAGAAGAATCTGTCGGCCCAAATCCCCCCCAGTGACGGTCGGCTTGAGCGTTAACCTTAGCATAGGAATTCGCACGGATTGCTGCGCCTAGTTGTAATCATTGACTGTAAGTCATTGACGGTAAAGGTGCACGAGCGTTCGTGGCCCGTTCGTGGTAGGGCACCTACCCGTTCGTGCCATTTACGTTGTATGGGATCGAACATACTCTACCTGTGAGCAGACTTCGGGGGAGGGCTGTTCAGCGAGCGCCTCGTGACTCAAACTGAGTTCGAGGCGTTTTGTTTTGTCCGCAAACCGCATCCTCTACTTCCACAAATTTTTTCTCCTTCCATGACGGTTTTCACGATTACTCCACGCATTGCGGGGTGAGCGGTCGTGGGTCGCAATTCCGATCGTGAAAATCGCTACTGGGTTCCGGGGTTTCAGTTCTTCCAGGAGAATTCACATGCTCATAAACAAGCACCTTCCGACAAGAATCTGCTTGCACGCCGACACAGCGCCTCACAAATACCGGCGCTCCTTCGCTATCACGGTAGGAACCATGTTCCTTGTGCTGCAACTCTGCACCGCACTGGTCAGCGCTCAGACTTATACGCCTCTATACAACTATCCGGTCGGTGCGGGGTCCTACAGCGGCATTCTGCCCTATGGACAGATGTCGCAGGGTCGCGACGGAAAGTTCTACAGCACCGTACAGAATTCCGGAGTCACCGACCGAGGTACTGCATTCAGCATGACGACAACGGGGCAGTTCACGGGCCTGCATGACTTTTGCCTGCTGGCAGGCTGCACCGACGGTTCCTATCCAGATGGAGGATTGGTTCTCGGCGCCGATGGGAACCTTTGGGGCACCACAACCAATGGAGGCACAAGTAATGAAGGTACGGTCTTCAAAATGACGCCTTCCGGCAATGCAACCGTGCTTTGGAGTTTTAACGCCCGCAACAGTGAGCAAGGTTATCCATATCACCCGGTGTTGTTGGCTCAGGATGGCAACTACTGGGGAACGGATCCGGGCGTCTATTCGGGAACTTATGGCGTCCTCTACAAGATCACGCCTGCGGGCGCTCTCACCGCTTTTCCCTTTAACTACACCAACGGAAAGAACCCTAACCTTCCAACGCAAGGAACAGATGGAAACTTTTACGGCGTCGCACGAGGCGGCGGAGCCCACGGCTTCGGCACGGTTTACAAAGCGACGCCTTCCGGCGTCATTACTGTGCTGCATGACTTTGCCGCGGGCGTCCTCGATGGGAATCTGCCAGTCGGCACTCTCGTGCAAGGGAATGACGGGAATTTTTACGGCATGACATATGCCGGCGGTGCAAGCAACCTGGGTACGATCTTCAAGATCTCAAAGACCGGCAATTTCTCGCTGATCCATAGCTTCACGGGCTGGGGTTTTGGAGACGGAGCACTTCCCTACACCGGTCTGGTATTGGGGACAGACGGAAACTTCTATGGGTCGACCGCGAACGGCGGCACCAAGAACGCCGGCGCCCTCCTTAAACTCACGCCCTCGGGTACGGTGACCACCCTGTACAGCTTCTGTGCGGTCACATGCAGTGACGGTTATTATCCGGAAGTTCCGCTGGTACAACACACGAATGGAAAGTTCTACAGCAACAGCACCGGCAACTCTCTTGGCGGCGCGGAATTCTTCAGCCTCGACGTAGGACTCAAACCGTTCGCAGGACTTGTTACCTGGACAGGCAAGGTTGGAAAGACGATCGGCATCCTTGGACAGGGTCTTACGGGAACGACTAAGGTTAGTTTCAACGGAACCAACGCTAGCTTTACCGTGTCCTCCGACACCTTTCTCACGGCCACAGTGCCCTCTGGTGCGACCACCGGGTTCGTGAACGTTACGACTCCGGGCGGCGTGCTGAAGAGCAATCGCAAGTTCCTGGTTATGCCGGGAATCTTGAACTTCAACCCAACCAGTGGACAGGTCGGAGCGTCCGTCACAATCACTGGCACCAGTTTTACGGGCGCCACCGGAGTTGCATTTGGTGGAATCGGCGCAACCTCCTTCTCGGTCGATTCCGATACTCAGATTACGGCCACTGTTCCCACGGGAGCTAAAACGGGAAAGATCTCTGTCAAGACCCCTGGCGGCACGGCCACAAGTTCGGGCACTTTCACCGTACTACCCTGAGAGTTGGCTGCCCGTTGGGGGAAACGAACAGCTGAGGGATGGCATCTTCAAGCGTACGTGAGGATGCCATCCTGCCCGAATACAAATTCAAAAAGTTCCCCGCAGCACTGTCACAGACGCTTTCGGAAGTCTGAACTCCGTCTGCGGCCCTCCCGAAATAGTGCGAGCCACCGGCGGCCCGTCAGGATCGGCATGACTATTCGGCCCATCGTTGATCCAAACATATTGCTCACTGCCGAAGGTCACCTGCGTGACGGGTCCCGCGAATGAGCTGGGCCTCTTTTTGCCTGCATCCTCAAACGCCACTCGTATCGTGTGCGGGCTATTCTCGTCGCGATTCACCAGCATCACTGACCAATTTCCATCCGGACGATGCACTGCATAGGAGGTCACCAGCTGATTGCCTTCCGCATCCTTGATATCGAGCGCTGACGGGAACATATGGTGCATGCCGGCCCGGTGCTGCACCCATTCCAGGTTGATCATGTGTGCAGCGAAATAAGGGGAGGTGTATCCGTTGATGTCATAGCGCTCGTTCGAGACAAAGTTCGACCACGATGCCCAGCCTAGGCAGGTATCGTGCACACCTTGGGGCTGGATCGGAGAATGATAAAAAGCCCCGCCCCCACCTTCAAAGAATGATCCCACATTATCCGCAAGCCAGAGAGCCGCAAAGATTGTTGTCATCGGGCCTGTCAGGCCAGCGGCCAAATGATTCTCCGTAACCATCAGCGGAACGTCCTTGGGGACGCCGTCATCCCGCCAGACTTGCAGAATGTGCTTCATCAGCTGAGGCTCTTTGTACAAGCTCTTCCAGGTGATGTCGCACGGTTCGAATGGATAGTGCTCGAAGGAAACAAAAGAAAGATCCGAAAGCCGGTTATGTGATTTCAGGTAGTCGATGAAACGCTCCATCCATGAAGTACGGCCCCGCGCATCCGGCCACAGCGTGATGTCTTCATTCACACCTTCAAAAATTGGGCCGCCGAGCTTGAGCTTCGGATCTACCTTGTGCAGGGCCGTAGCCCATTGCAGATAGAGCGCGGCGTAGTCTTCGGGCATGGCATGCTTGCCGTCGGGCTCTTCCCCCATCTCGATGTAGCCGATGGGATAGCCACGTTTTTCAATGTAGGCAATCTGTGCGGCCGCATCTTCCGGAGTTCCGTAAAGCATCGTCACCGGAATCATTGCGGGAAGGTTGTTGGTGATGCCGCTGCGGAAGAAGATGTCGAATCCCGAGTGCTGATAATCTCCGCCCCAACGGACATCGTCCGCAGAATGCCACGGGTCGATGGAAGATACGCAGTACGTGATCAAGGGATCAGCGGGATCGCTGGATGCCTCTGTGAAATTTCCAGTTGTGTCAACTAAGCCTGCAGCGATATCGCGAATCGCGTACCCGACGCAGTTGCGGACATCGCTCGCCCCATGTTCATCACAGGTATTCGACGACTCTGTCATCAGGATGCGAATGTATCGCGTCGACACCGCCGTGTCGGCGAGCTTCAGGGTCGCCGTGCCGCCCTTTGAGTTCTGGATTTTGCCCGAAGAAAACAACTTCCACTCGCCCTTGGGTCCGCCGTCAAAATCAAGGGCGTGTGTTCCCACCCAGTACTCGACCTGATACGTTGTCGCATACGGATTCTCCCAGCCAATCCGAATAGCGTTTACCGATTTCTCTTTTTGCAGGTCGACAACTACCCATTGCGGATGGAGTGCATCACTTTCGCCGGTGAATTTGCTTGTGAGATATGGGTTGCTCTTCCAGTTGCTCAGGTTCGGCCCCTGAACCGGACGATCGCCGCTTGTAGCGAAACCACGATGTGGAAGCGCATAGGCGAGGATGTACTTGATCGGATCTTTGAGGTCCGTGCTGCCGGTAAAGTAGCCGCTTCGGTGGGCTTCATCGCTCCAGGTGCCATTCTCTGTCCAGTGCCACGCACCCATGCGCAACTCGGTGTTGTTCCGATAAGTAATTGGTCCCCAGCCGGCTGAGAGAGCCTCCTGCACGATGTGCGGCGTATAGACGCGATCGATATCGACGCGGGAGAGCACATCCATCGAACTGCCGAGCGCGCTATCGGGATCGAAGGAATTGATGACATGCGACGGAGTGATATCGACATGCAGAGTTGCTGGCTCTGTTTGGGCCTGAGCGAGTAGTGCCACCGGCGTGATAACTTGCGCCACCAACATGAGTACTGAGCACAAATGAAAACGCTTCCACGTAGTGGAAATTCGAGCAGGCATAGCATGGCTCCTGAGGTTTGGCGGCAAATCATAGCACCTCGTCGCATGCAGGGATGTGAGTCGCGCGCAAGAAAGTACGGCGTTTTTCACTCTGCGAAAAGCAACGGAGATCAGCAACTCGCCTAACGTGTTCTAATACCCGCGTGAACTGACGTTTTCGGCCAGGAGGGTTGTTGCTATGAAAGCGCGCTTCCTTGTCCTCATACCCCTTCACGTTTTCACATGCGCTCTCGTTTTGTTCGCCCAGACTGCCAAATCGCCAGACCGCGCCGTGGCCATCACCATCGATGACTTGCCCGCCGGGGCAGCAAACACGATGGATGCCGCCACCATTCTCGACATGACCACGCGACTCCTGACTACTCTCCGCGATCAGAAGGTTCCTGCCGTCGGTTTTGTGAATGAAAAGAAGCTGTACAAGTTCGGAGAAGTCGACCAGCGGATTCAGGCGTTGCAGATGTGGCTCGATTATGGCTTTGAATTGGGCAATCACACATACAGTCATCTGTCGTTGAATCAAGTTGGGTTGAAGGCCTGGGAGGACGACATCATTCAGGGCGAAAGCGTTACTCGCATGCTGCTCGAGCAACACAAAATGAAGCTCCGATACTTCCGGCATCCTTTCCTAGACACCGGGCGAGACCTTCAGACCCGACGGGAAGCGGAAGCCTTCCTGGTTGGCCGTGGTTATCGCATCGCCCCCATCACGCTTGACGCGTGGGACTGGATGTATGCCGGAGTATACGAAGACGCGCGAAAGCGGGGAGACACTGCCCTTCAGCAGCAATTGACCAAGAGCTATCTGGAATACAGCAACGACGTGTTCGCTTATAACGAGCAGCTTGTGAAACAGCTTATAGGTTACGAACCAAAACAGATTCTGTTGCTGCATGGCAATCAATTGGAGGCCGACCATATCGGCGAACTGCTGGACGTCATGCGAAAACGTGGCTATCGATTTATCACTCTTGAAGAAGCCCTCAGTGACCAGGCATACAGCCTGCCCGATACCTACGTTGGAGAAGAGGGAACAGGCTGGATCGACCACTGGGCAATTTCTTTGGGCAAACCTCCCCAAGGCGCACCGGTCTTTCCGCAGTGGGTCATTGACCGATCCAAGGCCCTACATCTACCCCAACCATGAGTCACGAATGTTGTCTTTCCCATTTCGATTACCTTGGTTCGCTACATTCACAAGAATCCAGTTGCGAAAGGTAAGTACCCCTAATAGGGTCTGAGCCAAAGCAACTTTTGTTTGTGATTTACACAAGGAAAAGCTTCTTCGTTCTTCTTCGCGTAGTGGGGCTTTCTAGACAGTGCTGGATGCACCTCGCATGCATCGCGCTGTTGAGCATGCTCACCCTACCGCTCACACTACTTTATCCTCTGCCTTTGAAGATCGTCGTCGATACAGTGTTGGGTTCGAAGCCGTTGCCGGCATTTCTTGTTCCTTTCATTCCCAGAGCTCATTTGCAGGCCGATACCCTTGCGGCAGCAGTCATGATTCTCTTAGGGATTGCAGCCATCGTAAATCTGCAGAGCTTGGCGAGTTGGTGGTTACAAACCTACGTCGGAGAGCGTTTGGTATGGGACTTTCGCGCTCGATTGCTCCATCACGTTCAGCGACTACCCTTGGCGTTTCACGATCGATACGGCGCAACCGATTCTGTCTACCGCATTCAGCATGACGCGCCTTCTATTCAGTACGTAATCGTTCAAGGCATCATTCCCCTGGCTACCGCGATTTTCACACTCATCGGCATGCTCTATGTGACGTTGCGGATTGACCGCTCCTTGGCCTTGCTTGCCCTCGGCATCACACCAGCATTATGGCTGCTTTCCTGGGCAGGAGGACGCCTGGTGAGGGTTCGTGCCGAACATGTGAAGGAACTCGATACGACAGCCATGTCCGTAATCCAGGAAGTCATGGGATCGATTCGCATCATCAAGGCTTTCGGCCAGGAGCGCAGGGAATACGAGCGGTTCGTTAGACACTCCGACAAGAGGGCCGCCGGGCAGATCCGATTGTCGCTCCTACAGGCCGGATTCAATACGTCCATTGGATTAACCATAGCGGCTGGCACAGCAGGAGTCCTATACATCGGCGTACGGCACGTCCAGGCGGGCGTCTTGACCATCGGCTCTTTGTTAATGGTGATGGCATATGTCGCTCAGATGTATCAGCCCTTGCAGTTGCTCACGGGAAAGATGACCGATCTTCAAGCATGGTTGGTGAGCCTGGAGCGCGCCCTGGTTCTCCTGGAACAGAGCCCTGAGATCGAAGAAAAAGACCATGCCCAACCATTAACGAACGCCTTGGGTGAGTTTGAATTTCAAGACGTCTCGTTCCAATATCCAGGAACCACGCAGGGATTGCACAACATCTCCTTCCGTATCCCGGCGGGAGCACGCGTGGGTATCGTTGGCACGACGGGGGCAGGCAAAACCACGTTGCTGAACCTCATCATGCGGTTCTACGACCCAACGTATGGACGAGTATTACTCGATGGTATTGACATCCGTGAATTGCGGATCGCGGATCTCAGACGACAGTTCGCCGTGGTTCTGCAAGAGCCGGTGCTATTTGGAACCAGCATCGCAGAGAATATCGCCTATGGAAAACCGGACGCTACAAACGATGAGATTGTAGCTGCCGCGAAACTTGCCTGTGTGGACGAGTTCGCCAGCAACCTTCCTCATCAGTATGAAACGACCATCGGGGAGAGAGGCTCTCGTTTATCAGGCGGGGAACGTCAGCGGCTCTCACTGGCACGAGCTTTCCTTCGGAATAGTCCAATTTTGATTCTTGATGAGCCCACCAGTTCCGTAGACGTCCAAACCGAACGATCCATCATGGATGCAACCGAGACTTTGATGCAGGGCAGAACAACATTCATGATCGCTCATCGATTAGAGACCCTGAAGAGCTGTGACACCATTCTCGTGCTGGAAGATGGAAGGTTGATCGAAGTCAGACAGCTTTCCAGTTCTGATACGGCCCGGACCGCGCGAGTTGGAATATGAGCTAAACAATTGCAGTCTTGTTAGAACTTTTCAGTACATAAAACCTCCGAGCGCATTGCCCTTTCCGCTTGATTGACGACCCGCCACTACCAAGAAATTCTTCTCTTCGACAGTGAATTTCACCGCACTTTCCTATTGTCACCAACCGGAATTGAACATCTTTTTCAACGGTGACCCCACCCTGAGGCATCGCTCAGGGAACATACCTCATCGAAGCGCTGTGTGTTTCCTTTGTCTGCATGGATTTAGCCCCGTTTCTCTGACGGATCGGGTGGGACTTAAGCAATGAACATTCTGGTAACTGGAGGGGCAGGGTTTGTTGGATCTCACACGGTAGACGCCCTAATTGAGCGTGGTCATCACGTGCGGATTTTCGACAACCTGAGCCCGCAGGTCCACCCCAGCGGAAGGCCTGAATATCTTTCCACGGACGCGGAGTTCGTGCAGGGCGATGTACGCAATCTGACGGCCCTCACGCGTGCCGTGCGTGGAATGGACGTCATTTACCACTTCGCGGCCGCGGTCGGGGTCGGACAGTCGATGTACGAGATTGCTGACTACACGGCGGTCAACGTGCAGGGTACGGCGAACCTGCTGCAAGCGATTCTCAATACACGAAGCCACGTAAGAAAGATACTGGTTGCCTCTTCCATGTCGATTTATGGAGAAGGTCGATACAAATGCGAACGTTGCGGTAACGTCGCGCCCGCCCCTCGACCTCTGTTCCAGTTGAAGCAACAGCAATGGGAGATTGCGTGTCCCAACTGCAAGCAGGCGGTCATTCCGGTCCCGACAGACGAAGCTAAGCCGCAACACTGCACATCGGTCTACGCATTGTCCAAGAAAATGCAGGAAGACATGGTTCTCCTATTCGGAAAGACCTATGCGATCCCCGCGGTCGCATTCCGCTACTTCAACATCTACGGACCTCGGCAGTCTCTTTCCAATCCTTACACGGGCGTGGCAGCAATTTTCGCTTCGCGTCTCATGAACGGTAACCCTCCACTTATTTTTGAGGATGGATTGCAGAAACGCGATTTTGTCAGCGTTCACGATATCGTCCAGGCCAATTTGCTTGCGCTCGAGAGTGCTCAGGCTGACGGGCTTGCATTGAACACCGGATCGGGCACACAAATCACCATTCGAGAACTAGCTGCGGTCATATCCTCCATGCTGGGTGTCAACACACCTTCAGCCGTCACCGGCAAGTATCGAGCGGGCGATATCCGGCACTGCTTTGCTGACGTCTCGTTGATTTCACAAAAACTGGAGTACAGGGCACGGGCAGGTTTCCGTTGGGGAATTGCCGAGTTAGTAGAGTGGCTGCGTTCGCAGGAGGCTCGTGACCAGGCCGAAGAGGCGTTTGAACATTTGTCCACGCGCGGCCTGGTGGCGTGACGACAGCCGCACAACCGACGAGCAATAGGGAGTCGAAAAGGATGAAACTGTTCGTCTTCGGTTCCAGCCTGACCTCCACGTATTGGAACGGGGCCGCGACCTACTACCGCGGGATCTACAAGAACCTTCATTGCTTGGGATACGAAATAATCTTTGCTGAGCCGGATGCGTATGGTCGCCAAGCCAGGCGCGATGCCGATGCAATCGACTATGCGGACGTTCGCGTCTACCAAAGTCCGAATGGAATCGAGCACCTGCTTCAAGAGGCTGTCGGTTGTGCCTTAGTTATTAAACACAGCGGCGTGGGCGTAGACGATGAATACCTCGAACGGGCAGTTCTCGATTGCAGGTCCACGCAAACAATGGTTGCTTTTTGGGATGTGGATGCACCCGCAACGCTGGCCAGAGTCGAATCAAACCCTAAAGATCCATTCCGCAAGTTGATTCCCGAATACGACTGCGTTTTCACCTACGGGGGCGGTCCGCCGGTGTGCGAACACTATCGTAGGCTTGGAGCGGCATCTTGCCATCCTATCTACAACGGTCTTGATCCCGATACACACCACCCAGTTTCTGCGAACCCAGAACTGAAATGCGACCTCGCTTTTGTGGGCCACCGATTACCAGACCGCGAACGACGTGTCGATGAATTCTTCTTTCGCGCCGCTCAGCTGGCACCAGAGCTGTCCTTCATTCTCGGAGGTGAAGGCTGGGGTGGAAAGAAATTGCCTTCCAATGCTTGCTGGATCGGACACGTTGCCAGCACGGCCCATAATCAAGTCAATTGCTCTGCCCGCATGGTGCTGAATATCAACCGCGAATCCATGGCTGACGTGGGCTTCTCTCCGCCCACTCGGGTATTTGAGGCTGCCGGGGCCGGCGCTTGCGTCATCACGGATGCATGGGCGGGTATCGAGCAATTCTTCGTCCCCGAACGGGAAATCCTGCCGGCAAACTCTGCCGAGGAGGTAGTGCATCGGCTGCGCACCAAAGGCCGAGATGCATCGTCGAACATCGGGTCGGCGATGCGGCGGCGCGCGCTGCGAGATCACACCTACCAACTTCGCGCCCAGCAGGTCCACAGAATTCTACAAAACGGCAAAATGGCAGAAAGTTCGGCGAGCGCTCACGCATATCCCGGCCTAGAAGGAGCTTTGCAGCAGTGAAGTTGGTCATCTTCGGTCTGAGCATTACCTCTGCATGGGGCAACGGCCATGCCACGACATATCGAGCACTAACTCGTGCGCTGCACGCGCGCGGACACGACATTCTTTTTTTTGAAAGGGACCAGGAGTGGTACGCAGGAAACCGGGACTTGCCGGAGCCCCCGTTTTGCGACGTTCACCTTTACGAGAATTGGAATGAAGTATTGCCGTCGGTAAAGAAGCAATTGCGCGATTGTGATGTCGCGATGGTGGGCTCGTACTTTCCTGATGGCGTCGACGCAACGCAAGAGTTGATCGATGCCGATGTCCCGGTAAAGACATTCTATGACATCGATACCCCAATCACTGTGTCACAACTGCGCCGTGGAGACGCGGGGTACTTAAGGGCAGACCAGATCGCAGCTTTCGATCTTTATTTCAGCTTCACTGGCGGGCCGTTGCTCCTGGAACTGGAAACCAAGTTTGGAGCGCAACGAGCCGTTCCACTATTTTGTTCCTTCGATCCGGATCAATATTTCTCGCGCGGCATTTCTAGCCGCTACGCCTGCGACCTGAGCTACATGGGAACATATGCTTCTGATCGGCAGTCCAAACTCGAGATGCTGTTTTGCACGCCAGCGCGGAGTCTGCCCGATTACAGGTTTCTCCTCGCCGGTGCGCAATATCCATCGAGAGCACGATGGCCCAAAAACGTACGCCGCATTACACACCTATCGCCTCGATGGCATGCTCACCTGTATTCATCCTCGCGGTTTGTGCTGAATTTGACGCGCCAGGAAATGGTCGCCGTCGGCTACTCTCCCTCCGTTCGGCTGTTCGAGGCTGCGGCCTGCGGATCGGTCATCGTGTCGGACAATTGGCTCGGCATGGAGAACTTCTTCACGCCAGGGGAGGAAATTCTGCTCGCCAACAACTCAGACGATGTTGTCAGCTACCTGAAGAGCGATGACGTCCAATTTGCCGAGGTCGGACGACGGGCTCAGCAACGAGTTCTAGAGGAGCAGACATCGCGCCACCGCGCAGAGCAGTTTGAATCGTACGTCTCAACCGCACAGCAAAGGCATTTTGCCTCGCATGCCGACGCTAAAGATGCAGTATTAACCTCCCGCTAGTCGTCCCGCAACTTGAGAGCGATGTCCTTCATACAGTTGGTGCTGAACAATCAGGCTGCCTCTGGAATCGAGGCGTGGTGGGAGGCGTTGCTGTAGATCGAGTCTAGCACTCTTGCGACCTCACTCACTCTCGTGATCGCCGGATCAAACACGTTACTTCGTCCTAATTGCTTTGCCCACGCCACAGCGGCACGTCCTCCCCAGGCATCCGGCGGAGCAGCAAGTAACTTGCGTGAGCCGCCACGGAATTCTTCCGCCACGAAGTCATAGAACGAGCCGTTTAGGTTGCGGAAGCTCAATCCACCTTCGGTACCGTAGAAGGTAGCTGAGATGACGGCATCACATCCAGCTTGGATCTTCCAGGAGCACGCCAGATTGACGACTGTGTTGCAGTCGAGATCGAAGGTTGCGGTCGCGTAATCCTCAACCTGTTCCAGCGAAGAAAGCACTTTGCCCGCGGCAAACAATCTGCTGGTGACGTGCTCAACCTTGGGGAAACCTAACGTCCACAGTGCAAGATCGACCAGATGAACGCCCAGATCCATGACGCATCCGCCACCGGAGAGCTTCGGGTCATAGAACCATGCCCTGTCCGGACCATACGCATTGTGAAAGACAAGATCACACGCATAGACGTGCCCGATTCCTGCGCGCGAGATGATGTCTCGAATTTGGCGCATCCCGTACGTGAAGCGGTAGGAAAGATCCACTCCCAACAAGCGATCCGCATTTTCTGCTGCACGCACAATCGATTTGAGCTCAGCTTCAGTTCTGCCCAGCGGTTTTTGGCAAAATACTGCGAACCCCCGTTCGAGGGCGCGGATGCTTTGCTCGGCGTGTAGCGCGCTGGGCGTAGCAATTACGACGCCGTCGAGATCACATTCCAGCAACTCGTCAAAACTCGATGCGATGCGTGCGTCCGGAACAATCCGCGAAGTTTGGTCAATGCATTCCGATGAACTGTCGCAAATGTAGGCAACATCCGCTTCCCCACTCTCTGCGATGCGTTCCATCCGGTGTCGGCCAATCCATCCCGTTCCCAAGAAACCGAGGCGGGGACGGCGACCTGCGCTACTGCTCATAAATCACCAAAGCTTTCACGAATCCGTCAGGGCGATCGCGCGTAGCGTCGAAAGCCGCCGCGAGTCCTTCAAGTGGGTAACGGTGTGTAAGGAGTGGCGATGGATCGAGCTGTTTCCTGACGACAACATCAATTGCGTTGCGGATTCCTGCCGTGTACGCTTCCAAGCCGCGTTCGTGCGCATTGATGACGTCGAGGCCCTTCCAGTTCCACATCTGCATATTCACCTGGCGAGGACCATCCTGATGGTATCCGGCGATGACGAGTCTTCCTCGCTCACAAACTAATTCGCCCGCAAGATCTAGCGGCCACTGCTTCCCTACCGACTCAATCACGCAATCACAACCTCGGCCATCCGTAAGCTGCTTCACTTGATCGATGATCTTGTAGTGATCGTCCATCGTAATAACTTCGTCCGCTCCCAATCGTCTCGCGAGTTCGAGGGAACCGCGACGGCGGGAAATTGCCAATACCCGAGCACCTGCAATGTGCGCAAGCCGCGTTAGCGTCGCGCCAAGGAACCCAATACCGACGATGGCAGCGGTCTCGCCGCGGACAATGCGGCTTCTCGCGAGGATGTTCATGGCGCAGCCGAAGGCTTCGCCCGGGAATGCGTCACTCGCCAGCTCGCTTGGAAGTTTGACGACTGCCTCAACTGGAGCAACGTCGTACTCGGCGTAGGCATGATAGGAAACCAGCGCAACGTGGTCTCCGCGCTGAAGATCGCCCGTTCCGTCACCAATCGCATCCACAACTCCCCACCCCTCATGGCCCAGGCCGCCCGGTTCGGTGGGATATTGGCTCCACGGCATGCCAATCCAGTTGGGGATGTTGGAGGCACAAACTCCGCAGCCCTCGAGTCGTACTCTCACCTGTCCTCGACCAGGCTCAGGCAGAGGAACCTCTTGCAGAGTCACACTCCCCGGCCCGGTCAACACAGCTGCGCGCATTTCTCGTAGCGAAGTCATACTGAGGGCAATCCGCCTACTCTGGATTGTTATTCTCAGATGCTGTAAAGGGTGTCCGCGTCACCCGCCCCAATGCGTGCCTTCTAAACTGTGGCCGGTGCATTCTTGCACTCAGATGCACCATCTTGCGACTAGAGGATGACAAGAGAAAATGAGTGCGACCTATGCTGCTGATCTGATAGGCTCCTTTGTCTTTGGAGAGCGGAATGGCAATTACGCGTCGGAAATGGATGGGTTTAGCAGCAGCCGCCGGCATCGCCGCCGGCAGCCGTTTTTCAATCACCGAAGCATTCGCCGGACAGTCATCGGGAAAGTATTCTTCGGCCTGGAGTGCACTCGATGGGTTCATCCGCGAGTACATAAAGTCGATGAACGCTCCCGGCATGACACTCGTTCTGGCCGACCGTGACGGGATCCAACGAATCGCAACCTACGGGTTCACCGATCCCCAATCCAAGCAGTCAGTCCAGCCGAATGAGCTTTTCGAGATTGGGTCGATTACCAAGTCTTTTCTAGCGATCGTTCTGCTTCAGTTGCACGATGAAAACAAGCTCGATCTGCAGAAGCCTGTCCTCGAATACTTGCCCTGGTGGAGGATCGACGCGAAGTATGGCGCCATTACTACGCACCACTTATTGACCCATACCTCCGGACTCGACAGTGGTCCACTTTTCCTTAGCGACGCTGCTTTAAAGCACCGCTCCGCGTACGCACCCGGCGAACACTTTCATTACAACAACATGGCTTTCTCTACCATGGGATACCTGGTCGAAGCACTCGACGGTCGCCCATTCTCCGCGGCAGTCAAGGCACGCGTTTTCGAACCGTTGGGAATGACCGCGTCGGAACCGGTCATCACCTTCGATATCCGATCGCGGCTGGCAAAGAACTGGTGGTCGTATATGGGCGATCGCCACTATCCGCGCTACGGAGCGCTTTGCGAAGCTCCACAGATCGTTATTACGGAAGCAGCAGGATCGATCGCGTCTACTCCCCACGACATGGGACTCTACATTCAGATGATCGCCAATGCTGGCAAGGGGCCAAAGGGCAGGATCATCTCCGAGCAGGGTTGGGCGATGTTCAGCAAGCCGTGGATCAAGGCGGAGGAATTCGGGCCAACCGCCAGCTACGGCTACGGAATCGCGGTCGACAAGCTCGAAGATCATACGATTCTGCGGCACACCGGAGGCATGGTTTCCTTTGCCTCTGCCCTGCAGATCGACGTGGACGCTGGAGTCGGTGCATTCGCCTCCATTAATGCAATGCAGGGATATCGTCCGAACCCGCCTGTGCTGTATGCGCACCAACTGATGCGAGCCCTGGGCGAGAAGAAAAAGCTGCCAACCGCGCCGGAGCTGACCTCACCTACCAAGGCTCCCGAGGCCGCGGACTATGCAGGCACCTTCAAGAGTTCCGATGGACGCACGCTTCAGTTCACCGCCAAAGATCAGCAATTGTTCGTTGCGGTCAACGGTGCTTCGATTGTGCTTGAAAATGAGGGCGACGGTAAGTTTCTTGCGGCTCATCCCTCGTTCGATCGCTACGCCTTTGTGTTTGCCCGTGCAGATGAGAAGGATCCTAAGTCGCCTGTGGTCGAAGTTGGCTGGGGACCTGATTGGTACACGAACGAAAAGTACAAAGGTCCGAGGCAGTTCGATCATCCAGCGGAATGGAACACCTATATTGGACACTATCGGAACGAAAGCCCGTGGAATGGGAGCATTCGCCTGGTGGTCCGAAAAGGCAAATTGATGATTGATGGTGAAGTGAAGTTGGAGCTTGCGCCCGACGGCGTATTCCGCTTCACCGATGACGAATGGAATACGGAGTGGATCAAGTTCTTCGACGGAGCACAGGGGAAGGCCATGCGGCTGAAGTTATCCGGGGAGGACTTCTGGCGAGTTGACGCGGCATAGAGTCCACCCCTCCGCCGCCGTTAGGCTTTCGATAAATTCCCGAGTTGGGCCACCCCTTGTGCTTCGTCTGTCTCGGTAATTCCCGAACGTATTACAATGAAAGGCTGCCCGCTCCGTCGGCCTGAGCGGCGGATGTCTTCTCTTAAATCACGCAATTATTGGAGGATTTCATGAAGCTCACCCCCGGAAAACTGACCGGCTTACGAAATGTGTCGACCGAGCGCGGTGTAATTGCCGCTGCCGCCATGGATCAACGCGGCTCACTGCAAAAGTCATTGGCCAAGGAGAAAGGCGCTACCGTCGACGATGCCATGATGCAAGAGTTCAAGACGCTCGTGACCGAAGTCCTCACTCCTCATGCCAGCGCAATTCTGCTCGATCCTGAGTGGGGACTGCCGGCATCAAAGCGTCGCGCTAAGAATGCGGGACTGTTGCTCGCGTACGAGAAGACCGGTTACGACAAGACCGGTCCCGGCCGCCTTCCGGACTTGCTCAACCACTGGTCCGTCAAGCGATTGAAAGAGTCAGGCGCGGACTGCTGCAAGATTCTGCTTTATTACACGCCTTTCGATCCGAAGGAAATCAACGATCAGAAGCACGCTTGGGTTGAGCGCATCGGCGATGAATGCCGCACAAACGATATCCCATTCTTCCTCGAATTCGTGGGCTACGAAGAGGGCGCCGACGAGAAGGGCCTCGAGTACGCCAAAAAGAAACCGCAGATCGTGACCGAGAGCATGCGCGAATTCAGCAAGGACCGCTACGGCGTGGACGTGCTGAAAGTTGAAGTTCCGGTAAATATGAAGTTCGTGGAAGGCGCCAAGGTATATGCCGGGCAGAAGGCATACAGCAAGAAGGAAGCCACCGATCATTTCCTGAAGGCCGCGACCGCCGCTACGAAGCCTTTTATTTACCTGTCGGCCGGCGTGAGCAATGCTGAATTCACTGAAGCCCTGGAGTTGGCGGCCGAATCCGGAGTCAAGTTCAATGGCGTCCTGTGCGGACGCGCCACCTGGAAAGATGGCATTCCTGTATACGCAAAGCAGGGACCCGACGCCTTCCGCAAGTGGTTAGAGACCGAGGGCGTCAAGAACATCAACAATGTCAACGATCGACTGAAGGCCGCCAGCCCATGGTACCCGGTGTACGGTGTGGAACCGGCCATGGTCGGCGCATAGGTTTTCTCTCCTCCTTATGGCGGGTCCGCGGACCCGCCATATTCACGTCCGAAATTGGCTGGTTCGCTACTATCCAGAAATCCGCCCGGCATAGAATCATGTTATGGGTACGGCTTTGATCACGGGCGCCTCGGGCGGCATCGGTTATGAACTCGCCAAGCTGTTCGCCAAAGATCATCACGACGTCATTTTGGTGGCGCGGAGCGCAGTCAAGCTTCAACATTTTGGCGACGAACTACGCCGCCAATTTAGCATCACGGCCAGAGCACTCGCTGTCGATCTCGCCAGTCCTCATGCCCCTCAAACGATCTTCAACCAATTGCAGAGCGAACGTACGGTCGTGGACTTTCTGGTGAACAATGCGGGATACGGAATGCATGGAGATTTCGCGCAGATTCCGCTTGAGGATGCCTTAGGACAGATCCAGCTCAATATCGCGGCTCTCACCGCGATGACAAGGTTGTTCCTTGAGCCGATGCTGCAGCGCGGTCAGGGCCGCATCATGAATGTCGCCTCCACCGCGGCATTCCAACCGGGACCGCTCATGGCGGTGTATTACGCTTCTAAAGCTTTCGTTCTGTCTTTTTCGGAGGCTCTTGCGAATGAAGTGAAGGAGAGTGGTGTCTCGGTGACTTGCCTGTGCCCAGGCCCAACAGAAACCGGCTTCCAGGAGCGCGCCCACTTGGGGAATTCCCGCCTTGTGAGGTTCGGCATGATGAGCGCCAAGGCCGTGGCGATCGACGGATATCAAGGCATGCTTGCCGGAAAGCCGCTCGTTATCTCGGGATTTCGCAATTGGCTCGTGGCCGAGTCGGTTAGATTCGCGCCGCGCAGAATTGCGACAGCAGTTTCCCGAAAAATCGCCGAGAAGACGACCTCGTAGAATATCGAAACTATTTCACTTCGAAGTTCTTTTCAAAGTTCTTGTCGTCTAGCCCGATATTTTGCGAAATTTGGTTCGCGGTGACGTCCCAATCGAGCACCGTGGTCTTACCCCCCTGCGGCTCTTGCGTGTAGTGAATCTGGTAGTGATTGGGGAGTGTGTAACCGTCCGCAGTTTTAAAGTCGCTGAACCGCTCTTCCACGCGGTAACGCGTTTGTGCCTGATTGGCTTGAGCCGCGTCGCTGCCCACGTTACCCTGTATCCCACCGTTTGCGGTGGCCTTATTTCCCAGTTCAGGTATCGCCATGGAGTTGAGACCACCTCCCTGTTCGAGCCGCGCCTGGACGGTCAACGTGTAGACAGTCAGCACGTGACGGAAGGTCTCGGTATCGAAGAACAAGTGAATCTCAATATCAGTGCTTTTCTTCGGCTTGTAGCGAACGTCATAAAGATTCCGGCCATCAATGTTCTTTTGTCCTTCGTAAGTCAGCTTTGGCTTGCGTTCGCTGACATCAAGAAGTGCCCAGCCTGTACCCAGTTCGCCTCCCCACAGGCCTTCCCGTAACAAGATATCTTGCATATGAATGAAATCACCAAGGGATGATCGCGATTGATTGTCGGTGCTGGTCGCTACTGAAACCTTGTTTCCATCGGTCGTAAATCGCTCGCCACGGTAATTCGTAGTCGGAAATTTCAAGCTCATGGTCAACTTCCGATTCTCCGAGGCAATGATTGCCTTGCCATCCATGGTGCCGGCGCCACCGGTTAGAACTTTGAACGATGCGTCTCCAACGACCCATCGCGACTTGGCAGCCGCACGCGCATCCGCTTTCGCGATCGAGTCCAGGTTACCTGCGATGATGTCTTCGACCTTTACATCGCTCGCAGCAAAGCTGAAACTCCCAATGATCACGAGAACAGACAACACAGCCAGTTTTAGCGTAGTGATTCGCATAGTTGCCTCGGAGAGAAATCGCTCAAAGTTTATAACTCTGGCCCTCGGAAAGTATAGAAAAACTTGCGATAGATCTCGATGATCATCCGCGGAACTCCCGAACCGGAGCCGTTCTCGGGCACTCTACTCCCACTCGATTGTGCCCGGCGGCTTAGATGTAATGTCGTAAACCACTCGATTCACGCCGTTGACTTCATTCACAATACGGTTGGAGATTGTCTTGAGGACATCGTACGGTAGGGTGACCCAGTCGGCGGTCATGCCATCTTCGGAGTGCACGGCGCGAATGGCGCACGTGTATGCATAGGTTCGCTGATCTCCCATCACGCCGACGGACCTAACCGGGAGCAGAACCGCAAAGGATTGCCAGATTTTTGTATACAGTCCGGCGTTCTTGATTTCCGTGACCACGACGTCGTCGCACTCGCGAAGAATGGCCAGGCGCTCGGGAGTAACTTCTCCCAACACGCGAACCGCAAGTCCCGGTCCAGGAAACGGCTGGCGCTGAAGAATGTCTTCTGGCATACCTAAGTCGCGGCCGATGTTGCGGACCTCATCCTTAAAAAGGTCTTTAAGCGGCTCGATGAGCTTGAGCTTCATCTTTTCGGGCAGGCCACCCACGTTGTGATGTGTCTTGATGGTTTGCGAGGGTCCGCGAACCGATCGAGACTCGATCACATCAGGATAAAGTGTTCCCTGCACCAGCCAGTCCACTTTGCCTTCCTGCTGTTCGATCCGGTGCGCTTCTTCGTCAAAGACCGCGATGAATTCATTACCGATGATTTTTCGCTTTTTTTCCGGGTCGGTTATTCCGGCCAGCTTGCCCAGAAAGCGATCTGTTGCGTCCACCGCCACGACATGCAATCCCAGCTTGGATCGCAAGTTCTGCTGTACCTTTTCGAATTCGTTCTTTCTAAGTACGCCATTGTTCACGAATATCGACGTCAGCCGCGACTTGCCTTGCTCATCGCGCAGTGCCCGATCTACCAGTGTTGCGGCAACAGCCGAGTCGACACCGCCCGATAGAGCACAGATTGCACGACCTTCTCCTACGATCTTGCGAACCTGGCTCACGGTTTCATCGATAAAGCGCTGCGCCGTCCAGTTTGGTCTTGCCTGGCAAATGTTCAGCACGAAGTTTCGCAGGATGTCCGTTCCAAGCGGCGTGTGATGGACCTCGGGATGAAACTGAACGGCCCACATCTTCTTGGCAGGATTTTCGATCGCAGCAACTGCATTAGGAGATTTTGCGGTCAACTCGAACCCGGTGGGCAATTCGACAGCCTCATCTCCATGGGACATCCAAACAGCCAACACCTTGGGCAATCCTGCGAACAACTGTGATCCGGGCTGCACTTCGACCTTGGCATGGCCGTACTCTCTTTTGTCTGCCGGACGCACCTTGCCGCCCAGTGAGTGCACCATGAACTGCAATCCATAGCAGATACCAAGCACCGGCAGTCCCAGGGCAAACACTTTCTGATCGGCTACGGGGGCATCGTTGTCGTACACCGAGCACGGACCGCCTGAAAGCACGATACCGACAGGAGAATAACTGCGAATTTCGTCCAGCGATGCATTGCAAGGCAAGACGACGGAGAAGACATTTTGTTCGCGGATGCGGCGGGCAATCAGTTGGGAATATTGCGCGCCAAAGTCGAGGACAACGATGGATTGGGTTTCCACGAATGAGTGTCTCAGAATGGCTAAAAAGTGTAAAGCAGGTACTTCGCTGTGGAATTAGGACCCACTCTCGGGCGGCGTCGGAACATCGCTCAGAATCAACTCCTCGGGATCCACTCTACCTGTCATCTCTATGGTCGATACCGGGTTAGGTGGCGGGAGAATGACTGGAGGCGGCGGGGCATCGGGCAATTCCACCATTGCGATGTATGCAGCCAAGCGGCCCACGTAGAGGAAATCTGCGATCGCGAAGTAAAGCATCGTGACCAGCAGGACGCCGCCAAAAACCACGCCCCCGGGCAAGACTCTTGCAAACCCCAAGGGGAATGCCACGACTGATGTACCAATTACAAACGCCGCGATATGAGCCAGCCCGAACCAGAAGCCTGCCGCTGCAACCGATCCCGACTCCTGGCAGCATAAGTTGACAGCTGCTGTGACCGCTCCAAATGTGTCACTACCCTTGCCTACCACAAAGATCGACGATAATGACAGGAACCAATTCACAATCGACCAGGCGATCCAGATGAACATCGCCAACATGAACAGTATTAGCGTCGCGCTTCCCGACCCAGAATCGCTTTTCTCGGAGATAGCACCCACCAAGCCGATGGATCCAACGAACGACGTAACAGCGGCTACGCTCGCCGCTATCCGCAAAAAGTTCAGGCCTGCAAGCGAGCGCCAGCCTCCCGCTAACGCCCAATCTGGCTGCAAATCGCTGAATGACGCCCATCCCGCATCACCACTTCGGAAATAGTGGTAGAGAGCGCGAACTGTCGAGATGCGTCCAAGAGAAGCGACAACAATCCATGCCAAGCTTATGGATATCGCGAGCAGAATGGTCGCTCCTACAGCGCGCGCAGCGCTGCCCCGGAAAATGTCGTGAATGGCTTTGGCTACCAGCGGGGGCTGCCCGGTTCGGAGGAAAAAAATGTCTTTCCCGCTCACCGGAAGGGTATCGAGATACTCGAGCAAGGCGAAACCGAAAAGACTGGCGGCAGCAATGCCGACGCTCCATCTCCAAGCAATCTCAGCGAGGACAAACGAAGGCCGTCCAAAAACAGCACGAAATCCTTCGAGCGTCGGGGAGCGCAGCTTCATCCTTTGGCTATCATACCGTGGCCTGTGGCACCGCGCTCACCGTCACCGCGGCCACTGGTGTCGCGTGCTAGGGTACGTCAAAGTTTCGAGCGTCCAATTGGATGTTGGTGAGCATCCGCGAAGCTGTGACATCCCACTCGACGGTTTTGGTAAAACCGTTTTGATACTCGCCAGAGAAACGCAGGTTGTACCGCGAAGGAAGCGTCAAGTCGTCGTACTTTCTGAAATCGCTGAATCGTTCTTCAATGCGATAGCGAGTCTGTTGCTGCCTCGCACTCAAAGCGTCTTTTCCACCCGACAGGTCATTGGGAAGCGCTTGATCCGACGAATCGGCGGGAGCAAGTCCGGCATGCACGCTGACCTTGTACACGGTCAAAACGTGATGGAATGTCTCTGGATCGAAGTAGAGGGTAATATCCATGTCCGAGTTCTTCTTGGGACGATAAGACACCGCATGGAGGCTTGTTCCCTCCACTTTCTTTAAACCTTCGTAGTGCATTCGGTCTTTGTTCTTCTCATCCAGAAGAGGCCAATTGGTTGACCATACGCCACCAAGAATGCCGCCCTTCAACGGCAGATCTTCACTGCGCAGAAAAACTCCGAATTCAGACCGCGTGCCATCATCATAAGTACCGGCGACGAAAGTCCTATCTCCGTTCTTGAGAAACTTTTCGCCGTGATATTTCAGTGCGTTGATCTTCATCAAAATCTGCAACTTGTCGCCTTCTGATGCCATGACGCACTTTCCCAAAATCTCGCCGGATCCGCCCACCAGAACGCGGTAGGCCGCAGCTCCTTCTACCACCCGGTTCTTCGTTGCGGCACGCGCCTGCGATGGCCCGACTGAGTCAAGGTGATGCTGCAACAGTTCGTCCACCTTCATGTTCTCTGCTGCTCGAGCCACTCCGCAGCCCAAGATCACGATCGCCCCAAGCACAACTACAACCCGATTCCTTACTCGCACAGCCCCCTCCCCAATTTTTTGTAACAGTACAATGCAACGGAGTAATGTAATTGTACAAGGGGATCCGGTAAAGAAGAATTATGCCTCAGAGTGGTTAGTAGTAACCAAAATCGGAGTTACATGCTTGTTAGCCTTGACAAGTAACTTAAATCAGAAGCGAACAGCCAAATGGCTGAGGAGGGCTGTCTGAATATCCGTTACCGAACGACAATATTTATGAGTTTCCCCGGCACGAGGACTATCTTCACGACCTGCTTGCCGGCAATGTAGACCTTGACGTTCTCGTCTGCCAAAGCGTTGGCCTTCACGGTACTCTCCTCGGCGTCGGCGGGCACAACAAAGCGCCCGCGCAGCTTGCCATTGACCTGCACCGGAATCTCAATCTCATCTTCCTTCGCCAGCGCCGGGTCATACTTCGGCCATGCAGCGCGCAGCAAACTCTGTTTCTCTCCAAGCATTTCCCACAGCTCGTGGGCAAGATAGGGAGCAAATGGGGCCAGCAAGAGGACAAGATTTCGCTGTACGTCTCTCAAGACATCGGCTGGCAACCGTGATCCTGACGTTTCTTTATCTTCCGTCGCATACAACGCATTGACCAATTCCATGATGGCGGCCACCGAGGTGTTGAAATGCCAGCGCCCCTGGAAATCGTCACTTACGCGCTTGATCGTCTGGTGAAGCTTGCGTTGAATCTGCCGCGCCGTACCACCGTCGGGGCGCTCCGAGGACGCATTCTGCGCATTGCGAGCCACGAACCGATGCACCCGGCTCAGGAAACGCTGCACGCCTTCAATCCCGGCATCCTGCCAATCCAATTCACTTTCAGGCGACGTTGCAAACAACGTGTACATGCGCGCACTATCGGCACCATAGCGCTCTACCATGTCGTCAGGAGAAACTACGTTGCCCAGGCTCTTCGACATCTTCGCGCCGTTCTTGATGATCATGCCCTGCGTGAACAAGCGTTCCACCGGCTCATCATTCTTGACCAATCCCATATCCCGCATGAACTTAGTCCAGAAGCGCGAGTAAATGAGGTGCAAGATGGCGTGTTCAACACCGCCGATGTATTGATCGATGGGGAACCAATAGTCGATCGTGCCGCTGTCGAACGGTGCGGTGTTATTTTGCGAATCCGTATAGCGATAGAAGTACCATGACGAGTCCACGAAAGTGTCCATGGTATCGGTCTCGCGCCGCGCTGGGCCGCCACACTTTGGACACATCGTGTTCACAAAGCTGGACACTCTTCCCAGCGGCGATCCGCCACTCAAGGTGATGTCAACGTTCTCTGGCAGAACAACCGGCAGTTCGGATTCCGGCACCGGAACAATGCCATCGTTTTCGCAATACAACATTGGAATCGGCGTTCCCCAATACCGCTGCCGCGAAATACCCCAGTCCTTCAGACGGAACGTGACTGTCGCCTTTCCGAAGCCATGGCTCTCGGCGTACTCCGACATCTTTTTGACTGCTTCCTCGCAACTCAAGCCACTGAAAGGCCCGGAGTTCACAACCATTCCGTCCATCGTGGTGAATGGAAGCGGTGGCTCGGTTACTGTCTCCTCCGGATCGCCTGAGTTGGGAAGGATCACGATGCGGATGTCGATCTTGTATTTCTTAGCGAAGTCAAAATCGCGTTCATCGTGGGCTGGAACGCTCATAATGGCGCCAGTTCCGTAGTCCATCAGGATGTAATTGGCCACCCAGATCGGAACCTTACTGTTGTTGAACGGATTCAGCGCGTAGCGTCCCGTGTTCACGCCATGCTTCTCAATCTCACCAATATCGCCAACTTCCCTCGCCTTACCCTGCTCGGAGATCAACTGATCCACTTTCGCGCGCAGATCGGGATTGCCCGCAGCGAAATCGACCACAAGCGGATGCTGCGGCGCAAGTTGCAACGACGTCGCTCCGTAAATCGTGTCGATGCGCGTTGTGAAGACCTGAATCTTGTCGCCGAACGACCCGGAGGGGCTATCGAGTTTGAAATCTACCAAGGCTCCTTCGCTACGCCCGATCCAGTTCCGCTGCATCGTGCGCACTTTCTCGGGCCACTCCTTGAGTTTCTCCAGATCGCGCAATAGCTCATCCGCATACTGCGTGATCCGCAAAAACCATTGCTCCAATTCGCGCTGCTCGACAACAGTATCCTCGTGCCGCCAGCAATGCCCTCCCACCACTTGCTCGTTCGCCAATACGGTCGCGCACTTCGGACACCAATTGACCCGGCTCTTCTTTCGATAAGCCAAGCCCTTTTCGTAGAGCTTTAGGAAGAACCACTGGTTCCAGCGATAGTAATCAGGTAGACAGGTCGTTACCTCGCGGGACCAGTCGTAGGCGAAGCCTAGACGCTTCATCTGCGCCTTCATGTTGGCGATGTTCCGCAGCGTCCAGTCTTTGGGAGGTGTGTTGTTCGCAATGGCTGCATTTTCCGCCGGAAGACCGAACGAGTCCCACCCCATCGGATGCAGGACGTTGTATCCGTTCATCCACATGTAACGTGCCAACGCGTCTCCAATGGAGTAATTGCGCACGTGTCCCATATGCAGCGCACCGGATGGGTAAGGAAGCATTTCCAACACGTAATACTTCTGCTTAGTCGAATCGCGCTCGGCCGCGTACAACTCAGGATCTTGCTGCCAGCGCTCAAACCATTTGCTTTCTATGCGCTGTGCGTCGTAGCGCTCGTCGTGGGCTACAGTGGTGATGTCTTCCTGGGGCATAAGTGGATCAATACTGTATTGGTAACCCTTGATTTTACATGGTAAAGACGCGGCTTGCTGTGCCCGGGGCAGATAGGCCGACCTTGAACTACAACCTCCGCATTACTTCGCTACCAGCTTCGTGAGCGTCGTTACGTTTCTTCTATCGTCGCCGGGTTCGTCAATCGGTGTTTCGGCGATGAATGCCGCATGCGACAGACGCCGATCATTCAAGAGTCGGCGAAACGGCTCCAGCCCGATCGTTCCCTTCCCTACGTGTTGATGCCGATCGAGCTTCGAACCGCGAGCAGCCTTGGCATCGTTGCAATGCCATACCCGAACATTTTTGAGCCCAATGGTTTTGTCCAGCAACGCCAACGTCTCTCCCATTCCCTTTTCGCTCACAATGTCGTATCCCGCAACGTGAGTGTGGCAGGTATCAATGCACGCTCCGACGGGAACCAACCCTTTCAGTCGATCGATGACCTCTGCCACTTGCTCAAAGCTCCCGCCCAGCGAATACTCAGCGCCTGCCGTGTTTTCGATCAGGATAGTTAGGTTTCCCTTCACCAGATCCAAGCCCTGCGTTGCTGCATTGATAGCCGCAGCCGTGTATAGCAGTCCCTGTTCCCGATCCGCGCCGCGGAATGATCCCGGATGCAGCACCAGGTATTCGGCACATAGCGCCAGGGCTCGCTCAATCTCTCCACGAAAGGCCTCGATCGACTTCTTAAGGAAGAGGGGCGTCGTGCTCGCCAGGTTGACGAGGTAGTTTGTATGGATTACCAGCGGCTTGAGGTCATATTTTTCTCGCAGGCGTCCCATTTCGGCACACTGTGAACTGGCCAACTGATAAGCGGCCCATTGTCTCGGACTCGACGAGAATACCTGGAACGTGTTGCAACCCAAGCGGTAAGCCCGCTCCGCAGCATTCTGAACCCCGCCCGCGCTCGACGTGTGAATACCAATGCGGCGCGAGGTTAGAGCCGGAGGACGCTTCGGCCGCGGCATCTTCAAGATGTCCTGTTCACGCGCTATGGAACCGGGCATTTTATGAGTATATCGGCCACCGTACGGCTTTGTCGGGGGCCTGAGTTGCCGTTGCCCAACCGCCTTCCCGGGCGATAAACTGCAATGTTGAGGTGCTGTCATGTTAGTGGTCATGCGCGCGCAGGCTACGGAAGAGCAGGTGCGCGCCGTTTGCGAAAAAATCGAAGCGATGGGGTACCGGGCCCACGCCATGCCCGGTGCGCAACGCACGGCTATCGGCATCACCGGAAACAAGGGCGAGGTTGAAGCAGGGACGCTCGAGGAGATGGCTGGCGTCCAGGAACTTATCCGTGTTAGTAAGCCCTACAAGTTGGTAAGTCGGGATGTGAAGGCGGACGACACCGTAGTCAACTTCCCTGGAACACATGCGACCTTCGGCGGCCCCGGGCTCGCAATTATTGCCGGACCCTGCGCCATCGAAAGTCGCGAGCAGGCCATGGCCGTCGCCGAGCGTGTCGCCCGAGCCGGCGCCCAATTCTTCCGGGGTGGCGCATATAAGCCGCGTACCTCTCCTTATTCCTTCCAGGGTCTGGGCGAAGCCGCGCTGCAGATCATGGCCGAGATTCGCGACAAGTTTGGCATGAAGATCGTCACCGAGGCGATCGACAACGAATCTCTCGAACTCGTCCAGGAATACGCTGACGTCATTCAAATCGGCGCTCGGAACATGCAGAACTTCTCTCTACTGAAGCGCGCTGGACGGGCCCGCAAGCCGGTCCTGCTCAAGCGCGGAATGTCGGCAACGCTCGAGGAATTTCTCATGGCGGCCGAATACGTCATGAGCGAGGGCAACTACAACGTCATCCTCTGCGAGCGCGGCGTCCGAACATTTGCGGACCATACCAGAAATACGCTGGATCTGAGCATCGTCCCCGCTGTGCAGCGGCTCAGCCACTTGCCCATCGTCGTCGACCCCAGTCATGGCACCGGCAAGCGAAATAAAGTCACGCCACTTTCACGCGCTGCGATTGCAGTCGGCGCAGATGGTCTTATTGTCGAAGTCCACGCCGATCCCGATCTCGCGCTCTCTGATGGAATACAGTCGCTCTATCCCGAGCAGTTCGATGACTTAATGACTCAGATACGGCAAATCGCCCCGGTCGTGAATCGCACGGTTCCGGCCATTGGAAGCCATGCTGCATCGGCGCCTATCCCAGACACACCTCGGATGGGTGATGCACTGCGGACCTAGGGTTCGCATTTTGTTCTAAGTCAGGCAACTTTCTCTGCGCGTCTGTTACTCTTTGTGTCCTAGATCGAGGCCCATTCGCGCTTGAAGAGACTCCTCATCATTTTTGTGCTTGTTCCCATCATTGGCGCCATCGCCTGGTGGTACTTCTACGAGCGCCGCATTACCGACTTCGGCCCTTCTTACCGCGAATACGCCTACGTTACGAATGGCAAGAGCAACACGGTCAGCGTAATTGACCTGCGTACCTTTCAATTGGCGAAGACCATTCATGTTGGCACTTCGCCAACTGGCCTCGCAGCTAACAGCAAGAAGAACGAAATTTATGTCGTGAATTCAGATTCCAATAATGTCAGCGTGATCGACGCTGAACAGAACGCCATTGTGGCGACGATTGGCGTGCATGGCACGCCATACTTTATCGATGTATCGGCGGACGGGCGTCGCGCTTACGTCGCTAATTCTGGTTCCGCCAACGTTTCCGTGATCGATCTCGAGAAGCGCTCCGTAATCGCGAACATTCGAGTCGGCGGGTCACCAGGACTGGCTCGTAGCTCGCCCGACGGATCGATGATTGTAGTCAGCAATCGGGGGGATGGAACGGTGTCGCTCATCGATTCCACCCGGTTCATCGTGCGCGAGACGATCGACACCTGCAAAGAACCGGGTGACATCGTTATTCTGCCTGATAGCACGAAGGCTTTCATCGCATGCTCCGGCTCCGCACAGGTTGCATCGATTGACCTGAAATCGGGCCGGCTTCTCGCACTCCTGGATGTTGGGAAGACTCCTGTGGACCTCGCGATCAAACCAGACGGCGGCGAGATGATCGTTTCGAATTTTGGATCAAATAGCATCGCGATCATTGAGACGGGGACCAACGAAGTCGGCGGCACCAATCTGATCGGATCGCAACCAGCTCGCGCCCTGGTAACGAGCGACAACTCCCGGGCCTTCGTAAGCAATTTTGGATCGAACACAGTTGCCGTCTATGACATCGATATCGGAAAAGTAATTGCGTCGCTACCCGTCGGTAGCCGCCCGGATGGCTTAGCTCTTTCGCAAAGCCAGGCTTATCTGCTGGTGCTGAATTCGCAGTCGGGAGACGTTACGGTCATCCAACGACGCAGACCGACAAAGCTCGAACCCACGGAATACTCGTTGGTGACAATGATCCCTGTAGGTGTGCAGCCCAACAATATCGTGGTGAAGGCTTTCATGTTGAAGCCAGCGGGAAAGTAGGGATTGGACAACATGATCCTGGGCCTGTAAACTAGTCTTGTAAGTACAACCGCCCGGACGCTATTGCGCCCGGGCGATTTTTTTTTGGCCGCAAAAACGGAGGCAAGGAATGCCTGATTTCGTTCCCTACCAAAGCGAACTGGAGATCGCCGAAGTGGTCCGCAAGTTCGAGAGCTGCGAATATCGCAGAGATGAGTTTCCGCACTTCCGCCACCTCGCCGTCGCGTCGTGGTACCTGACACAGATGCCCTTTCCATCAAGTCTCGAGCGGATGCGAGAAAAGCTACTAGCCTTCACGCGGCATCACGGCGTCAATGCTTATCACGAGACCATCACTCAGTTCTGGCTGCGCCTGGTTTTCGATTTCCTCAAACATGCGCCTGCCAATACTTCCCTTCCGGAAAGGGTCAATATCATGGTTCAACAGTTTGGACGGAAAGATGTTCTCTTCGACTACTACTCACATGATCGCGTGACATCGGATGAAGCCCGTCGTGGCTGGATTGACCCCGATCTGCGATTTCTACCGGGGCCTGAACCGGAGAATTCCACGGTGTCTGACCTTAGGGCCGACTCATAGTTCTCAAGTTTCTACCTTTGGTTCTCAAACTACAAACTCAAGCCGTTGAAACTCTGCAACCCTGAAACTTTGAAACCTGCCGTTACGACTTCGCCGTCTCCCTCTCGCAGTACTTGTCGAAAAGACCTTTCAGTTCATTCGCGATGTCAACGGCTTCCCGATGTTCAATGTCGCTGCGTTCCATCATGTGGACGAGTTTGCCGTCCTGTAGCATGGCAATCGACGGCGATGACGGTGGGTACCCCGTGAAATAGGTGCGGGCGTGGGCGGTTGCGTCCTTATCCTGGCCGGCAAAAACACTGTACATTCGGTCTGGCCGATTTGCATGCTGAAGAGCCAATCGAATTGCCGGACGCATGCGGCCGGCGGCGCATCCGCAAATCGAATTCACCACTACCATCGTCATACCGGACTGATTGGGAATCAAGCGATCAACCTCGGCGGCCGACCGCAATTCCTGAATCCCCAAGCGCGTCAATTCCTCGCGCATGGGAATCACCATGATCTCTGGATACATTCAGGGCTCCTGATTGGGTTATAGCGGGGTCTATTGTACTCGATGAGAAACAACTGTTTCTATTGCTCTGATATTCATCATCCAGGTACTTCCGTAAGTTTTCCTTTCCTTTATATATTGAAAAAGCATTCATGAAGATTGATGAGAATGTCGACTTGGCCCCGTTGACCACATTGCAGGTCGGCGGCTCGGCTCGTTATTTCACCGCAGCCCATACGATTGCGGAAGTCCAGGAAGCGGTTGCCTTCGCGAGCACCCGCAATCTCCCGATCTTTTTGCTTGGAGGCGGCAGCAATCTTGTCATCTCCGACAAAGGATGGCTTGGGATGGTCCTGAAGATCGCCATACCCGGGATTGACAAGAGCTTTCTCGATACACATTGCGAGTTTGAAGTGGGAGCCGGAGAAAATTGGGACGACTTCGTCGCCCAATCCGTTGCCCATGATTGCTCAGGGATCGAGTGCCTTAGCGGGATTCCCGGCAGCGTTGGTGGAACCCCAGTCCAAAACGTCGGCGCCTATGGACAACAAGTTGCCGATACGATCGCATCTGTCCTTGTGCTTGATTTGCGCGATGGCCAGGTTCGCGAACTGTGTGCTGAGGCTTGTGCCTTCGGTTACCGCACCAGCATCTTCAACACCACCGAACGTGGACGGTTCGTCATCCTCCGCGTGACGTTCCGTTTGCTTCGTGGAGGAGAACCACACATCGAATATGCCGACCTTCGGCGGTACTTCGCAGAGCGGAAAACAACGCCTACCTTGGCCGAAACACGCGATGCGGTCTTGCAAATTCGGCAGTCGAAAGCCATGCTGATACGCCCAGGCGATGAGGATTCTCGCAGCGCTGGATCCTTCTTTAAGAATCCCGTAGTCTCTCCCGAGCAATATGAAGCGTTGACCGAGCGGGCCAGACAACGCGACTTGCACATGCCCAGCTACCCTGAACTCCAGTCCAAACGAAAGGTTTCGGCAGCTTGGCTCGTCGAAAATGCGGGATTTCACAAGGGATATACCCAGGGCGCGGTTGGTATCTCTCGGAAACACGCTCTTGCTATTGTGAACCTTGGAAGCGCAACCGCAGCGGACATCCTGGCATTCAAAAACCAGATCCAGCAGCAGGTGAAAGAGGTCTGGGATCTCCAACTTGAAGCGGAGCCGGTTTTCGTGGGCTTCTAACGCCCAGGAAAACCTACGACTCTAAGCACCATGGATGACCCCGGCAGCAAGCGGCAATTTCAGCTTGAGGTCACAGCCACCAAGCTGAGGTAACTATTGTTTTGGGATCTTCCGAAACGGATGCTCGAAGCTCAGATACAACAACAGCGCCTTCTCCCCTGAGCTGGGGCCTACCCCAATGGGCACTGCCACGCCGGGAACGATTTGCAGTCCGTTCTTGAAGTTGTATGCCCAGCGAAAGCCGGGGCTGAGATACATCGCACGGTTCCACTCGGTTTTGTCTTTTGCTACAACAGCTTCTTGTGCGACATAGATGGTTTCGAGCATGGGGTTGAAGCGGGGATGCACTAGCCAGATGAAACTTTGCCCCAGGTTGAATCCGGAGGAAAAGGCGTTGTTGCCTGCGAGGTCTTTATCGTGGGGGATGAATGTCGCTCCCGCGTTCCAGTGAGTGACGAGCTTAGGAGTTACGACGAAGCTGGCGGGCAAATTCGTCTGAAAGCCCGTTCCTCCGTAACCGCGACCGAAGTCGGAATTCCCTGTGGGAAATATGACGGATACACGAGGTGCAAAGGCGAGCCGCGTATCGCCACTTCCAATGAGTTGATATCGATAATTCAATAAGACATCGCCAGAGCCCGAACTGGTCGTATCTCCCACATGTACCCCGGCCAGAGTGTAGCTGATCTGGTGGCGCGCATCGCCTGGCGCAGGCCACTCCTGGGTGAAGGTATACACCCAGTCGTCGCTCTCCCATAACTTGGTAAAGCTGTTGATGTGCTGCACAACTCCGTATTCCTGGTTGTAGGCTTCCTCGACCAGAAAACTGTTGTCCTGAATGGGAGGCGTAGACTGCGAGCCGGCGGTTTGGGCTGCCGCGGCCGGGTTGAGCCCCAAGGTAAAGATGATAAGGACTAAGAAGAAAGCTGCGCGCGTCGACATGAAAGAGGCCTCGTAGAATATGAAATTGAATTTCATTTTCAACTCAGCAGTCTAGCCATCACGGCCCATCCAGCGATGCGACGTACGTCACAATGCTATGTGACAACTGCGCGCTCGGCAAATGAGCCCACGGGCCAGGATCACCACCCCTCCCCCAGCCCGGCCGGCTTCCTGCAAGTCATCCAAGCAAGTCATGGTGGAGCGACACCGCCCCGGATTCCGTCCTGTGCTGGCGGAAACAGCAATCCAGCGCCGGCGGCAACCGCTCCGTATATCCTTATCGGCGGAGCCGGGCAGCCTCTTTAAAGATTTTCAGGAACATCGTCCGCGTCAGTTTCCCGGTCTGGGTGTTCTGGTTGGAGGGATGATAGGAAGCCAGCAATATTTTCCCGTCCGGCAGCCCATACTTTGCGCCGTGTTGAAAGAGATAGGATCCCCGCCTGGCAATCTGTCCTTTCCTCTTTGCATAGCCAAGATAGGCATCAAACCCAACCTTGCCTAAGGCGACGATCACCTGCAGGTTGCTTAAGCCTTCCATCTCGCGATCCAGATACGGAGAGCAGTTGGCCAATTCGGAAGGAAGCGGCTTATTATCGGGCGGAGCACAACGCGCAGCTGCGGTAATAAACATGTCGATCAGTTCCAGGCCGTCTTCGCGGTCGGTTGCAATGGGCTGGTTCGCGAATCCGGTCTCATACAGCACCGGATACATGAATGCGCCGGACGCATCGCCCGTGAAAGGGCGCCCCGTCCGGTTCGAACCGTGCGCTCCAGGAGCCAGCCCCAGCACAAGAACGCGTGCGTTGGGATCGCCGAATCCCGGCACCGGCTTTCCCCAGTACTCCCATTCGCGATACGCGCGCCGCTTCTCTCGGGCAATCTGTTCCCGGTAGGTAACGAGTCGCGGACAGAGTGTGCACGCGATTACTTGGCGATTGAGAATCTGCAACCAGTTGGGAGTCATTTGCGAAAACTCAGGCAAAAACCGCCCTGATACACACTTACATTATGCGACTTTTATGGGCGAGGCCGCCTGAGGCTCGGTCTGGGACAGTGACTGAAGGCTGACGACTCCAGACTGCTTTCCCGGTTTGACGATGCCCTCCCGCTCTCTTAAACTCAGTGGTGAAGCCATCATTCTCGAGCCGCTGTCCAGCCGCGCCGGAAGACGGTTTAGCAGGAAGGCAAACGTGAGCCCCACGGAAACATCCACTAGTACGAAGCGTGAAATTGAAGTCGAAGTTCCCGCCGACCAGGTAGCCCGTGAGACTGACACGCTTATTCAGAAATATCAAAAGTTAGCTCGTATTCCCGGCTTTCGTCGGGGGCATGTGCCGGCCTCTATCATCCGCCAGCGGTTCTCCGAGGATATTAAGACCGAGGTTGTCGAGAATCTTGTTCCCAAGGCATTTCGCCGGGAAGCCGAACGGCTGGGCTTGGTTCCCGTGTCGCAGCCTCAGGTCTCCGGATTACATGTCCATGAAGGCGAGCCTCTTCGCTTCAAGGCTAGTTTTGAAGTCATGCCCGAGGTCAAAGCTGAGGGCTACAAAGAGCTGCGCGCAGACAAACCGACAGTCACGGTAACCGACGAAGAGGTAGATCAGTCGCTTGAAAGCATCCGGGAACAACGGGCAACGTTCTCTTCGGTGGAAGGGCGTCCGCTCGCCGATGGAGATTTTGCCGAGGTCGCGCTGGATGGCCGGCCGAAGTCTGGTGAAGGCAAGCCTGTCCATATGGACGACGTTCTGGTTGAGATTGCAGGCAAGAACACCATGCCCGAGTTCAACGAGAACTTGCGCGGAGTCTCGGTCGGCGACGAGCGTACGTTCGACGTGGCGTATCCGCAAGACTCCAGCGACCAGCGGCTTGCCGGACAAACATTTACCTACACCGTAAAAGTGCTGGCTGTAAAACAAAAGAGCCTACCCGAACTGAACGATGACTTCGCCAAGGAATTGGGAGAGTTCACCAACCTGGACGAAGTGCGTAAACAGATACGCGAAGGCATGCAAGCAGACCGGACCGTTACCGCCGAGCGCGAAGCCAAAGATAAACTCGTGGCGGAACTCGTCAAGCGGAACGATTTCGAAGTCCCGGAGTCGCTGGTCGACCGTCAGATCGATGCTCGCCTGGAGCGCGGGTTGCGGGCATTGGCGGCCCAGGGAATGCGGGCCGAAGATATCAAGAAGATGGATTTCAATCGCCTGCGTGCCGGCCAACGTGAGCAGGCTTTACAGGAAGTGAAGGCTTCGCTGTTGCTTGAAAGAGTAGCCGATCAGGAAAATATTGCTGTCCAGGACGAGGAGATCGAACGCGAGATTGAAGCTCTCGCGACGCAATCAAAACAACCGGTGGAGGAGGTTCGGGCTCGATTGACACGCGATGGGGCCGTCGATAGAATCCGGAATAGACTCCGCAGTGAAAAGACCCTCGATTTTCTGTATCACCAGTCCGCCTGAGGCGGACCACTTTCGATCCTCCCCATGAAAGACAAAAGGTACACGGGGCAGGAGTGTGGCAGGTGAATGTGAAGGAACCACAAAATATGCTGGTGCCAATGGTTATTGAACAGACCGGTCGAGGCGAGCGGGCCTACGACATTTATTCCCGCCTGCTGCGGGACAACATTATCTTTATTGGCACCCCGATTGACGACAATATCGCCAATCTGGTCATCGCCCAGATGCTGTTTCTAGCACAAGAAGATCCCGAGAAGGACATTCAGCTTTACATCAACTCGCCGGGCGGATCGATCACGGCAGGCATGGCGATTTACGACACCATGCAGTATGTAAAGAACGACGTAACGACCATCTGCATTGGCCAGGCGGCCAGCATGGCGGCGTTGCTGTTGGCGGCTGGCGAGCCCAAGAAACGATTAGCCCTGCCGAACTCGCGAATCCTGATCCACCAGCCCTCCATGGGCGGGTTGTCAGGTCAGGCGACCGATATCGATATTCACGCGCGTGAGATTCTCCGTATGCGTGAGATTACAAATCAGTTGTTGGCCAAGCATACCGGACAGAAATTGGACAAGGTGGAAAAGGACGTCGAGCGCGATTTCATCATGAACGCGCAGCAAGCCAAGGAATATGGAATCCTCGACGATATCATTTACAAGACGAGATAAGCGTATGATCGGTCTGCCGCTGACGATCCTGGATGTCTTGGCGTGACCGGCTTCTCCCCCGCACGAATAAGGGTGGAAGCACAAAGGAGTAGAGCCGAGTGAAAAACAGGACCGGCACTGAGGAGATCTTACGTTGCTCCTTCTGCCATAAATCGCAGGATGCGGTGGCAAAGCTGATTTCCTCGCCCAGCGATTATCCGCGCGCCTATATTTGCGACGAATGCGTCGCTGTCTGCAACTCCATCCTGGAAGATGACCGGACTGCAACGCCGGCCTCTCCAACTCCGAACCAACTTCCCAAGCCGCAGGAAGTCAAAACATTCCTGGATGAATATGTCATCGGGCAGGAACAGACCAAGAAGAAATTGGCTGTCGCCGTTTATAACCACTACAAACGGATCTTCATGAATCGCCAGCGTGCCGGCGATGGCATCGAGCTTACCAAGTCGAACATACTTCTGATCGGCCCGACCGGCACGGGAAAAACCCTGCTGGCGCAGACATTGGCGCGCATGCTGGATGTCCCCTTCGCAATCGTCGACGCAACCACTCTGACCGAAGCCGGATACGTGGGCGAAGATGTAGAGAACATTATTCTTAAACTCTTACAGGCCGCCGACGGCGACGTGGGACGCACCCAGACAGGCATCATTTATATCGACGAAGTCGACAAGATTGGCCGCAAGGACGAGAACCCCTCAATCACTCGTGACGTTTCCGGCGAAGGTGTGCAGCAGGCTCTCCTGAAGATTCTCGAAGGCACCATCGCCAACGTGCCTCCCCAGGGCGGACGCAAGCATCCGCACCAGGAGTTCACTCCAGTCGACACTACAAACATCCTCTTTATCTGCGGTGGAGCTTTTGTCGGCTTGGACAAGATTATCGGGCGCCGTGTAGGCAAAAAGTCTCTGGGGTTCAAGCCCGAAGGTGAAGAAGAAACCGAAGATCCGGCGAACAGCAGCAAGCGTAAGTTTGAGATGATCAGCGACGTACAGCCGGAAGATCTGATCAAGTTTGGACTGATCCCGGAATTCGTAGGCCGCCTGCCCGTCGTGGGATCGCTTGAGGATCTGGACGAGTTCGCCCTGATCGAAATCCTTACACGTCCCAAGAATGCCATCGTCAAGCAGTACCAGCGTCTGTTTGAATTCGAGAATGTAAGGCTCAAGTTCAGCGATGAGGCCTTGCGTGCGATTGCACGCCAGGCAATGGCGCGCAAAGTTGGCGCTCGCGGTCTACGCATGATTCTTGAGGAGTTGATGCTCGACCTTATGTACAATCTCCCGAGCCAGAAGAAGGTAAAGGAGTTCGAGGTAACGCGCGAAATGGTCGAGAAGCGAGCCGCTTCTTTGGCTATGATGGAGAAAGCAGGCTAGACGAATATCGGCGACCCGGAGAATCAGATAACTACAGTGACCACAGCCAAGGAAAAATTCGAAACCAAGAAGTTGCCCATGATGCCTATCCGGGACGTGGTCATCTTCCCATACATGATGACTCCGTTCGTGGTAGGGCGGGAATCCAGCGTTCGCGCTCTCGAAGAGGCTCTGGCCGCCGACAAGAAGATTTTTCTCGCCACCCAGCACGACGCCAGCGTTGACGAGCCTAAGGCCGCCGAGATCTACCAGGTGGGAACCATCGTCAATATTGTGCAGAGCCTCAAGCTGCCCGATGGAAATATCAAAGTCCTGGTCGAAGGCATCGAGCGCGGCAAGATTCTGCAGGTCACTGAAACCGAAGGCTTCATGCAGGCCTCCGTCCGTGTCGCCCGCTACACCACCGAAACCACGCCCCAGATCGAAACCGGTATGCAGCGGGTCACTTCGTTGTTCGAGCAGTATGTAAAGCTTTGCCAGTCGCTGAACTATGAAACCATGATCGCCGCGGTGCGGATGGAAGATCCCGCAAAGCTTACCGACACGATTTCAGCAAACCTGCAGCTTTCCATCGAAGAAAAGCAAGAGCTCCTCGAAATTTTCGATCCAGCCGAACGCCTGAGCCGCATTGGCGACGTGCTCGATATCGAAATCGAAAAGCTGAACATGGACCGCACCATCCAGTCGCGCGTCAAGCGCCAGATGGAGCGTGCCCAGAAAGAGTATTACCTCAACGAAAAGATCAAGGCGATCCAGAAGGAACTGGGACGAGGTGAAAAGAGCGAATTCGATGAACTGAAGAAGAAAATCGAATC
>DATBFG010000065.1:0-89521 GCA_036558645.1 Terriglobales bacterium
CCCCGATAACGCGGCTTTAGCCGCTGAGGTCGGAACCCGTCCGGTTATCGCACACACCTGCATGTGTCGCCCACCCTTGTTCTGAACCTGCCGCCCTCGCTAGCCTTCACTCATGCGTCTTCTTACTTATTTATTCCTGGCCAGCACTCTGGCGCTTACCGCATCTGCCGCAACCAAGCCGCATGCAATCACCTTTGGAAAGACTATCTCTGTCGCTTGGTTCGTGGGAGATGACGAAAAGACGTCCGTCGAGCTTAAGGTTCACCAAATGTTCATCGATGCCCGCCCTCGAGAGTTCATCCTGGGCACCCCGCACGAGGTGACCGATCGCCTGCTGGTGGTGCGCCGCGTCATCCGGATCAACGACGCCCTCCCCAACGAGCCTGTCTCGCCAAAGTCGTGGCGCTGGGAGCGTGGCGGGTGGCTGCTGGTGGACCGCGCTACCGGCCATACCTCCTCAATAACACTGCCCGAATTTGATCCTTATTTCTCCTCGGCCAGTTGGTATCGCGATTATGTTGCCTACTGCGGTGTGTCAGAAGATGAAAAGAAGATATCGGCTATCGTGATACAAGTAGGCCGCCGCAAGCCTCTACTCAGGAAGCCTCTGGGCCCGCTATCCGATCCGGCCGCGCCCGATTCTTCCTGTGCCATGCCGTCATGGCAACGACAACCCGCCCGAGTCACGTTTGATGCCGGCACGAATCAGAGGATAACGTTCTCCGTTCGGGCGCACGCATTAGATATTTCAACGGATGACGGTGAAGAAGATGCCGAGTGAAAAAATCCAAGTCCGCCGACGCTGTCATCGCGGTCAAGGCTTATCAGTTTCCTGACGACGAAAGCTCCTTCGCCGCTTTGAATGCATTGCCCGCTTCTTCGTTGCGGCCCAATGCCGCATATGCCTTGCCCAGGGACAGCTCGGTATCCGCATCCTTTGGATCCAGCTTCTGAGCTTCCTCCAGGTGCGGTAAAGCTTCAGCCGCCCTATCCAGCTTCAGCAGCGCATTTCCCCAACGCCGTTGTGCGTCCGGGTCCTTGGGATCCGCCTCCACAGCGCGTCGGTACATCTCAATGGCCTCACCGCTGCGGTGCTCCTGCTCCAGCACATAGCCCAACAGCACCAACCCCCCACCCAGTTTCGGTTGCTGCTCCACCAGGTCACTCAAGACCTTACGAGCTTCTTCGTGCCGATCCATGGACTCATAAAGCACTCCCAGCCAATATTCAGCGAAGGTATATCGCGGCTTCAATTCCAGTGCGCGTTTCAGTGACTGTTCCGCGTGGACAAAGTCCTTCTTCTGCAGGTAGCTTGCACCCATCATTGCATGTGCGGACGCATTATCCGGAGCGCGCTTCACCACATCCTGCAGGCTGACGATCGCCTGGTCGTACTCGCCGCGATCAAATGCCTCGCTCGCCGACTGCAACGGCGTGACGTATCCCTTCGCCTTCTTCACAGCAACAAAGGCGCCGCTCAGCACTAGCGCTGCACCAATCAAGACCCAGTTTCTCCACGCATGTCGGACGTCGAGCGATGAAGTAAGATGTGGCGCCAACGCCGCGCCCACCACAAGCCCTGTGATCAACCCTCCAACGTGAGCCGAGTTATCAATTCCGGGGACAGCCGTTCCGAACAAGATGTTATAGATCGCAAACATCACCAGGCTTCTGAGTGTCCCTTGCATCGCGCGCTTTGGGACCGGAAGTTTGCCCAGGTAGAGTGCGGCAATCAATGCTCCTGCCAAGCCGAAGATGGCGCCTGAGGCTCCCACTCCAACCACCGTCGGATGCCACCACAAACTGGCGATGCTGCCGCCAATCCCGCACGCCGTATATACCAGCGCATAGGTCCACCGATCGAAGATGCGTTCCGCAAGCTTTCCCAGATTCCACAAGCACCACATGTTCAATGCGATGTGAAGAATTCCCCCGTGCACGTAGGTCGACGTCAACATGCGCCACGGCTGTGCGCCGAGCGATAGAGCTCCATTGTTGGCGCCCCACTTCAATAGGTCACTTACAGAGGGAGAAAAGAACGACACTCCGCTGAGCACCATCAGAACGAATACGCCGACATTGATGCCCATCAACGCAGTCGTGACGGGGGGACGGTATGCGACCGCCTGTGTGCTCGTCTGCGCAGCCGCCGCTTGCGCGTACATTGTGCGACAGCCTGGGCACTGCTGGCTGTCACCGGAGAAGAAGGATGCGGGAAGTTCGTGCCCGCAGGTTACGCAGATTGGCATGGAAGTCGTTCTTAAGCCCTTATCGCAGCACCAAACCGCAAATCAGCACTACTCTAATGCTCGTGCCCTCTCAATCACTACGTGCGGGATGCTACTGCATTCTCATTGAGCTCTGGCATTTTCTCGATTTTACTCTCCACCTTCGCGCTTGAAACCAGCACCACCGATGCAATCACAACGGCAGTTCCCGCAACGATAAACCTATCCACCCGCTCATCCAGCACGAGCCATCCCAGGAACACCGCGACCACCGGGTTCACATAAGCATAAGTCGAAACCTTTGACGTCGGCACGTGATTCAACAACCAGATATAAGCGGTATACCCAATCCAGGAACCGCACACCACTAGATACAAGATGGCGCCGACTCCCCGCTTCGACCAGGGCACATGCAGAACGTCCTCGAATAAAAGTGCGAACGTCATGTTCGCTACACCGGCAAACACAACTTGCCACGCAATCCCGCTGAAAGGATCGACCTCAGCCGATTTCCATCGCTTAGCTAGTACTGATCCCAAGGCCCAACTGAACGATCCGCCCAGCAGAGCCACCGACCACCAGAACTCGCGTGCTCCCATCGTTGCCATCGACATGAGTTTCGGGTACAGCAAGACGCCGATCCCGACAATTCCCAGCCCCAAGCCTGCCAGGCCACGCATCGAAATTCGATGATGCCCAAGTAATAGCGAATCGAGAACAAGAAACCACAGAGGTATGCTCGCCACAATCAGCGCCGCGAATCCAGAGGGTACGATCCGCTCCGCGTACGACAGAGTCAGGTTGCCGCCCATCAAAAGCAGCGTACCGACCGCCGCCATGTGCGCGAGCTGTACACGACTGTAGCGGACCCTCCGTCCAGTCAATCCGCAGTACGCGAGCATCGCGGTACCTGCGATGAGAAAACGCGTGCCGCACATGAATCCCGGAGGGATGTCTTCAACCGCGATCCGAATCCCCAGGTAGGTGGATCCCCAGAAGAGGTACACAAGCCCGAAGGCCACAATGACAAGCAAACGATGTTTACGTTGGGATTCGGTCATCAGGCAGAGAAGAGCGATTCAATGTATCAGACGCCCCAGCCATGGCACCGGATGCAGTTTTGCCGAGAACCAGGGGCCGAATCTGGCAACGTGCCAAAAGCCAAAAGCAGCCAATATGGACGAAACCCAGATCCAAAAAAGAAAGCCGGGCTGGTTTGCCCGACTCATCTTTCATTTGGGGAGCCACTTAGTTCCGAGATCCCCAAATCCTTTCAGAATTCCCTGGGTTCCCGAGCTCCACCTTGGAATTTGACGGCGTTCACCGTACGCCGTGTGTCACCGTTACATCACCAAAGCAAGATTCTCGAGTTCGTGTTGCAGTACTGGCAGCGAGCAGCCGGCGCTCTCCACCCGGCTGGCCGCATCGAACGCAGCTTGCGGAGAAACCCCATACCCACGCCCGATCAAAAACACTTGCAGGAGCTCGGCGGCCTCGCGGGAGTCACAAAGTCCCCCCTGCAAAAGGTCATTTCGTAGAGCCGTCAGCTCGGTAGTGGAAAATGTCTCTTTCATGGCCGTCATCACCTCCGACCTCACTTTCCTAGTTGATTAGAGTCGTCGTGGGTCACCTACGTTGCATGCAATTCACGTGCCGTACCACGGACACACCTGTAGAACGCACGGAAAATAATCGTATTGCTCCCAACCTGTTCTTTAACGACAACTTGCAGGAAAGCTTTAGAACAAGATTCGTCTCTGGGACGTGGTTACTGGAAGGTGCAGGTTGACACAATGTGTCAATCCGGGACGGGAAGCGGCGGCTGACCCAGCTAGGGTTCAAAAACGCGCATGATGGACGCTGCTGCTCCGGCTAGGATGCATCAATTGTCGCTTCATCCACCAGCATGACCGGAATGTCGTCGCGAACCGGATACACCCGGCGGCACTCGCTGCACTTCAGGCCGCTTTTCCCCTCGAGCAGCGACACCGGCTTCTTACAGACCGGGCATACCAGGATTTCGAGTAAATCTTGCGGGATCATCCTAGCGATTGTAGCAGTCGTTCATTCTAGCTATGCACCACTGGCCCAGAGCCTATGGGGTTTTGCCAAACGACGAACGACCAACAACCGCCTTCCAACTGCGCTAAAATTTCTTTTTTCTGATTCCAGCATTTTCGAGAGGCCCATGCCCGCCACCATCCTGGACGGTAACAAAATCGCCGCCGAAATTCGTGCCGAAGTCGCTGCTGATGCGAAAGACTTGTCCGCCGCGGGGCTGCGTCCTGGTCTTGCCGTTCTTCTCGTCGGTCACAATCCGGCTTCCGAGATCTATGTTCGTGGCAAGGTAAAGAGCTGCGAGGAAGTCGGCATCTACAGCGAAAAGCTCACGCCGCCAGATTCGATCACAACCGAAGCCTTGCTCAAAATGGTCAACGATCTGAATCGGCGGGATGACATCGACGGCATCCTGGTCCAATTGCCCCTACCGCCACAGGTCGACTCCAAGGCAGTCCTCATGGCTGTCGATCCCGCGAAAGATGTCGACGGGTTTCATCCTGTGAATGTGGGCTTTCTTTCGACGCAGCGTCCGGGCCTGGTACCGTGTACACCCGCAGGCATCATGGAAATCCTGAAGCGAAGCAACATCGCCGTTGCCGGACAGGAAGCCGTAGTAGTTGGCCGCAGTGATATCGTCGGAAAACCAACCGCCATGTTACTGATCAATGCCAATGCCACTGTGACCGTCTGCCATTCAAGAACGCGCGATCTCCCGGGTGTTTGCCGTCGTGCTGACATCTTGATTGCCGCGATCGGACGTGCCGGAATGATCACCCGGGATTTCGTGAAACCGGGTGCGACCGTGATCGACGTTGGCATGAACAAAGTCACGGAACGCGGTGAGTTCGAGCGGTTGTTCGCCGGGAATGCGAAGCGCGAGGAGACATTCCGCACTAAGGGCTCCACCCTGGTGGGCGATGTGCATCCACAAGTGGCGGAGATCGCCGGAGCGATCACTCCCGTACCCGGTGGCGTCGGTCCGCTGACCATTGCAATGCTGATGGCGAACACTGTGCGTGCCGCAAAATTGCGCCGTGGCGCTAACCAGCTTCTGGCTACCGGTTCGTAGTTACTGGCTTCTAGCTCCTAGCTCCTGGCTACTAGTTTTAGCCAGTGGCTTCTTGGCCTCTGTATCTGTGCTCGGCTTTCGAATCCAGAAACTTGAAACGAGTCGCGGTAACGAGTCGCTAAAAGTTAGGTAGCCGGTCGTTACAGGGCAGACACTAGCAACTTTTTTCATGCTCAAAGTCGGTCTCACCGGCGGCATCGCCGCCGGAAAATCCGTAGCTGGCGAGATGTTTGCGACGCAAGGCGCAAAGGTGATTCGCGCTGATGACATCGCTCACAATCTCATGCAGCCCGGTCAGCCGGTTTATGAAGCGGTCGTCGAACGCTTTGGCCGGGACATCCTGAACCCGGACGGATCCGTGAACCGATCTCGCCTGGCCGAAGCCGCCTTTGGAAATGGCACCAGCAGCCCCCGCGTAGAAGAACTGAACCGGATCGTCCATCCCGCCGTAGTAAAGAGACAAGAGGAGTGGATGGACGAAGTTGGCCGTGATGACCGGCGAGCAGTCGCTATCGTCGAAGCCGCGCTTATTCTTGAAGCCGGTGCATGGAAGCGTTTCGACCGTATGGTCGTGGTCACCTGCGGCTCCAAGCAACGAATTGAGCGTTGGGCTGGACGCGTAAAGACAGACCTGGAATCGGCCAGAAGGGAAGTGGAACGCCGCATGGCTGCCCAGCTTCCCGACGAGGAAAAGATCAAGGCCGCAGACTATGTGATCGACAATTCCGGATCGCTCGACAGGACCAGACAGCAGGTGGTGGAGATCTACAAGCAATTGAAAGCGGAATCGCGAGACCGGGCGCAACTTGGCATCGCCGGCTCACACGGCAAATAAACACTCGGGTTAACATGATTAACAGGCGAGAATTGAAATGAGACTGCTTCGACTGTTTCTGGTAGGTTTTCTGCTGGCTGGTGCCTTTTTCTACTACACCACTTATCTTTCTAACCGCCAGACGTGGAAGGGCGAGAACGAGACCCGCCCCGGCAAGGTTGAGATCACGGAAGCAGCCAGCGGGGGCTCAGGCGATGCGGAAGAGCAAAACAACATCGATGTCTACCGCAAGAACATTGAGTCCGTGGTAAATATCACTTCACGAGCAGTTTCCTTCGACTTCTTTTATGGAGCTGTACCGCAGGAGGGCCAGGGATCCGGCTTCATCATCGACAAAGAAGGACACATTCTTACCAACTACCACGTCATTGCCGACGCGCGCCAGATCGAAGTAACTCTCCATAACCGCAAGAAGCTTCGCGCCACCGTGGTAGGCACCGACGCTCAACATGATCTGGCAATCATTCAGATCAAAGCCGCAGACCTTGCGCCAATGGTGTTGGGCGACTCCAAGAACCTTCAGGTTGGCCAGAAAGTCTATGCCATAGGCAATCCATTTGGACTCTCCGGCACATTGACTCGGGGCATCGTGAGTTCGATACGTTCTGTTCAAGAACCCGATGGCATGACCATTGACGAAGCCATCCAGACAGATGCCGCTATCAATCCCGGAAACTCCGGAGGTCCGCTGCTGAACTGGCGCGGCGAGGTGATCGGCATCAACACCATGATTGCCTCAAGCGTCGGCCAGAGTGCGGGCATCGGCTTTGCCATTCCGATTAATACTGCCAAGGCCGTCTTGAATGACCTGGTCACCCTCGGGCGTGTGCGCCGTCCCGCCTTGGGTATCCGAACCATACCCATCAGTCCTGAACTTGGCGATCAAATAGGCGTCGCGGCCGACTACGGATTGCTCATTGTGCAGGTGGTTCCCGGTGGCGCAGCTGAGCGCTCCGGCCTTCGCGCCGGCAACGAACGCGCCTACATTGGAAATATTCCCATTACGCTGGGAGGTGATTTGATCGTGGCCATCGATGATCAAAAAGTAGAAGACCAGCAGGATCTCTCACGCATCATGAACAACCATCGCGCAGGAGATGCTGTGAAAGTTACGATCTATCGTGGCAAGCGAAAATTGGATGTCAGCGTCACCCTCGGCGAGGCCAGGCAGCAAGTTTGAGGCGTCAGCTTGTTTAACCTGGGATTGGGCATCGCGTTGAGTGCGTGCCACTCTGCTCACGATCATCATCAAATTGCTTGTCATTCTGAGTGGTCCGTAGCCAGCGGAGCGCCGCGAAGGCGAGCGAAGAACCTGCTTTTCTCTAGCATTAACTTTGTGTTAGTAAGTCGTTTCAGCGCTGAGTCCCGTAGGGACGAACGATCTTAGCCCAGCGCTTTAGCGCTGGGGACGCGGCCCACAGAACTCCGTAAGTCCCGTAGGGACGAACCAAAAGTAGCCCAGCGCTTCAGCGCTGGGTAGTTCAATAGAGATGAGACAAGTCCCGGAGGGACGGCCGAGTTTCCGAACCCGGTTCTAGCTCTTGCCAAAGGTCGATCCATGAACGTCGATTTCATTCGCAAATACTGCTTATCGTTTCCAGAAGCCTCGGAGAACCTTCAATGGGGAGACGACCTCTGCTTCAAAGTTCGAGGAAAAATCTTCACCGTTCTCGGCCTGAAAGAAGTCCCTCAGCGCGTCTGCTTCAAAGTCACACCAGAAGCCTTTGCTGAACTGGTCGAGCGCGAAGACATCATTCCCGCGCCCTACTTGGCGCGCTACAAATGGGTGCTCCTCGAACGGCTCGACGCGCTGCCCAGGCCCGAACTCGAAGACCTGATTCGTCAGTCCTACGACATGGTGGTATCCAAGGCGCCAAAAAACGCGACCAAAGTACCCAGGGCGAAAGTGCCCAAGAAGAAGATCCGCTCCAAGTCACAATCGCTCAAAAGCAAGCGGAAGAAGAGGCTGCGGTAGCATAAGGGCATGGCCACGAACGCCGTTACACGCGGTCAGCATCTCCAGCGCGGAATTTTGTTGGAATATCTGACTATCGGCTGGAACCTTATAGAGGGCATTGTGGCCGTTGCCAGTGGCGCGATCAGCGGAAGCATCGCGTTGATAGGCTTCGGGATTGATTCGTTCATTGAGACCTCTTCCGGCGCAATCCTGCTTTGGCGTCTAGTGGCTGAACATCGTGGTCAGGATGCCGAGCGGGTAGAACGCAAGGCACTAAAACTCGTTGGCATCAGTTTCATGTTGCTAGCCGTTTACGTTGCTTTCGATTCCATCAAGGCGCTAATCGAGAAGGAAGCGCCGGAGCGGAGTGTCATCGGAATCAGTATCGCGGTAGCGTCCCTAATCGCGATGCCTTGGCTCGCCCATGCCAAACGTAAAGCCGCGCGGGACCTTAATAGTGCCGCGCTGCGCGCTGACTCTCGCCAGACCTCGTTGTGCGCGTACTTATCGGTAATCCTCTTGGGCGGTCTGATCCTGAATGCCGTGCTGGGATGGTGGTGGGCTGATCCCGTCGCTGCCCTATGTATGCTTCCCATTATCGTGAAGGAAGGCCGTGAAGCGCTCAGGGGCGAGGCCTGTTGCGATTGCCATTGACTTCACACTGACGCATTACGTCGCGGCGGTGGATCAGTTTGAAAGAAATATTGACATCCAAATGAACTGACCGTGTTAGACTGGAGTTTGTGGATCATCCATTCTCAGTTCGGTCGCTGCTTCTTGGTCTCGCTTCTCGACTAAGTTATTGACTCCTATCACAACTTGGGTAGCTTCTTTTTGGCCATGTTGGGTCAGAGGCGCATACGGCTATTGGCGCGTCGGTCTGTAAAACCGATTCCCCAACCGGGAGTGCTGGTTCGAATCCAGCCTGACCCACCACTTAGGATTCAAACTGAACTACCATCCCCCCTTCCTTGACACCCCCAACTGGGGCCTTTATCCTAGATTTTTGCTCCCTTGAGAAGTTGCGCGTCTGTGCTGCTTCCGCGACCTTCGCGAATACGAGTTGGGGGCGCGGGGGTTCCCGATGTTTCTCGACATTAAGGAGTTAGCTCTCCACCCGATCGACTTCGAGGAAGAGTTTGGCGCGGGTGCGGTCGATTTCGGCTCCGACCTTCAGCAAAAAGGTCCGCTGAAGTCCTCCGGGCGTGCGCAACTGGTCGAGGAGCATCACGGCAAGCACGAGAAGATCAACGACATCCGGCTAAACGGACGTTTGTCCACCAAGTTGGAAGTCCCCTGTGCCCGATGCCTTGAGCCGGTGGTTCAGGATGTCAGTCGCAGCTTCGATCTGCTTTATCGTCCCCAGGGGTCGGATGCCGGAGTCGAAGAAGCATCCGTCACTGTAACTGAAGCCGAGGTCGGCTACTACCAGGGAGAGGGCCTGCTTCTCGAGGATGTTTTGCGCGAGCAGGTTCTGCTGGCCGCGCCGATCAAGGTGATCTGCCGGGAGGATTGCAAAGGATTCTGTCCGCACTGCGGAAAGAATCTGAACGCCGAAACGTGCTCTTGCGAAGAGCCCGTCGGGGATGCCCGATGGTCGGCGTTGAAAGACTTAAGAAGCAAACTGGAACACTAATCCACAGGCTGGCTGCCCGAGCGCCGGCAACATTTCAATAAGAGGAATCAAGATGCCTAATCCGAAACGGCGACACTCCAAGCAGCGCACTTCCACCCGTCGCGCTCACGACGCTCTGAAGGCCCATTCACTTTCTGAATGCCCCAACTGCCACGAACGCAAAATGCCGCATCGCGCATGCCCGAAGTGCGGATACTATAAGGGCCGTGAAGTTCTCGACGTCGAAGAATCCAGCTAGCCGCACTGCTCCATGCCAAGCGTCATAACTCTGGACGCGATGGGTTCGGATAAGGCGCCCCGCCCCGAAGTTGAGGGCGCCATCCAAGCGGCACGCCACTATGGCGTGCGTGTCATCCTTGTTGGACTCGAAGACAAGATCAAGGCCGAGTTGCGGCGCCATCCCACCGCCGCCTTTCTCCCCATTGAAGTCGTGCATGCCAGTGAAATCATTGGTATGGACGAAAAGGCCGTCCAGGCTGTCCGCGCCAAGCGCGACTCCTCGATCCGCGTAGGCCTCCGTCAAGTACGCGACGGCGTTTCCGCCGGCTTCGTAACCGCAGGAAATACAGGCGCTGCCATGGCCACTGCCAAGATGGTCTTAGGCGCATTGCCGGGTGTCGACCGTCCCGCGTTAGACGCCGTCTTTCCAACCGCCCTCGGCACCGCTGCGAGCCTCCTCGATGTCGGCGCGAACGTCGACAGCAAGCCGCACAACCTCGCCCAGTTCGCTGTCATGGGAGAGACCTATTTCCGCAGCATGTTCGGCACCAAGCATCCGCGCGTCGGCCTGCTCTCCATCGGCGAAGAAGAAGGCAAGGGAAATGAGCTTACCCGCGAAGCCTTTCAGCTCATGAAGCAGCTTCCCCTCAACTTCGTCGGCAACGTCGAAGGACGCGACCTCTACAACGGCGAAGTCGACGTCATCGTCGCCGACGGCTTCGTTGGCAACGTGGCACTCAAGATCTCAGAAGGCGTTGCTCACCTCGTGCGTTCGACCCTGAAAGAAACGCTTCGCGCCACCATTACGCGGCAGGTGGGATATCTGCTCTCGCGCAGCGCCTTCGCCGACTTCAAGAAGCGCCTCGATCATACCGAGTATGGCGGCGCGCCTCTTCTAGGCGTGAAGGGAGTCTGCTTCATTACGCACGGATCTTCAAACGCAAACGCGATCAAGAATGCCATCCGCGTTGCGGCCGAGTTCGCCGAGAGCGGGATTAACGACGCCATCGAGCAAGGCTTAGCGCGCATCAAGACGTCAGAACCAGTAGGAACTTGACTGCTTGAAGGCGCTGCTCAAATCGATTAGGTACACCGACGCTTTGAAAGGTCGCGGCTTCAGCCGCGACGCAACGGATTAAATTTCAGGCGGCTTTAGCCGCCGAGGTATTGCCCCCATCTATGACCACGAACTCCATCGCCTTCCTCTTCCCCGGCCAGGGCTCCCAGTCCGTCTGCATGGGAATGGAGCTCTCCGAAAAGTACCCTGCCGCGCGCCGCGTCTTCGACGAAGCCGACGACGCCCTCGGCTACAAGCTCTCCCAACTCTGCTTCGAGGGTCCGGAGGACCAGCTCCGCCTCACCGAGATCACCCAGCCCGCGATCCTCACCACATCCGTTGCCGCCTGGCGCGTCCTCGAAGAGCGCGGCCTCAAGCCCGCCTTCGTCGCCGGACACAGCCTCGGAGAATACTCCGCCCACGTCGCCGCCGGCACTCTCAGCTTCGCCGACGCCGTCCGCACCGTCCGCAATCGCGGCAAGTACATGCAGGAAGCCGTTCCCGTCGGCGTTGGAGCCATGGCCGCCATTCTCGGCATGCATGCCGACAAAGTCGTCGCCGTCTGCGAAGACGCCGCCCAGGGAGAAGTTTGCCAGGCCGCCAATCTCAATTCTCCCGAGCAGGTTGTGATCTCGGGAAACACGGCCGCGGTCGAGCGCGCCACCCAGTTAGCGGACGAGCGCGGCGCCAAGCGCGCGAAAATCCTGCCGGTCAGCGCCCCATTCCATTGTTCCCTGATGAAGCCCGCGCAAGACCGCCTGGCCGCCGATTTGAACAACTTGTCTTTCGCCGATCCCCGCATTCCCGTAGTGTGCAACGTCGATGCCGCATTAGTAACCGACGCCGTCCACAGCCGCGACGCCCTGATTCGCCAGGTGACAAGCTCAGTCCGCTGGGAGCAGTCTATGCACCTGTTGATCGCCCAAGGCGTGCAGACCTTCGTCGAACTAGGCCCCGGCAAGGTCCTGTGCGGCCTCATGCGCCAGATCGACCGCTCCAAGGCCTGCGTCAATGTCGGAGACGAGGCCTCGTTGCAGAAGACGCTCGAGCACTTCGCCGGCGTGAACGCATAAGCTAGGGCACACGAAACCCGTCGAGTCTCTCGGTTCCCAGTCGCGGAGCGACGTTCGAAAATAGCCCAGCGCTTCAGCGCTGGGTACACGTCTCTGACCGACCAAGTCCCGTAGGGACGGCCGAACCGATGTTATCCTCGTCTCGCCGCAACCACACGCAAGGAGCCTTCACACTATGCGCATCCTTAGAAGCATCCTTCTTGCTCTTTCCCTACTCTGGTATCCCATGACATCCCCCGCCCAGACCGCTCACGGCCTGCTCCTCGTCGCGAACAAGGGTGAACACACGCTCAGCATCTTCGATCCCGACTCCGGCCAACAACTCGCCTCCGTGCCCGTCGGCGGCATCACCGGACACGAGGTCGCCGCCAGTCCCGACGGCAAAACCGCCTGGGTTCCGATCTATGGCAACTCCGGCGTCGGCTTGCCTGGAACCGATGGCACCACCATCAGCGTCATCGATCTCAACGCCCGCAAGCAGACCGGCACCATCGACCTCGCTAAGCCCAGCCGGCCCCATTGCGCCGTCTTCAATCCCAAAGACGGAAAGCTCTACGTCACCACCGAAATCACGCAATCCCTCACCGTCATCGATCCCGCGCGCAACGCCATCGTCGGAACCGTTCCTACCGGGGCGCAGGAGTCGCACATGCTTGCCATTTCCAGTGACGGCAAGCGCGGATACACCGCGAACGTCGGCCCGGGAACCGTGTCCGTCATCGATCTTCAGAAGAAAGAAGTCCTGGCTCGCATCGACGTCGCCAAAAAGATTCAGAGGATTGCGATCTCGCAAGATGATCGTTGGGTCTTCACCGCCGACCAGGCCAAGCCGGAACTCGCCGTCATCGATACGCAAACGAACACCGTGAAGACCCGGATTCCGCTCGCTGCGAGTGGATACGGAATGGCGGCCACCTACGATGGAAAGTGGCTGCTGGTAGCCCTTCCCGGCAGTAACAGCGTTTCACTGATTGACCTGAAGACGATGAAGGTCGAGAAGACGATCTCCGTGCCCGCCGCTCCGCAGGAGATCCTGATTCGTCCCGATGACCGCGTAGCCTACGTTTCCTGCGATCAAAGCAAGCAGGTCGTGGCCATCGATCTGGGGACGTTCAAAGTGACTAAGACATTCAACGCAGGCGCCGGAGCCGATGGGCTAGCTTGGGCGGGGAGACCGTGAGGGTCAAGATGTTGGGAAATGTCCACCCGTCCCCGCATACCCTCAGTTCCTCATGTCTTTCAATGCCCGCCGACCGGTTACTTGCCACGGCGGTAAGCTCCTGTAGCAACGGCGCTTAAGGCCCTTTCCGTGTTTCCCGCATGATTACCCTCGTTTCTACGAGCGCAACTTTTCTGGCGGAAAATCGTCTATAGTACTGTATATAGTACTAAGGTTATAATGCGAGAAGCCAAGTACCCCTTTTGGCTCTTCGCTCATGATCAAGAAGATTCGGCAGAAATTCGACGAGATTCGTGGAAAGAAGCATTACGTTTTTGACGATCTCGATCCGACAATTCGCCGATGTCTTAAGCACTATGGGCAGCTCTTCCCCAACCACCGCGTGACGAAGGATGGAAGTAGAGTGGCATACCACTTCGGTGTCGAAGGAGTCGGACCGATCACCCTTGAGAAGGAGCACGGCTCACGCGAGTATCTTCCACCGTACTACGCAAAAGGGGTAATACAACGCATAGAGGGGTTGCTCGCATATATCGAGGGGGTGGCCAGGGATTCGCTGGAGTCAGCGGACGTAGATGAGGGCGAATCCGCAGAGCCGGAAACAGGAGCAACATATGACGGAAGCGAAAAAGGAGATGCGATTGCCCAAGACGAAGGACATGGATTATTACCTCGCCCTAAACTATCCGATGGAGATAGTTGAGGACGATGGACGGTTTGTCGTGTCCATTCCCGATTTGCCGGGATGCGTCAGCTACGGCGACACTCCAGAAGAGGCGATAGCTAACATTAAGGCTACCAAGCGCCTCTGGCTGAAAGGCGCTTTTGAAAGTGGAGAGACTATCGTAGAACCCACGGCAGTCGAGGACTTCAGCGGGAAATTTGTTCTGCGTATCCCACGTTCTCTTCATCAGTCTCTAGACCGAGAAGCTCGGCAGCAGGGCGTCAGCCTGAACATGTACACAGCTCACGTTCTATCTGAGCGGCACAAACTGACGGCACTGGAGGCAGTCGCCGATCAGTGGGCTGGGATGTGTGCGGCGGTGACGAAGGTTACTCTCATGAGATACAAGCTTCACGATGTTCGTCAGTGGCAACATCAGAGTGCAGCGGCTTCCTGCCAATGGCATTTCACTACATTGGCATCGCAACGCAGAACCGCAGGAACGGATGCGCCGCCCCTTGCAGACATGGTGCCGTATCTTCCCAAGCCACCGAAAGTCTACCGTGAAGTTGTCAATGTCAAGCAACGAAAACTTGAGGCCTATCAAAACGCATGAAGCGCATGACAAGAAAAAAGAAAGGTTCGCAAGAGCTGCCAGGCTACACCGAGTTCCTCCAGTCTCTAGAGCTTTCGCTTATCGGCCTGACCCAGAGCAATGCGAAAGTGGATCGAGCGAGATATCTTTCGGAGGAGAATCACTCCATTTCCATCTCATGGGGCGGCAAGGCGCTTGAGTCTGGCTTGGATCATTTCGACGTGCGTGCCGAACTTACGGTGAAGGTCTCGAAGCCGAAAACCCAAACATATTTTCTAGAACTGAAAGCCGTCTTCCTCCTTCACATTCACTGCATGAAAGATAGTCCTGCGGAGTACGTCGATAGGTTCTGCAACGCCGAAGTTAGGCTGATGATGTGGCCCTACTTCAGAGAATACGTAACCAGCATGTGCGGCAGAATGCACATTCCACCTGTTTTCTTGCCGCTTGCGGCGAAGGACTGATTGATCGCAGTGCTTGAGTTGGTGCGAAAGCTTAGCAGAGTATGCTTACCCCAAAGGAGAAAAAGATGAGACGCGGTAACAATGTGCGCTTTTCCGGCGAATTGGGAAAGCACAACGATAATAACGGGCAGCCCTGTGCTGGACGAGAGTTTGAGCCCACGTCGCTTGGAGTAGGGGGAGCCCATGCCAACGAGGTTCGATGCTTGAGCTGCGGAAGAGAGCTCATCGCATATGAGGACCGGCTATCCGCCGCGTAGCGGCGGGTGGCCCAAGTCTCCCATTCTGTCTTTGAATTTTCGATCTATTTGATGAAGTGGGTGGCCCACGTCTCGCGTCTTTCGAGACGTGGGAACTACGGGCCTGTGCCAGACATTCCCCTACCCGTAGTTGATAGCGGAGCGGCTTGAACTACTGAGCCCTGGCATTCTGGACGTAAATCGAATCAGCATTTATCGGCCCAGTCACCGCGACATGCTGACCAACGAACGTTCCCATCGTTACGGAATTGCCGATTTTCAGTACTCTCTGGCTTTGATCGATTACGAATACCAAATCCGCATCCGATTTGAGGCATTTCGTTGCACACTGAAGATGCCCCGCGTTCGCACCTTTCACACTGCACCTTGAATCTGTGATCCAGCCGGTTAATTGCCCCAGATTTGAAGTTGTTGGTGGAGCCTCACTAGTAGATGTTTCTCCGCTGGGTTTGAGCTTAAGACCTGGCTTGAGACCGGCCGGCTTTGGCTGCGGATCTGAAACCGGCGAGCTGCCCGTCGAGGCCGAGCTGGGCAGGTTGCTCTTCGCCAATGGCCCGAGACTTTCGGGAGGCGGGTTAGTATTTGTCGATGATACTGGACTTGGGGCGGGCGGCTTACTCTTTGTCGGTGGCGCGGGATTTGAGGCGGCCGGGCCGTCCTTTGTCGATTGTACTGGACTTGAGATCGGCGGATTGCTCTTCGTCGTTTGCTCTGAAGTCGAGGCTGGCGGGTTGCTTCTTATTAATTTGTCCAATGCGATGGCGATTTTGTCAGAGTTCCCGATGACCGCAACGCCCAGAGCACCAACCAACCCAATGATGGCAACCCATATCTGGCCGGTGTTACCATTCTTTGTATCTGCCATGGCACCCTCCCGTAAGGGGGACCTTTAGCAACGGATTGTACTCCGGGACTATTCTAATCACCTCAAAATCAAAAGATGACGCGTGGGTCAGCTTCAGCAAGAAGTTGGTCCCGAGCCGTCGCAACCTACTAAGTCTTTGGTCAAGGACTAACGACTAATGACCAAATTAACGACTGGGTCTGTCAAACCCGGTACCCCAGGTTCCGCGATTTCCGAAACCTGGGATTCCACTGGTCTTGGGATGTAACGGTCGACTACTAAACCGTCTTATAGGTACCCAACTCAGACAGTTGGATGCCGTGTCCCCCTGCACCAGCCACTAGATTCAAACTGTTGCGACGAGACTCCGCGGCTCCTCCACCCTCGTGCCCGGCCAATGACCTTTTATAGGACCCGAAATCACCGAAACTGATGCACATCGTGACGGTGACTACGAACACTGCTAGTCTTTTCATTGAATTTCCTCAACAAGAACTGCTTGTAATATTCGAACGCTAAATCACGTCGAAAGTTGCTTAATTTTTTTCACAAAGCCGCTCAACACTTTCGCGCCGTTTGCGAAATGTGTGGGCGGGTGGCCCGGTCTCCCATTCCGTCTTTGATTTTCGATCTTATTGATGAAGTGGGTGGCCCACGTCTCGCGTTTTTTCGAGACGTGGGAACTACGGGCGTGTGCGGACATCTCTTCTACCCTGTCATAACTTGCGCTTCCCGCCGCCGACTGCCGCCGGGTGCCCTACACATTCGTGCGGTTTGCGAATGTGTGGGAAAGTCACACCGAGGACGGGGAATGAGAAGAGGTCAGCCGCATCAGGGTCGGCACGCACCTCGTCCCTGAGACCTGGGGAACTCGACTCGCTTATACAAATTACCTGCGCTCTTTAATCCCAACCCTAATTACATGTTCATCCTGAGCGAAGTGGATGCTGCGCAAAGCGAAGCATCCACGCAGTCGAAGGATCGCACAGCGGCATCGATCTCATCCGCCGTAGCTTGGCATTCTCACCGTTCTCTCCGGACCATATTTTCTGCCAAGCGGGGAATGACAAGAGCTCAGGTCTTTGGCGAACGACCAACGACTAACGACCATGACCGACCAACGCCAATCACTTGAATGGATTTTCGATCTTCAGGCTCTCGATTTGCCGTCCGTGCAGCAAGTCCTCGCTGTAAAGGATGGCACACTGCGCTTCCAGCGCCGCGGCCACAATCAGCGAGTCGTACCACGAGAAGTGATACTTCTCGCTGAGCCGCAGTGCCTCATAGTAAAGACTCAGCGATGACTGCACCGCGAGCAGCGGTCGGAAAACCGTCATCAGATACTGTTCCGCCTCAGTCACCGTCAGCGGTTGGGGAAAACGGCGCAGCGCTACATTGAAGAATTCTTGGACCACTTGGTAACTGACCACTCCCAATCCCGAGTCCACCGCCCGCTGAATCAACTGCAGTGCCTTCTTGGCCTTGCTTGGCGCATCGCCATCGAACGTATACACAAACAGGTTGGTATCCAGAAAGTATCTAGCGTTCATTCGAATGGCGCTCGTTCAACTGCGCGCGCGTGTATGGACCTGCAGACCGGACATGGCGCAGGCGGCGCATCAAGGCTCCGACCGCCGCTCCGGCGCCGGCTTGTGAGGCATACTGCTCCAGCCACTCCCGAAAAGCGGCATTCAGCGTCTTGTGCTGGGATTGGGCTACCAGGCGGGCTTGTTCGATCAGGTGTTCCTCGGCGCTCAGCGTGATATTCTTCACCATAATAGTGTACACTATTTTAGTGTATATGGACGGGCGTATGGTCGCCAGAGCATTTCGTTTCTATTGATGGCCACGTCTCGCCTTTCCTTAGGCCAGCGACCAACGACCAAATGACCGCCTGCTCGAATCTTTCGCCAACGCCCAGCGAACTAACGACAAACGACTAACGACAAACGACTAACCACTAACCACTGTGAGGCTCGTCACTGACACCCCTTCTCCCTTCATGCAATCCTCATCATGGATCGGTGTCCTCAGACGCGGTGGGTGCCCCGTTTGCATCGACAGGTACAGCTAACTCCTTTGTTCAGGAGATTTTGGCCGGGATCAGGCAAAATCACGAGCTAAGTCCCATGATTCCAATATTTTAGCTATAAGTCCTTTGTCGGGAAGATTTTGCGAGGAAAATCGCGCTATAGCGCTGATTCCATTAGACACCGGGGGGAGGGGGTACCTACTCCAGCATCCACCCGAACCAGTTGCCGCATTGCACTTCGCTGGGAGAGAACGACAGGCTGTTATCCGCCTTCTTCACCCATAGGTAGGCGTGCTGTGCGCGTCCGTTGACCGTGACCTGGACGATAACCCCGCTGCCGGCCGTGATCGAGCAATCCACGGAATACTCCTTCACCAGCCCCCACTCCCCGCCCGGTCCCCAGTCGGTATAAAAATCGTTGTACTTATACTCGGGATTCTTCCATAGGGCATAGGCCTGCTCGTAATTCTTCGCTTCGATCGCAGCAAAAAACTTGTCGACCGAATGACGCTGACCGTAATTGCGCATGTGGTAAGCAGTCCAGGCAAGAATGAGAACCAGAACGATGCTCGCAATAATCATGATGCGGCGTCGGCGTTCGCGCTGCAGATCCGGTTGTGCGGCGTCCATGAGTGTCATGCCCTTCTAGCATAAATGGAAGCCGCTGATGGATGAAAGGTTCCCGCGAGTTGCTGGATCTGCCTAGAGAGTCCGCTTGAACAGCGGCACAGCCACCGCAAGCGTCACCACGGCGAAGATCGAGAGATAGATCATGTCAGGGACGATCGCTCCTACTCCAGTCTCCTTGAGCAGCAGCGACTTGAATCCATGCACCGCGTAGGTGAACGGATCGGCCTTGGCGATCACGCGAAGCCATCCCGGAAACGCCTGGATCGGATAGATCGATCCGCTGGGGAAGAACAGCAGCGTATTCAGGATTCCGAAGATGGCGCGCGGCACCAGCGGATCCTCGACTCGCACCATGAGCAGGAACATCATGGTATTGAACGCCACCGACGTCAGCAGGATCATCAGCAGAAGTCCGAGGATGCTCGACAGGTTAAAGATGGTGCCGACGCCTGCGATCAGAGAACCGATTACGGTGATGATGATGCCGGTCAGCACGGCCTTGATCGCGCCTGCTCCAGTCAATCCGAAGACCAACTCCGACTTGGTGATCGGCGTCACGAGGTAGCCTTCGTGTACGCCGCGGGCCTTGTCGTCGATGTAGAGCATGCCTCCACCGATCATCACCGAGACGAACATCGCCAGCGTGATCGAACCTGGCAACAGATACTTCATGTACTCGATGTAAGGATAGAGCTCCACGACATCGAGAACGGTCTGCTGCAGCAGGCGCGGCTGAATGACAGGTTGGTTCAGGGCCTCAGTCAGTTGCGAGAGCCGCTCTTCGAGAGTGGAACTCATGAAGTTGTCGCTGTTGTCGACAATCAGGGCGATGCGCGGATGGTTCTGTTCATACACACGCGCCGAGTACTGCGGCGGAATGATGACGGCGCCCTGGATCTTGCCGTCGCGGACGTCCTCAGCGGCGCGCTTGTCGTCATCGTAGTAGACGGGATCGAAAGTACGTGCCGTGGAGCGGATGGAGTCAAAGGCTTCGTGGATCTTGAGCGCCTGCGTGCCACCATCCTGATCGACCACGCCGATCTTGGCGCCTGTGATCTTGCCGCCGAAGGCGTTGCCCAGAATGATGAGCTGCACCAAAGGGAAGATCATGGCCACCATCATCAGGGCTGGAGAACGGAAGAACTTGCGCATCTCGCGCTCGATAATCGCTAGGGTTCGATTCATGGCTGCATCCCTGGACGCGACGGCATGACGAAGCCGTAGGCCTTGACCAATTCGTCGCGCAACTGGCGGCCGGTGTAGTGGACGAATACGTCGTCGAGCGTGGTGTTCTGCACGGAAAGCGATTTGACCTCTACGCCGGCTTGCACCGCCAATTCCACCAGTAAGGTGGTGGTCCGCGAGCCATTGCTGGTCAGCACGCGGAACATGTCGCCGCCTTCGTGCTGGACCGAGGTGACGCCTTCGAGCCCACGCAGACGCTGCTCCCAATCCGCAGGAATCTTCTGGAACTGGGCTTCGATGACGTTGGATCCGGGAACGCTGGCCTTCAAGGCGGCAGGAGTATCGAGGGCCACCAGCTTGCCGTGATCGACGATGGCGATGCGGTCGCAGAGGCGGTCGGCTTCGTCCATGTAATGGGTGGTGATCAGAATGGTGAGTTGGCGCTTGCTCTTGATGTTAGTAAGCATCTCCCAGACAGAGACGCGAGACACGGGATCGAGGCCGGTGGTGGGCTCGTCCAAAAAGAAGATACGCGGATTGTGTACCAGGCCGCGGGCGATTTCCAAGCGCCTCCGCATGCCTCCGGAGAGCGTCTTGGTCTGCGCGTCTCGCCATTTCGTCAGGTCCACCGTCTCCAGCAACTCGTCGACCGACTCCTTGCGCTGCTTTGCCGGAACATCGTAGAGCTTGGCGTAGATGTTCATGTTCTCTTCTACGGTGAGGTCGAGATCGCTGGTCAGAGCCTGCGGGATGACGCCAATGACACGGCGGACGCCATCGGCATTTCGTTTGACATCGTGTCCGTTGATGCAGGCTCTTCCCGAGGTGATCGGGATTAGCGTGGTCATCATGCGGATGAGCGTTGACTTTCCTGCGCCGTTCGGGCCGAGCAGGCCAAAGATCTCGCCCTCGGCCACCTGGAAGGAGACTCCATCCACGGCCGTGAAGTCGCCGTATTTCTTGACGATGTGGTCCACTTCAATGGCTAACGGCTGGGAGCTTCCAGGAGCGCAACCACTATCGCTGGCCGCTCGGACTTTGGCTTCGGTGGTCATGGATGCTGCTCCAAAGCAGTTTGCGCTGCGCCCTTCAACTGATCCTGGGAGACCAGCACGTCGGCGGTCATGCCAGGGACGTAGGCACCCTTGGGATTGTCGAGGCGCACTTTCAGCACAATGGTCTTGATGTCGCGTTTCATGCGGCTCACGTCGCGCTGGGTAGCGAAGTCAGCTTCGGCGGACTTGAAAAAGACTTTGCCGGAGGTAATGGTGCCGCCAGGCAGGCGGATTCGGAGGCTGTCGTCGAGGCCGATATGATCGGCATCGGTCTCCGGGATCGCCGCCCGCACCCAGGTGTCGTTCAAATCGATGATGGTGACAATAGCCTGGCCGGGATTCACGACTTCGCCCTCGCGGGCAGCCCGAACGGAGACGCGTCCTGTCACGGGGGCGTAGACCTTCGTGTATCCCAGCCGGACTTGCGCTTGTTTAAGCATCTCCTCGGCATTGCTTAACTGAGCGCGAGTTGAGGCGACGGTACTTTGCGCCGCATTTGCCTGGTTCGTATTCGCGACGGCCGTATTCAGATCGGCTTGTGCTGCCGACACCTGTTCTTTCAGAGATTCCACCACTGCTTCCTGTGCCTTGAGATTCGTCTGGGCTTGCACGCGGTCCTGATCTGAGGCGACGCCCTGGTTCGCCAGTTCGATCATGCGGCGGCTGTCGCTCTGCACTCGCTGCAGGGTGGCTTCCGCTTGGAGCAATTGTGCCCGCGTGGATTGCAGGCGGGCTTTAGCATTCATCACATTGCTGGAAGTAGACCCGCTCATTGCCTGCTCGGTGGAACGCGTCTCGGAGACTTTTGAGCGCAGGCTGGAGATGGTGGCAGACGCGGCCCCTGCTTGCGCCTCGAGTTCCGACGGATCGAGGACCGCAATGAGATCGCCCTGTTTGACCGGGGTTCCCTCATCTACCAGCAATTTCGCAATCCGTCCCTCGATCTGAGGACTGACGACAACCTGGTTGGCATCAACTGTACCGATCAACACCAAGTCGTTCGATCGCGGCGTGGAAAAAAGGTAGTAAGCCAGAGCGATCGCGAAAATTACGCCGAGGGCGATAAAGAATCTGTTGCGGGCACTCACGGGCGATCTCCATGTGCGGCGACGGGGTTGAACAACGCATTTGCAATGAAATCGAGTACCGCTGCGCGGCGTGCGGCAATCCGCTTAGGATCCATCGGATCCGAGTTGGTCATCATTCGCATCACCGGTGCATTCGTGAAGTAGAAGGTGATGATTGCGATCATCGATGGAATGAAGTCGATGGGATTTACCGGGCGGAAATCGCCTGAAGCCGCGCCCTCTTTGAGTAACTGCGAAACCTTTTCGAACAGGGGGCGAAAATACTGCGGAACGATCCGATCGAGTTGGCTAGGCCCGCGTCCAGCACGCATCATTTCGCTCTGCACGATCCGCGGATAAAGCGGGTGGCTGGCAATGTAGTCGAAATGTGCGCCGACATAGGAGAGCATCTTGGCTTGGGGCGGCAGATCGCGAGCGAGAACTTCGAGGACGGTATCGCTCAACTCTCCGAAAACCTGGTCCAGAACAGCGGAATGGAGCGACTCTTTGTCTTTGAAGTAGTAGTAGAGCAGCGCTTTATTGACCTTTGCATCGCGAGCGATGGCATCGGTGCGGGCTCCAGCCAGACCTTCGCGGGAAAACTCACGTACTGCGGCGTGCAAGATGGCGGCACGACTTTCTTCCGGTTGGCGGCGGGAGCCGAGACGGGTTTTGACAGCAGTTTTCATTGAGAACTCTGTTTAATTAACTGGTTAGTTAGATTATACACGAATCGACGCAGATCCAAGAAATTCGGGAGAATTCAAGGGACTCATCTAGAACTGTGTTTTGCGAAGTTTCTGCCACAGACGTTTTAGGGTTCCCCCTGGACTTCGCCGTGCGGCGTTGCCCACAACCACGTCCCTAGTGCTCCAACTATCAGTGCAAGCGGAATCTGCAACCACATCGGCATAGAGGTTAGTCAACAACAACCCAGCGGGGATTTCGGCGCCCTTCAGGCGTTGATTCTAAATGAGTGCCATATTCAGGGGTCACCCGCAGATCGAAAGGCTTACCACTGGCGCGACATCGATGGCTCGGCGAGTGACTTCCCGGAGAGCGGTGTCTAACGCTGCATCTGCGCATGAGTGGATAAGCATGCGCACATGGTGCTCTTCCGATCCGTTTTTCCCCCAGACGGCGGCGGCACGGGTGATTGCGATTCCGTTTCTTTCGAGGACAGTCGTAATCGGCCCGATCGCCGAAGGATTGGCGACGGGGAATCGCAGGTACCGCGGAGCGGCATCATCAGACTGAATCGCAGCCAATGTGCCTTGTGGAGCGGTATCGGTACTGTTTCGATAGCACGCTATATCCACGATGTCGGACAGGACCGCGCTGGCGCTGGGGAGGGAACCCGCGCCTTTGCCCGAAAACACCATCTCGCCCACCGCGTCGCCGCGAACCACAACGGCATTGTTCTCCTCGCGAACACCTGCCAGCGGATGCGAGGTTGTCAGCAGAACTGGCGCGACGCGCATCGCGACAGAATCACCTGACGTTTGGGCCGCCGCAACATGCTTGATGACATATCCCAATTCACGTGCTGCGCATACGTCGGCCGATGTCAGATGTCGAATGCCTTCTGTCCTCACGTTGGCGGTATCAATGCGGCCATTGAAAGCCAGTTCGGCCAGGATCTTGAGCTTTTGTGCAGCATCATGGCCGTCGATGTCTAGCGCGGGATCGGCTTCGGCGAATCCCTTGGCCTGTGCCTCGGCGAGGGCTGCATCGAAGTCGATGTTCTGCTCCGTCATGCGAGTCAATATGTAATTGCAGGTCCCGTTCAAAATGCCTGCGAGGCTCTGGATACGATTGCCGACCAATCCATTGCGCAATGCACGAATGATAGGGATGCCTCCACAGACGCTGGCTTCGAATCCTAGCCGCACTTTCTGAATTTCCGCTGCCTTCATGAGGCTGTAGCCATCGACCGCCAGCAGCGACTTGTTCGCGGTCACAACGTGCTTGTTGCCGGCGAGCGATCTCTGGATGAACTTGCGTGCCGGATCGATTCCTCCAACCAACTCAACCACCAGATCACAGCCGTTGTTGATAACTTTCTCGGGATGCGTAGTGATGAGTGCTCGATCGACCCCGGGGCGTTCCTTCACGGGATCGCGCACCAGGATTTTCGTGATGCTTAGCTCGACGCCGCATCGCTGGCGGATGAGTGCGTTGTTCTTATGAATCAGTTCGACCAGGCCGCCGCCCACGGTGCCACAGCCTAGCAATCCGATTTTCAACTTTTGCGTCGCCATGGCTGCCTTTCTTCGTCCACTGGACTGCCACCAGCAATCGACGGTACCAGCAAAACCTCATCGCCCTCCTGAAAGGAGTAGGCGCTGCCGCCAAGAAAGCGGATGTCCTCTTCGTTGACGTAGATGTTTAGAAAGCGGCGGGTCGCGCCGGATTCATCCCGCAGATGGGGCTTCAACTCAGGGAACTGCGCGTCGAGCGCCAAAAAAAGTTCTGTCAAATTTGCAGCAGCACAGGTAATGCGAGGTGTGCCTGCTGTAAGGCGTCGTAGAGCTGTGGGAATTTGTACGGTTACTGTCATTTAAACCTCCACCGGAGTTGGTAAATCCAGGATTGTTTCCATGTACTTGTCGAACTGCGCGATTTTGGGAGCAATGGCTTCCGATTCGGGATACTTGCCAGCGAATACATCAGTCGTCTTTAGCCCGTTCCCGGTGATGCACAGGACGGTGGTTTCCTCCGGGCGAATGCGTCCCTGCTCGTATAGCTTGCGGGCCGCGCCCACAGTTACACCACCAGCAGTCTCCGTGAAAATTCCTTCGCTGCGTGCCAGTAACTGAATGGAATTCACGACCTCTTCATCGGAAACATCTTCTGCCCATCCGCCGCTGTTTGTGATCGTCTGAATGGCGTAGTGACCGTCTGCCGGATTGCCGATGGCGAGCGATCGCGCGATGGTCGCTGGACGCTGCGGTTCAATATCGGTGTTGCCGGCTTTTACTGCCGTCGAAATCGGGGAACAACCAGTGGCCTGAGCACCAAAGAAGCGTACTGGCTTATCTTCGACCAGGCCGAGTTCGATTAACTCTCCGAAAGCCTTCTTGATTTTCGTGATAAGTGAGCCGCCTGCCATTGGGACAACGATGTTGTCGGGCAAGTGCCAGCCAAGCTGTTCGGCTATTTCGAAGCCAACGGTCTTTGATCCTTCGGCGTAATAAGGTCGAAGATTGACGTTCACAAATCCCCAGTTGCGCTCGTCGGCGATTTGCGAACAGAGGCGATTCACCTGGTCGTAGCTTCCTGCAATGCGCACCAGGTTCGCGCCAAACACCTGGGTACCCAGGATTTTTGCCGGCTCGAGATCAGCGGGTATGAAGATCCACGCCTTGAAACCTTCGCGTGCGGCCTGCGCGGCGACAGCGTTCGCAAGGTTTCCGGTAGACGAGCACCCTACGGTATCGAAGCCAAAGGTGCGGGCATTCGCCAGCGCAACAGCGACCACACGGTCTTTAAAGCTCAACGTAGGAAGACAGATGGCATCATTCTTGATGCAGAGCCGCTTCGCACCTAATTCGCTCGCGAGGCGCGGGGCACTTACCAGCGGCGTTAAGCCTACAGGCAATGAGGGATGAAAACTGTTGGGAAGAGGTAGAAGCTCTGCATAGCGCCACATGTTTGCAGGGCGTTGTCCAATGATCTGCCGGCTCAGGCAGCGAAGAGCCGAATAGTCGTAGACGACCTCAAGCGGCGAGAAGCAATCTTCGCAGATGGACTTAGGCTGATTTCCCCAGGATTTGCCGCACTCGCGGCAGCGTAATTCGTAGTTCATCGCTTACTCGTTCCGAGTAGCGAGAGAACGAGAGCAATTTCAGAGTGAAGATTTCAGAATGCAGAATTTTTCCGCGGTGCGGGAGATTTCAACCTGCAATCAAGAATTCAAAATCTGAAATCGTTCTACATTTGCCCCTAAAAAGCCAAACCTCTTTCCCCGGGGTTTTAGATCATGGAGGAAAGAGGTAAACGAGATGCTAAAACGCGGCACCCCAAATCTCATGTCCCCCGTTACCGGGCGAGAGTTGACACCGGGCGATCGGGAGATGACTCCTGATCCGGTTGTCGTGGCTTCTAAGGGCTCGTCCCTCAGCCACTCTTCATGAAATTCAAGGTCTGCTCAAAATGAGCAAACTTGAGTTTGGATATTAAGCTCTTGGATTGGGGACGTCAAGTCGTAGAGGGTAGTGCTAAGTCTAGCTGCGCTTGTTAGTTGCGAGCGCGCCGGAAATGCGCCGGATGCCATCAGCCAATTTAGTGAGTCCTTCCGCGGCCAGTTCTCCGATCGGGCGATCTGCACGACCTTGCGACTGGGCGTCGCTGAAGCCCTCACGCTCCATTTGCTTCGCCGCGGCGTGGAAGCGTTGTGCGCTGATTTCGCTCATTTTGACGAACCGGAAAGCTTGCGCGGTGGGAATTCCATCGGCTCCTGTCTGCAGGAACTCGATATGCGCCGTTACCTTGCCGAACACAGTCTGAAGATGCAGGACGCCCTCGGAGCCATGAGGAATGGTCCCCTTGGTCATGATTGCTGACCCGCCGGTCAGCGAAAGCCGCTGTACGATCCCCACAAATTTTGCGTCATTGACCTCAAACAGCGCGCGCTCGTTATTCGGCACACGGATGCGTGGCGGGCGTGTGTACTTGCGGCGCTTTCCAGACATGCCACAGCATGGCAACAGGACGTGCGGCGGTCAATGTTACTTTCGTTCGAACTAAAGTGCCGGACAAAACGGAGGCTATAAAGTTCGCTACTTGCTGTATTGATTCTTCTTCTTTTCCGCGTGGCGCTCGAGACCGAGGTGAATGAGTCGTTCGATCAGGTCTGAATACTTCAGGCCGGAGGCATCCCACAGCTTGGGATACATGCTGATGGATGTGAATCCGGGCATGGTATTGATCTCGTTGAGATAGACCTTGTGGGATTTTGGATCCATCAAAAAATCCACGCGCGCCAACCCTGAGCAATCCACTGCCTGAAAGGCCGCAACTGCGAGCCGTTGAATATTCTTGATCTCCGATTTCTTCAGCTTGGCTGGAATGATCAGCTCGGAGCCTTCGTCCAAGTACTTCGCGCCGTAGTCGTAAAATTCCTTTACGGGAACGATCTCTCCTGGTACCGACGCCTCAGGATGATCGTTGCCGAGCACTGAGCATTCAATCTCGCGGGCTTTATTGTTCTTTCCGCCCACGCCTTGCTCAATCACGATCTTGCGGTCGAACTTTGCGGCTTCTTCGATCGCGGGGCCGAGCTCCTTTGAGTTGTGAGCCTTTGAAATTCCCACCGACGAGCCGAGGTTGGCGGGCTTCACGAACATCGGAAACTTCAGGGACTTCTGCACGAATTTCTCGGCCTTCCTCGGATCTCGTTTCCAATCGCCACGCAATATCGTCACGTGTTTAACAATGGGCAGCCCGACGGCGCGGAACAGCGACTTCATCATGTCCTTATCCATCCCTGCGGCGGAACCAAGGACACCCGCGCCAACGTAGGGAAGATCAGCCAGTTCGAGCAATCCCTGGATGGTGCCGTCCTCGCCAAAGGTGCCGTGAAGCACCGGGAAGACGATATCCACGTCAATGGCGCGATCGGAGGCTCGACGTGTCGGAGTAGGAGCGGCGCTCTCGAAGGGAACAAGGGCCTTGCGATGGGGTTCAGGGGGGACAACGACGGCTTCGCCTTTTGCCAGGACAGCGGCTCCTGGAGTGGCGTCGGGATCGCCGGCGCGCAGGTGACGCTCTTCATGATCGAGCGGCATGCCTTTGAGTAGCCGCTCGGCGTGGGCCGCCGTGACCCACCGACCGTCTTTTGTGATGCCGATCGGCACTACCTCGAATTTCGTATTGTCGATGGCGTTAACAACCGAGGCCGCCGACAACAGCGAAACCTCGTGTTCGCCGCTGCGTCCACCAAACAGAATGCCCACTCGAAGCTTTGCCATGCTGGAAACTACCCATTCCATTCTTGCATACCCGATGGAACTGGCTGTTGACAAGGGCTGTACCACGAAGTACCTTTGTGCCGAATTATTTTCCCCCATCCCCGCTAGCACTTTACATTTCAAGAGGATTACCTATGAAGAAGTGGTCGGCGCTGTTCGTCTCGTTATTGGTTGTTTTTGCCATGGCCGGAGCTGCCATCGCTCAAACAGCGGCCGCCCCGCGCAAGAAGCGGGTGGCAATCTTCGACTTTGATTACGCCACCGTCCATAGTGGGGTCGCCGCGATATTCGGCTCAGATGTGGACGTGGGTAAAGGCATTTCGGATCTGATGGTTACGTATCTGGTCAAAGACGGCAGCTACTCGGTCATCGAGCGCAAGGCCCTGGACAAGATCCTTGCAGAGCAGAACTTCTCCAACAGTGATCGTGCTAACCCCACGTCGGCCGCCAAAATCGGAAAGTTGCTCGGGGTCGATGCCATTGTCGTCGGCAGCGTGACTCAGTTCGGCAATGAAACCAAGAACACCAACCTCGGCGGCGCCGGTGGCAATTGGGGTGGATACGGTTTGGGCGGCTTCGGAAAGAAGAAGTCCAAGGCGATCGTGGCTCTGACGGCACGAATCGTCGACATCGATACCGGCGAAATCCTGGCGGTAGCGGAAGGCAAAGGCGAGTCGTCCCGGGAGAGCACCTCGATGACGGGCGGCGGTGGCAATTGGCACGGCTTCGGTGCGGGGCACGCCGATTTTGGCAGCAGCGACTTCCAGAGCACGATTATCGGTGAGGCTGTGAAGAACGCGGTCGAGCAGACCAGTACTGAGGTCATCGCTGGAAAAGACAAGCTCGTAGCGCGCACTATCGTCGTGCAAGGGTTGGTGGCGGCGGTCGATGGCGGTCAAATTATTCTCAACGTCGGCGCCAAGAACGGCGTCAAAGTTGGCGATCAGCTCAATGTGGAACGCGTCACCAAGGAGATCAAAGATCCGGCAACGGGCCAAGTTCTCCGGCGATTGAGTACGGCGGTTGGAGTGGTCAAGGTCACGGATGTGGACGACGTTTCCTCGGTTTGTTCAGTTGTGTCCGGAACCGGATTCAAGATCGGAGATGCGGTTAAGACGGTCACGCAATAACAGCATCGAAGGCGTGGCCGCATGGTCACGCCTTTTTCTATTCTTCCAGGTTTGCTACAGGATTTTCTTCCCAAATGCCGATAGCGTGAGTTCCACCGCCAGGTCGGCAGTCTGGTTGTGCTCGTCGATGACCGGATTCACTTCTACTATCTCGAAACTGGTCATACGTCCGTGATCGGAGATGATCTCCATGGCGAGGTGTCCTTCGCGATAGGTTGCGCCACCCCACACCGGGGTTCCTACACCGGGTGCATCCTCGGGATCGATCCAGTCCATGTCGAGGGAGACGTGATAGCCGGCGGTGCCGCGTCCGGCCATACGGAGAGCTTCTTCCATGACAGCGCGCATGCCGCGCTCGTCGATGTCGCGCATGGTGAAGACTTCGACTCCGGAGTGCTTGATGTTTTCTTTCTCATAGGAATCGACGTCGCGAATTCCCACCAGAACGCAGTTCTCCGGCGCGATCTTCGGGGAGAAGTCGTAAATGTTGCTGAGCTCGCTCGGCCCCAGGCCCATGATTGCAGCTAACGGCATTCCATGGACGTTCCCGCTGGGAGAGGTGTCGGGTGTATTGATATCGCTGTGAGCGTCAATCCAGATGAGACCAATTTTTTGTTTTTGCCGGCGATAAAACTCGGCAACACCTGCTACGGTGCCAGCAGCGACCGAATGATCTCCGCCGAGAATGAGCGGGACTTTGCTGGATTCGAGTGTCTTGAGTACAAGGTCGGCGCTCTTGGTGCAGGTCGCGGTGATTTCCTTGAGGTACTTCGCGTTGGCCGCGCCTTCCTTTTTCTGCTCCGGCATGGCGACTGCTACATTGCCGCCATCCTCGACCTCATGGCCAAGAGCCTCGAGACGTGCCTCCAGTCCGGCCACGCGGACGGCGGACGGACCCATGTCGACACCGCGACGCGACTGGCCGAGGTCGAGGGGAACGCCTATCACGCGAATTTTCTTTGGAACAATGTTGGAGAAGGATGTCGTTGTCGGTGCCATAAGTTTTTCTATTTGCCGCAAAGAACGCGTTAACCACAAAGGGCACAAAGGTGCACGAAGGCAAAAAACAAGCTCGCAAATCCCACAGTTATGTTCGACAAGACGCTACGGATAGATCTTGTGCAGCATTCTTGGAAATGGAATCGTCTCCCGCACGTGCTCCAGGCCGCAGATCCAAGCTACGGCTCGTTCAATTCCCATGCCGAATCCAGCATGTGGGACGCCGCCGAACTTGCGCAGATCCAAGTACCACTTGAAAGCCTCTTCTGGCAATCCATGTTCATGAATGCGCCGCAGAAGAAGATCGTAAGAGCCCATGCGTTGCGAGCCGCCGATGATTTCGCCGTATCCTTCGGGCGCCAGCACGTCGACACACAGCGCCAGGTCGGCGCGCTGCGGATCGGGTTCCATGTAGAACGCCTTTACCTTTGCGGGATAACGATGGACCATCACCGGCTTTTCGAATTGCGCGGAGAGATAAGTCTCGTCAGGAGAACCCAGGTCGCCGCCGTACTCGAATTTGGCTTCCAGTAAGCCCTTGGCGTGCGCGTCTTGCAGCATCCGCACGGCCTCGTCGTAGCTGATGCGCGGAAATGGTGTCTCGACTTTTTTCAGCTTCTCGATATCCCGCCCGATCGTTTGCAAATCGCTGGCGCGGCGGTCCAGGCATCGCTTCACCATAAAGCTGATGAGGCCTTCGCCCAATTCCATGATGTCATCGAGCGTGCCATAGGCGACTTCGGGTTCAACCATCCAGAACTCTGTCAAGTGCCTTCGCGTCTTTGATTTTTCCGCGCGAAATGTCGGACCGAAGGAATACACCTTGCCCAGCGCCATGGCAGTTGCTTCGATGTAAAGCTGTCCAGATTGCGTGAGAAAAGCCTGCTCATCGAAGTAATCGACAGGAAAAAGAGTCGTGGTTCCTTCGCAGGCTGCCGGTGTCAAGATTGGTGGATCAGTGAGAGTGAATCCGCGTTCGTCGAAGAAGTCCCGGGCTGCCTTGATGATTTCCGCGCGCACGCGCAGGATAGCCGCCTGCCGCAGCGAGCGCACCCAGAGATGGCGATGCTCCATCAGGAATTCCACGCCATGTTCTTTGGGGGTGATGGGGTACGGCTCAGCTTCATTAACGCGCTGAATGACCTGAACATTGCTGACGTCGAGTTCGTAACCGCCAGTGGCACGCTTATCGGCTCGGACTTTTCCCTCCACGATGACGCTGGATTCCTGCGTCAGACTCTTGAGCGAGTCGAACACTTCGGGAGCGACGGCGTTCTTGGGGACAACTCCCTGGATGATGCCGGTACCATCGCGAAAGATAGGGAATAGCAACTTGCCACTCTCGCGGAGGTTATATAGCCAGCCACGAATCGTGACAGTCTGGCCTTCATGGTTGCCGATCTCGGCGATCGTTGCTACAGGTGCAGACATAGAAGGTGTCATTTCAGTGTTTTGAGTGGTGCTCATGATCTACGCCGCTTCCAGCTTATCGAATGTCCGGTTCATCTGGTCGGCGGCTGGGCCTATATCTTCTTCAATCTCCAACAGCAGCGGCGGCTTATGCGGAGCCGAACGCAATAGTTCCATCGTTTCTTTCCAGTCGATGCTGCCTCCGCCAGGCCACAGGTGCGAGTCTTTGTCCTTCTTATTGTCATGCACATGTGTCGACCGAACATGGTCTTTGAGGATCTCGAATGCCAGTGGAATGCCGCCCTCCAGGTGCGCGTGGCCCACATCGAAGCACACACCTACATCGTCGAAGTGACTCACGTGCAGGAAGTCCACTAATTTTTCCGGCGTGGCCAGTTCGTTCTGAATATTTTCCAGTAGCACGCGTACGCCGAGGGGCTTGGCGAAGGCACGCAGATGTTCGACCGACGTCATCGCCGCTTCCGCCCTGCGCTCATCAAAGGCTTCGTTGGCTACGCCGATATGCTGGATCAGAAAGCGAAAGGGAATCTGTTCGGCAATCTCGAGCGCACGCTTGATCTCGTCCATTGCGTCGACCCGGTGAGCACGATCGGTGGAAGCGATGTTCAACGGGGGTGCGCCGGTTCGGCCCATCTCATAGTCGCTGAACATGGGCGCATGCACCGAGTGCAATGGGATGCCACTCGAGCGAAACCATTCGGCGATCTCGCGGATATGCTGCTTGCGGTTTGCGTAATCCAGATGCTGGCGCGCTGCAAAGACCTCGATCGCCTGTGCCCCGCCTTTCACCAGGCTATCCAGCAGTCCGGAATGCAACCGTTCCTTTACGTACAGCAATGTCGACATCGCTCTTTGCATCAGTAACCCACCGGCTTTCCGTTGTTTCTTCCATCGCTCGCGCCCAGGCGTTCGCCGGTGGCCAGATCAATCGCAATGGCCTCGGCATCCCCCCACTCGGTGTCACGGCTCAGTTTTTGCCCCATCTGCTCAAGCATATGTAGAGTATCCGGCGAAAGACCTCTTTCGACTCTGATCTCGTCCGGGATCCACTGGTTGTGAAAGCGTGGTGCATTCACCGCTTCCTGAATGTCTATCCCAAAATCGATGACACCTATCAGAATGTTCGCCACCGTTGTGATAATGGTCGGTCCGCCTTCTGCACCCAAGACCATGTATAGCTTGCTATCTTTGAGGACAATGGTTGGTACCATCGCCGATAAAGGACGCTTCCCCGGACCGATCGCGTTCGCCGGGCCTTGAATCAACCCATAGGTATTCGGCACGCCTTGCTTTGAGGCGAAGTCATCCATCTCGTCGTTGAGCAAGAAGCCTAAGCCTTCCGCTGTTACGCCCGATCCGAAGCTTTCATTCAGCGTCGTCGTGACAGCCACGGCATTGCCGGCGGCATCGGCCACCGAGTAGTGCGCCGTGTGGTTCGGTTCGTGGACGGCAAGCGGCTGCTCATGCATCGCAGCATAGCTGTCGAGTTCACTGAAGACTGACGGGCGCCGCAGGTCCTTACTCGCGCTGGCATGCGTAGGATCAATGGACTCGCGCCATGCCGACGCATATTTCTCATCGATCAACTGCGCAACTGGAATTTTTGCGAAATCCGGGTCTCCAAGAAATTCTGCGCGATCATAGAACGCTCGTCGAAATGCTTCAGAAGTCAGATGAATCGCCTTAGCAGAACGATTTCCGAGCTTAGCAAGGTCGTAACCCTCCACGATGTTGAGGATCTCAACGAGGGCGATGCCGCCTGACGACGGTGGAGGCGCACTGATAATTTGGTACCCCCGATAATTGCCACGAACCGGCTCTCGTTCCTTGACCTCATAGTTGGCGAGGTCCTCGGCAGTGACCAAGCCTCCGCCCTTCTGTATTGACGCCGCAAGCTCCCGCGCCATCGAACCGTGATAGAAATCGTCCGGATTCTTGGCGATTCGTTCCAACGTCCGCGCCAACTCCGGCTGACGGAAGGTCTCGCCCGCCTTGTAGTAGTTTCCATCCCGTTGAAAGATGCGCCGTGACTCGGGGAATTTCGCCAAGCTCCCATCGTGGAAGCCCTGCGCGTCTTCCCATGCGAGAGAAAATCCCTCTCGCGCGAGGGTAATCGCGGGCGCAATTACCCGTTCGAGCGGAAGCTTTCCAAAGTGCCTCTGGGCATAGACAAGACCGGCGACGGACCCCGGAACGCCAATCGCTTTGTATCCAACCAGGCTCGCATCCGGAATAACATTTCCCTGTGCGTCCAGGTACATGTTGGCCGTCGCTGCACCGGGCGCCTTTTCGCGATAGTCGACAAAGTGCGTGCTGCCGTCGGTCATGCGGATTAGCATGAATCCGCCGCCGCCCAGGTTCCCTGCCTGCGGATGAACCACAGCGAGGGCAAATCCGGTTGCCACTGCCGCGTCGATCGCATTCCCGCCTGCCTGCATGACTTCCACGCCGGCCTTCGAGGCGAGCTCGTGCAGGCTGACCACGATGGCATGCTGAGCATGCACCGGGTGCATTGGTGCAGCCGCGGCGCCAATCACGAGGGCGCCAGCAAGCAGCAGCGTAATCAATAACTTACAGTTGAATCGCATGGAAATCTGTCAGCGGAACGGGCTCTCTAGCCCTCCCAGCTGCAGTATCCGCGGTCAGGCCGATCGCTAGCCTCAGGGCAGACTTCTGAGGCTAGCGTAGCGGGTTGGAAAGAGTCAAATGAAGGCGGCAGTGCTAACCCTCGCGTCTAGGGCTTAGTGCGAATCGCCATTGGATGTTTCGGCTGATAAAGGCCGAGCATGCCTCCTCCGGGTAGCTTGATTTGCGTGACGATACCCCAGCGCGCCTCTTGCACCTCGGTACAGTCGATTCCTTTTTTCTTGAGCACAGCCACTTCGGAGTTTAGGTCGTCACACATGAAATAGAGTTCGCGCAGGTCGTTGTCGTCTTCTGGATGCACTGTGACTTCGGCGGGAGGCAGGGCGAAGATCAGCCATCCGTGGCCAGCATCCACGGACGATAGCCCTAGAACGTCGCGTAGAAAAGCCCGATCTGCATCAGCATCTTTGCTGTAGAGAATGACGTGGGCGCCAAAGATCATGAAAGCCTCCGCAGAAGAATGGTGCGACTACCACGTTAACGCCGAGCATTATGCAGAGCGAAACTACCCCGGTAATCGTTCTGAGCGCGAAACAGTTTATCCTCTTTCCGCAGGCAGATCATCCATGGCACAAGCAGAGGCGCAGATTGCACGCAACGAAACAAATAGCTGGATGGTCCGGGACCCCGGATTCGCCGCCTGTTTGATTCTCGCAGTTGCCTTTTTGCTTCGCCTTTGGATCGCTTACGGAACGTTCCTGAATCCCGACGAAGCTCTGCACTACCGTGTCGCTAACAAGGCGTCTTTGGAACTCGCCTACGAGGCGAGTCTCACTACCGCTCATCCGCCACTACTGGTTCTGTTTCTATATTTCTGGCGAAAGCTGGGAGTTTCTGAACTCTGGCTGCGCTTTCCTTCAGTCCTGGCGGGCACACTGTTCTGCTGGATCTTTCATATGTGGCTCAGCCGGCGATTTGATCGGCAAACCGGATTCATCGGGCTCATCTTCGCGTCGTTTCTTCCGCCATTAATCGCACTCTCAGCCGAAGTCCGCCAATATGCCTTTCTACTGCTTTTTATGAGCGCGGCCATGCATCTGCTAGAGGTCGCTCTCGATGGGAATTCGGTTCCATGCATGTTGGTAAGCATGGCCTGCGTTTATCTCGCTATGCTCACGCACTACTCGGCTCTGCTGTTCACTGCAGCGCTGGGTATCTACGCGCTATGGCGGATTCTTGAGCGCTGGCCGAAAACAGGAGTCGTATTTGCTTGGGCCGCGGGCCAGGTTGGAGCAGTCGCGATCTTTGGGTTCCTGTATGCCACGCATATTTACCGATGGAAGGCCAATGGCGGCGCGACCGCCACAATCGAAGGATGGATGCGGAATTCTTTCTATCATTCCGGACGGGACAACTTACTCTTGTTCGTTATCGCCCGGACATTCGGCGTCTTCCAATATGTCTTCGGACAGCTCGCGGTCGGAGATGTGGCTTGCCTGCTGTTCGTTGCGGGAATTTTGTTTCTCGTCCGGAAACAGCAGGCGCACGCAATAGCGGCGTTTCTTGCCTTACCATTTTTGCTAGCGTGCGCCACCGCTATTGCAGGCCTCTATCCATACGGCGGGACTCGCCATTCCTCATTCCTGGCTCCATTTGCGATTGCGGGAGTGAGCTTGATGCTGTCGTCCATGAGGAGTCGTTATCTGAGTGGCGCGACTCTCAGCCTTGTGATTGTGCTGTTGGCAACCACGTTCGGTAAGCCCCATCGTCCCTACATGCTTCGCGAGGATCAAAGCCGCGAGCGGATGGACGCTGCCATTAGTGCGATACACACTCAGACGCCAACGGGTGCGGTGATTTTTATGGACCCGCAGACCAGCCTGCAGTTGGGACATTATTTGTGCGAGCAAAAACTGACTCCGCGCGATACATCGATTGCAGGCTTTGAGTCGTACCGCTGCGGCGGGTATCACGTAATCACGCCAAGCGGTAATGTGATGATCTTCGATCCACCAACGTTTTTGCAGCAGTGGAATCAGATGATTCGATCGTTCACATTGAGTAACGGCGAAAAGGTATGGGTGGTTCAAGCAGGATGGGATGTCGCTCTCGCCCGAGACTTGTCAAAACTTACTGAGTTTCGCTATCTCGCGCCACAATGGTTTGGAAGAAACATCAGCATGTTCGACTTGACGGTAGGGCAGCCATTGCCGTCCGTCGCGGAAGGGCAGAATCAATGATGTGAAAAGTCATGGTAGTTTCAAGCCGAGCGCTTGCACCGTGACTACATCCGGTACGGCCTTCCCGTTCTCCTTAGTTACCACACCAAAGCCGCCACTGTAATCCCACATTGTCCAGCCCATGCCGTGCTGTTCGAGCGATGCCCGGACGTCGTGAAGCCATGCCGACCGGTCTCTGGCGTCCACGGTTTTTCGATAGACTCCAAACTCATTACACGTCACTGGCACTCCGCGGCGCTGGGCCCACGCCGCGACTTGCGCGATCTCTGCATCGATTCGCGTCGCGTCCCAGTGTTCCGCGCCGTAGCGAATCACGTACAAGCGGTTGATCTCATCGGGTACATGCTCGGCAATCTTCTTTGCCGATTCGAGGTTCGAGGGATACGGAAGATTTCCGACCGAGTGCCAAAAGTTCACGCTCCAGGTTGCACCCTGATGGGTGAAGATATGCGGCTCATAAAAATGAAAGTTGTAAATCACGTTCAGATCGCGCAATGGCTCCATGAATAGCAGATCATCATTATCGGACCAGCGCGCCCCCGCGGCGATGATCGTATGCTGCGGTGCTCCCTCGCGAATGGCAGCCGCAAGCTTGGTCTGGACACCAATCCAGCGATAGCGGTCGCGCATCTCCGGCTCATTCAACACCTCGAAATACACCAACTCCGGGTCCAGATTCGAATAGTGCCGTGCCAATGCTCGCCAGAAATACGTCAGTTGCTCGACCGATTCCGTGTCGTCGCTTGCGAGCTTCGTTTTGAAATCTGCTTCAGGATGAAGATCGATGATGACCGCTAGCCGCTGCTCGAGAATCATCTTCACGGCGTCGTCGAGATAGCCCAGATATTCAGCGGGAATGTCTTCCGCGTGCCCACTCGTGAACATCGGCTGTGGATTGACGCTGAGGCGAACATGATCGAAGCCCATGGCTTTGATAAGCGCAATGTCTGACGCGGTGGTGTAAGTCTGAAAATGCTCTTTCGTGTATCCCTTGGAATCGAAGACTTGCGCGAACCAGCTGCTGAGATTGATGCCGCGGCGAAGATGGTTAAGTCGTTGTTGAGCGATGTTGGTTTGGGCCTGCGCGGGTCCCGCGAGGCACCCAAGAATTATCGCGAGTAGGAGGAGCGCTTGCATCAAGAGAGGATCGGCAGCGCCCGGATTCGCTTCTTCGTCGCTGCATAGATCGCATTGCACAATGCCGGAGCCAGCGGCGGTACTGGCGGCTCTCCCGCTCCGGTCGGCGATTCGGTGTTCTCGACGAAGTATGCTTCGACAATCGGTGCTTCGTTCATCCTAATGGGGGCGTAGTCGTCGAAATTTCCCTGCACGACGCGCCCCTTATCAATCGTAATCTGCGCACGGAGAGCATTGGCCAGGGCGTAGTTCACGCCACCTTGAATCTGCTGCTCCAGGATTTTCGGATTGATGACCTGTCCACAATCGATCGCGCCCACCACCTTGTGCACCCGCGGCTGGTCATTCTCCATAGAAATCTCGACCACCTCGGCCATGTAAGTGTTGAACGAGCAGAAGCAAGCGATGCCCTGGTAGCGCCTCGCCGCGAGGGGCTTACCCCAGTTCGCTTTATCCGCAGCCAGTTGCAACACTCCGCGAACGCGTGCCGGATGCCACCCATTGAGGTCATCGTCCTGCGCCAACAAGTGCAGACGCAAGGCCAGCGGATCTTTTCCACCCGCGGCTGCGAGTTCGTCGATGAAACTTTCGCTAGCAAAACCAGCCTGCAGTGCGTTGACCGAGCGCATCCAGCCCAGTGGGATTGGGGTTTCGGTCATCACATAATCGACCAACGCGTGCGGGAATCCATACACAAACGACGCTTCATCTTTAACTTCAGTATCCAGGCCGTTGTCTGAGGGAAAACCTTTCTGGATGTTGATCGACGGCATGACAATGCGATGCGAGAAGGCAATCGGCCAGCCTTGACCATCGAGCACGGCGCTCAATTTGTGAAAGCTCGCCGGACGGTAAGTTGAGTTCCGCATGTCATCTTCGCGCGTCCACAACACCTGTACCGGACCATTGATCGCCTTCGACACCAGGGCAGCTTCTACTCCGTAATCGTGTTCGAGCCGCCGCCCGAATCCGCCGCCAATCAAAGTAATGTTGACCTTTACTTGATCCGAGTCGAATCCCAGCGCAGATGCCACTGAGTCCCGGACGTCCTGCGGAACCTGCGTCGGGGCCCAGAGTTCACACTTTGACCCTTGGAAATGTGCCGTGCAGTTGCCGGGTTCCATCGCCGCGTGCGCCATGAAAGGCAGTTGATACTCCGCAGAAATGTGTCGTCCTCCGGCTTTCGAAACATCTCCGGCTGAGTACAAAGTAAAGGCTTTGCCAGCGGAGGCCCCCTGTTTGAGGGACTCGTAGATTCCTGCCGAATTCAGATCCTTGTTCGGACCTTCGTCCCAAGTGACGTTAAGAACGCGGCGTCCTTCCATCGCTCTCCATACTGTGTCCGCTACCACGGCCACACCAGAGTCACCGATCTTACCGACGAACGTGACACCCGGAACCTTCTTCGACTCGCGATCATCAAAACCCGTGACCTTGCCACCGAAAACCGGACAACGCGCAATCACCGCATGCTTCATATTCGGAAGCTGGAAGTCGATCCCGTAAATGGCGGTCCCATCTACCTTCGAAGGCGTGTCCAGCCGCGGCAGAGGCTTGCCTACGATCTTGTAGTCTTTGGCCGTTTTCAACGGAGGGTCACTGGGGATGGGCAATGTAGAAGCGCGCCTCACCAATTGCCCATACGTCAGGCGACGATTTGAGTCTCTATGAACGACTGCGCTGTTCTCGGCCGTGCATCCTCCGCGTGCCACGCCCCACTCGAGAGCCGCGGCTGTGATCAGCATCTCGCGTGCTGCAGCGCCGGCCTTGCGCATCGGATCCCAGGTAGTCCGTACGCTCGCGCTGCCGCCCGTGCTCTGATCGCCGTACAACGTACTCGCGCCGGCCTGCTCGATTGTGATCTGCTTCCAATCGGCCTCAAGCTCCTCCGCAAGGATCATCGGCAGCGAGGTTCGCACACCCTGTCCAATCTCGGAGCGTGCTACCGTCACGGTGATTTTTCCGTCAGGTGTGATATTCAGATACGCGTTCGGGGAAAAACCATTCTTGCCGTTGGAGGAAGATCCGTGCGGTAGGTAGAAGCCAATCACTAATCCGGCCCCGGCTGCGACGCCGGCGCCGATGAACTCTCGCCGCGATAGTGGACTCATCGGCCACCTCCTGCGGCCCGATGGATCGCCTTGCGAATGCGGTCATAGGTTCCACAACGGCAGAGATTGCCCGACATCGCAGAGGTAATCTGTTCGTCGTTTGGCTGAGGGGTCTTCGCCAGCAATGCCGCGGCCGCCATGATCTGTCCTGTCTGGCAATAGCCGCATTGCGGGACATCTTCGGCGATCCAGGCTTGCTGGAGCGCGTGTTGTCCGTTGGTAGACAAGCCCTCGATGGTCGTGATGTTTTTACCGGCGACCTGCGATACCGGAGCAGAACAGGAACGCAGCGCGTCGCCTTCCACATGCACCGTGCATGCGCCACACAATCCTGCTCCGCAACCGAACTTTGTCCCGGTCAACTGCAGCGTATCGCGCAGAACCCAGAGCAGGGGTGTCTCCGGCGCAACACTAACTTTGCGTTCACTTCCGTTTACCCGAAACGAAAAGTCTGCCATGGTGGCCTCAATTTTGCTTAGAGCCACACATGGTAGCGGAAACGCGGTAAAAGGGAAATGCGCTCTCGCGTAAATTCTCCGCCCCGCTGATACACTCACGGGATGCTGCAAGGCTACGCCACCGCCGAAGGCACCGCCCGCTATCGCGATCGTTTTCCTAAACTCCGAGATGCTCTTCATCTTCGCCAGGCACGACATGCTTTCGGTGTCGCCGACTTGTGGCTGCCCTCAATTGGGTTGGGAACCTACCTGGGAGAACCCGACGATTCGGCCGATACCAATTACATACAAGCCATCGTCGCCGCGCTGGGTTCGGGAATCAACATGCTCGACACCGCCATCAATTACCGCCATCAGCGCTCGGAGCGCAACATCGGGGCTGCGCTGAAACAGGGGATCGCAGACAAATCAATTCAGCGAGATGAAGTCTTTATTTCGACAAAAGCCGGATATCTCTCGTTCGATTCCAACCTGCCGGCTGACCCTCGTGCATATTTCATGCACGAATACGTGGAACCGGGCATTCTTGATCCGCGGCAGATCACAGGAGGAATGCACTGCATCGCTCCGGCGTTCCTTGAAAACCAGATCCAGCGCTCGCGTCGAAACCTGGGGCTTGAGACCATCGATCTCTTTTATCTCCACAACCCGGAGTCTCAGTTGTCGGATGTGGATCGCGATGCGTTTCGGCGACGCGCCACCGATGCCTTTGTTCTTCTTGAGAGTTTGGTCGCCAAAGCCTGGATTCGTTTTTATGGGATGGCCACCTGGAATGGTTTTCGTACGGCCGAGTCTTCGCGAGAATATCTCAGCCTACGCGATATGGTTGAACTGGCGAAGACGGTCGGAGGAACAGATCACCATTTCCGGTTTGTGCAGTTGCCGTTCAGTCTCGCCATGCCGGAAGCCTATACGGTCAGCAATCAGCCGACGGCGGATGGAAAGAAATCTTTACTCGAGGCCGCATCCGATTTGGGGATCGCGGCAGTGGGTAGCGCTACCCTATCCCAGGGGAGGCTCACCTACGGACTGTCAGATGTGATACGACGAGGCCTCGCGACCGCGAGCGATGCGGAGAGCGCCATTCAGTTTTCCCGATCCGCACCGGGGATGACGACGTCCCTGATCGGGATGGGGCACGCCGAACATGTGACGGAAAACATCCGGGTAGGAATACGGAAGCCGGCAGACGACGAAGCTTGGCAACGACTCTTTCGGCGAGCTAGCTAAGTTTTCAGGTCTTACTTGAAGTCTTGCAGCTTGCCGGATGCCATCTGCGCAGCTTGTGTATTGGGATTTTCCTTCTGCACCTGCTGATAGATGAGCTTTGCCTGATCCAGTTGGTTATCGTTCTGATAGGTTGCCGCGAGTTCCATTTGGGTGGTCACCTTTCCCAGAGCCGGGACAGGTTTTTCCATCAGCTTTTTGTAGATGTCGATAGCCTCGCGGTTGCGGTTGGTATTGCGATACACGGAAGCCAGCGCGAACTTCGAAAGCGCGGCGAGATCGTCATTGCTCGATGAGCCGACGGCCCGGAGTTCCCGTTCCGCGGCTGCATTGTCTCCCAGGTCAGCCGAAGTCAAACCCAGAAAGTAGCGAGCAAGATCGGCCGAATGAGTATGGGGATACTTGTCGATAATTTGCTGAAGCTGCTTATGGGCCTCAGTTGCGCGCTCTTTCGCGGAGCTAAAGCTGGGAAACCCCGGTTCAGCCGGAACGCCTTCAGGACGCACATTCGTGTTCATGGTGCGGACAGCCTTCCCGAGTTCAACGCTAGCCTTCTCGTCCTGCTGACCCAGGTAGTACCAGCCGCCTCCCAAGACGGCCACAACTAATACCAACACGATGGCAGCAACGATCAGCTTCGAGCGGTGCTCCACGGTCCAGTCGACGGTTTTTTCAGCCGCCGTTATGGTGACCTGGCTGAAGCGGTCCTGTTTTAACTGATGACGGGTTTCTGCGCGCACGAACTTCCCTTCTGATGGAGTTTAAGGTGGGCTGACAATCCATCAGTTTAGCAGGCTAAAATCGAGAGCGTCAAAAGCACAAAACAAATAGCCGCCAACAGAAAGGGCGGCTTGGCATGAGCTTACTGTACTGCAAGCTACTTCTGGGTTTCTTCCAGGATTCCCTGTTCCAGCTTCTCCTGGCACTCGATGCAGTGACGCGTCCAGGGCACCGCTTCGAGTCGCTTAGGGTTGATCTCCCTGCCGCAGGAAATGCATTCTCCGAAACTACCCTCTCGGATACGGTCCAGCGCACCCTCGACCATCGCCAGAAGCTGGCGGTCGTTGTTGCTCTGGTGAAACAAAAATTCCTTATTGTATGAACTTGCCGCACGGTCAGCGATGTCTTGAGTAGCCTCATCGTCAGCAGCCCGGCCATCCTGCTCGGTCCGGCTGACCATGCGCCGCAACTCCATCTGTCGCGTCTCAAGCCGCTTTTTAAATGAATCCAGCTTCTTTTTGTCCATGGATAATAATTTTGCGGCCCGCAGGCCGCTCTTTCCTTCGCGAATTGTCCTATGAATTAGGTCACGCAAATCATATGCGCTCAAAATGAGATGCGTCAACTAGCCTCAACGACTCATGTCACTGTCAGACCCTCTTCGGGAAGTGAGTACCAGGCATGTCAAAGCGCCACATCACATGTATGTTTCGAGTAGGACACTGCCATCGCTTAAGCGCGTCTGGTTACTGCATCAGTTCGCGAAGCCGATGTCGGGCGCTTGTATAGCTAGATTCGTAGTAACCATTGGAGAAAAATAAGCGGCCCCATTTCTGGGGCCACGAATCGAAGAGGCTAGGAATTGAAAGGAGAGAGGAACGTCAGGGTAGGCGATGCAAGGCACCGATCCCCCTTTGGGACCGGCAGAGTCGGAAATGTCGAGATCGTGGTATGAGAGAAGGTCATCATCTGTCCTTCGTCTGGGCCTCTTTCAGTACCCCGGAAATCAGCACTTGCGGAGCCAAAATGGTCCACCGCGATCCTCAATCCTCTCACTCGACTTAACCCTATGACAGATAAGTAGTTGCGTGCGTAGTCGCAAGTCTTTTCAGTTGCCCCAATATTCCGGGATTCCATGGGAAATGCACAATCCTGCACATTGGTTGCAGCCACCTGCTGCCCACCTGTAAAGAATACGAGGGGTAAACAAATCCGGACTTCGGAATACGAAGTCCGGCGCGAAGGACGTTAGTACGGGACTAAGAGTTGCCGGCGACGGTTCGGAGCTTGCCCGGCAAGAAATGATAGGGAGGCCAAGGTCCGCTGATGAGAAGTTCGCAATTCTTTAGTTGCTTGGCCGCGCTACTGTAACGGTTCTGGTATTTCTCAACCGATTTTGAATCAATCAAGTGAGCGATGTCGATGAGCATGCCATCCGCATCGACGCGTTTACAGCTGATTTCTTCCTCGAGAGGATTAAAGAGCTTGTGGACCTGGACCGATAGGGCGCGCGCCTTTGTCTGGCGCTCACGCTCTTTTAAGGCCTTCTCGCGCAACCGGCTCAGATACTCGCCGCCAACGGTTTGTGGCAGGGGCAAATCCGCCGCAAGGTCACGAAGCGACCCATCCCGAATCAGTACTTTCAGGTGCATCTCCGCCTTCCCGCGGAGCTTGTTGACGCTGACGCCGAAGGCTCTGCGGTTTGCCCGCACAGCTTGGCGGAGGGCATCGTCAGTATCGAATATCGTTCCAAACCGGAATGGCAGCACTGTTCCGCTTCGGAAACAAACACTTACAACTCGAGCGTGCTCGAGGACGGTCTTCTCGTCCAGTTTGTCGCCGTGAACCGCGCGATCATATTCACTGACGACGACTGCAAATTCACCACTGGGATAACTGAGGACGGGGGCGCCATTTACACCTTGAATCCCCTCTAGAAGGAAGGGACGCCGTGCTCTGGTGCCGTTGCTTAGACTTTGCAGCTCCGTAAGGCAATACGCGTACCACGCCATAGTAGTTCTCTCCGAACCTGTTCCGAGGCGAAATTGTCCACCTCTGGCATTCGTGACACTTTGCTACGATCGTGAACCTTGGAAGAAGGGCAGTGCTGCGACGAGATTGAACGCCCTAGATACCGCGTCCAATAGTCATCTTACGACGGTTACCATGGAAATTGCAACCATTTCGTGGGTCGTCGCATCGTTTCCGCATGCATGACCAATGGTCAATTCTGAATTGATGGTGAAGCTATTCCAGGGATTCGGGGCGTGATTTCACCAGGTGAGAACCGTTTTTCGAATTCCCATCTCCGCGCGGTGATGTCCGTTCAGTCAATGACTTCGTGACAACCCGCAACATGTCATCCCAAGGTGCGGGCTTGCCAGTCCAGATTTCGAATTGGCGAGCTGCCTGATGAACAAACATTTCTATGCCAGGTATGATCTCGGCGCCGCGCAGCTTGGCCAACTTCAGGAACTTTGATTCTGGCGGGTCATAGACCATGTCGAACACGTAGCGGGCCCGGATCTCATCCTCGTTCAAGGGTGTCTCGCGAGTATTGCCCATACCCACGGGGGTGGCATTGATGATGACGTCAAACGAGTACTTCTTTAGATCAGCTCGCTTGACCAAACGCGCTCGCGCCTGGCGGGCAAGTTTCTGCGCCGGGACAGGAGTGCGGTTCATGATGTATACCTCGGCTCCGCGCTCCTTCAAGCCAAAGACTGCAGCTCTGGCTGCTCCACCCGCGCCGAGCACGAGAATCTTCGCGTTCTCGATCGTGATGCGCTGCTCAAGTGGGCGGACGACACCAGCGGCATCGGTATTAAATCCGTACAGCTTGCCATCCTGCGCACGCACCACGGTGTTGCACGCTCCAATCTTCGTTGTGTGCGAGTCGGTATTGTCGAGATGCGAGAGGATTGCTTCCTTGTACGGCATGGTGATCGAGAGGCCGTGAATCGGAATCTCGCGCACACACGTCAAGAGGTCTTTGAGCGTTTTCGCGTGGAGCGCCAGGTAAACGCCATTGACGTTTTCGCGCCGCAGCGCGGCATTCATGATCGCAGGCGAAAGAGAGTGCGCCACAGGATCGCCGGCTACGCCATACACTCGCGTTGCCGCATCCACCTGTTCAATGCGATAGGTACTCCGAAGGGCCTGCGTGGTGATTTGCCCGGGAGCAGTTTTTTCATCCTCTTTCACCGCTGCGAAGGTGAAAGCGCTTCCAGCGCGCAAACCCAAAACACGGCTGATGATGCCCTGTTCTCCCATGCAAAGACCGACCAATCCATGCTTGTCGCTCTCCTTCTCCAGAAACTTCATCATGGCTACGTTGTCGGTCAGTGTCGTGGCCGTGGTCACGACCTTGTAGAAGTCCGCCGGGTAGGCAAGCATCTTCTCCAACGTCTCGTCCAGCTTTTTCGTCCCGCGGAAGTCGTGAAAGGAGAGAATTAGGGCCGCGCGCTGTTTGAGCCGCTGAATCTGGTCCGCTTTGCACTTCTCCGCTGTCTGCAATTCGATATCAATGAGCTGACAACCGGCAGCGGCGGCTTTGCCCAGAACATCCAGTTGATTGGCAATCGAACCTTTGAACCTCCCGCCGCTGGTCGCCCGGCGACAGGTGGCAATAGCAGTGACGTGAGGATGGTAGTCGTTAAAACGCTTGAGCCTGGGAAGCGCGAGAGCTGGCCGCGGCAGGTAGTCCAACCTGAACTCGATAAAGGTGTTATCTCGAACCAGCGTCTCCGCTTTATCCACCATTTCCCCGGGGTCGGTGCCCGTCACCGCTACACAGATGCGAGGCAGCCGTAACGACATTTGGCGGGTCAGGTACGAGGTAAGCGTGCTCGAGGTCATATCGATAGATTCGGCGCGATATTACAGGCGACTAATTGCAGATGCAACAACGGATTATCAAGAATCGGCTCGGGAAACTTTCATTCCGTTCCACATGACACCTGCGTAACCTTGACCGTACTCTATCGCCTTGTTACTGTCCGGCTGAAAGCCTTTGAAATCGCTGCACTTAGCGTAGAGAGCGGCTTCCCCAGCCCGACTCGGAGGTAAGATGAAGAAAACAGGACTGTTCTTGCTGCTGGTCGTGGGAATTGCCGCCTATGCGCAGCAAGCCGATTCTAACCCACCGGAGACGACCCCTTCCGGAACCGTTTTTTCGTCGGCGAGTTTTCCCATGGAACGGATTCAGACGCCGACGCCCGCCGACATGTATTGTGCCGGATTCATCAGCAGGGATCTCGTTCCCAACGCGAATTTCATCGCCGGTGGACTGCACACGCCGAACACAACAAAGTTCGTGAACGGTGACTTGATCTACCTGTCCGGCACGGCATATCAGGCTGGGCAGCAGTACACCATTCTGCGTGAGCTTCGCGACCCAAATCAGTATGAGCTGTTCGCGGGGCAGCATCACATGATCAACGAAGCCGGGCAGCCGTATTCTGAGCTGGCACGCGTGCGGATCATTGATACGCGCAGCAAGAGTGCGGTGGCTCAGGTGGAGTTCAGCTGCGACCCAATCAATCCTGGGGACATCGCAGTGCCTTTTGTAGAGAAGCCTGCTATTACCTTCCGACCGGCGATTCGCTTCGACCGATTCGCGCCGTCGAATGGCAAACTCAGCGGCCGCATCATCATGGCGAAAGATTTCGACTCCGAGATCGGAACCGGGGCCAAGGTATACCTGAACGTGGGAGCCAGCCAGGGAGTGAAGGCCGGTGACTACTTCCGGACATTTCGTCCTTACGATTCTGACTTACACGATGACGTAGACTCGCTGTCGTTCAAGGCGTCGACGTCGGAGGATACACAGAAATATCTTCCCGCGATCGAGCCCAAGATGTTCACCACCACGAAGGGGGCCGTGATTCATGTAGCGGACCTTCCGAGACGGGCTCTTGGGGAAGTCGTCATCATCAGCACGACTCAGACTACTGCTACCGGCATGGTGGTCTTCTCCCTGGAAGACATTCACGTCGGCGACAATGTCGAGATGGATTCGCAGGAGTAGCTGGATCGGAGTACCGCGAACCAAGTAAGAGACTGAGGGAGAGGCAATCGCCTCTCCCTTTTGCTTACTACTGAAGCTCGACTAATTCTCTCCAAAAATCTCTGCCGAAAATGCTTCGAGGGTTGCGCCGGTTAGCCAGGCGTCACGTGGCAAGCCTGCTTTGCGACAGGTCTGCGCAAGAAATTCCGTTCGGTCCCAGCCGTGCTCCAACGGAACTTGTGGAAGCAGCAACCCGTGTCGGTCTCCGAGCGTGATCAGAAGTCCGTGGTGACCGATCTCGACCTGGGCTGGTTGAATGGGAGCAAGAGGAGAAAGAATGCTTAGGGACACCTTTAGTGCAGGGAGTTCTTGGGCGAGCAGTGGAGCGAAGCGTGGATCGTCAAAGGCTGCAGCGCGGGAAGTCTCGATGACTGAGCGGTACAGCGAAACGATCGGCATCACATAGCCAACGCAGCCGCGCAGTTCACCTCGTGAGTAAAGCGTGGTGAATACGCCCCGATGCTCAGCAAAATGTGCACTCGGCGGTTCGCGTGGGAACTCTTCTCTGGTGAAAACCGAGGCGATGGATGCGTGCGCCAGCTGCAACAGCTGCGTGCGCTCCTGGGCGCTGTACTCGTTGCTGATTTCCCTTGCGGCGATGCACTCAGAGCTTGATTTTTCAGATGACGGGGACATCACTTTTTTTTCGTCGGCTAAGAACGAACGTTCTGCGTTTGACGACTTGCCGGTCGATCTTCATCCAGAAGGCGGCAAAGTAGTCGATGGCCGACGCCAGCGAGAGGAACACCATGAACCAGATCGCAACGCGCGCGATCACTTCTACCGGAAAGATGTAATTGCCGAAAAGCGGCCACTCACGCCAACGGTGGGCCAGGATTACTGCGACCACCGACACGATTTGAACCAGCATCTTGAATTTCCCGAGCTCGCTGGCCTCGATGGTGAAACCCTCGGAGGCCGCGATTGAGCGTAGTCCGCTGACCAAAAACTCGCGCCCGATAATCACAACCGCCATCCAAGCCGTTACCAGGTTTGGGCTGAACTGTACCAGCGTGACAAACGCAGCGGCGATCAAAAGTTTGTCGGCCAGAGGATCCAATAGGATACCCATGGTCGTGATCTGCCCGCGCCGCCTTGCCAGGTATCCGTCGATTCCATCTGTTATCGAGGCAACGATGAACAGCATGGCGGCCAGCAGCTCCTTCTCACCGTTAGTACTACGGAACCGGTCAGTCGAAAGGATCCACATCAGCAGGGGGATGCTGAAAATCCTGCTAAGCGTTATGTAGTTAGGCAGATTCACTCGAACTTTGCGGGCAGGCTCGTGCCGCACCTTCCAAATTATCCTCCAGTCGGGGAAGCGAAGCAATGAAATGGTGGAGTGTGACTGGAAATACGGCAGGCAACAAAAAAGGTCAGGGACATTGGTCCCTGACCCCCTGAGTTCCGTTTGCCTTTAGGCGTAAATTCCGCGCTGCCGGATGGTATACGCGACCCGATCGATGGCGAGCATGTAGGCCGCGATTCGGTTGTTCACATTGTGTGTCTCGGCGTATCGGACCACGTCATCGAAGGCGGTAATCATGATGTGCTCAAGTTGCTCGTTAACGACCGACTCTTTCCAGAAATAACCCTGCCGGTCCTGCACCCATTCGAAGTAAGAGGTGGTAACTCCACCGGCATTGCACAGGATGTCGGGAATCACGAACACTTTTTTGTCGGCCAGGATTTCGTCTGCGGCGGCAGTCGTCGGGCCATTGGCACCCTCCGCCAGAATCTTGCACTTCACACGGTCGGCATTGCGGCTGGTGATCTGATTTTCTGTGGCGGCCGGAATCAGAATCTCACAATCTGTCACCAGCAGATCCTGCGGGTCTGCGGTTTCCGCGCCCGCGAATCCATGTACGGTTCCATTGCGCTCCTTGTGTTCCCAGAGCAAATCGATATCGATTCCTTTCGCGTTGTAAAGACCACCGTCTACTTCGAGAATTCCGATGATCTTGTAACCGGCCTCCGCCATCAGCTTAGCGGCGTTGGAACCCACATTGCCGAATCCCTGAATAATTACCCTCGATGATTCCTTTTGCAGCCCAAGCTTCTTTATCGCCTGGTCGACCACGATCATGATTCCGCGCCCGGTGGCCTCTCGGCGTCCGCGCGATCCGCCTATATTCAGTGGTTTTCCGGTTACGACCGCTGTCACAGTCTGCCGCATGTGCATGGAATAGGTGTCCATGATCCACGCCATGGTCTGTTCGTTGGTGTTGACGTCCGGGGCGGGAACGTCTTTTTCGGGACCGATAAAGTCAATCAGTTCCGCTGTGTAGCGTCGCGTCATTCGTTCCAGTTCGCTGAGGGACATCTTGTGCGGATCGCAAATGATGCCGCCTTTCGCTCCGCCAAACGGGATGTTGACCACGGCACACTTCCACGTCATCCAGCTCGCCAACGCACGGACCTCGTCAAGGGTGACATCGGGGGAAAACCGGATTCCGCCCTTTGCCGGGCCTCGGGCAATGGAGTGCTGCACGCGAAACCCAGTGAAAACTTCGAGTTGGCCATTGTCCAGGGCGACGGGTATGTGCAGGATGATCTCGCGGTTGGGGTACCGAAGAACCTTCCACAATCCTTCATCAAGGTTCAATTTGTTCGCAGCAAGATCAAAACGCGCGGCTTGTGCTTCCCACGGATTGTGTTCTTGCTCGAGGGATATCGTTTTCATACAAGTCTCCGAAATGGCTCTTAAATAGTGAGATGCTGGTCAGTACCCCGCAACTGTCTGAATCAACAGACAAATTCAGCAGTATATGCAGGGGAAGGCGGGTAGGCAAGCGTGAGAACTGCGAGTGGTGGCCCACAACAATAAACTTAACCGCCATCGCTGATAACGAGCCTTGCTTTATTTTTCCTCTTGACAATCTAGAGAAGAACTCTAGACTTCCTCTTGTTTACCTAGAGGAGAGGCTGCCGTGGGAGAAAAACCGAGTCTTCTGGTACAGGGAACGCTCGACATGCTCATCCTGAAAACGGTTGCACTCGAACCCATGCATGGCTACGGGATCGGTTTGCGCTTGGAACAAATCAGCGGAGGCGTCTTCCAAGTGAATGCAGGTTCCTTGTTCCCGGCTTTCCGGCGCTTAGAAGGTTCGGGCTGGATCAAGGCCGAATGGCGCGCGACTGAAAATAATCGCCGCGCGAAGTATTACGCCCTTACCGACCAGGGCCGTCGGAAACTCAAAAGCGAAACCCGCGAATGGGAGACGCAGACCACGGCAATCGCCAGAATTCTCGCGGCTACTCCGGGAGAAGTGTAATGGCCAAACTGGGACGGTTCCTACGAGGCACACGCGCTCTGTTCCGAAAGGAGCAAACAGAACTGGAGCTGGACGACGAACTTCGCGACTACCTGAGCCGGTCGGTTGAGGAGAAGGTGGAAGCCGGCAAAACGCATGAACAAGCTCTTAGAGAGGCGCGTCTGGAAATCGGGAACCTCGACGTGATCAAGGAAGAGGTTCGAGATCAGGGATGGGAATCCATCGCTGAGTCTCTGTGGCGCGACCTTCGCTTCGGCGTGCGAATGCTGGTTCGAAACCCCGGATTCACGGCTGTGGTCGTGTTGACACTCGCTTTGGGAATTGGCGCCAATTCTGCAATTTTCAGTGCAGCAAATGCTGTTCTGCTGCGTAGTTACCCTTTCCAGCAGGCCGACCGCCTTCTGTTCTTACGTCAGGTAACCGCCAGCAACCCGGGCATGCTGATCTCCATTCCCAATTTTATGGATTATCGCCGCCAGCAGACCAGCTTTCAGCAACTGACGCTCTGGCGCAGTGGAAGCGTAAATCTAACTGGTGGCGACTATCCCGAGCGTGTGGTGGGATCTTTCGTTTCTGACAATTTCTTCGATGTGCTCGGCGTCAAAGCAACGCTTGGCAGAACGTTCGTTTCTGGGGAGGACCAACCGGGAGCTGGTGCAGTTGCCATCGTCGGGTATCGTGCTTGGGTGTCTCGGTTTGGGAAAGACTCGAAACTACTTGGTCGACGGCTCACGCTTAACAACGAATCTTATACCGTCGTCGGAATTCTCCCGGTGGAGTTCAGCGGCGGCTGGCTTGCAAACAGCGATGTATATCTGCCGGCACAGCATTCACCCGCCTACACCCTCGATCGGAAGGATCCGGCCATGTTCATGTTGGGGCGGCTCAAGGACGGTGTGAGCCGACAGCAGGCTTTCGCCGATCTCACATTGATTGAGAAGAGACTTGCCACTGATTATCCCGATGTCATGACCGGCATGCACTTGGAGCTGACCAGCGTGCCGGAAATGGAGAAGTCCGAGTCCGCGAGCACGCCGCTTCTCATCGTTTTGGCTGCAGTGATGATCCTGCTGTTGATTGCGTGCCTCAATGTTGCCACTCTCTTGCTTGCTCGGGGATCGGCGCGCCAGCAGGAACTGTCGGTTCGTGCAGCGCTCGGTGCGAGCCGTACCAGCCTGATTCGACAGTTGCTCATCGAATCTTTGTTGATCTCTCTCTCAGGGGGCATGTTGGGGCTGCTGCTCGCAGCATGGCTGGTGTGGTCCTTCTCAGACTATTCCACTATCTACGACATTCCCCATCGTGCCGCGCTTGACTGGAAAGCTCTATTCTTCACGCTTTCAGTGTCTGTCCTTACCGGAGTCATTGCCGGCATACTCCCGGCCATCCGTCTGTCGAAAATGAATCCAGCCACCAATTTTACCGGCAGCTCGCGCATTGCCGGCCATCAAGGACATCGTCTGCGTTCCAGCTTCGTAATCGCGCAGTTGGCATTAGCAATCGTTCTGCTGGTAAGTGCGAGCATGTTGGTGAAGAGTTTTTGGGCCTTACTGGCAGTCAACGCAGGCTTTACCGGCGAGAAGGTGCTCAGCATGGAGTATCGATTGCCGAGGAACAAATATAAGAGTGGGACTGAGCAGTGGAATTTTCACCGAACCATGGTGGCCCGCGTTGGCCAGGTCCCGGGAGTCGTCTCAGCGGCTATCGTCCAAGCCTTGCCGCTAAGTGGAAACTGGGGTGAGTTGGTGTTCACTCTTCCCGGACGAAACGTCGCGAACAATGGAGGAGAACAGTCGGCCTCGTTGGTGAACCTCATCACTCCCGATTATTTCAATACAATTGGAAGCCCGATTCTTCGAGGCCGCAGCTTCAGTGATCAGGATGGCCCCGATGCTGCGCGCGTAATTATCGTCACCCGCTCGTTTGCCTCGAAGTACTGGCCGGAACAGAACCCGATTGGACAAGAGATTGAGTTCACCGACCGTGGACCGGGAATCGATCCTGCTAACGCAGCTACACATCGTGCCGCGGTGGTGGGTGTCGCTGCTGACGTTAAGCAAGTGAACTTGCGCGATGCCGACCGGCCGCTGGTGTACTTCCCTTACTCTCAGATGCCGGCAATTTTCGGCACATTAATCGCCAGGGCTGCGGGAGATCCGTCAGCTCTAACCGATTCCATTCGCCATGCCGTCTGGAGCGTCGACAAGGATCAACCGGTCTGGCGAATCCGGATCGTCGCCGAGGTGTTCGATCAGCAGGTTGCCCCAGACAGGTTGATGATGTCACTGGTATGTAGCTTCGGGGTTTTGGCCATGGCATTGGGAATGATAGGAGCGTATGGGCTCCTGAGCAATTCCGTGAACGAACGCAGAAAAGAGATTGGTGTCCGCATGGCATTGGGTGCGTCACCCAAGTCTGTGCTGCGCTGGCTCATAAGGCAGGCGGTGCGCCTTACTGTTGTGGGAATCGCAATTGGCTTGCTCGGCGCCTTGATTGCCACGCGCTTTATGACGAGCTTTCTTTATGGCGTGGCACCAGCAGATGGTTTTTCCTTAATCTTAGGATCGGTCCTGATGAGCGTCACGGCCCTGGTGGCGTGCTATTTTCCGGCACGCCGGGCAAGTCGACTAGATCCCATGGTGACGTTGCGGTGTGAGTAGACTAGTGCGACGGTCCTGAAACCAATCCCTGTTTGACGCTGGTGGGCAGCTTGTTTGCATTGGCTAAGAGCTGGCTTACCTGCCACATCTGCGTCGTGTTCAAGGACTGCTGAAACGCCGGCATACCACTGAGACGGATTCCGTTTGCTACCTTCCAATAAGTCTCGCCGACGGGATCGTCGGTCACGCCCTTGCCTTCCAGCAACGTGGGAGGACTGGGGAACATTCCATTGGCGATGGCTGTGGTCGGGGTGAGCGGAAGCCCGTGGCACACGGCGCAATTTGCGATGTAAATCTGGGCGCCCGCAGCGAGATTTGCCTCGTCAGCTCCGACTGGTGGCGCGTCCTTTGGCATTTCCTTCTCTACTCGTTCATGCAGCGCCCTGCGCGCCAGCATTCTTTCAAACGGCATTGCCTGTGCTGCCGTTGCGACCGGCGCCATTCCAGTAACGAAATAAAGATAGATGCAGAGCGGAATCAAGATCAGGCCCAGAATGAGGCCTCCGATAAACTTGCCCATATGGATCCCCTGGCATTGCTTCGAATCTATGATGCTCAATTCTGGGGCCGCAGTTCGATTTCCATACCTTCGGCGGCGGCGCGAACATTGGGATAGTAGTTGCGGGCTTCGCGCACGACCTGATCGATGCACGCGTCGTTGTGGTCAGGGTCGTGATGAAACAGGATGAGTTCTTTTGCGCCGCTTTGCATTACGACATCTACCGCTTCACGCCAGTGGCTGTGCCCCCACCCACGCTTCCTCGCTTCGTACTCACCCGGCAAGTACTGTGCGTCGTAGATCAACACATCCGCACCGGCGGCAAGTTTACGCAGATTCTTGTCAAAATACTCATTGCCCGGCTCGTTGTCGGTTGCATATACCACCGATCCGACGTTCGTCTCAAGGCGGAAACCGAGACATCCTTGCGGATGGTTGAGCCACATCGCCTGTACCTTCACGTCTCCGAATTGGACTTGGCCTTCCTCGATATCGTAGAAGTCGCGACGCGCTTTCATCTCGCTCATGTCCACGGGAAAGTAAGGCGCGGCCATCTGCTCCTCCATCACCCTCTTTAGCGAACGCGTTCTGCTGGAGCTGTGAAAATGAAAGCAGTTTTCAGGCTTGTCGTAGAGGGGCGCGAAGAAGGGAATTCCCTGGATGTGGTCCCAGTGAAAATGTGACACGAAGATGTGAGCAGAAATTGGACGGCTGTTGAATTCCCGGCGCAGACGCTGCCCTAGCGCCCGGAAGCCCGTTCCACAGTCCAGGATATACAACTCCTCTCCGAACCGTAATTCGACGCAGGAGGTGTTGCCTCCATAGCGCAAATTCTCCGGCTGCGGAGTGGGCGTTGAACCGCGTACGCCCCAAAACTTAACTCGCATACGCCCCCGTCGAATGCTGTGATGGACTCCTCATCATCTATAGAAGCCCGGCCTGCGTCAATTCACGAATGGGTACGCTGGCTTATGCGGCTTCCGTGCAACCCCCGAATATAATTGCGAATGCCGACTCATGCTTCCTGATTACAAGCAATTTTTGAAGCTCGCTTCTGACGCGACTCTGGTACCGGTTGTGAAGTCCGTAACCGCCGACCTGTTGACTCCGGTTTCGGCGTTCCTGTCTGTGGCCGCCAAAGAGCCGAACGCCTTTCTGTTGGAATCAGTGGAAAAAGGCGAACAGATCGGACGATATACCTTTCTCGGCACTCGCCCATACATGCAGGTACGAATCAGCGGCGCTGATATCGAGATCCAGCGCGGCAAGAAACGCGAGAAGCAAACCGGAAATGCGTTCCAGGTTCTGAAAACACTACTGCGCGAGCATCGGCCAGCACTGGTTCCTGGGCTGCCGCCGTTTACGGCTGGCGCGGTTGGTTACTTCGCATACGACATCGTGCGTCAGTTGGAAAATATCGGTGAGCACGCAAAACGCGACGTCTCTTTACCCGACGGCGAACTCATGTTCTTTGATCGCCTCTTGGCCTTCGATCACCTGCGACACCAGATTCATATCATTGCCACCGCTGATCTGACGCGAGACAAACCCCGCGCCGCCTATGACAGGGCGGTCGCCGATATTGCTGCCATCGAACAGAAGCTTCAGTCCGGGCTTCGCCCTGGACACTGGTTTCGCTCGACTTCGTCGCCGGACGCCAAGCTCAGAGTGCATGCGGAAGTCAGCCGCAAGAAATTCATTCGATCCGTGGAGCAGGCGAAGGAGTACATTGCTGCCGGCGATGTATTTCAGGTTGTGCTTTCGCAACGGTTGGATTTCTCGGCAGGCGTGGCGGCCTTCGATATTTATCGCGCGCTACGAACCGTAAACCCGTCTCCGTACCTTTATTACCTGCGTAGCGGGGATATCCATATTCTGGGTTCATCGCCCGAAATGCTGGTACGCGTGAACGGACGAAAAATTGAATATCGTCCCATCGCCGGAACCCGCCACCGGGGCGTCGATGAGAAAGAAGATAAACACCTCGAAGACGAGATGCTTGGCGATGAGAAAGAACGAGCCGAGCATGTCATGCTCGTGGACCTTGGGCGCAACGACGTGGGCCGTGTCAGCGAATATGGATCGGTCAAGGTTCGTGACCTGATGTACGTGGAGCGTTATTCACACGTCATGCACATGGTTTCCGCCCTTGAAGGGAGATTGCGGGATGGGCTCGATGCCCTGGACGCAATGGCTGCATGCTTTCCGGCGGGCACTCTGAGCGGCGCACCTAAAGTGCGCGCCATGCAGATCATCGAGGAACTTGAGCCTGTGCGTCGCGGCATCTATGGCGGATCGGTACTTTATGCCGATTTTGCTGGAAATCTCGATTCCTGCATCGCGATCCGTACGCTCGTAATCAAGGGAAATCAAGCGTACCTGCAGGCGGGCGCAGGGATCGTAGCCGACTCTGTCCCCGAGAGCGAATACCAGGAATGCATGAACAAGGCGAACGCGGTGTTGCGAGCCGTGGAACTTGCACGTAGGGGCTGATTTAGATCAACATCGCACAGTTGAAAGCATCAGACTGGATGCTTACTCGCTAGCAGCAGTAATCTTGCACCCCATACGCCCTGGGCTTACTATCAAAGGGCCAGCTTATTGGGCAGCACCTCAGATAACAGACACACCAGACCGGGTCGAAGCCTATTTCCAGACGGAAATTTAAGGGGTTGTCAGTATGGGGGTGAGTGATCCAGAGCTTCGCGAGAAGTTATTCGGACGTAGGTGGCAACAGCTCCAACACGAGTCTGAAAAACAGAGCTGGCCGCGATGGAAGCGATTTATTCATCGGTTGCAACGATGCCCGATTTGTAAGCCAAAGATGGAAAAGCGGGAGGATTCTGCGGGTTCTAAGTTAAGGTAGTTCTCGCTGCGCCGCTCCGCTAACCTTCCAGAAAGTTTCTAACCAGCTTCATGCCTTCCTGCGTCAATACGCTTTCGGGATGAAACTGCACTCCCTCAACCGGAGCCTCACGGTGTCTTAGTCCCATAATTACGCGCGATCCGTCTTTCTCGGTGGTCCAGGCGCTTACTTCAAGTTCTGCGGGCAAAGTATCTTCGGCCACGATCAAGGAGTGGTATCGGGTCGCAGTCATCGGCGATGCGATACCTTTGAATACAGTCTTTCCGTCATGTGAGACCGCGCTGGTTTTTCCATGCATCAGGTTCCTGGCTCGGACCACGTGTCCACCAAATGCAGCCCCAATGGACTGATGTCCCAGGCAAACGCCCAGCACCGGCACCTTACCGGCGAAGTGGCGTATAAGGGCAATGCTGATCCCTGCTTCCTGTGGCGTGCACGGACCTGGAGAGACGACAATTTTCTCCGGCCGCAACTGCTCGATTTCGGCAACCGATACCTGATCATTGCGACGCACCGCAACCTCGGCGCCCAGTTCTCCCAGATACTGCACCAGGTTGTAGGTAAAGGAATCGTAGTTGTCGAGAACGAAAACCATGGGTGTCTCCTCCAAGCTTACACCAGCCCTGAACCGGGGCTCGGTGAACAATTCCTTGACACACCCAGTTGCAACACGACATGCTTACACCCCATGGAGGAGCCATGGCCGAGGCCCCCGACAAGCGGTCCACTCGACGATTTGCACTTCATTTACCCGTAGCGGTGAGCTACGAGGATAACGGCAGTCAAAACAAGTCCGCCGAAACACGCGACGTCAGCGCGCGTGGCATCTGTTTCTTCGTCGACGCTGCCATTGAAACAGGATCTATAATCGAGTTCACCCTGACTCTGCCTCCGGAGATTACCCTTACCGAAAGCATTCGAGTCCACTGCAAGGGCAGGGTAGTGCGTGTCAACAATTCCTCCGGCGATGGCAAAGTTGCCGTGGCTGCCGTCATCGACGAATACGAATTCTTAACCGAGCCGAAGGCAGAGTAGCGTTACTGCCGGTACACGACTGCGGTGCTTCCACTTCTTTCCGCTTTACGCGGATGATATTGTTTTCTGAGCGAAATCTTTCAATTCTCCAATGAAGTCCTCTCGACGCACCGGCCTGCGATTGCCGTTTTTAACCGTGTTGGCATTCGCAACTCTCTGTCACGGCCAAACCAGCGATTCGCAAGCTCCTGCGATTGTGCGCGCCGTCGGAGTGATGGTCGACAAGCATGAAACCGCAGTCGAGATCGTGTGTAGCCGCCCTATTCCGCCAACCATCACGCAAGTGGACAATCCGGCGCGCCTCGTGGTTGACCTCCCCAACTCGGTGATGGCCGTGAAGCGCAAGCGCATCGACTTTAAAAACGACTCGATCAGTGCCATCCGAGTCGATCAGTTCCAGAGATCACCGGCCATTGTCCGCGTTGTCGTCGACCTGCTGAAGCCGACCAGCTATCGCTGGGATACCGTCGATAATCGCCTGCTGGTTCACCTTCGCCCTGACGAGAGTGCCGCAGCCGCCTCCTCTAAACCGCCCACAGTTCCTGCGCTGACGTCGTCGCCGCGGCCAGTCGCCGTGCCGGTTGTTCCTGGCGCCACCGGTGCCGTGGTACTTGCTGGAAATCGTCTCGCCGCTGGATCGTCGGTCACCGCAGGTTCCGACACGGCCGTGTTGCGCCTGGGACGCGGGGGTGAGGTACGAGTTTGTCCTGGGACTACTGTTTCCGTCACGAATTCGCAAAATGGACGTTCCCTCATGCTGGGCATGAGCACGGGCGCGCTCGAAGCGCACTATGCTTTGGACGCCTCTGCTGATTCGGTACTGACTCCCGACTTCCGCATTCTGATGGCTGGTCCGGGTCAATTTGACTACGCTATCAGCGCCGATTCGCACGGCAACACCTGCGTTCGGGCGCTCCCGGGAAATACAGCTTCTGTGATCGTTTCCGAACTTATGGGTGAGGGCACCTACCAGGTGAAGCCTTCAGAGCAGGTCATGTTTCATTCCGGGCAAATCACGAGTATAGACAGCACGATACCCGCGAGTTGCGGATGCCCGGCAACGTCGCCGCCGATGATGCGAGCCTCAGAACCGTCGCCGCCGCCTTCCGCTTCCGCTGACAATCTACCACCAACCGTTCGACTGGCAAGCCCTGGCGACGATGTGAAACCCACGCCTGCCGCGGCTTCAGCTCCTTCGCCTGATTCTCCCCAGAACAAGCCACCTGCTCAGGTCACGCTCTCGGTTGTGCCTCCTGTGACGGCACCGCTTCCCGAGTCGCGTCCTGATGACGTTCACGTTGCCGTAGAAGCGCCTTTGGTGTTTCGCGGTGGCGATCCGCCCGCCCCACAACCCGCACCCACAGCCGAGGCTCAAAGATTGCCTGTCGTTGAATCCCGCGTGCAGCCGCCGTTGGGAAGCCCAGTGGTGGGTCCGCCTGCTTCTAGAGAAACTCCCGCTCAGCCAGAGGCGGAGCCGGCCCATAAGGGTTTCTTTGGCAAATTGAAGGGATTCTTTTCCGCAATTTTTCGGTAGGACCACCGGCTGCGAGCTGGGAGTTTGCCTATCCTGTGCTGACCTGGTCCAGAGGTCCCGCAATCCACTCTGATTTAGAGGGGACTCGCAAGTGAACGGTAGTGCCCCCCATGGGTTTCGATTCGATAGTCAAAGTTCCGTTGGCCAATTTTGCACGTTCCTGCATGCTTACCAAACCGAGGCCCTGCATGCTCGATGTGGACTTAGGATCGAATCCGATGCCAGTATCGGAAATCGCCAGATGAATCTCCGAAGGAGTGCTGCGCAGGCGCACTTCAAAGTGCCGGACCTGACTGTACTTTGCCGCATTGTGCAAGGCCTCTTGCAACACCCGGAAGAAACACAACGAGAGTTCGTAGGGTAGGTTCAGCGGTCTTTCATCGTGTAAAAATTCAATCCTGAGTTTCTGCTGCGCAGAGAATTCCCTGCAAAAAGCTCGAATAGCCGCTACCAGACCGAGCACTTCCAACTTTGATGAATGGAGACGGTGCGAGATCGCTTGCAGATCGGCCGAAACGCTACTGGCTTGCTGTAACAGATCACGGATATGGTCGGCAGGTCGGCTCTCTTCGGTGCCCAGTTCTGCCTTCAATTCTCCCAGGGCAATCGTCATCAATGCCAGTCGCTGTCCAATATCGTCGTGAAGCTCGCGAGCGATTCGAGCGCGCTCTTGTTCCTGTGCTTCAATCAATCTTCGGTTTACGCTGGAGAGCGCGGCCACCGCCTTTTTCCGCTCGGTGACGTCCAACACTTCTCCCACAAAGTATTTTGCGCTTCCTTTCAAGCCGCGAATCACCGAACCGCTGCTTTCTGTGAATAAAATTCGGCCGCTCCTGTGTACGCAGCGTTTCTCGATTTTGCGAAAGCTTTCTCCCCGATTCAGGGCGTTCGCCAAGACCCGTACGAATGAGGGCCAATCTTCGTGAAATATGATCGACTGTACGGTTTTATTCCGGAGTTCCCCTTCCGAGTATCCTAAGCAGTCGCAAAAGGCGTCGTTGGCGGCGAGAAAATGTCCTCGTGGCGAGACGATAACCATACCCACAACTGCATCGCGGAATATGCTGCGAAACCGTTCTTCACTTTCGCGTAGCGTTTCTTCTGCACGCTTCCGTTCAGTGATATCTACTGCAGTGCCGCGAAGCTGAATAATCTTCCCGGTTGCATCGCGCAAGGCCTCTCCCCTGCCGCGTATCCATCGTGTTGCACCACTAGCGCGCAGAATTTCCAGGTCCAACTCGTAAAAAGCGCCTGTTCGTAGCGCCTTTTCAACTTCCGATTGCAACGCTCGCCAACTGTCAGCAGTCAGCAACTTTGCATGATCTTCGTAGGTGGGAGCCGGCAAGGCAGGGTCGAGTGCATAGAGGCGATACAACTCTTGCGACCACGTGACCTTTCCAGTTTTTACGTCCCAAAGCCAGCTTCCCAGGTGACCGACGCGCTGCGCCTCGATGAGTTCGGCCTCCCGCTGATGCAGCGCCTGCTCGCGGATAAGCTGCTCCCGCACACGCTGACCTTCTTCCCGTTCCGCGATGGTGGCACCCAGTGTTAATCCCGTGACTGACAACACTCCAAAGAAAATGTCCAGCAGTACGGCGTTCATGAATTGAGTGTTGGCCGAAAACGGACCGGATCCCAAAGCCGTTTCCAAGGTTGCAATCGTGGCAACGAGCAGAATCGATAATGCCGCTCCGCTTACCTCGAAGCGGATGGCGGCCCACATGATGAATGGGAGCACGCTAAACGCAAGGACATGGAGCCTGACATGAAACAAGGAGAGGTCACCGAAGACGAAGAAGCTCGCTGCGATCGAAAGAAGAACTACCACCCCGAGTTCCAGCATTCGCTTTCGTTCGCGAATTTGTAACAGGGAAGAGAGGGTTAGAAGTAACGGAGTAACTAATAGGACGCCGGTGCCGTCCCCCAGCCAGTAGATAAACCACGCTGACGCCAGTCCCTCGTACGGCGTGATGTGCGTCGCGTAAAGGACAACAGTGCCGATCAATGAGCTGATCAGGGCGCTTCCCAATGCGCCAAGGAGAATAAGTCCGAGCGCGTCCCGCAAACGGGACATCGAACGCTGAAATCCAACCACGCGGTTCAATAAAACGCCCGCAATGAGAGCGGCGAAGGTCGCGCCAGAGGCTTGCCCAACCGCGGCTGACGGAATGACTGGGCTTAAAAACGCCACTAGCGAGGCTGCTGCAAAGATTCCAGGCCAGATCCGATAGCCGTACATGAGCACGGCAGCAACGGCCACACCGTATGCAGGCCAAACCGGTCCCAGGTTGCTGCTTCGAATGCTGGTTGTCGCTTGTCCCAGTTTGCCTGCCACAAAGTAGGCGACAAACACGATGATGAGTTGTGTCAGGTACTTCGGGAGATCGCTCTCTGCAGCTCTGGGTTTCTCGATGGGAGTGCCCATTTTGACCTGCTCCGCAGCAGCATACATCAAGGTTCGATTCCCACAACAAGAATGATCTGCGCTGTTCAAATCGGCGCGAAGGGCACTGGAATGACCTATCAATTTACATACGTATGACCGTCTAGAGGCATATACTTGGTGCTGCGCAGGTACTCACGTCATGCCGGTTGCACCCAGTGCGCCGATTGCCGAGGAGCCGTCTGTCGAGACTCCGCAGAGTCCTGTCATGCCCACCCTAACCGGGGAAGGCTATGGCATCTATCGTGCCAAGCCCACCGCGTTTATTTATTCGTACGTCGCGAATCTGGCAGTTACTGGTCTGTTGATCTGGTCCGGACATTGGGTGGTTGAGAACCGGGTGCAGATCAAGAACCAGGTGATTTCGCTGGCGTCCGATATCAGTCCCTATGTTCTTCCGGCATCCAAGACGCAGGCGGGAGGGGGTGGAGGGGGCGGAGACCGCGACAAGCTCCAGGCTTCCAAAGGATCGCCTCCTAAGTTTGCGCGAGATCAGTTCACGCCTCCCGTAGTCGTCGTCCGCGACGAAGTTCCAAAACTTCCGATGGACCCCACCGTGGTCGGTCCCCCTTCTATCAAGTTTCCGGTTGCGCAAGTCGGAGATCCGTTGGCAGGAGTCATGGGTCCGCCGTCAAACGGCACTGGTTCCGGGGGAGGCATCGGTAGTGGGAGCGGGGGCGGAGTTGGCTCAGGAATTGGACCGGGAGTTGGTCCAGGTGAAGGCGGCGGGATTGGAGGCGGATTGTACCGTGTGGGCGGCGGTGTGAGCGCGCCTCGTGCGCTCTTCGCGCCTGATCCCGAATATTCGGAAGAAGCACGTAAGGCCAAGTATCAGGGTACGGTTATCCTTTATCTGATTGTCGCGGCAGATGGTCGCCCACGCGATATCCGCATCGTCCGGTCGCTGGGATTGGGTCTCGATGAAAAAGCCATGGAAGCGGTGAAGACCTGGAAGTTCGAGCCTGCCATGAAAGACGGCCATCCCGTCTCGGTGCAGATCAATGTGGAAGTGAGCTTCCGTCTGTACTAGTCATCACGCAACGCTGATTTTTTGCGAATCTTCCGGAGAATTGTCGGCACACATCGGGGCAGAAAATCCAATCTGGGGACTGAGATTCATCAAGTTGACGGCTAGGCAGAAGTCCCCGCTTCCTTCAGCGCGCTTTGTCCCTGGTACCACCTGTACACGAAAAAAGCGTGAACTCCAAATGCCCAAATGGAAAACATCATCATCAGGGCAATCATGTCCACGGCGTAAAGGCCAATACCCGCCAGAAACGCCCAGCGATGACCACCCCGTCCGATAAACCCCAGACCGAGAAGAACGACAAGCCAGAGCCCTGCCACGATGTAAAGCACGATGGCGTGAAGTTGACCCAATGGCCTCCCATAAAACAAAAGAAGATCGATCAATCCAATGTTCACGAGGAAGTTCAATCTGATTGGGAGTAGTCCTGTGCCAAGGGCTGCCAGGCCTGCAGCAAGGAAGAAGAAGTTCGCATCGTTTCTACTGTCTGCACGCAAGTCGGTGCGACGGTGCTCATCAGCTACCTTTTGCTCTTCGTTTGTTTGGCCTGCCCCGACGTTCAGTATCTCCATTGTTATCCCGCCATCGCGTACAGCAACTCCACGTACGCCTTTACGGCGCCATCCATCCCTTGCACCTTTGGATTGCTTGACTCGATCAGGAAATATTCGTTCGGTGCATGAGCTCCATTGCCATGTCCAAGGCCGAAGCCGCCAGCAGGTAAGTTCAGCGGCTCGCCGGTAAAGACATAACCTGGCCAAGAGCCGGCGCTGCGTGGCATAACGATAGGATCAATCCCAGCGCGCTTGTATACGGCCAGCTCCGTCTTGATCAGTTGCGCGTCCGGAGATGTGCTATTGGGGTCGTACCCGCCCGTCATGTTGACTTCGATATCCTCGAAGCCCTGTTTTGCCAAGTGAGCCTTCACAGCCGCCAGCGCTTCATCAGCCTTCATGTCGGGGACCAACCGTAAATCGAGCTTCGCCACCGCCCGATGCGGAAGAATCGTCTTGCCGCCTGGTCCGGTATAGCCACCGACAAGGCCTTCGATATTCACGGTTGGTCGAGACATAAGCATCTCGAGCGACTCTTGCCAGCTCACGTCGTTGATCCAATGTTTGACGCCCATCTGCTTCTTTGCCGTGTTCTCATCCAGGCGCTTGGACGCGGTCGCGATCATCGCCTTCTCTTGCGCTGATAGCGGACGCGCTTTGTCCGCGAATCCAGGAATAGCCGGAGTATTTCCGTCGGGTGTGACCAGTGTGTTTAGCGCCTTGACCAGATGCCATGCGGGACTATCTACACGTGCCTTTTCGCTCGAATGCAGATCGGCTGCTGGTCCGCGTCCCCATTTTTCTCCGCTCGAGACGAGTTCGAGTTCCACGACACCCTTGGCGCCCAACTCCATGGTGACGCCTCCGTCCAGATCTTGCCCCGCATCCGGCAGAAAAATTCCCATCGACTTCTTCAGCGCCGCAATCACTTCTGGACGCCGAACAATCTGTGCGATGTGCGGCGAGCCGATCTCCTCTTCGCCTTCGGCAATGAGAACCAAGTTCACGGGGAGCTTGCGGCCGGAACCCTGAATGGCGTGAATGGCCGCGAGGAATGTCGCCTCTGGGCCTTTCTGATTCACGGCGCCGCGGCCGACGATTACCTTACCGACACCCGGCTTATCCACGAGCGCGGCATCGAACGGGGGTGACGACCACTCCGCCGGATTCACCTGCTTCACGTCGTACATGAAGTAGACGCCTAGCGTGCGTGGCGCTCCCGCATCAAGGGTGGCGAAGATGCCCGGTTGGTAGTCCGTGGGAAGCTTTGTTACCGACTGGAATCCCGCATCGCGCAGCATTTGCATGGTGAGTTCGCAGCCTTTGTCGACCTCCCGATTCTCAGCTGCAATCGACGGCTGTCGAATCCACGCCTGCAGGCGTTGGATGGCTTCCTCGTGGCGCTTTTCGACTTCTTTGAAGACAGGTTGAAGATCAGGCGACTCGCCAAACGAAAACCGACGGGAAGAGAGCATTGCAGCGGCGGCGGTACTACCCTGTAGAAAGGTTCGACGGTTCATGGCCAAAGAGGTTAACGTGAGCGGGCGAGAGTTGCAAACTGGCTGGCATCAGGGGTTTGCCACATCCGACATTCCATGAGGATAGAGTCCGAAAGTATCCTAGATCCTTGACATCGATAACAAATACTAAGAGTTGTGACTAGGCAAGAATAGTGTTTAGTCTAGAGAGTACTAGTTTTGATAGTACTTGCCAAAGTAGTCTAAATATGGCCCATTAGACTCATCTTCTTGCAACTTATTGGAGTAGATGCAACAAAATGTGTCTACCGTCCTTGCAGGCCTTGGAAAGCTGACTAATAATCCTTGTCATTTTGTGACTGGATGTCTCTGGCTCGTGCAGCCCGGGCCATAACCTTGTCCCAGGAGAATCTTGTAATGACAAAGAGTCGTAAATTTCTGCTTGCTTTCCTCGTCGTGGTGATCACCCTCGCAGTCTCGGCAGGCGCCCAGACACGACGGGGATCGATCATCGTCCCAAGCTCAAGTATTGCCCAGCCCGGCGATGCCGGTGTGAAAGCCCACACGAATTACGTGATTTTGAAGCCGGAAGGTGTTTCGCCGTTCTCGACGATTCCGACCGGCGAGACGCCCGCATCCCTTGGGTGTGTCTATAAGCTGGTACAGAACCCTGTCCCGGGATGCCCGATCAACGGCAGCACGTCGAATCCTAAGGGTGGGGCGGGAATCATTGCCATCGTGGATGCCTTCGACTATCCCACCGCTCTGCAGGATCTCCAACACTTCTCGCAGCAATTCGGATTGCCCGCGCCGAAGTTTCACAAGGTCAAAGTAGGAAACCCGGTGAATGATTGCAACTGGAGCATCGAAATGTCACTCGATATCGAGTGGGCACACGCGATGGCTCCCAATGCGCAAATTCTTCTCGTCGAAGCCAACAGCAACTTCAACAACGATCTGCTTGCTGCGGTGGACCAGGCTAATCAGTTGATCGCCCAGCATGGTGGCAAAGGTGAAGTTACGATGAGTTGGCAGGGCGGCGAAACCTCCAATGAGGCCCAGTTCGACTCGCACTTTGCGCAACCCGGCGTTGTGTACTTTGCTTCGAGCGGCGATTCGGGTGGCGTTGTTGGATGGCCTAGCGTATCGGCGAACGTGGTCTCCGCAGGCGGCACTCGCGTAAACCGCACCAACGGAAACTTCACCAATGAAACCGGATGGAGCGGCAGCGGCGGCGGTCCCAGCCGTTTCATCGCCCGCCCGAGCTACCAGGATGTCGTTCAGAACATCGTGGGAACCAAGCGTGGCACGCCGGATTTCTCGTACGATGCGGATCCGTTCTCCGGAGCCTCTGTCTACAACACCAATCCCTCCTGCGGCAACATTCAGTGGCTGACGGTGGGTGGCACGAGTTTGTCTTCGCCGGCGTTGGCTGGCGTTGTCAACTCTACCGGCTCGTTCAACACGAGCACGGCGGCAGAAAACGCAGAGATCTATAGCAATCTCGGCAACTCTTCTGTATTTACCGACATTACGTCCGGCCAGGCAGGTCAATTTAAAGCTGTTGTTGGCTGGGACTTTGTCACCGGTGTTGGTACCGATGTAGGGAAGACAGGCAAGTAATCTGAGTGAATTGAAGTCCTGAGTGAGCGGCCGTCTGGGAGACCAGGCGGCCTTTTTTCTTAACGCAAACCTTGTTCCCCTCGCAGAAAGTGGATACCTATGTAAGTTCCGATCGCCTCAGTGATCAACAAGAGGTAAGAGGAGACAACGAAAATAGCCCCGGACGTACTATCAGGCTGAGAATGAATATGATCAGGCCCGGCAAGCAGGAAGTGATGATACAGACCGAACATCAGCGCGGCAAACATCGAAGCCGATAACAATCTGAGCCCGGCAGGTATTCTTGCTGCCCAGACCATTTGCAGAGCCAGCAATGGCAAGGCCAACACTACGATGATGACAAACGCCGACTGAAAAGTAGTAAGACCAATCTCCAGCTGGCGGTGGGCCCAACCATGGGCAAAGTTCACAAGAAGGTGGATCAGCACAATGGTCGCTGTTGCATACAGGGCTGATCGATTTACCCGTGTTGTCATGGGAATTTACGGAATACTCTCACAAGATTCTAAAGCCTTAAGTCGAAACTGCGCACAAATGAAAAGCCCCGCACCTCATACGAAGTGAGACACGGGGCGTGCTTCAGACAGTTGGCGAACTATGAAGTCGACCGGTTCTATCGCCCGCAGGCAGCTGAATTTCCGGTGGTTGCGAGCGCTTCTTCCGCGTCTTCGCCGGTGACCATTCCGATACGTCCTCCAGCTTCGAGTGACCAAGTCGCCTTGTCAGAGGTCCAGTTCACCAGCGTCGCGAGCTGCGGGCTGTCGTAGCCGAGCAGAGGGCCATTGGTGAAGAATAGTTTGCCGCTGGCGCTATCCTGCAAGCAGTAGTTGATTCCTTGCGCCAGCTTGTTGGTTTCCTGTCCGGGACGGTCGGTTTCCATCTGGAAGGTTCCGCCGTTGTCGCAATCTTTTGCCTGGATCTTCATGTCTGAAGTGTCGTTGTTGCGCTCAAGAACCATCTGTTCATTGTTCAACTTCAGAACCAACGGCGAATTCAGTGCGCCAGCGACGACCGGAGTCTTGCTGTCGAAAACCTGAGTGTTGGCCTTCACCAGCTTGTAGTTCAGAACGGTGAAGGTGTTCAGGTCAAGATAGAAGTCCGTATATTGTCCCTGGATGTGAGCGATCTTGTTGGCAAGAGGGCCCGCAGGGACAACGGTCGTCTGCTTCCCGGAAAAAACTTTGTTGCCGATGGTGACCTGGTAAACACCGCAGGACTTCTTCGCGTGTGCCGGTGCCGAAAACAAAACGATGGAGGTGATCATCAGCGCGATGGAAAGAAGCGCAGCCTTGATTGTGCGTTGGTGGATTGCGAGGACGGGAGAGTTCACGGTTTTAATGCTCCTATCTATGATGAAGTACGAGCTACGGTATCTGCCGAAACACACTTCTGTTCCCACCTGGAAGTTAAGAAGTCACCAGGTTATTGCTATGAAATTTTCTGCTGGACCGTGCTCAGGCGAGTTCGACTACGTTGGACTTTTCTGTTTCACCTGAGACCCGCAGTTACCGGGGCTCGTCTACAAGATAAGATGGTGACACTTCTGAAATGGTTTCACCTTTTCGCTCATTGCTCCAGCGCAATCAATAAGTTACAGCAAATAAGGCTCATGCTTGTTTTGAGAACAATTTCGTTGCGAAATTGAGTTCAGTTAGTTGCTCTGGAGCAAATTCGGTTGTGGAAATCACTCACATCGAAATACCCTAGCTCCCCAACTCTGCCCGTATCGCCCCGGCAATGTTATCCGCGAGCGCTTTCATCTTCTGTTCCGACTCGGCTTCAACCATCACGCGCGCTAGAGCCTCGGTTCCTGAATAACGCACCACCACGCGGCCATTGCCATCCAATTCGCGTTCGGCCGCTGCGATTGCGCTTTCAATAGCAGGAACTTCTTTGAAGGGAACTTTCTCCCGCACGCGAACGTTCTGGATTGTCTGCGGAAAAACCTTCAGGTCAGAAACCAACTCTGCCAACGAGCGTCCGCGGCGCGCCATGATGTCCAATACGCGCAACGCGGTCAGGATTCCATCGCCAGTCGTCGCGTCGCCATCGCGGAAGATGATGTGACCCGACTGCTCTCCTCCTAAACTCGCCCCGGTCTTTTGCATCTCTTCAAGCACATATTTATCGCCTACATTCGCCCGCAGCATACGAATGCCGGAATTCCGCAGCGCAATCTCAGCTCCCATGTTCGACATCGTTGTAGCAACCACGGTGTCGCCCGCGAGAATGCCACGGGCCTTCATATCCCGAGCAGCCATCAGGAGGACTGCGTCGCCGTTCACCACGCGGCCTTCGGCATCGCAAAACAGAGCGCGATCCGCGTCGCCGTCGAAAGTCACTCCGAGATCAAATTTCCCCGGCTGCGCCGCAACTGCCTGGGCTACATTCTCCGGATGGAGTGCCCCGCATCCCTCATTAATATTTCGCCCGTCCGGATTGATGCACAGAAATGTCGCCTTGACCCGGCAGAATTCGAAAAGCTCAGGTGCCTCCGCCGCCGCAGCCCCGTTGGCACAGTCGACTAATACACGCAACCGGCTTAGATCTGTCTTCACATCTTTGGCCAGCCATTCTATGTAAGACCGCCGCAACGAAGCCTCGCCCGGGAGGCTTGTGGCGAGCTGCTGCTTCTCGGGCGCTGCATGCGCCGACGGATTCTGCAGAAGGGCAAAAATCTCGTGCTCAATCGCAAGCTCGCGGGCATCGGGCAATTTGTATCCATCGCCGGAAAATACTTTGATCCCGTTATCGGTCCAGGGATTGTGCGAAGCGGAGATCACAACACCCGCAGAATAGTCGCGGGAGCGCGCCAGATAGGCAATGCCCGGGGTTGTAATCACTCCGGCGCTGTGCACCTCGACATCTACGGAATCCAGACCTAGCGTCAGACGCTCAGCAATCCATGCGCTCGATGCTCGCGTGTCTTGCCCCAGCACCACCGCTGCCTTAGGATTCGTGCGCTTCAGATCGTGCCCTAATGCCCGCCCGATCAGGTATGTGCTCTCGGTGGTGAGAGGGAACTCCCCAGCCACGCCGCGGATACCGTCGGTTCCAAAAAGCTGTCTTTTCTGGGATGTCATTCTCGTCCTGGTCAGTTTTCGCCGTGGCTTCCCGCAACCCTCTCTATGATAACTGTCACTTGAACTGGGCCTGGCCGTACCAGTTGCACCATTGGATCGTCAATATAAACGTGCGTGGTGAAACTATTTGGAGCAGCTTTTCCGCTGACGTCAATCACGTCGGTCACTGCGGCCGACGCCGCTTCAACCCGTTGCTGCGGTCCGCGGACCGTCACCGATGACGGATCCACATTAATGTGGGTGACGTGATAGCCGTTTGCGGGAGTTCCCATGATTCTCGGGCGAACCTCAAGAGTACGAGTGAGCCGCGTGTCGAAGGTTAATCGAAGTTGACTAGGAATTATCTGCACCACATCGAGCTCATAAGGCTGATGAACCTCCTTCGAGGTCAAATCGAAAGTACGTTCCCCCGGTCTTGCTCCACTCATGTCGAGTTCGAGATGAACGTCGGAAGCTTTCAGCCCATGAATTACCCGCTCGGGCCCACTCAATCGGACTTGCGCCTCAGGAATTTTTTCCGTCGCAATCTCAAGGTTCTCCGGAATACCGTGGAATTCGATCGGTACATCGAGCGGAATTTCTGAGATCGGATCGCGCGCAACCAGCCACCACAGGCCCACAGCCATAAACACAGAGATAACCTTGATTCCAAAGTTGTGGAAGATGTAGTCGCGGAACTTTGCCATCGCTATCCGTCCACTCCAGAATCGACGCGCGATTCACCGGCGCGCGGTGAGAGTGAGCCCTCTTCTTCTGGCGAGGGTTCTGCCGAGATGGGGGTCGGTAAGGTCGAAGGGGGAACATATCGGCGAAGCAATCCGCCTAGCCGCTCGCGTAGTTGCTCCACGGAGACGTCGCGCTCAATCTTCCCACCGACTGCGAGGCTGATGGCGCCGGTTTCTTCGGACACGATGACCGCAATGGCGTCAGTCTCTTCGGTGATTCCAATGCCGGCACGATGTCGCGTTCCCAGCTGAGTTGACAGAATCGGGTTCATCGACAATGGCAGAAAACAGGCGGCCGCAGCGATGCGATCCCCTTGCACAATCACGGCGCCATCATGAAGAGGCGCGCTGGGACGGAACACCGTTGCTAGCAGGTCATAAGAAAGATGAGCATCCATGGGAACGCCGCTCTCGATGTAGGTGCGCAGTCCTATCTCGCGTTCAATCACGATGAGCGCACCGGTCTGGTTCTGCGCGAAGAGATTGGCAGCCAGTACGATGTCGTCGTAAGCATCCTCTTCCGAGGACATGGCGCGGCTTAGCGTCACTCGCCGGCCCAGTCGCGTGAGGGCCTGCCTGATCTCCGGAGCGAACACGACGATGAGAGCGAAAACCGCGTAAGGGAGCAGTGTGGTAATCAACCAATTCAGGGTGTACAACTCACCCAGGCGAGCGAGATAGAAGACGAGAGCGACGGTCACTACCCCGATCAGCATCAGCGATGCGCGGGTTCCTTTTATCAGAGCCAGAAACTGATAAATGACGAGCGCTACCAGCAGCACATCGATGACGGAGCCAAGCGACACATGTAGCCACGGCGCTGAGATGGAACTCACGAAACGCCCCTCTCCGTAGAAGATGTATTGACGGACTCGATCGCCTCACGACAATTGTAATCCACCATCAACAACTCAGGCGGATCCTTAAGGATAGGCTCCTGAAACGAAAAAGGCAGGTTGGTGGGATAGCTTGTTTGGCTAGGTTTTCCTGCTGACGGTGGCTGCGATACCGCCGCGAGCTAGCTTCGCCGTGATCTCGTCTCCGGCCCGGACCTGGTTCGCCTCTTTTACCAACCTTCCCGAAGAGTCAAAAACCAAGGCATAGCCCCTGTCGAGAATAGCCACCGGGGATAGCGCCGCCAGCTCTGCGCTCAACCGCTCCAACTGGGCGCGGCGTTGTGCCAGTTGGTTCCGTTGGGTGCTGGCGAGCGTCGTCACCAGGCTTTCCATCTCGCGCCGAATCCCGGCCAGGACTCGCCGCACGTCATAGTGGCGGACTGCGGCCGCGGCAATTTCCCACCGGCGCCTCTGCCTCTCAATCTTCTGTCGGACAGATCGTTCCATCCGGTAGTTCAGGTCGTCGAGCCTTTGCTGTCTTTGGTTGAGCATCCCAGTCATTTGGGCAAAGGCGCGATGTTGCCCGAGCTCAACCAGCGCCTGCCGTCCCAGCAACAACCGATAACGCATGGCGCGTTCGAGACGACGCCTGAGATTCTCCGACTGGTCCTCCACGTCCTGGCGGGAACGCGTAACGATCTCCGCCGCGGCCGACGGGGTAGGCGCCCGAAGATCGGCGACAAAATCCACTATTGTGAAGTCAGTCTCGTGTCCTACGGCCGATATCACTGGGATCTGGGAGGAAGCGATGGTGCGCGCCAGGCCTTCATGATTGAAGGCAGCCAGATCTTCGACTGAACCTCCGCCGCGCGCCACGATGATTACCTCCACGTTGCGCGCCTTGTTGAAATAGCGGACTCCGGCACTGACTTCGAGCGCGGCAGCATCTCCCTGTACCTGAGCGGGAAAGATTAGCACTCCGACCGTGTGGTGGCGTCGTCGCAGAATGTTCAGGATGTCGTGCAGAGCCGCTGCTTGCGGTGATGTAACAATCCCAATCCGCCGCGGTAGGGAAGGGATTGGTTTCTTGCGTTCGGCGTCAAACAGGCCCTCGGTTTCCAGCTTCGCCTTCAATTGTTCGAAGGCAATCTGCAACGCGCCTGCGCCTTTCGGCTCCAGATACTCGGCCGAAATCTGCAACTCACCCCGACCCTCATAGATCGTCACTCGGCCCCGAGCGATGACTTGCATTCCGTCCTCGGGACGAAAACGCAAGAGCCGGGCTTGGGACCGGAACATGATGGCCTTCAGCTGTGAGTTCTGATCTTTCAGGGTGAAATAAAGATGTCCAGAATCGTGCGCACGAAAATTCGAAATCTCGCCCTCGACCCAGATATCGTTGTACTCGCGCTCAATGTGGGTTCGCACGGCCGACACCAGGTCGCGAATGTTCCATATCCGCCGCTCCGGCGGTTTGAAGGTGAAACCGAGTTGGTCGGCGAAAGCCATTGTTGGGCAGTTTACAGGAAGAATCTCGGGAGTCGCGATCTTGAAAGGAAGTCAATGCAGAGTGATCGAAGTGGCTTCGTACAACGTGAAACTGCATTCTAAACTTGGTTCTAAATTGGTTGATCAGAGTGCTCATCCCGCGCTAGAATCGCGGCTCATTGGATTGAATAGATGTCATCGTGGAGTCTCAGAATTAGATGTGGGTTGTTGCCCGGATTGTATCTTCTGCTCCTCGCTCCTCTCTGTTTTGGTGCTGCGGATAACGCAAATCTCAAGTCTCTCTTTGACGCCCGCCGCTGGTTCAAACTCCGTGATTCTGTCGCAGGAAAAGATGTTCCTCAGTTCTATCAGGGTGTAGTTGCGTGTGCATTCAATGATGCTCACGGCTGCGAAAAGAAACTCGGAGCTGTAATTAAGTCCGACCCTAAATCGGACGAAACAGTGGAGGCCCACAAACGTTTAGCATCTCTTTACATCACACACGGAAAGTATCGGGAGGCTGTCGTACAAGTGAACGCCGTATTGGCGATCAGACCTGGGGATTCCGATGCGCTCAGCGTTCGGCCCCTGCTCGTCGCCCTTAGTGAATTCCCAGATCAACATTTGGTGCGGAGACGCTCCACGACTCTCCAGCTTCAAGGGGGCGGGCTGCCTTTCTCGATCAACGGCGTGCAGGCGACCTATTGGTTTGACACGGGCGCAAACTTCTCAGTTCTGAGTGAGTCCGAAGCGAAGCGCTTTGGCTTACGGGTTCAGTCAGTAGACACGAAAGCCAGCGTTTCCACGGGCGAGCGTGTAGATTTTCGGATAGCGGTGGCTGATCAACTTTCCTTTGGTCCCATCATTCTTAAAAACGTGGCATTCCTGGTCTTTCCCGATGACCAGCCTCCATTCAAGGATGGATCACCAGGATCGCGAGGGCTGATTGGTATCCCGGTGCTGTTGGCTTTCGAGAGCTTTGTGTGGAGTGCGGACCAGAAATTCGAGATAAGCTCAAGGTCAGTGAAAGCACAGGCAACTCGGCCGAACCTTTGCTTTGACGGCAACACTCCGATTGTCCAACTTCAATTCGATGACCGTGACCTGAGTTTTGTGCTGGATACAGGAGCTACCAACACAGACTTGCTCCCGCCCTTCGCGAGTGCGTTTCCCGAACTCATTCGGAATTCGGAAAGGACCGACTCCTACAAAATGGAGGGAGTGGGCAGCGTAAGGAACATGAATGCTGCCATCCTAAAATCTGTCCCGTTTGTCATCGGAGGGTTTCCAGTCGTTCTCAAGCCCGCGAATGTACTCTTGACGCCCACTGGGGAGACGAGCAAGTTTTTCGAGGGAAACCTAGGCATCGACCTTTTGCAGCAGTCGCACAAAACAATCTTCGATTTCAAAGCAATGACGCTTACTTTGCAGTAATCTTCGATTGACTGAGTGTTGGAGTGGGACACAGACGCCGAAAAAGGTTCAATGGCGCGATCGTCCGACAAAATACATAATCGCCGACAGAATCACGCTTAAGAGGATTGAAGTCCCAATCGGGAAATAGAAGGTGGCGTTCTTTCCCTTATAAAAAATGTCCCCAGGAAGCCGGCCAATAGGAAGGTTCGCCCGGCCCGCCAGGACCAGCAACAGTCCAATCAAAACGACCAGTCCACCCACCAATACCAGCAATTTTCCAAGATCGGTCACAATAAAAAGTGTAGAGGATATGCAAGCTTTACAGTGAAAAGTACTTGACAAAACATTTCTTGGTGGGTACGCTGAGTTCATGGTTGAGCGCGGTCATCGCCTTCGTCGTCCCTACCTGCGCACGCGGGCGCTTCCGAATGAAGCCGTCGAGGATCTGCGTTTCATTCGCGAAACCATGGCCCGATCCGTTTCTTTTACAGCCGTCCCTGGCTACGGTCAGGTGGTGATCGGTGCTACAGCTCTGCTGGCCGCCTACCTCGCCAGCCGGCAAACCTCCATGCACGTCTGGGTCAAGATCTGGCTGGCCGAGGCCATGATCGCCGCAGCGATCGGTGCCATTGCCGTCCACATGAAGGCACGACGCACGGGAGTGGCCCTAACCAGCGGCCCAGCTCGTAAGTTCGCATTCAGCTTTCTGCCTCCGCTTGCGGCCGGAGCGCTCCTCACGTCCGTGTTCTATCCTGCGAGACTGGTTCATCTGCTACCGGCCATGTGGTTGCTGCTTTACGGCACGGGCGTGGTGACAGGTGGCGCGTTTTCTGTTCCTGTAGTTCCGGTCATGGGAGTTTGTTTCATGTTGACTGGTGTGGTCGCTGTTTGGATGCCTGCCTGGGGGAATTTCCTGATGGCTTTTGCTTTCGCAGGCTTCCACATTTTCTTCGGAATTCTGGTGGCGAGGAGGCATGGTGGCTAGGCCGAGAATCGCTCCGAAAACATTCGACATCCACAGCCCACAGGAAGTGCGGAACACGCATTCCGAATCTGCCCCGGAACTGCCTGAACTCGACCGCCTGATTCACGAACGCATTCGCCTTGGCATCATTAGTGCCCTCGCGATCAATGACTCGCTCAGCTTCAACGATCTAAAACGTCTGCTTAAAACTACCGACGGCAACCTGAGCGTGCATGCGCGGAAGCTGGAGGAAGGTCAATACATAACCTGCAACAAATTCTTTGAAGGGCGCATCCCTCGTACCGAGTACCGCTTGACTCCTGCGGGCAGGACCGCACTTGAGGGGTATCTTGATCAAATGGAAGAAGTCATCCGCATTACACGCCACCGCTAGGCTGCTTAAACTTCGAACACAAAGAGCGACCCTAACCCATGTGGCTTCGTGCCCCATTTAACCCATAGGACTCGGGGCTTCCGAGTACATGACCCACGAGCCTGACTCGTGACAATTCGGGACTTTGCATCGATGAATACAAATATGAATTTCCCTGCTCCCCTTGCGGTTCTCGGTTTTCTGGCACTCTTCGGAGGCTTGGGGGCCGCAGTGCTGCTTACTATTACCGGCTTATTTGTTGGCAAGCCTAGACTCGTGCGTTGGACGTGGAAAGTAACCGCAATCGCCGGGTTTACTTACTTGCTTGTGCTTCTTGGATTCTCGGTCATCAGCCGAGAGCGGTTATTGCATCGGGGCCAAGAGAAGTATTTCTGCGAAATCGATTGTCATCTTGCCTATTCGCTGGTGGACGTGAAGACTTTTCCGAGTCCCACACCGCCCCTTACCGAGTATCGCCTGACAGTGCGAACACGATTTGATGAGAAGACGATCTCCGAGGACAGGGGCGACAGTCCGCTGACCCCCAACCCTCGCACGGCCAGGCTTGTCGATAAAGAGGGACGTCAATATCTACCGGCAGGAAGCAGCGAGCGGTCCTTCAACACCTCCCTCCGCCCCGGCGAAACCTATGACGTAAGTCTCATTTTCGATGTGCCCACCGATGCCAAAGGCCTGAAGCTGCTCATCACGTCGAGTGACTGGCAGGAGTGGCTGCTGATCGGCGACGAGAACAGCTTGCTTCACCGGCACACCTACTTTGCCCTGTCGATCTAGCCTACGCTGCTACAATCTCCCGCATGACAAAACCAGCTGCAGTCCTGACAGTTGCCTTGTTCGCGATCCTTGGCGCAGCTGAGAGCGCAGTCGAGGTCAACGCCGAGCCGAACCATCACTTGGTTCTCGACAATGAATTTGTTCGCGCCTACAAAGTGGAAGTCGGATCGCTCGCCGCTACCATGCTGCATCATCATGCTCACGATTACATATTTGTCAGTATAGGCGACGCGCAATTAGAAAATGACGTCCAAGGCAAACCGCCAGTAGCTCTGAAGCTTCAGGATGGCGAAACCCGTTTCCTCCGCGGGAACTTTGCACACGTCGCCAAGAACCTTGCCGATAAGCCGTTTCGCAACGTAACCATCGAATTCATGAAGGACGAAGAGGCTCACAAGCATCCACCGGCAAAGTGGGACGAAGAGCGCGGGATGAATGTGCTCAATGGGGGCACGAAACACATACTGTTTGTGGAGGACGGGGTGCGCGTAAGCGAGATCGAGTTGCAACCGGGAGCAACCATGCCGCGACACCATCACAAGGGTCCGCATTTGCTTGTAGCGGTCAGTGACCTTCAGCTACGCAGCGATATAGAAGGGAAGGGACCAGTGCCGGGTATTTTCAACGCGGGAGATGTTAAGTGGATGCCCGGCGGATATACGCACACCTTAACCAACGCCAGCAAGAATCCGGCGAAGTTCGTGACGCTCGAATTCGCCGGAGACTGAAACGAGTTGCGCGGGGGAAGCGCCCCCATTCTAAGCCCGCTTCCATGCCAGTGTGAGTTATCCAGGAGAATTCCCCTGTCACTTCCGGAAGGTTGATTGTGTCAATTCGACCCGCTTGAACCTGCAGTCGGCGTTGTTATACGCTCTACTCTCCCCTAAGCGGGCCTCTAACCTCGCGCAAACTCGTATCGAAGCGGTATCCGGCATGCAGCCTATCGGGGACCAGATCGTTGGCAAGGGAGCAGTGACGTGGTTGCTGACCTTAGTCACTCTGATGCTATGCCCCGCTCTCGCCCTCGCGCAGTCGCTTTCGTTCGAGTGCAACCTATTTGAACCGCCAACTGTGCCGTGCGGGACAAATACCCTCAAACTCTCAAATCCGAACTTCGATCTGGAAAACAGTAGCGATGACGTGGGACCAAGCAGCGATCCCTCAATGATTTCTCCCTCCGTCGTGATCGCACCTGAAACGGAAACGAAACAGCACTTCAAGTGGAAGCGGGCTCTTGTGGAGACTGCCGCTTTCTTCGGGATCGAGCAGGCATTCGTTGTGCAAGATGATTTCCACTGGGTCACCATAGAAAATGGGATACCTTTTAATCACTACTGGCGGGACTACACGCACTCGCTTTCCACCTGGGCGAGTGCCGGCTGGGACGACGGCGATTCCTTCCTGACAAATTACATTGGGCATCCCATGCAAGGCGCGCTTACCGGCTATATCCAGGTACAGAATGATCCTCAGGGTGAGAAGCTGGAATTTTCGATGTCCAAGGCCTACTGGTGGAGCCGCTTCAAGGCCATGATGTGGAATGCGGCGTACAGCACGCAGTGGAAGATCGGACCCGTGAGTGAGATGACCGTGGCAAAGTACGGCACCGCTGCCCGCAGCCAGTGGAGCCGAGATGGTACCTGGCCATGCAAGAAAGACTGTGTATCCGGAGTAGGCCAAGTTGATCTGGTAATCACTCCTACAGCGGGCTTGGGATGGATGGTTATGGAAGATGCGCTTGATCGATCGCTAGTCCGCAAAGTTGAAAGCTCCACGAGCAATCGCTTCTTGATCGACTTTACGCGCTGCGCTGTCAATCCAATTCGCAGCGGTGCAACCATGCTCCACGGCAGGAGGCCCTGGTATCGTGCGTCGCGTCCCGGCGGCGGAATGGAGTTGCCAAACCCTGCCCGATGATATCGATTGTGTTTGCACGAGTCCTTGCTGCGATAACACTTCTATCAATTGTTCCGTTGGCTGCTCCGCAGAACACTAAACCTGAGCCAGTTACAGATCGGCGAACTTGGGATATCGCAGTCTGGGGAGGCGGCTCAACCGGCGAAGAGAATCACGACGACTTTTCAGAAGGTCAAATCCTCAGGGCTGGCGTTTTCGTCGGACGGACACTCTTTCGCGATCTCGGCAAAGGATGGATGCGCGGCGATCTGGAGTGGGGCTTTAATCTCGCCCCAGTTTTCGTCACATTCAATAGCCAGAACATTTACGGCGCGGGGTTCGATCCGATCGTGGCGCGTTGGAACTTCGCTCACAAGAAGGGCCGAATCTCGCCGTATTTTGAGTTGGTCGGGGGAGGTACCTATACGAATTCGGAATTGCCAACAGGTGACACATCAAGCTTCAACTTCACCGCGACTGGTGGCGGAGGGATATATCTAGACACTCGTCCCTCTCAGGCTCTTGATCTGGGCTGCCGCTGGTTGCATGTCTCGAATGCCAACCTGGGAGCGCGTAATCCCGAGTTCAACGGTATCGAAATCTTGCTCGGCTACCATTGGTTCAAGTAAATGTGCCTAGTCGTTTAGAAGAATTGTACGCAGCGTGTGCCAGCAGTGTTCTCAACTCACCTCGCCACGAGCATGATCCATCCGGAACCGATTACGAGGAACACAGCCAGGAAGAAAAGCGTAGTCAGTAGTCCAAGGCGATAGAGTTCTGACTGGGTGAGATAACCGCTGCCAACGAAGATCACGTTTTGGCTCCCACCCTGCGGCGTAATCACGGAAAAATAGCTGCTGGCGAAAAATAGTCCAAAAGCCATGAGCGCTGCGGGAACTCCACCACGTATTCCCACGTCGAGAAAAACGCCTAACAGAGCAAGCACCTGTGATGATTGGCTTACAAACATGTAGTGGATGGCTACGTAGATCACGATCAGAGCCACGTACGTCACGGGCCATGATAGACCGGCCATGTGCGCGGCAAGGCGCTGACCTGCATAACTCATGAATCCGAGTTCATTGAGCTGCCCACTTAGCGCGAACAGGATCGCCAGCCAGAGAAAAGTTGCCAGTGTATCGCCCTGAGTTGCGATGTCGTCCGCGGTGAGCACATTTGTAAACAGCAATACACCCAGTCCGGCGAACGCGATAATGGTCACGTTCATGTTCAGCCGATCGGCAAGAACCCAACCGGTGACCATCAGGATGAAAGCGACTGCCGTGATGCGCTCGTTGCGCGACATCGGTCCCAGCTTCGCCAGTGCCTGGCGCGCTGCAGCCGGCGCCTCCGGTGTTGCGCCCACACCTGGAGGGAACAGACGCGCCAGTACCCGAGGCAACGCCAGGATCGCGATTAGTGCGGGAACGGATGATGCGATAAGCCATTTGCCAAAGCCGACTTCGAACCCATACTCCTTCGCGACCTGAATGGCGATCGGATTGGCCGACGTCGCAGTCATCCACAGCGCTGACGAAACAGCCAGACTCGCCATGCCGCAGAACATCAGATACCCGCCGAGGCGCCGTCCTTGGGGATCATCAGGCTTTGAACCCGAGCCTTGCGCCACCGACAGCACAATCGGGTAAAGGACGCCACCGCGCGCAGTGTTACTCGGGAACGCCGGAGCGATTGCCGCGTCGGTAAGGACGATGCTATAGGCGAGTCCCAGCGAAGAGCTGCCAAACTTGCTTACCATGAACAAGCTGATTCGCTGCCCGAGTCCGGATTTGACAACTGCTTGCGCGACTAGAAAGGCGACCACCACCAACAAAACGCTCGTATTGGCGAAACCAGCAAGGGTTTTCGCCACAGGGACGGTATTTGTCATGACCACGGCTGCCGCGGCCAACATCGTTGAAGTTAGCAGCGAGAACGCGCCGAGCAGAACAGCGGAGATGGCTGCCACGAAGATGGCAAAAAGATGCCATGCTTGTGCCGTGAGGCCCGCGGGCACCGGCCAGAATGCGATGACCAACGCTAGAACGAAGGGAAAAAACTTCTTCCAAATCGGGACCGGCGTCGTCATGATTGCGGCTCTCCTTGAATGAGCGTCGCCCGTGATGTATCTACCCGGACGCGTCCATGTAGACCGATCGACTCCCCTTGTACATTCCCATCTTCGTTCTCAATCTGGTACCGCCACGAGAACTCGTACGTGCCGGTGATGCCTGCATAGCGTCCGGTTCCACCGACAAACGTTCCTTCGATCTTATTGTGGGCAGCGGTTCCTTCCCCGCGCAATTCGCTGAATGCCTTGTCGCCGTGTTCATCGGTCCACACCGCACGCCCAATCATTCCGGTCGTGGTGTCGTTGAACGCGATTGCTTCTGCACGGAATCCTACTGCGGGTCGCGATGGGCCGCTGAGCAAGAGAGATCCGGTGAACGTTGCGATCGCAGCGCGGCGGTCATCCCCCAACCGAATCACGTTTCGGTTTCCGGTTGAGATCCACGTTCCTTGAAATTCGTGCCATTCGCCAGCGCCGGAGGTCGATGGCTGGCTCTCTGGTGCGCGGCCACATGCGCTGATGAAGAGTAGGGTGATAAGCGCGGTGGTTCCCAGCGCAGTGAGCCGAGGACGGACGTGTGAAGGAACATCAGAGATTCTCTTGTCTTTGTGTGAGTGCTGATGGCTCGCCGAGTTGTTCTCGGTCCCCGGAGGTTGGCGGCGGAAGAATATCGACATGATGGAGTCAGTGGCCGACTTCTAAGTCCCGCATCTTAGGGGTCGCCAATCACCTCTTTGAACTGCCAGAACTGACAGGCTATCCAGGCTCCTCACAAACGGGCGAGACCATCTTACTTTCGGCAGTATTCTCCCAAGATCTCCTTCGTTTTCTTTTATATGGACGCATTGCATGGCCAATGCAAGAAAGTCCTTGACAAGATACTTAGTGTTATAGTTTAGTATAACACTAGTTCAGCAAGATGAGGCAGAAGGAACTGCACCCAAGGCTGAAACGCTAGCTGAGCCCAATTGACATTGATCAGGAGGATGAAAAATGAAATCGCTTCAGGTAACGCTTTCGGTCATGTTGCTTTTGTTCATGAGTTCGGCTTTTGCGCAGTCCGACGCCAAGTCAGTTGAAAAGTCGGATGCCCAGAAATCCTTCGACACAATGAAAACCCTCGCGGGTGTTTGGCAGGGACCGGTGACCATCGATCCTCCTATGCACGACATGGGAAAGGCTCCGACGCGGGTTTCCATGAAAGTGACTTCGAGGGGAAATGCCCTCGTCCACGAGATGAAGGAAGCGGGAGTCCCGGACGATCCGAGCAAGTACGACAACCCCGTTACGATGTTTTATCTCGACAGCGATCGCTTGCTGTTAACGCATTACTGCGACGCTGGAAACCGGCCGCGTATGACGGGCAAGGCGTCGTCGGATGGAAAGAAAGTGGAATTCGACTACCTTGACCTGTCGGGTAGCAATCAGTTCGGGCACATGTATCATGCCGTCTTTACCATCATTGATGCGAACCATCATTACGAGGATTGGACATACATGATGCCTGGGGACAAACCTGTTCATGCCCACATGGACTTGCAGCGTGGACAATAGGAGTCCGTCCCAGACGAACTCGATCCGGAATGACCGCGATTTGTTAATACAAGGACGATCTGGAAAATAGGATGGACCGTGAGTGGAACGACAATCAACCGATATACCGTCAGCTTCGAGATCGCGTAGTGGCCATGATCCTCGACGGCGTGCTCAAGGAAGGCGATCCGCTGCCATCGGTGCGCACCGTTGCGGCGGAGTATCGGGTCAATCCCCTCACGGTTCTGAAGGGCTACCAACAATTGGTAGATGAGGGAATTGTGGAGACGAGGCGCGGCAGAGGAATGTTTATCAATACGGGGGCTCAGCATGTGCTGCTCAAGGGCGAACGGCAGTCCTTCTTGGTTGAAGAGTGGCCAAGGATCCGCGCCACCATCCAGAGGCTCGGCTTAAAAGTGGAAGAACTGCTTGCTGGCCCTAGTCAGTCTCCTTCAACTAACTCCCCGGAAGATTCATCAAGTTCGAATGATCGAGAGGAGGAACGCTGAAACCATGGCATGCATTGAAGCACGCCACCTGCGGAAGGCGTTCGGCACGACATTAGCGCTCGACAATGTCGACTTAAACGTCGAGGAAGGGCGCATTTTAGGACTCGTTGGTCCCAACGGCGCAGGCAAGACCACGGCCCTTAATGCAGTTCTCGGTCTAATTCCATATGAGGGCGAGTTGCGTGTGCTCGGGCGCAATCCCTGGACCGAGCGCGAGCGGCTTATGCGCGATGTCTCGTTCATCGCCGACGTCGCTGTCCTGCCGCGTTGGATACGAGTTTCGCAAGTTCTCGACTATGTTGGCGGCGTGCATCCGCGCTTCGATCGTGGGAAGGCCGAAGGCTTTCTGGCGAAGACTAACATCCGCCCCACAAGCAAGGTTCGAGAACTGTCAAAGGGCATGGTGACGCAACTACACCTTGCCATCGTAATGGCGATCGATGCGAAGTTGCTCGTGCTCGACGAACCCACGCTTGGGCTAGACATACTCTTCCGGAAGCAGTTTTACGACTCTCTGCTGAACGATTATTTCGACCGCACACGTACGATCGTGATCGCAACCCACCTGGTAGACGAGGTCCAGCACGTCCTGACGGACATCATGTTTATCGACCGCGGCCATATTGTATTCAACTCCACGATGGAAGATTTCGAATCACGATACGTCGAAGTCATAGTGAACCCCGAGCGCGTGACTGCTGCCCGCGCGTTCCATCCCATGCACGAGCGCCAGGTTATCGGGCGAAGCATTTTGTTGTTTGACAAGGCGGATCGTCAGCAACTCTCCGAGCTCGGCGAGATACGCACGCCAAGCATTGCGGACCTGTTTGTTGCCGTGATGAGCAATCAGACCAGCGCACAAGGAGCAGCGCGATGAGTACACAATCGAACGCGATGCCCGAATCTTTTCAGGCGCGGGGCGTATTGCCCGCGTCCATTCCCGCAGGTCAACCGTTTCTTTGGTCGGTGCGGCGCGAATTGTGGGAGTACCGTTTCATCTGTGTAGCACCGCTCAGTGTGGCTGCCGCTGCCCTGCTAGCCTTCTCAATCAGCGTAGTCGCCGGTATCTCGCAGCACCCGTTGCGACTGGATCCATCTCGCCCGCAGATGCCCTACGATCTGGCGGCTGGCTTGATGATGCTTACAGGAATTCTAGTGAGTGTCTTCTACTGCGTCGACGCGTTGCATGGAGAGCGCCGCGATCGCAGCATTCTCTTCTGGAAATCCATGCCGGTCTCCGATGCGACGGCCGTGCTGGCGAAGGCAAGCATTCCGCTGGTGATTGTGCCAATCCTCATCTTCGTAATCACCATCGCAATGCATTGCATCATGTTGCTTGTCAGCTGCGCCGTAGTCCTGGCGAGCGGTCAAAGTGTCGCGACGTTGTGGAATAGCCTGCCGCTTTCACGAATGTGGTTGTTGCTGTTTTATCACATAGTGACGGGGCACGCGCTGTGGCCCTTTCCGATCTATTGCTGGCTACTGCTGGTCTCCGGCTGGGCGTCGCGTGCAACATTCCTCTGGGCAGCGCTTCCGATTGTCACGATCGCCGGAATTGAAGGAATCATATTCCGCACCGCGGGCTTTGCCGGCCTTATCGGACGCCGGCTCTTCGGTGACGCACCGGCCATGTCGATGGCGCCCGATAGCATGGGGCTCGATCCTATGACAACACACGTGACCATAGGCCGGCTTCTGAGCAGTCCGGGACTTTGGATCGGCTTTGCCACGGCTGCGATCTTCCTCGCGGCCGCGGTTCGGTCGAGGCGATACCGTGCTCCAATCTAATTGGAACTCGTCTTGTCCGACTTCGTAGAAGCTTTCGGGAATGATTATGAATACATCGCATAATCCAGGAAGAGTTGCCGGAGTGCTCTACCTACTCCTTGTATTGCTGGCACCTCTTCGTCTTATCTACATTCCGGGCAAACTGTTTGTGCATGGCAACGCGAATGCGACAGCGGCCAACATCGCGACCCACGAACTGCTATTTCGATTCGGTATCGTGACGGATCTTCTGTGCGGGATTATTCTCGTCTTTCTTACGCTTGCTCTCTATCGCCTGCTCAAAGGCGTGAATCACAATCTTGCTGTGCTGATGGTGATTGTCGGCGGAATATTGCCGGCCGTCATCGACTTCGTAAACGTGCTAAATGACGCTGCAGTATTGATTCTCATCCGCGGTCCCGATTTCCTCTCGGCCTTCAACGAAACTCAGCGTGAAGCAATGGCAATGTTCTTCCTGCGTTTGCATCACCAGCAGATCAACGCTGCTTCACTTCTGTGGGGTTTATGGCTGTTTCCGCTAGCCATCTTAATCTACCGGTCACGTTTCCTGCCGCGCTTCATCGCAGTCTGGCTCGTCATCAATGGGGTCGCCTATGTCATCGAGAGCTTCACCGGTCTACTGCTCCCACGATATGAAGATGCGCTTTCGAACTATCTTTTTCCGGCGCTCCTTGGAGAGATGGCACTGATGTTGTGGCTCGTAGTCAAGGGTGCAAAGCCTCCGCTAGAAGTAGCGGCCTCATAGGAGTTCGCAACGCACGCCAGGTTGGCGCTTTTTTTCTTGATGCGGCGGGTCTACAATTCCTACGATTTGATCGTAACAACCTTCCCGAGGAGCATCTTATGTCCCGCTTGCTCCAGTTGTTTGCGTGCGCGCTTGTTCTGGCTCTCGTACTCCCGCTGATCACGTGTGGATCGGAGCACTCGACCGACGAACTCTATTACCTGGTCTCAGCTAACCTTCGTGTGCCGTACTGGAAGACGGCAGGTGCCGGCTTCTCCCAAGCGGCTTCGCAACTGAAGGTTCGGTCTGATTTCGTTGGTCCTGACGCATACGATCCCAAAGCGGAGAAAGAGGCTTTTGACCAGGCAGTATCCAAGAAAGCGACTGGCATTCTAATCTCTGTAGCTGACGTCAACCTTCTCAAGAGCAGCATCGATGCAGCTGTCGCCGTCGGCATTCCCGTCATCACCATTGATTCGGATGCGCCGGAGAGCAAGCGTCTCTTCTTCATCGGCACCAACAACTACCAGGCCGGACTTGCCGGCGGTCAACGTCTGGTTACTGAATTGAAGGGCAAGGGCAACGTGGTTGTATTCTCCATGCCCGGACAGGCCAATCTCAACGAACGTCTTCGCGGATACCGTGATGCTCTCGAGGCTCATCCGCAGATAAAGATCGCGCGCGTTGTCGACATCGCCGGCGATCCCCGCGTAGCCTTTGATACGACAACCGAGATTCTCGGCAAGGAGAAGGACAAGGTCGATGCTTTTGTCTGCCTTGAGGCGCAGGCGGGAAAAGAGGTTGCGAACGTCTTAAGTTCCAACAGTGTGGCTGGCAAAGTAATTATTGCGATGGACACCGATCCCGACACCCTGGAGTGGATTCGCAAAGGTGTGATCGCCGCCACGATCTCGCAGAAGCCATACACCATGTCCTACGTTGGACTGCGAATGCTCGATGAGCTTTATCATCACACGTTGAAGACGCTGGATGCTGACTTCTCCAAGGACAGCTTTGCGCCGGTGCCAGCTTTTGTAGACACCGGTTCCTCATTGATCGATAAATCCAATGTCGAAAGCTTCCTTCAAATGACCAAGTCAGCCACGGGTGCCGGCAAGTAAGCCTATCGGCAAATTCGGCGAATCCATCGACTTGAGGTAAGAGCCACCTTCCTCTAGCAACGATGCGCGTTGTTTTCTGCACCCTAAAATATTCTCCGCCTTCATCCGTCTACATCTGTAGGTGGAGCAGGCACTGGACAAAACGCGGCCGATGAAGGAACAGAATCAGCGGATCTCCGAGGTCGTTACGCGCGAGGGATCCCGGTTGCGCAACTTCATTCGGCGGCGGGTGCCCGATCCTCTCGATGCCGAGGACATTTTGCAGGACGTTCTCTATGAACTGGTGGAAGCGAATCGCCTGCTGATGCCAATTGACCATGTAACAGGATGGCTGTTTCGCGTGGCGCGCAATCGCATCATCGATCTCTTCCGCAAGAAGAAGCCAGAAGGCTCTAGTGAAGCCATTGTCCTGGACGAAAATGGCGAATCATTGCAATGGGAAGACCTGCTGAGTTCTGCGGATGCCGATCCTGAAACGGCATACGTTCGGAATGTCCTACTCGACGAACTCGAGTTGGCAATTGGTGAGTTGCCTCCCGAGCAGCGCGAAGTTTTTGTAGCGCACGAATTGGAAGACCACAGCTTCAAAGAAATTGCTGCGCGGACTGGAGTGGGCGTGAATACGCTGCTCTCGCGCAAGCACTACGCCGTGCTGCATCTCCGCGAACGCCTGCAAAGCGTCTATGACGAATTCATGAAATGAAGGGGAACAAGAACATGCGACCAAGAACAAAGAAGATGATTTTCATCGCTCCGCTGGCAATTCTAGGATTGATTGCTTTTCTGGCGATTGGTGCTGAGATCGTCATGCTCCTGTGGAACTGGCTCTTGCCGTCGCTGTTCGACTGGCGCCAGATCACATTCTGGCAGGCACTGGGACTGCTTGCGCTGTGCCGGATTCTGTTTGGAGGATTTCGGTCGCACGGTCCGCGTGGTATCAAGTGGCGCCGTCGCATGGAGGAGCGCTGTGATTGGATGACTCCGGAAGAGCGGGAGCAGGTGCGGGAGAAATTCCGTCAACGCATGCGAGAAAAATGGGGACTAGGACCAACCGCGGGCGAAAGGGGAGGACAATGAATCAGAGGCATCCATTTCAGTCCTCCCCGGATCTCACATGCTCATCGTGTCACCAAGAAATTCCAGAGATCCTGCTGATCTTCCGGTGAGAGCGCTTTGTAGTTGTTGATCACAGAAGTAGCCTCACCGGTAGCTCCATCCGAATGCTGGCGTATCGCGTCGTCCAAACTTGCCACGCCGTCGTGCATGAAGTGAGATCGGTATTGCAGTCCCCACAGTGGAGCGGTGCGCCACTGGGTTACCCGCGCAACGCCGGTTACAACCGTACTCTCCGGAATGCCGCCTTTGTCTGCTTGTCCCAGATCATGCAAAAGCAGGTCAGAGTAAAGCGAAACTATCTTGTTGCTCAAAGCTGGACTCGGCGCCGAATGGCCTGCCATGTCCAGAGGCACGCGCGCATTAGGCGGCGTGGTGTAGTTGGACATATGGCACTTGTCGCACCCGACGGTGGTGAATAGTTCCTGGCCGTGAACACAACCAGGGCTAGAGCAATCCAACGGTGCCGCCGGGGCCAGGAAACGCATGAAGTGCGACAACGGAAAAATCCCCGCACCGTTGCTGCCTGTGTTGTTGTTATTCGGGACGTTGCTGTTCAGCGTGCAATTGGGATCGATGGGCTGTCCTTGGGGAAGATTCTCATCGAGGAACATTGGATTGGTGATTCCGAGTGCATTAGCAAAAGCGTATGCGGTTATTTCCACTAGGTTCGCGAACTGGGACTTTTGTCCGAAACGTCCTATTACATTGGGCGCCGCAGGGTAGTAAGTGGTCACAACCGGAGCGACGCCATGAATTCCATCAGCTTGATAGTGGGTTCGCTCAAACGTTTCGCGGTCCTTCAGATCGGCATCACGGATTGCATCTATGAGCCCGTATCCAAATGTTGGTGGAGAGATACGCCTCTCTACAACATTCGCGTCCGGCGGGATTTTCTCTCCGCCTTGAGAACAATTCGGCAGGAATTTTTGCAGGGAGCGCGGCTGCAAGAGTATGCCGCCTTCATTGGGGTAAGTGCCAGTTCCGTCAAGCGGATCGAATGTACCGTCTTGATTGAGTCTCCCGAACATTGTCCAGACGCGCGTGCTGCTTCCGCCAGTGACAGGGACGTCGTGGCATCGAACGCAAGCTGCGTCGATAAGTACGGGACCGAGACCTTCCTTGGCACTCCAAACGCGCAAGAACTGCGCTTCGCCGTTTGTGAAGTGTGTGGCTTCTAACGGCTTCAATCCCGGTAGGGGGCCACCTATCTCGGCCGTTGCGGTGGCAATAAGGTTGATGGTGACAGTTAGCAGAATCGTGAATCGCAGAAAGCGGGGCAGTTGCATAGAGAACTCCTAACCCTCAGGGGAGGGAAATTTCCAAACGTGCAGGGTAGGGCCGAGGGGAAGAAAAACACATAGTGGATACCACCATCTCTGCTGAGGGTCAAGCGAGCCCGACACTCGCCTTGCGGGCGGACATCAATCGAGCGATAAGCTCCGTTTCTGAAAGCAGCCAACTTGTGGCCGCATCTGATATCAGGCATGCTCAAAACGGTGCGGACCAAATTTAGAAAGGTCGGTGTTCTTGTTCTAGGTTGGGGCTTCGTGCTGTTCGGTGTGCTGGGATTGTTCCTGCCAATTTTGCAAGGGGTTCTATTTCTTCTAGTGGGACTCCTGATTCTCTCCACCGAATATGCCTGGGCGCACCATCTTCTGGAAAAACTACGAGCCCGTTGGCCGTGGTTCGCTTCGCACGCCGGGAAGGCTCAAACTACTGCCCAAAAATGGCTCGACAAGATTTTTGGACAAGCTCAGTAAGCCCGGCAGAGCCCGGCAGTGACGAATTTTGCACCTGCCTCTTGCGTGCCCCCCATACCCGTGATATAAAAATGAAGTCGAGAGCAGATTCGTGGCTAGCCGGAGATTTTTGCAACTCTCGCGTTTTTCCGGCATCTCATAGTAAACAGAGAAAATTCCTCTGATTCAGCCCCGGCCACGGGGTTTCATTCGGGAACAAGGTTTCCGAAGGGTTTTCGCGTTCGTCGCAGAACCTCCAGTGATCTTTTATTAATCGAGTAGCTTCCGTGTCGGCTCGTGCCGAAAACGCACGTTTTTTCTTTTGCGCCGAGATGCGGAAGTAGCGTTCTGTTGCGCGCTTAGCAGCTCCGTGCGACTCCCCAACAGTTTCAAGTTTCAATTTGGGGCAATTCTATCGCTCGTTGAAGCTCCCCAAGGTTGTGCAAATCACGTGGAAATCCTGTGATTGCAATGGGTTGACAGTGTAACGGCAGAACGGTACCTTAAAAAGGTTTCGAGGACAGCCGGATTCGCACTTTGTGTGAGTCCGGGCTGGACTGAAGGCGCGCCGCTCAGGCGGAAGGCGATTCGGTCTTTGACAACTTGGTTGAACGTGCCAGTCGTGAGAGAAGAGTTCGGGCCAAAGTCCGGACGATCTCACAAGATAGGCCACTGGATCTTCGGATCGAGTGGTCGCCATTCCATCCTTTCGAGCGATGGAGATGGCAGTCTGCCAACTACCCGTCGGCAGACATCAGGTTTCAAACGAGAGTTTGATCCTGGCTCAGAATCAACGCTGGCGGCGTGCCTAACACATGCAAGTCGAACGGGAAAGTGGAGCAATCCATGAGTATAGTGGCGACCGGGTGAGTAACACGTGACTACCTACCCTCGAGTGGGGGATAACCCCGGGAAACCGGGGCTAATACCGCATAACATCGAGAGATCAAAGGAGCAATTCGCTTGAGGAGGGGGTCGCGGCTGATTAGCTAGTTGGTAGGGTAATGGCCTACCAAGGCGATGATCGGTATCCGGCCTGAGAGGGCGCACGGACACACTGGAACTGAAACACGGTCCAGACTCCTACGGGAGGCAGCAGTGGGGAATTTTGCGCAATGGGGGAAACCCTGACGCAGCAACGCCGCGTGGAGGATGAAGTCCTT
>DATBFG010000066.1:0-4083 GCA_036558645.1 Terriglobales bacterium
GCTTCCTGCTTCGACAACGTGCTGAACCTGATGATTTTCGTTACGTCGCCGCCACCGTCCACATGTGCTGATCCCGGCCCGTGGCATGACTCGCACCCATGTCCGCTGTCGAGCGTGGTTTTGAAATGCGGAGTGTTTTCAAAGTTCTTCTTGTACAGATCTTCGTGGCAAGTCTTGCACGTATCCGCGCCAAGATAATGGGCGGCGTCTGCCTTCGGCGGCGCTACATTCTTTTCCTGTTGGCCCGCAGCGAAAATAGGACAAATGGCGACCAACAGCATTCCTGCCGTTGCCCTCACGATTCGTAGGTACGACATACTGATCTCCACGATCAGGCTCCTTCCACGAGTAACGCCGGTACTAACCGTCTTCTTGTGCAGCTAACGGATCTCCTGTCATGCGCCTCCAGCCCATGCCATTCGGCTACTGCAAAGTCTTTATGTATTCGGCAATGGCCTTGGCTTGTTCCTCGGTTAGCCCAGACATTCCCTTGTTGTGAGGTGGCTTACTGCTGGCCTCCCCTTTCGTCAGGTGCTCCACCACGTCCTTCGTCGTTCCTTTCAACGCTGGGGCTTTTACTGCGGGCTTACCTTCGCCGTTCGCGCCATGACAACCGGAACACTTTGTTTTGTAGAGCGCTGCTCCATCTTCCGCACCCCAAGCACTCGTAGCTGCAAGTAACAAAAGCCCAAAAATAACCGGAAACTTGATTTTCATGTCCTGCTCCTTCCGCGTGATTTCGCGTTTCTATTTGCCTTCGAATTACTCCTGATCTTTGCTTATTGTTTCTGAACCTTGGATATCCTCTCGGCAACGCCAAGTGTTTTCAGGATTTCGGGCGACGCTTCGTCCATTGCCAATGCCTCGTGGCAAGTGGTGCAGTCCTGCGTGATCGATTCGCCTCCGTTTGTGCTATGTCCCCCGTCATGGCAGCGGAAACAACCCGGAAAATCCATGTGTCCGAGGTTATTTGGATACGTGCCCCACGTTACTTTCAAATCTGGAAATACGTTGCGATTGTAGACTGCCAAAATCGCCTGACCGGCCTGGCGAACATCCTGTTCGCGCGTCGCGAAGATATTGGGGTAGCTCTGCCTATAAAAATCAACAATGCCCTCCGGCAGCTTGATGGCCGCCTCTTCACTCGAGTGGTATTCCGTCTTCAGTAATCCAACTCCCTTTTTCTTAATGAACGGTAGGCTGACCGAAATGTCACCAAGCGCAAGAGCCTTATCCATGGCGCGTTCTGGCAGATCGAATGTATGCGTCGGCCGGTTATGGCAGTCCACGCATTCCATCTCATGGTGTGGCAGATTCTTTTCGGAATCCCCTGGAGACGTAACAAATGTTTTGACAAGTCCTGTCTCGGTGTTTCTGTATTCGACCCATGGAATAGACTGCCGTGCCGGATCCGATGCCGCAAAACGAATGTGAACTCCGGGACCGAAGTGCGCGCCGTGAATGCCGGAAATCCGGTTCCCTCCCACCATCATCATGAGCACGGTTTCCGTGCGTGTGTTTGATTCATCCTCGGCGAACTTGCTGAATACGCGTAAGCGTACACCACCCAGTTTCTGAGGCCAGTGGCAGTTCTCACAAGTCTCTCGGGCTGGAATCAGGCGATTGCTTTCCACGGCTGACGGAATGGGTGTTCGGTAGGTCTTGAACGTTGTTTCAACCAGTTGGCGGATTCCGCTGGTCTTGCTACTAAACCAGCCCGCGGCGCCTGGGGCCACGTGACATTCGACGCATTCGACCCGGGAGTGCAGAGAGTTTTGGTAAGCCGCAAATTCCGGCTTCATGGTGTGACACGTTGCTCCGCAGAACTGCGGCGTCTCCATGTGCTCGACGGCACGGTAAGTAATTTGAGTTCCGATCAGGATATTTAACCCGGTTGTGATGCCGAAGAACCATGCCAGTCGCCTTAAAGCGGTCTTGCGATCGAAGGCTGGTTCTGCCAGTCCGTCACGAAGTTGCTTCTTGCCAAGGTAGATGCCAACGGGCACCAGCGCCAAGCCTGCAAAGAAGATGATCGGAAGGATCAGAAAGACGACAATCCCAACGTAAGGATTGTCTACATGGCCGCGAACTTGAAGCGGTAATACAAAAAAGTATGAAATGATGGCGGTCGCAAGCAGCGCGAGGCCAAGAAGACTCACCCAGTGACGAGTTAACAAAAACCAAGCTGGTTTCTCGCTCGGAGCGCTCATAAACGCGAAGGACTGATTCCAGATACCAGGGTGGGTTGAGTTTAGAGAGGGTAGCGGAAAATCTGCACTGGTAATATTGCCAGCTTCCGTGACGCAAAATGCGACGTTACGATTCGCCAACGGCAATCCGAACGTGGTGGGTGGGGAGTGCTCACTGAGGAGGGTTGCTCAATCACATCAGAACTGAGGTTCTCCTATGAGTGGGGATGGGAGTCCCGGAAGCAAAGATCAAGTCCGGAACCATAACGAGAACGAATCTGCGAAGAAATCCTTAAATGTCCTTAACCGCAGAGAGTTGCTTAGGGGCGCAATTGGGGGCGGGGCGGGGCTGGCAGTCAGCAGCCTGCTAAATTTGGAAGAAGTTAGAGCAGCTAACGAGAATCTTAAGCTCTCCAACGTCACCGAATACACAACCTCCTGCAACTTTTGTTCTTGTGGATGCGGCATGATCGCCGCCGTGCGCGAAGGCAAGCTGATTGCCATGGAGGGGGATTTTGACCACATCGTCAATCGCGGCTCCCTGTGCGTCAAAGGCATCTCGATGTTCGCGACCCACACGTCCCCGAATCGGCTGCAAAAGCCACAATATCGGGCGCCTCGCAGTGATCACTGGGAAGAGATCTCTTGGGAAGACGCCGTGGGGCGGATCGCACAGACGATTCGCAAGACGCGCGACGCGACTTGGATCGCTACCGAAAAGGTCAATGACAAGGAGGTTCCGGTCAATCGGACGGACGCGATCGGTTTCCTGGGCGGCGCGCAGAACACGAACGAGGAGTGCTATCTCTTCCAGAAAGCGGCACGCCTGCTCGGCCTGTCTTACGTCGAGCACCAGGCCCGGCTTTGACACAGCCCCACGGTCCCCGGTCTGGGGGCTTCCTTCGGTCGCGGAGCGATGACAAATCACTGGATAGACTTGCAGCATTGCAAGACGATTCTGGTGGAAGGCAGTAATGTCGCCGAGAATCACCCCATGGCCTTCAAGTGGATCCGGAAGGCGCAGGAGAACGGTGCAAAGATCATCCACGTCGACCCGCGATTCACCCGCACGTCCGCGACGGCGGATGTGTACGCGCGCATCCGGCCTGGCACCGATGCGGCGTTCCAGAACACCATGATCAACCACATCCTCGTCAACAAGCTGTACGACGAGGATTATGTTACGACCCATACCAACGCGCTTTTTCTACTCCACGCGGGTTTCGATTTCAAGGATGGACTCTTCAGCGGCTTCGATGGCGAGAAGCACAAGTACGAGACAGAGACCTGGGGATATCAGCTCGATGACAGAGGTAAGCCCCGTGTCGCCAAGAACCTGGATGACCCGCACTGTGTCTTCTCGCGGCTAAAGACCTTCGTCTCGCGGTACACGCTGGAAACGGGCGAGCGTATCACCGGAATCCCGGCCGACCAAATCCGCCAGATCGCGGAGATGATGGCGAAGAACCGTCCGGGATCCATTCTCTACGCGCTTGGCATGACCCAGCACACGACCGGTGTACAGGGGATCCGGTCATTCACGATTCTGCAACTCCTCCTTGGCAACATTGGGAAGCCGGGCGGCGGCGTTAACGCGCTACGTGGCGAGCCGAACGTGCAGGGCGCGTGCGACATGGCGGTGCTCTACAACTACATGCCGGGCTATCTCAACTCTGCGTCGAACGCCGAGCCGACCATCCACGACTACGTGCGCAAGAACGGCATCGCCGACAGCCGCTATCTGGTCAACACGCTCAAGGCCTTCTACGGCGAGGCAGCGACCAAGGAAAACGACTACGCGTATCCCTGGCTGCCCAAGCGCCATGCGTCCAAGGACTACGGAACGCTGCCGATGTTCGAGGATGCGCTCGCCGGGAAACTCAAGCTCCTCTGG
>DATBFG010000067.1:0-40390 GCA_036558645.1 Terriglobales bacterium
GCGCAATTCAGCTTCACAAACGTTCTCGACTTGCGCCGGCTATGTTCGTGAACCGCGCGAGCGATCAACTCTTTGCCGGTTCCCGTTTCTCCCAACAGCAGAACTGTCGAATCACTCGTTGCCACCGTTTCCACCAGTTTCAGCACTTGACGGAGGGCGGCACTTTGGCCAATGATTTCGTCAAAGTTGAGCTCACTTCGAATCTCGTTTTCCAGGTACAACTTCTCCTGAGCCAGTTTGTCTCTCAACGTCTCTAGTTCTCTCACTGAAATCGCGTTTGCTGTGGCAATTGCCACTTGCTTGGCGACCTGCCGAAACATTTCCTGGTCGCTCCTCGTGAACGCATCTTCTCGAATACTTGAAATGGAAATGACTCCAAGTGTGCGTCCATGCACTGAGAGGGGAACCGCATAGAGGGTCTTCAAGCCTCGATCGGAAAAACCCCGCGTTATGGCTGACGTAAACCTGGGATCGGGCAACGCCGTATAAAGAGGTTGACCAGTTTTCAATGTCATCCCGGTAATCGTCTCTTCTGGCGAGAAATAAATCCCTTGATGCATGGGCTCAAGTTCTGAACTGACAGCCTGCGAGTACATCTTGTCAGTGGCAGCATCATAGATTGCGAGCGCAACGCATTCGTGCTGCAAGAAGGGTTGCAAGCTGGCGGAAATCGCCTTCACTAGTTGGCCTAGATCCAAATTCGAGACCACAGCATTATTGACATCGAGGAGCAGTTGCGAACGATCGCGCTCGCGGTGGGCCTCTCGTCCTGCTTCTTGGGCACTCTCAAAGTTCAGCGAATTCTCGACCGCGATAGCGATTTGCCCAGAGCACTGCTCGAGTAGTTGCGCGTCCTCAAGGGTGAACGCCGCCTCTCGCAAGCTGACGACACCCAGCGCACCCAAGGCGCGCCCGTGGGCAAGCAAAGGAATGATGCAGCCTGACTGGATGCCGCGCTCAATGGCATAACGAACCGCTGGTGAGGGAAATCTGCTCAGGTCGGCGGAAGACGTTAGAAGCACTGGCTGACGTTTGCGGATCGCCTCCTCTTCCGGGGTTCCCTCAATCGGAATCAGCATTCCTTCAGAAAACTGCACGTCTTGAAGACTGCCCAAATCGAGCGCCTGCAGGCGCATCTGACTGCCTTCTGCATCACAGAGGTTCACGAAGGCCAAGTCATGGGGTATCAGCCTTCTTAGACGGGCGGAGATCGACTTTAACAACTCGCTTAGGTTGAGGTGTGACACAACTGCATTGTTCACTTCCAACAACAATCGGGACCGATCTCGCTCCCGGGTTACTTGCTCCTGTGCTTTCACCGTCTTGTTAAAGTTCAAAGCGTTATCTACAGCGATTGCCACTTGAAGCCCGATTTGCGTCAGCAGATCTGCATCGTCTTCGGTGAAGGCCGACTCACGCAGACTCGCTAGCGCCATGCTTCCCACGATCTTGTCGTGGCAGAGCAACGGCACAGCGCAACCGGACCGGATCCCGCGAGCGTATGCCTTCTTCATGATTTCGGAAGGAAATTCTTCAAGATCTAAATGCCGCCGTAGCACGGTTTTGCGTGAGGAAAATGCCAGGCCCGCAGGAGTCCCTTGGAGTGGAATGATCTGACCCTGATCGAGAAAGGTTTCGTCCGTTGGAAAATCGAGCGCGTGCAAACGCAATTCATCACGCTCGGGATCATAGAGTGCGAGAGCTGCGAAATCATGCTGAATCTCACGCTTCAGGCAAGCGGAAACAGCTCTCAGAACGTCTGCAAGGTCAAGATGGGAAACAATCGCGTTGTTGATTTCGAGCAGGACTCGCGCGCGGTCCTCAGACAGGGTTCTTCCCAATAAATCATCTGCGCGATTTGCGGGGCTCCCCATAATCGTTGCTCCTCATTCACCAGTGGTTGAACTGGTGCGAAGCCATTCGTAGATCGAAGCCCGGCACAGGGACGGACACTGACACTATTCTTGGCGATTAAGCTTTCATTTCGTCCTTGTCCAAAAGCGAACCAGATAATCCAGCGCTTTCTTGAGATTTAGGGAATTGCAACAATCCAGCCCCGCTGCGGACGAGTACGCTTGTCGAGAGATGCTACTCCCCCGGCTGCCGAAATGCCACAAGCGGCAAGCAAATGCATAAAAAATGAGGACGTTTCATCGGGCGAGTAGCTACTGGGCAAGGAGCCTTCGGCTTATTCCGTTGCCAACTCCTGGACATGTCTCTCCATGTCGGACTCCGCCTCTAGACTTTCAAGGTCGCGGAAGATGGTCACCATCGCCAATGTTTCTCCATCTCGTTTGTAACTGACTCTGCAATCCTTTTTCTCGATGTCTCCATCGATTTCGATCGTGTCCCACTTTTCCGCGTGGCCCACGTAGTTAATCGGCACGTCGAAGTGTTGACTCCAAAAGAATGGCACTGCGTCGAATCGTTCACGCATGCCCAGCATGTTCTTCGCGGCGGTCTGTCCCTGACGCTCAGCCACGACCCAATGTTCAACGCGAATTCGATCTCCCGTGTGGGGATCGGGCCAGCGTGCGGCATCCCCTGCAGCAAAAACTCCCGGAGCACTGGTTTCCAGAAATTCATTCACTGCGATTCCGCGATCCATATTCAAGCCCGCCTGTTCCGCCAAGGCAATCGACGGACGAACTCCTACACCCAACACAATGAAGTCGGCTTTGATCGTCTGTCCGCTACTCAGCGTGACATGGTCCCCATCAGCGCGTTTCAGAGTCTCGCCCAGGTGGAAGACAACACCGTGCGACTCGTGAAGGCGTTGAACAAAGGTACCCACTTCGGAACCAAGTATTTTCTCCATTGGCACATGATCCGGCGCAACAACGTGCACGGCGACTCCTCTCGTCCGCAACGATGCCGCAACCTCCAAGCCAATGAAGCTCGCACCAACCACAACCACTTGCTTGGCGGATACCGCTCTCGCCACAATCGCTTTGCTATCGGCAAAGGAACGCAGATAGAAGACTTGCGAAGACGTGGCGCCTTCGACCTGCAGCTTTACTGGATCGGCTCCCGTCGCAAGCAACAGCGCTCCGTATTCATAGGTCGCTCCATCTTCCGTTGTGAGTATCTTTTTCTTGGTGTCCAGTGATGAAACTCGCGAATTGAGGATTAACTCGATCTTCTGCTCTGAATACCAGTCCGGCGGACGCAAGGGAATCCAATCCGCGGGTGCGGTCCCCGCCAGAAAATCCTTCGAAAGATTCGGGCGATCGCTCGGAGGAGCGCTGTCCGCGCTGATCATCGTTACAGGTCCAGCGTACCCTTTGCGACGAAGCATCTCAGCGGCAGCAAGACCTGCTGCACCGCCTCCGACGATGACAATGGAAGCAGGATGCTCCTCGGTCGGCGCCGACTTGGGAACTGCGTGCGCGACCTTTTGTTTTACGAACACTTTGTCTCCATTTTTCTCAACTTGCCAGCATTGGATCGGGTCAAGCGCCGGAGCTCGCAAAGCCTCCCCCGTACGTAGACTGAAACATGCGTGATGCCAGGGACATCGCACTTCGTCATCGACGATTAATCCTTCGGCAAGCGGGCCGTGATAGTGCGTGCACTGGGCACCCACGGCAAGCAATTCTTGCCCGCGCCGCACCAGTAGTACTTCTTCTTCATCTACCACTCCCAGCAGCTTGCCACCGTCGGGGATGCTGGTAATCGGGATTCCATTCTTCAAGTCACGCTTTGCAGCATCGTTCATTTTCTTGCCTCATTCTTGGCTCGAGGGCCACGCGGTTCGACCTGTGCGTCGCTAAACAGGCTGCTGAAAAACTCAGAACCAGCGCGAGATTTGAAAGGGCTCGGCTTTAGCCGAGCCGTTAAGTCCCTTATGTTTGTCATTCCGAGTCGTCCGTAGGAGCGTTTGCGCGGTGAGGACGACGAGGAATCTGCATTTTTCAGCAGCCTGCTAAACATTCCGCGGACGCGCCTATCGATTGAGCTTGGATGTTGGATCGCGGTTCGGCGTCTAGAATAAGCAACTACTCGCGTCCTTAAAGGCCTGGTATGGATGGGGGGCGGGTGGCACCGCTTTACGTTCTCTGCAAAGCGGTGATCTAGGCTCTCGCGCGACGCGCCACGCATGATTTTCCAAGAAGGGAATACACCCCAACTCTCTTGTCTCTATCACAGACAATCTCACCACACTCTGACAGAATTAATCTTGGATTGATGTCGCTTTCGGTAGGCACGGCTCCCCGACGGGAGCCCAAATTGTTTTGCTCTTTTACAACCCCCGAGGCATCCGTCAGCGCACGACGGAGACCTGAAGCCGAACACCCAGGAGCCAAGACTAGGACCGGGCTAACAACTAGCGACTCCTCAACTCCTTTGTTTGGAAGATTTTACCTCTAAGTCGTTTGTTTGGAAGATTTTGGGAGGTTTTCTACCCAACCGTCTCTTTAGAATCAAGATTTTAGGGGAAAACAGGGGGGAGGGGGAGGGGTATCGGTTGCTCATCACGAGGCGCCGCATATCCCATGAACCGGTAGTTCATCGGGGAACTGTGCGCCGCTTCGTCCACGCCAGATCCAGGAAACACTCGCAATCCCAGAGCATTGGATTTTTGAGCTTGGACTTTCAAGCACGGGTGGTATCGGTGCAACCTAATGCAGGAATCGAAAGGCGGGCAGATCAACGAATAAAACTTTTTCCTGAGAGCTGAGAAGCGCTCATGCGCTCTTGCTTGAAGAAAGCCAGCCCGGATCTCACTCGCTGGCTCATCACCTACGGACGGCTCGATCAATGTACATCTCCCCGGACCCAAAGCCGCCCGCATCCTTGTGGTGATGGACAGTCACCCTAGACCTATCCATGCCCTCAGCCGTGGGAAGCTCGCAAAGCCCGGCACGCCCGAGAGACATATCTATCGTTTCACATCTGCTGTTGCAACTACCAGAGACTAGTTTCTCATTGCAAGAAATGTTTGGCGTGGCCCCATCGGCATGGCCAATTGCGACTTCTGGTCATCCTGCTTGGTTTGTCGCGAGTGAGGGCACGAAACGTGACACAAATAGTTGACATCTACTCTGCTCAGGATCACACTCGTCTCATAAACTCGGTCGAGCTCTCGGTACAACTTATCCTTGAGCTTTCGCTTCAGGGGCGGTGGATATAGCGAGGTTAGCTATGGAAGATCAGCGCCGGCTGAAGAATCTGGAAAAAGAACTCGAGTCCATTCGGGCTCACAATCGCATCTACGCTGCCAGGCGGTTTCACTCACCTCTCGAAAGACAAGTACACGACGACCTACAGGGCAAGGCGGCCGAGATTATGGTTGAATTGGCGAGATTACGGCGGCAAATGAACAAGGCAGCTTAATCATTCGTTGCGTCGTGGCATCGACTAGCTTAAGGTGATTCCCATCTCAGGATGATTTGGTTGCTATACGAGCCTCGCCCAAGTCGAGTTCATGCTCGATCTCACGGAGCAGTTCATCGCTGATACGCCGCTGGTTCCGGAGCTGCACCGCAGTTTGTCTTTCCACGCGCAACAGCTCATGCGATAGATCATTGAATCGCTTGTAAAACTTCGGATCGTTACCGTCTTCATTCTCGCCATCTTGTTCTGTCACGGTCGCGAGACGATGACGGTAGTGTCGAGCCAAATCTTCGTAGACTTCAGTATCCTCGTTGTCGCCTTCGCTTCGTGATTTTTCCAAGTGGCTCAGTGCCGCTTGCAAGATGACCCGCCGCGCTTCCCTTTCTTCCGGAGGCGTGCCTGAAGTTCCCGCTATTCCAAGAGCCCGGATCAATGAAGGGTGAGGCCTTGAAGCACAAGCGTAACCAGGATGACGCTGAACGCCAAGAAGATGATCATGTTCCGTTGGGCAAATGAGGAGAGATCCATCGGCGAGCGTTTGAGGGAGAGCGATGGCGGCTGCCAACGAAACTACGCCCCGCATTCCTGTCCATCCAACAATGAAAATGTGCCGCAGTGGCGGCAAGGTCTCTTTGTGGTGAAGGAAACGTCTGCGTATGACATTCGCCAACCATGCGCCGGGAAACATCCACACCAGTCGCAGCAGTATGAGCACACCGCTGAAGGCAAGACCGTAGAAAATCAACGTGGGCAAATTGTGATCTCGAATGGCTTGCAGGACATATGGCAGTTGCAGGCCGATTAGCACAAAAACTAAGCCATTGAGGATGAACGTCAGGGAGTCCCAGACTGCCCATGCCTGCAGTCGCACCTCGGGTGAAAAGAAATGTGAGCTCTTTCGGCTGAGGTAAAGGCCGCACGCGACCACGGCGAGGACGCCCGAGGCACGAATGAAATCGGCCGCAAGGTAGGCCACATACGGCGTGAGGATACTCAACGAGATCTCAATAGGAGCGTCGTCAATCTGGTGTTCGATCAGGTGAACGATTTCGCCGACGACGAGTCCTGTGACAATACCGACTGCAATCAAGTAGCTGAGCCGCAACGCGCCTTCACCAACAGTTGGCGCGTGCCCAGCCACTAGCAACCCTATGCCGAACTCAAGTGCAAGGAGGGCGCTGGCATCGTTTAGCAGACTCTCCCCTTCAAGGATGTCAACCATCCGCCGCGGCAACCCAAGGCGCTTCGCGATTGATGTGGCCGCGATTGCGTCGGTCGGTGCGACGATTGCTCCCAGGACCAATCCGGCCCGCCAATCGAAGCCTGGCAGAAACCAGTGGCCTGCATGAGTCACGCCAAGGACAGTGAACGTCACGAGCCCGAATGCCAGTAGACAGATGCTGACCAGGTGATAGGAGAACTCACGCCAAGACGTGAGCCACGCTGCACTAAAAAGAAGAGGCGGCAGGATCACGAAGAACACAAGATCCGGGTTGAGCGTGACCTTGGGGATGCCTGGAACAAAGCTGAGCAGCAATCCGCCGATTACGAGAACGATCGGATAAGGAACCGCCAATTTTCGTGCTAACGCACCAAAAGCCACTACGAATAGCAGCAGCAACAAGAAGACAATTTCAATGCCATGTATGCCCGTGGCGATCATGGGGACTCCGAGCCCACCAACATACCGCAAGGTTGACTCGGTTGTCCCACGACGGATGGCCAAAGAAGCAGTAGATTCTTCTAGCGAGCGTCTGTTGTTTCTGCGACCGCCCCTTCAAGGCTCTGCATTTCCATCGGATGCATTCGATGGGCTGACGTCGACGCAAAGGGTTGTCTGCGAGAGGCTAAGGCCTTGACAACACGCTCCGCATCTCGTCCCACTCCTGTTAACGTCGCCGATGTCATCGAGTAAAGAAAATGCAGGCCGACGAAGTACATGCCCGGGACCGCAGTCACGATTCCGTTTTCGTGAATGGGATCTCCTTGGGAATCCCAAATGGGTAGATCAATCCATGGAAAGCCACGCTCAAATCCCGTACACCAGATCACGTTCTGCACCTCACTAACGCGGCCATCAGCTAAGAGCGGGAAGCCATCCTTTACTCCGATCACTCTCACTACGTTTTCGATACCGACCTTGATGAGGTCTTTCGGCTTTACTCGGATGAGTGGGGCGGGCCGATGCAGCATTTTAGGGCGTAGCTTCCTGCCGATCGGCGTTTTCACTGCAAGGATATGGTGACCGACAAAACGCACCAGCCTGATCAGGAAGTTTCGTGCGATGAAGGTTTCAATTGCCCAGGGAATGTGCCCCGATTCTTTTCCGGAAATCCAGGTAGGATGCGACTGCGCCACCTCAATGGCGATGTCTGCCCCCGAATTCCCTACCCCGACGACCAGCACTCCTCCTTCTTGCAATTGAGAAGGATTGCGGTAGTCCTGCGAGTGCAACTGTACGATGTCAGGCCGCAGCTCCCGCGTAAACTCGGGTATTCGTGGAACCTGATAGTTGGCCATTGCCACAATGACATTTTCCGCCTCAAAGCGTTCCCTGCCCGCACTTATGAGAAAGCGGCCATTTTCCCTCCAGAGCCGCTCCACTCGGACGCCGTTGCGTATAGGGAGATGAAAGTGTCGCGCGTATTCCACCAGGTAGTCCGCTAGATGGTTCTTGGTGGGAAATGAATCTCCACGCGCCGGAAAGCGCATTCCTGGAAGCCCCGCGTACCTGGCGGGAGTAAACAGTCTTAGCGAATCCCACCGCTGCCGCCACGCGTCACCGACATGCTGGTTCGCGTCGAGGATCAAAAACGGCAGACCGCGTTTAGCCAGGAAGTAACCGGTAGTAAGTCCTGCCTGGCCGCCTCCGATGACAATGGTCTGAATTTTGGTCGAGTCGTGCCTGGTTTTCATTCGTCGTCACCTCAATGAGGGCTAGAAGTCCCCAACTAATGGATTACCGGTAGAATAGCGGCTCCTAGCGAAGCGCCGCATCGGGCGTAATACCCATATAAGCAGAATTCCTGGCGTGGGTATTTTGATGTAGGAATCACATCAGATGATGCTGAAATGCGTAGGCTGTTGCGGCTGCCCTGGAGGAAACATCGAGCTTCACGAAGATATTGCTTACGTGACGCGCCACGGTTTTTTCACTGATACGCAATTTTGTTGCGATATCTCGATTCGACATTCCGGAGGCGATCAAACGGAGTACTTCAATCTCTCGGTCGGTCAGCACTTCGTTGCCTGTTTGTACTTTCTTTCGCAGCAGTGATTCCAGACGCTCGAGATCCGGTCCAGCCCCAAGGTCATGAAAAACTTGGCGTGCCGCACTGAACTCGTGTAGGGCAGCATCCTCGTCTTTCAGCTGCCGGCATGCAAGGGCGATGAGGACACGAGTGCAGGCCTCCTGATAGGGAGCACTGAGTTCTGTAAACAGGGCCCAGGACCGACGCAGTCGCGCGAGTGCCGACTCCGCTTTGTGCTCAGCAAGAAGAACAGAACCCATCGCACGCTCTGAGATTGCATGCAACAAAGGAGCATCATAGCGCTCAGCAATCTCCGTCAGCTCGTCAGCACCAATGCGGCCGGAAGCGAGATCGTGAGCAGCGAGAACAATTTCAACGTAAGCCTCAAGCACTGGTACACGTCGGGATGGTTCATGTATGTCAGCAAATGCGCGTCGGATACTAACATTCGCGGCATCAACATCGCCCTGAGCCAGGCGCATCAGAGCGAGTCCCGGCTGAGCACGGTTCCATGCAGCCGCCTGTTGATAAGTTTTCTCAGCCTCTTCGAACTCGCCCCGCAGGCGATGCAACTCGGCGATCCGGTACATGGCCGCGCCCGCCGGCCGACTGGTTTGGAATGACTCATTCGCATGCGAAGCCTCATCCATCGCGGCGCTCCAGGCACCGTGCAGCTCAAGAATTTCGGCTCGTCGCAATCGGCAGTGACCGCGGTAAGAAACAATATCGGGCTGTGATTCGCACCAATGCTCAAGCGCCGACGTCCACTCCTGCGCGCGGCGGACGTCGAAAATTTCGCCGCAGGCCTCAATCACACTGCAATAAACTCCGCCCGCTACCAGTGGCGAAACCTCCCCGGCGGTGACTGCAATCATCGCTTCGTCGAGCAAAGTCACTCCGCGCCCGACCTGGCGACAGCGAATCAGGGCACGCCCTTGGCCTTGTATCCCAAGCGTAGTCAGATCATGGTCGTTGAATCGCCTGCCAATCTCGGTGACTCGTTCAAAGGTTTCAATGACTGCGGCAGGATCACCCTCATGCACGCCGCGGTATCCCTGAGGCAAAAGCAAATATCCCTTTTCGACGCAATCAGGCTGATCGGCGAGCAGGCGGTCCGCACGCGCTAACCATCCGTTCGCCGTCGCATTTTCTCCGTTAAGCATGGCAGTGAAGCCCAGCCAGAATGCGCACCTCGCTGCGTCACACACGCTGCCCGTACTAAGATATTGCTGATGGGCGCGAGAAAGAACTTCCGCACCCTCCTGTCCCTTGCCTATCAGGAAAGCTGCGCTCGCCAGATCTTCCAGATCGGAGGCCCCAAGCTGCTCCTGCCGATCAGCAGCGAGCAGCACGTGAAATCCCTCGCCCCACGCGCGGCTACGTAGCAATGCACGCCCCTTGTCGAGATCTTGGGTTCGCTGATTTCGGTTTTTCACGGTTAGAGGACTAGCCATGAGCGAGAAAGCGTTTGAATAAGTCTAGCAGCGTTCTGGCAGAGTTTGCCGCAGGAACTCGCGACCGAGCGGGCGGGGCTCCACTCATGCAGACACTCGTCTTGAGTGTTGAGGTATCAGTCTTAAGATCAGAAGATAAGCCGCACGGCGAACTCAATCTGTCGACTGGGATCGGAGTTTGTAATCCCGGCCAGAGCTTGCAGGAATGTTGGCGGTGGTTTGGGTCCTTCGCCGTAAATGTTGTTCACAACAAGATGATTCTGGTTGTTTAAAACGTTGAAAGCCTGGATCCGGCCTTCCACGTTCAATTTCTCCCGTACGCGAAAGGTCTTGGCCAATGCTACGTCCAAGCTGGCTTGTGGAGGCGTTCGAAACGAGTTTCGGCCAAAACCAGCGGGACGATCGGTAGCGTAAGTATCTCCGTTGTCGTCCTTTCCCGTAATTGGATTGACCGGAAGCCCCGATCCCGCGTTGCCTACAAGAGCCAGCTGCGAGCGCCAAGGAAGATCGATAAAGGCAGTACCCACAAACCGGCTGCGTTGATAGAAGTCATCCGGGGCACGTTCCAGGCGGTCCCAATTCGGCCACCATTCACTGGGAACGCCGCTATTTGCATCGGCATAAAACATCGCATAGGTAGCAGAAGAGGCAAATACGTAGTGACCGCTCAACTGGAGCCAGCGGTTCACACGAGCATCGAGTCCCACGTCGAGAGCCTGGTAGATGGCGCCTGCGTTATTCTGGATCACCGCTACGTCTCTCACCGGAACGCCGTCAAATGTCGTCAAGGGACGCGTTGCGTCGGCCACACTGCCTGATCGGGATGGAGTCGTGAACGTGCGTGGATAGGGTGCTGGATGATTGATGTCATCGACCCTCATCTGCTTTACCGTGTGCTCATGCATGCCCGAGATGGTGAGAACGACATTCTTCGCCAGTTCCTGCTGCAGGCTCGCAGTGAACTGCATCGCGTATGGATTTAACAGTTGGTCCGGCGCGATATAGAGATTGCGGCTTCCTAGCGATGCTCCGGCAGGCGGGGCAGTCAGGGACTGCGGAAATGTGGGGAATGCCGGATCACCGTAATTCAGAGTGTAGGAAGCAGTGGGCGCATTCGCTCCGAGCGTGATAAAACGCCGGTAAATGTACAGGTAATACTGATCGTAGAAAATTCCGGCTCCGACGCGAACCAAGGTGCGCCCGTCGCCGCGTGCATCCCAAGCCAACGCAGCACGGGGAGCAAAGTTGTTCCGATCATCGGTAAGCGTCTGATATTCATAACGAAGTCCGAGATTCGCTGTAAGTTGGGGCGTAATGCGAATTTCGTCCTGCACAAAGCCATTGATGGCTGCTTCGTTGTAATGCAGATCCTGAACCCCGAATGTCTGGCTGAACTTTGTAGGATGCTCGCCCGGTTGCGGCGGGCCGGGATCAAACGTATACGTGCCGAAGAGCGTCTTCGAGAAGTCTCTGGCGCGAATATTGTTGACTTCACCCCCAACCTGAAAACTATGCCGGCCGCGGCGGAACATCACGGTGTCGGCAAAGTTGTATGTTTGCGCGTGCACCCAGTTGTAGGTTGAGTATCCCTCAGTGCTGTAGTTGGGCCGGACTACGCCGACGGAGGGATCGAGCGGTGTAGCGCTATCGGGAAAAAAATCTTCGAATGAGAATCGAGCCTGATTTACAGTCCGGCCGATCACAGCTAGATCAGAAATCTGGCCGCCCCAAGCCTGCACCCTTGCGAAGCGTCCTGTGCTCGGCTGGTTGAATCCAGAAATGCGATCGTTGACGTTGTTGCCCTCATAATGATTTCCGTTGAACCTGGCGGTGAGTGAATTCGTCTCGGTAAACTTGTGATCAAAGCGCAGCAAGCCGTAATAGTCGCTGGTATGCCCAGTTACAAATCTTTCTGTTGGAGACTGAATGAAGGCTCCACGGTCTTGTAGTGATTGCTCGTAGCTTGCAAAAAAATATGTGCGATCAGCAATCAAAGGTCCGCCCACAGATGCGCCCCAGTATTCCCGTTCGTTTGGCACGTGGGTGTTCGGCGCGGTTGGACTGTTCAACACCGCTACGGGCGGATTGCTTTGCAGTCCGCTGGGGCGGATATAGGCGAACGCCTGGCCATGGTATTCGTCCCCGCCGGACTTAGTGTGGATATCCAGCACGCCAGTCGTGGAAACCCCGACCTGCGCCGGATATTGACCGGTCATGACATTCATTTCTTCAACCGCCGAAGGTGCAATCACGGCTTGAGGCGATACTGAGTAAACCCAGTCGTAGTTGATGATTCCGTCGAGCATGTATCCGGTATTGCGGTAGGATCCGGCATTGATGGAGAGCCTGGTGCTGTCCTGATAATCAGAACCGAGCCCGATTGTCTGGCGCACGTGCGGGTTCAGTCGTGCGGCTTTGGTCGTGGAATTGGTCACCACCGGCAGATCCGTGAGTTCCTGCGAGGTAAAGGTCTGGTTAATCTCTGCGGCCGACGTTTGCAGGTTCACGACCTCGCCGTTGACCACAACGGATTCACGGACGTTTGCAAGCGCCAGGTTTGCATCGATGTGAAGATTATCTCCATCGCCAACCTGGACATCTGTTTTCTCAAATGGACGCAGCCCCTCTGACTGAAACGTAAGCGCATAACTTCCCGACGCGATGCCGGTGAATGAGTACGTGCCCTGTGCGTCCGACTGCGTACTGTATTCCTGGCTGCTAGCGCGCAGAGAAATGCGGACGCCCGCTATTGGCGTAGCATTCGGACCGGCGGTCGCTTTCCCGCTAATGGAACTCTGTGCCCACAGAGAAGAAGGCAATAAAGACATCAGCAAGCAGAGAAAATGAATCCGTTTGATCATTGGTTTGAATACTCCGCGTAAGCCTTCGTCAAATCGAAGTCAGATGGATGGATGATCACGCGATAACGCAAGCGGATCTCATCTCCAGGTTGCATGCTCAAACTGCCGTTCGAGCGCGAACGATCGTAATAACGTTGAGCAAACGGATTGGCAAAAAACAACGCCATTGGTTTGGCAAGCCATGAAGAAGGATGGTTCAGGTTTGCCGGATGGTCCATGACGACGAAGCCAACCTTCTCGCCCTTTAGGTCAGCCTGCCAGTCAATCCAGGAAGTGCGAATGCCGTCGAGTTTCGCTGTTCCCCTCACCCCCTCCGCATTGATCGCGATTCCGCCTTGATCCTCGTCGAAGGCACGCGCCAAGCGAAAGCCCACGATTCCATCTTTGTGATCCTCAAAGGTGACTAACTGTTTAGCCTTGAGCCGGAGATCGATATCAAACATGCGAACGTTCTCCGGTTTGGCATAGAACGTCATCTCCAAGACTTCATCGATCAGAGGCTTGCCTTCCGGGCTCAACCACTGCGCTGATACCACCAAGCTTCCCTTGTCGGTTCCTTGATGGGTTTCGAGAACTTCACCAAAGAGAATTTTTCCCGATCGCGGATGCGAATCCGCAGGATCGATTTCCCACAGATTCATTCCGCTCAGCCGCTCGTAACCCATCCAGATACTTCGTTGGTGTGGATGATCGGTGTCATCGCCGTCGGCGTGCTCCATAGGAAATGCGCGCGTGACCGGCTTCCCAGAAAGACTCAATACTGGGTAGAGGTACGGCTTGTTGGCCTCTGCTCCCTTGCGCAGGGCAGTAAATGGCTTACCATTCACCTGAACTGCAATTTGGTCGGCGCTGTCTTGAATGCTTACCTGGCAACGGACAACAGTCGCGACACAAAGCATGACAAGGACTGCACTGATCTTTCGCATTTGGCTTCCTTGTTTCTCCAAAGATGAGATCAAGGTGGAATGTGGCGGCTTCGACGGTGACGCTAGCAGAGGTCTGTGCTTACTACCACTGGGGTAGTACTTCGCGAGCGGCAAGTGCATTCACAACGGCGACGATTTGGCGATCTCTCGAATGTATGGCTGAGTTTTTCGACAATGAGGATGCCACTCTTGCGATGAAGGGGCCATTTGCTGTTGCTTCAAGATGCAACACCGCATCAGGCATAATAACGAAGATGAAGACAGCGTTCTGGTTGGCTTTCCTCTGCTGGCTTTCCACTTCGTATCCCTCATTTGCTGCAACCCGTCATTACTATATAGCCGCGGAAGACGTTACTTGGGACTACGCCCCTAGCGGCGTCGATCTTGTAGAGGGCAGCGAAATCCCAAGGCCATGGGCAGGCAATACGAGATGGTCGAAGACCCGGTACTTTGAATACACCGATGACACTTTCACAACGCGCAAACCGCAGCCGGAATGGCTGGGAATTTTGGGACCGATCATACGCGCAGAAGTAGGCGACACCGTGATCGTAGACTTTCTAAACCGGAGCGCTACAGCCCACAGCATTCACCCGCATGGCTTGCGTTACACCAAGGAGAATGAAGGGGCGCGTTATCTGCCGCTGGTTCGTGGCGCATCGGTACCAACGAATGGCCGCTATACATATACCTGGATTGCGGACGAGGGTAGCGGCCCCGGTCCCGGACAGCTCAGTTCAGTGGTCTGGTGGTATCACCCACATACCTCAGGCCCGATGGAAATCAACGCCGGACTGCTGGGTCCTATTATTGTCACGGCCAAGGGAAAAGCGAAGCCGGACGGCAGCCCCAAGGACGTAGATCGGGAACTAGTCACTTCCTTCGTGATCTTCGATGAGATGCACGGAAGGAATGACGGAATGTTTCACACCATCAACGGGTACATATTCGGAAATCTACCCGGCCTGGTGATGAAACAAGGGGAGAAGGTTCGTTGGCACCTGATGGCGATGGGCAATGAAAAAGATCTTCACACGCCGCACTGGCATGGAAAAACCGTGAGGGATGCCTCGGGCAATATGGACGTTGTTGATCTGCTGCCGGCAAGCACGCATACGGTCGACATGATTGCCGACAATCCGGGAGTGTGGATGTTCCATTGCCACGTAGCAGATCACATGGAAGGCGGCATGATGAGTACATTCACCATCTATCGCGAGCCTACCCGTTCCTGTCCGGTCCGTTTTGATGCAGGCTCTTTCTGGAATACAACAGGTAGCTATTCACTCACCGTGAAGAACGGTAGTCCAAAGCCGATCAAGCAAGTTGTCGTGGGTTTTGAACACTTCTTGTCGCCGCTCTACCTTCATCGCCCGTACAACAGCCCGGAATGGATCGGTGATGGCCCCACACCTCCGGGTGGCCAAATGACACTAACGATGAAAGCCTATCAGCAAAATGATGCCAAGATTCTGGGATGGGCTATTTATCCAAAGCGCATCGTGTACGAGGACGGGACTGCATGGACTCCGCAAGAGCACGGAGAGTGCTTTCAAGTGTTCTGGCGCGATCCTGATCATCCCGATCTCAAGGTATTGCCGCCTTCCATTGCGTACACGCGCGAGAGCGATTAGGCAACGCTGATGACAAGATAGGTTTTCTCAGTGGGATGATTTGCACACAGACGGAGACTTCCCAATAGAAACACACCGATAACTCTAACTACCAGTCTATTCTTCAGGCGGACTTTGGGAGTAAGTTACTTGACGACCGCATTACCGCCAACTCTAGCAGTCGATGCTTAACGTATCCATCTTCCGTCAGATGCGCAGAGGCAATGTCATTGAGCCGGGGATGAACAAGGCGGTCTGGAGACTTTCTCTTACTGAACTCTGGATCATGGCTTGCGCAATAACAACAATCTCTTCCGTTGCGGAAGTCGCTCGCTTGGGGCTTGCGGTGCAGCGATTCCATCGTACACTCTCCTCGGTGGAAAGCTTTTGGTTGAAGTGGTGAAGAAGTAATGTACATCAACGACTAGGCCTCTGTCATCGCAATTGGCGTAGCTCAGCTCTCGGCAATGTGAATCCTTTGTGGTGCAAACTGGTCAAAGCCACCCCCATGAGGCGATTCAGCCGCTACAATCGGTACTTTTTCACACTCTCTGTTGAAAACTAGTTTTCAATCCCTGGTACTTCCGCGATTGAAAGCAGGATTGACGCATCTCCGTCATGCGATTTGACTCGGCGAGCATTCAACAACACGCTCTTAGCCCCGTCTTTCGTAAATATTGCTCGCATCCGGTGATTTTCGGCCCGCACGTTGTCGGATGTAATCTTGTTCAGAAATTCGCGGAGAATCGTGCTGTTCCAGTTGCCATCTCCAAGTTCGAAGACTGGTTTGCCTTCAGCCTTTTCGGCAGAGACGCCGATGATTCTATAAAACCCGCTATTCCCCGTCGTCACTCGCATCTTTGAGTCCAGGATCACGATGGCTTCGCGCGCATTTTCGATTAAGGCAGTAGCATACAGGCGGGTTTGGTCCAGAGTTCGTTTCAGTGAGTCGATATCGAGGAAGGTGACCACCGCACCCTCAATTTTGTTATCCCATGTCTTGTACGGACGTCCACGCAACAAGTGCCACCTCCCCTCCTTATCCTGGACTTCACGCTGCTGCACAGTTGCGTTGTCAACTACTTCGCGAACCATTGTCTCGAGATCGTCAAATGTGATGTTCGGGCGAATCTCTCCAATGCGACGGCCGATGTCGGTAGGAATCAGGTTCAGAAGTTTCTCCGCGGGAGGTGTGAAGCGGCGCACGCGAAAATCGGTACCAATCATGACCAAAGGGATATTGACGTTGTTCAATAAGTTGGTCAAATCGTTATTGGCCATACTCAACTCTGCATTCCGGATATGCAACTCTTCGTTTAAGGTTGTCAGCTCCTCATTTCCCGACTGCAATTCTTCTTTGGCAGTTTCCAGTTCTTCATTGGTGCTTTGCAGCTCTTCGTTTGCGGAGAGGACTTCTTCGTTGGCGGATTTGAACTCCTCGCTCGTGATTTCGTGATCTTCCAGCAGTGTTCGTAGTTGCTGCTTAACTTCGCTGTTCTCACGGCGTAAACGTTCCATTTCGCGGTTGGTTGCGCTCTGTGCCTTGTTAGACATGCTCTGCGGCCGCTTGCCAGTTAACGCGCGGTTCTCCGGCACGTCATGAAATACCACCAGAAAGAACTTGTGGGGGGTTGAATCCAATTGTATCGGTGTAATTGTGAGGTTCACTTCTTTTATGTCGCCGTTCGATTTCACCTGGATGTTTTCAGCCTTCACGGGAGAGTTGGTCTTCCTGGCCTTGTTGATCGCCGCATGGAGTTCCACCAGCAAGCCTTCGCGCGCCATTTTCGAGAGGCTAACCGAGGGATGACCTTCCGCTACCTCCAGGTAGGCTCCCGTCCGCCCGCGGACGTGGACCACTTCCATCTGGTCATTTACCACAATGCTGGGCGGCGTGAAGCGGCTCATCAAGATTCGCTCTGACTGACTCTCCAGGGTAGAAGGACCACTGGGCAATAACCTGGTAGCCTGATTTTCAACTGCACGCCGTGGCGGGAGTTGGGACGGGACCGCAAAGTATCCAACCAGGCGCGCTGCGGTTGGTTTCTTCTGGTAAACCTTGTGCTTTTTGTCAATCAGAAGGAAGTGGTCGGCAAAAGTACCAAGGCTCTCCGATCCCCCCAACAACAAGTATCCATCCGGCCTTAAAGCGTAATGCAAAGCCGGAATAACGCGCTTCTGGAGCACGGGTCCAAGGTAGATCAGGACATTGCGACAGCTGATGAGATCGAGGTTGGAAAATGGGGGATCTTTGGCAACATTTTGATTGGCAAAGATGCACACCTCGCGCAGCGCTTTGTTTATCTGATATCCGCCGTCGGCCTTGATAAAGAATCGCGCCAATCGTTCGGGAGAAACATCGGCCACTGCGGCCTCGCCATACAAGCCTGCGCGCCCTCGATTCAGCGAGGGTTCGCTGATATCGGTTGCACAGATCTGAATAAGTTGTGAGCTGAGCGAAGCGGCGGAAGAACCCTTTTGTTCCCAGATGTATTCCAGCAAGACAATTGCTATCGAATACACCTCTTCACCCGTGGAACATCCCGGAACCCATATACGAAGCGGCGTTTCATTCAAGTTGCGGTTTTTCAGCAAGGCGGGAAAAACTGAGCTTCGCAATGCTTCAAAAGCAGATGGATCGCGAAAGAATCCGGTCACGTGAATAAGAATGTCACGATAAAGTTCATCCAATTCCGAGCGGTGATCCTTAACGTATTTCAAGTACTCGTGAAGTTTTTCCAGGCGATGAACCACCATGCGGCGACGGATACGCCTTTGCAATGTGGTTTGCTTGTAATTGCTGAAATCAACCCCTGATACTTCACTAAGCAAGTGCAGCAATTCATCCCTGTCACGCCCGTTACCTAACGCCACTCCTTTATCCTCGCTTGGGGGTAACTGTGACACGTAAGGGTGCTGCACAATCCGTATCAGTTCGCTCGCAATGTCGTGCGGGTTCATGACGAAATCAATGCATCCCGCAGTCGTGGCATTTCGGGGCATGCCGCTGAACTTTGCCGAGTCCTCGTCTTGCGCGAAGGTAATGCCGCCGGCCGCCTTGATGGCCCGGCAACCTTCCGTTCCGTCCGACGCGGTTCCGGAGAGAATGACCCCAATCGCCTGATTGCCGCGCTCGTCGGCAAGCGACTGGAAAAACTGGTCGATGGGCAGGTGTTGTCCCCTGATTAGTACGCGGGCTCCCAGACGCAAGATTCCATTCTCGATGACCATATTGGTGTTTGCTGGAATAACGTAAACGCGTCCGGGCGTGACAACTACACCATCCTTGACTTCAGCAACGGGCAGCTTCGTGGTACGGCCCAAAATGTCCGACAGCATGCTGCCATGGCTCGGGTCCAGGTGTTGCACCAATACAATCGCAAGGCCTGGCGCGTCCGGAATATTTTTAAGGAGCTCGGCGAAGGCTTCAAAGCCTCCGGCAGAAGCCCCGACACCGACGATGGGAAATAGACGGGCCTGATCGGGTTGTTTTGCCGGGGACTGCCGCAACGACTTCTTGGGCCGACTGGGCTTGGCTGCTTTCTTTTTCATTGCGCAACGCTCCCTTTGGGGATGCTACACGCAACTGGCAAGCTGTAGGACTCCCTGTGTAATGTACTATGCAAGATAGTATGAGTCTGTTTAACGGCGGGGTCAACGAAGGCACAATGTTCTTACGGCGTAATGTGAGGTAGGCGAAGAAGCAATTGCTGTATGAGAATGTACGTGTCAGCTAGCTGGAGGAATCAAAGCAGCGATCGCTGAAGGAAGAAGCCAGGCGTTGAGGCAACCTCGGCAATAAGAAGATTGCTAGAAGAACGTGTGGTGTCTCCGCTGGAATAAACTGCCTCTGCCGAGAACCGTGGCGGCTCTTTCCGTATGCATTTCGCTCTAAGGCGCGGCTGTAATCCACCAGAGCACTTTGCCCAAGACCCGCCACCCGCTCTTGTTTCCGAGCACGATGGGTGGATACGATCTGTTTTCAGATTCGAGCACCTCCAACTTGTCGAAACATCGCATTCGAGATACGCACAGGCCGTTGTTTTCGCTAGTAGCCACGACAATTTTTCCATGTAGCGCCGATCGTTCTGTCTGAAACGAGTCGATTGCCAAGATGTTGCCATCGCAGATTAACGGCTCCATCGAATCGCCTTTAACCCGAACCATGCTTGTATAACGAGGGTTCGGGCACCAATCCGCCGGAGCACTCATCAAGCCGATCGCAGGCGCGTGATCAAGACTTAACAGTTTTGCGCCCGGCTTTCCGTGACTGCCAACGTTTGCTCGCAGGATAGGAAGCGCAATGACTACGCAGTCAGCTTTCGGGCTCATGGCACCTGGACCGGCATGGGCCCTTTCCAGCGAAGCGTGAGTAGGTAAGACATTCTTGGAACGTGCTGCCTTTGGCAAAGCGCGCATCACGTCCGCCAATTGCAGGCCGGTGTGTTCCCAGAAGGACCACGCCTCCCGATTCCCAGCCAATTTTCCCAGGCGGATGAAGTACTCTCCCGACGGAACCAACAGACCACGCTCCCAACGCGAGACGGTCATTGGCGAACACTCAAGCTTGCGCGCCAGTTCGCCCTGACTGATTTTCAGGTTATTTCTTAGAGCCGTAATGCGTCCGGCCCACTCAGGAACAGAACGGGGTCTTGATTTTCTGGGCATGGATAAACCCTAGCGGCGGGATATGCGATCTGAGAGCAACCGGAACATAGCCGGCTCCCGAATCTTTATCGTATCACTATTTGACACCTAAACTGCTTTTTCCACGCCGCGCATGTCGCGTTTTCCCTATGTTTTTGCCCTGGGAGAAAATTCGTCGTTTCACGCAGCGTCATTCTTAGACTTAGAATCGCGATCCAGCTTCTCACGTTGCTCAGCTTCATACACCTGGTTCAGTTCCCTTGTCAGCTCATGGATCTTCTGTAGATCGGTCGAAGCAGCGATCTCCATTACGATTTGCTGCCACGCACGGGTCGGTTGGCCTTTCATACAGCCCCCCCCTTAACTTCATTGATATAACCTATAAGTTATACCCTTGTGATCACGGTGCCAAACAAAAATAAAAGTCAGGAACCTTGCTTTGTTCGACGGAAGACAGAGAGCCCCCGGTCGGATGTCTGAGGGCCGGTGGAAACCGACACTCGAATGACGCTGCAACCGGCGGTCAAGCCGTCTTCCGTAGGAACGAAATATATGCCTTCCGCTGAGCGATCTCGTGAAGAATCTGCAACTTGCGGGTTGCCTCGTCCAGCGCAATTTCCTCTCGAAGATCGACTGGCGAACCTAGCAGTTCCCGCCGTCGCTGAATGACCGCGGCTTGCGCGTCACTTATTCGGTCCGGAAGGATACGGTAGTCGGATTCCAACATGGCGCCTTCATAAAGAGACCACCACTGCGCACCTATCCAATGTTTGAAATTCTCGGCTTTTTCACCCATTCGCTGCCCCCATGGATGAATTGATGAATCGCCAAGTGGATGGTCCAAAGCAATTCGCCTACTTCTACTTGTAAACAATACTGCTGCTTTTGTTGCCGCTCCATACCTTTTAGACTTTAGTTGCATTGGTGATATAACGTATATGTTACGAGAGCATCCATCCTCCATTCAGAGGAGTCTACGATGAATTCTGCAGATCGCGAAACAGGTCTTCTATTGAAACTACACCGACGGCATGAGGGACTCTACAGGCGGATTGCCGGCAAGCTGCGCCTGGATCCCTCCTATGTGAGCAGAGTCGCAAGCGGTGATAGAGAGAGCGAAGTCGTATTGAACGCCCTCCTAGAAGAGTTAAAGGACATTCATCGAGAACACTCCCGATTGTCAGCTCGATAGTCGGAATTCTCGGTATGCCCTTGTACTCCATGCATTCTTGGCAGCTGCCTACGTGATGAAAATCTCATCCAGCAACTACCTAGCCTCGATGTTCAGCATCTGAACGGATGCCACGCTTCGTTGTTTCAGGGGGAGCGCTGGCCCGGCGGGGAGTCAGCATGATGGTCCCCCGCCGGTTATCGTGCGTTTGTGGTGAGGAGCAGTGGAGCTTACCTAAGGGGTAGTTCCGAACCTTGATGCACGGACACGCCCTGCAAACAGGAAGCCTCAGGCAGACTCTGGGAAGGGCTTAAGCCTGGGGCTTCCCGTTCCTGAGAGTTCAGTAACGTTGTGTACTCCGGAGTTTCCCATGCCAGAGGCAACCTCCCGCCCGTGGCGCCAAATTGCTCTTGAACTGTGTCTGCAGACAAGTCCTAAGAAGATCATTGCACTCACGGCAGAACTAGATGAGGCTTTGAAGCAGCAGCACTTCGGTGAAATCCCAGAAGAACCTGCCCCCGCGACATCCAGCGGGCCAAAGGGCCTAACGAAACGTGAAGCTCGAAAATCCAGAGTTCCGTCGATTGCCCAAAAAGCATACCGACAGATGGCCGAAGACGTGATGCTGGCGCGTGAAATGCGTCGCCTATCCCACGAAATGCTCGAGTATGCCCGTCTACAGAGGCAGAGGATTCGAGACTGAGATTGACAGAAATCGAACGTCAAACCTCATCAGGTGGCCCTGCAGCGCCTGCGAGATCCTGAGACTTGATCTTTTCGACGTTGAATTTAATAGCTCGCTCACGCATCGTCTTGAGTACTTCTTCCAGCGGGGGAGGCTCATCCTTGATCCAGCGCAGTGGATTGATCCGCGCGACCACGAATGAGCGCAAATAAGGGCTGACTAAACCGCGCTCCTTCAACTTCTGAACCACCGCAGCAACTTTCTCTTCGAGATCAAGCACCAGGTTGGAGCGCTTCTCGTGTACCTTGAGTGCGGAACGAAGCGGTTCGCCAGAAAATTCTTCCAATCGCCGCAGAATGGAGTGATATACGCCTCCACCAAAACGTGGCTGGCGTTCATAACACACGCCCAGAGTGACAAGCGCACTTTCTTCAAGGTAGAAGGCAAATTCGGACTCAGGACGTGATGCATCATCGTCGACAAGGCCGCGGTAGATCCGAATCACTTCCAGCGCACGCTCCTTCAGGTTGTGAGCCTTTTCCGTGTTCAGGGCCAGGATCTGCCAAGCAACCTCGCGATCAACCACGATGAGTGCTGTAATCGACTTTGCGCCGAGACGCCGCATGGCAGCCAACCGATGACGGCCATTAGGAGTCCAGAATCCTTCAGTAGGTGCTACCACAGCAATGAGCGGATCGAGATATCGTCCAGTCTTGGCAATCACATCAGCCAATCTCTTGTGATGGGTATCGGAAAGATCGCGCTGAAAGGGTGTGGGCTCGATGGCATCAATGGGCAGGATCGCAAGCAACACTGGATGCCCGCCGAGAGGTTCCTTGTAGCTGGCGATAACACGACCGCCGACCTTCTCGGCTTCTGCCGCAGCTTCAGCAGCCGCTCCATCGAGTGTCTCGAGGATTGATTCACTGGGAGCCAAACCCCTGGTATTGGGCTTGGCTTTTCTAGGCCGACGTTTAGGGGCAGCACGTTTAACCATGCAAGAGCATTCTAGTGGAGCCGGGCAGTTTTGGCTGATCCAGCTTAGTGATATCGCGAGGTCTTAATCTAACGGGCGCTGGCGTAAATTGCACGCCCTGGTCTTGGATACCATCGGGAGCTCTGCTGTTTTAATGATTCAACACAACTCGCTTCTGACGAACTCCTCGGGGGCATACAGGTGTTCATAGTTTGTGTTCAACCATCCGACAGATCGCAATACGTTCCCAACAAATCTCGCTGTCATTTCCGCGTCAATTCCATCGCCCAAATCGCCGCCGGACGCATATACATTGATGCCCGATATTTTCCTGTCTTGTCATACGCCTCCGGGGTCCGGAACCAATACCCTTGCGTTTCGTAAGTGACGTGATACACACCCCAAGCGGTGCGATAGGCCTCATGTTTCATACCATTGGCAAGCATAAGAGCCGCTATGCTGAAGGTCGTGCCACACCACACCTCCTGTACCTGCTGGTTGGTGAGTTGTTCGATGATGTTTCCGTCTGCGGACATGCCACTGACGGCACCCATCTCGCCGTTCCCGAACTTCATTACATTGAAGTCATAGATTTTTTGTAGCGTTTTTTGCTGCATGTCCTTCGGGACGGTGTCCCCCAGGCCAGTCATAGTCGCGTACCATTGACCCGCAAGTTGATCTGCTTGAATGTTGTCTTTGTATTCGCTCCGAGTGTCATAGCGAAAATATTCGCCATTCCATAGTTTCTCGATGTAACTGGCTTGGCCCCTTGTGAACAGATCGTGATACTTCGCAACTGCAGCAGCATCGCCTAGCGCGCGTCCAATTTCTTCCGCTGCCCTTAATGATGCGAGCCACAAGCCGCCAGAGTAGGCGCTCTCCCCAAGTACAATCCATTCGTCATAGGTTTGGTCGGGGTAGCCGTCGTTCTCTGGGACGCCATCTCCGTTCCGATCGAACGTCCGCAAATATGCAAGGGTCTCCTGAACTGCGGGCCAGGTATCATTCAGGAACTTTGTGTCATTCTTTCCTGTTAACACGTAATCGCGATAAACCATCAAAACGAACTTGCTGCTCAGATCCTTCCAACCATTCGTGTCCTGCCAACTGAACTGATTCGGCAACAAGAATGGATCTTCCACTGGTGCGCCCAGATCATGTGGGACAGCCCCTTTTATTTTGCGCATTCGAAAATTGGGTTTCATTCCTTCGGCGACCGATTTCCAAATCCAGATGTATTTTTCGGTAAGATTCCGATCCACAGCATCGGAAAACTGGCCTAGTACCTGCTTGTCGACATCCGGCCAGAACTTCACTAGAGGCATGGAACCGTAATAAAGGACATCCAGGGTGGAGTAAAACGGATAGTCGTAACACTCCATGAAGGAAAACGTTTCAGGTGAATTCGGATCGGAATTCACGGGACGTCCCCAGAACGAACCACCATCGGCAAGGATATACATCTCATTAAAGAGCGCACCGCGGTACCAGAGAGGCTTGCTTTCATCGTTCACGTATGGCGCTTGCCAGGCATCGATGGTGTCGCTCCACTTCGCAGCATTCATCAGTCCGTCTTGGGCGATTTTCCATGCATTGGTGCCTGAGGACCCATAGAAATTCGTATAGTGCCGATACCACTTCCGTCCAGAGCCAAATTGCACGACGGGCAGATCCCATGACACAACCATCGGCACGATTCGTGATTCACCCGGCTTCAAAGTGAAACGGACGGCAATTGCGCCTCCGAGATTCTCCCCGCTACTGATCCAGCTCTCATCATCATTGGCGAGCCTTCCGTCCTTGGAAAACGGCTTCCATACATTACTGCCATCGGTATCCGCCACTCCGAATGTCGTCTGATAGGTGACGTCAACTCCAGGTGATTCCAAAGTAGCTATTGCGAATTGTCCGTCCCACTCCTCCTGGACAGCGCCATCTCGCGCCCGATCGAAGATAATTCCTTTCATCTTTCCAGACGGCGTATCTGTCGTACGAAACTGATTTACGTTTCCGGCAGAAAATCTTCCATCCAAAGTCCGTGAAAAAGTGCGGAACCATCCCACCATGTTCGTCCACGATATCAAGACCGAGACCGTTACAGATTGTTTGGTGGGATTGTCAGCGTGCCAGCGATAGACCGCGACGGGGTAGCTCGATTCCTCATAGTTATCAGGAAGAATTGGGGAAAACTGTTCAAGGACAACGTGTGCCGGAAATTTCTCCCACCGATAATCGAACCAGGACTTTGGATAAAGTGCGAAATAATCGCCAGCCCCTACTGGATAGTCCCACTTCCAGCTACTGAGTGCACCACCGTCGGGATGTATCGAAGCTAAGACCTGCGCTACTCCTTCGCTGGCATTTTCTGCCTTCTGGTACATAGCGAACTGATTACCAAACACCGTCTCGTACTTGTGAACTCCACCTTTGATGTGCCATCGGGCGAAGTCCCCTCGATATGTGCGCGAGAACGTGCCTGCCCCGAATCCTCCTACCGGAGCACCTTGCCAGTAGCCATCATCAATGTGATCGGCGCCAAGCGTCGGCTTCTTTCCGCCCGGATTTGCTAGCGGCAAACCAAGTGGCCGCTTCCAAGCTGCTTTTGGGATGGCATCACCTGCCCAAACGAAACTACTGAGCGCTAAGAACGAAATGATCACCGATAACGTGATTCTTCGCATGAACCCTCCGCGATTCGTAGACTCAGTATGCCCAACCGTGGCCCTGATAGACATGAAGCAAATAAGGAGGTGCCGTGGCTCCCAGTAGTCAACGGGATGCAGCGAGAAAATTTACGCTGTTGTAATGTGCGTTGTGCTTATTCAAAGTCAGGATGAATCACGGCTTGGTACCAGGCAGGAGCGCCCTATCAGAAACCAATCTATGGAATTAGGATCACGACTTCACAGAGCTTGGTCCGGTGAAGTCCGGTTTGGGTGGCGAGCATACCGAGTCAAACCATCGACTAATGTATATCTGCGCGTGCGCTTCACCGCAGAAATGGCGCGCACCGTCCGCGCTGACAGCTTCCGAATTCCATCTCAGCACTGTAAGTGCTGAGTCAGAGCATTGGATTACAAACCAGTGGCTCGGCGTACTAGTGATCCTGCCGCAGATTTCGCAACGGAATTCCTGAAGAGTTGTCATACGTCGGCCCGCGCCTCGTAAGATTGCTTAAGACTTAAGATCATATTGGCGACTGCCTCATCGCCAATCTCGGTATTCATCATCGCGTGATAAATTGGCCGATCGGGCCACTCACTATTGAAGTATTTCTGAATAAAATCCGCACGTTCGCGATCCACAGTGTCCACGAGGAGTTCGGCGTCAGACGCGCTTTTGCCACGGGACAAGAGCCTCCGGACTTTGTCTTCCCGCGTAGCATAGAGGAACACCCGGAGGGCATCCCGTCGCGTCTTAAGAAACTGCTGGGCCCCCCGGCCTACTATGACGCAGTTCCCGTGGTCTGCGGCGTGCTCAACGACGCGTTTTGTGATTCTGTGGATCGTCTCGCTGTCGACCAGGTTGAGCTTAGGCGCATTGATGCTCCCTTCATAGCTTCCGCGCATGAACGACTTCAAAAGGCGGTAGTAAAGTGGATCATTCCGCTCCTCACGTGCTTCCACGACCGCTTTCGGACAATGCGCAAGCCTGGCGATCTCTTCAGTCAGCCGCTGGTCCCATAGCTTCCACCCAAGGCGGTTCGCCACCAAGTGGGCGATATCGCCGCCTCCACATCCGTATTCGCGTTCAATGGTAACGATCTTGATCATGAACCCTTGTTTCCTACATCCTACCGATCAGCTATTGGCTCGACAACGTGCCAAAGTCTCATCGTGCTTTTCCATAGGTAGTCAAACTCAAACCGACAGCACATGCCTCGACTGCTCACCTATTCCGCTACTCTCACTCCGCCTCCGCCTGGATCATTCTTCTGTAGCGCGAAGCTCAAACAGAACATGATTCCCGCGAACACAGCAAGAACCATGAAGGTGTCAATGTATGCCAGGCTCGCCGCTTGCGCTTGCAATGATTGATAAAGCCTTGCATAGGCGGATCTAATCGCATCATGGTTCCCAAGTCCACGACCTACAAAGCCATGCGTCAAGTCCTGTATGGCCCTCATGAAATTGGGATCGTCCGCCCGGACGTTCTCCACCAGCCGTGCTTGATGAAATTGCGAACGGCGCGCGATCAAGGTGGTGACCAACGATGTCCCCACGCTGCTGCCCATGTTGCGCATGAAGTTCGCGATTCCGGCTACCGAGTTATTCTTCTCGGGAGCTATCCCCACATAAGCCACGAGCGTAATCGGCACAAAGAGAAAGCCCAAGCCAACAACCTGGGCGACGCGCAACCATACGGCCGCCTCAAAGCTCATCTGCAGGTCGATTCTCTGTGTGGAATAGAACATCGCCACCGACAATGCCAGCCACCCGAACGCGATCAATCTGCGGGCTTGAACCTTCGTTGTCAGCTGACCTGTAATCGGCGTCTCGATGAGCAGTACGAGACCGCCAGCAGATAGAGCGAAACCAGCCAGTTCCGAGGTATACCCCAATAGCGTCTGTAGGAACTGTGGCATGAGAACCAGACTGCTGAAGAGCAGGACGCCAAGCATGAACAGCATGAGACTTGCACTAGCGAAATTGAAGTTTTTGAACATCTTAACGTCAATAATTGGCGACTTTGCAAACCATTCCCATATCACCAGAGAAATCAGACATACCGTCGAAATGATGACGAGGCTTGTGATGAAGCGCGAGCCGAACCAATCGTCCTCCTGGCCTTTGTCGAGCAGAATTTGCAATGCACCGACACCGACAGTCAGGAGGGCGATGCCGATGTAGTCCAACTTAACCGCTGCGCCTCTGAGCCGGCGCAGGTAAGGAGGATCCTCGACAAACCGACGGACAAGAAGCCACGTGAACACACCAACCGGAAGGTTGATGAAGAAAATCCAGCGCCAGGAGTAGTTGAAAGTGATCCATCCGCCCAGAGTCGGCCCAATCGTTGGCGCCATAATTGCAGTGATTCCATAAGCAGCAAATGCAAGCCCGCGTTTCTCTGGCGGGAACGTGTCGGCAAGAATGGCCTGAGCCATGGGCTGCAGCCCGCCACCGCCTGCGCCTTGCAGAACTCGGAACAAAAGAAGAAATCCCAGGTTGGGTGCAACACCGCAAAGCAGGGAACTGACTGTAAAGATGGCGAGACAACTCATGAAAAAGCGCTTGCGTCCAAGCGCGCCAGCCAGCCAGCCGGTCATGGGCAGGATGATTGCGTTCGACACCAGATACGAGGTCAAGACCCATGTGCTCTGGTCATTGCTTGCGCCCAGATTTCCTGCCATGTATGGAAGCGCCACGTTTGCGATGCTCGTGTCGAGGACTTCCATGAAAGCGGCAAGAGCGACTACCACCGCAATCAGCCAAGGGTTATACCTGGGCCGCCACATTTCCTCGTCGATCGTGAGTGCAGCGGTAGTCATCGGAGATATATCTCCGGCACGATATTCGTGCAGCAGGATTCGGTCAAGATTGCTCTCTAAACGGCGCGAAGACCCCGATTGCGTATCGGCCGGCACATCCGCGTCTGGTCCTTTCCATTTGATACTGCAGATTGAAAAAGGATTGCTGCGAAAACACCAGTGGCCAGGTAGCTGTAGAATGTCTTACACCTCTGGCACAACGGTGACGTTGTAAAACGGAAAGTGAAGCAGCGTCTCCTGACATCGTGCACGATAGTTGGAATTGCGTGCTGCAACCAAACCGTCGCTTTACTTCAAGGTCAATACGAGCAAGAACTGACTTTCCTAGTGCACCAGAATCCACTTCGACTCGTTCCGTTCGCTGCTTCAGACTGGAACGACTATGGCCGCCCCTCGTTGGCGGAAGAGGGTACTTTTTCAGCAACCAACTTGATTAGGAGGATGTATGGCAACTATGAGGGTAGCGGCGAAACCCGAAGTAGCTCACATGAAAGTGGCGCAGATTTCGAAACCAGGTGGAGATTTCGAAATCGTTGAGCGCGAAATTCCCACGCCAGGGCCGGGACAGGTGCGGGTCAAAGTACAAGCCTGCGGAGTCTGTCACAGCGACGTACTGACAAAGGATGGACTCTTGCCCGGAATTGAGTATCCGCGCATTCCTGGCCACGAAGTGGCTGGCGTCATTGATGAAATTGGCGCTGGTGTTAATACGTGGAAGCAAGGCCAGCGGGTTGGGATCGGTTGGCACGGTGGTCAGGACAACACCTGCCGTGAGTGCCGCAGAGGAGATTTTCGCAACTGTCGAAACCTGAAGATTGCAGGTATCCACTACGACGGCGGCTATCAGCAATACATGGTCGCTCCGATCGAAGCATTGGCGCCTATACCCGACACGCTAAATGATGTCGATGCGGCACCCCTGCTATGCGCTGGAATTACCACCTACAACGCACTGCGCCACAGTGGAGCATTGCCGGGCGCTCTTGTCGCTCTCCAGGGAATTGGTGGCCTGGGTCACCTTGGGATTCAATTCGCGAACAAATTTGGCTATAACGTCGTGGCCATCGGACGCGGCTCCGAGACAGAGTTTCTGGCAAGGAAACTCGGGGCTAATGAATACATTGATAGCGAATTAACCAATGCCGCGGAGGAACTACAAAAGTTGGGCGGTGCACAGGTCATCCTGGCAACCGCGCCAAGTTCAAAAGCCATGTCTGCACTGATTGACGGTTTGGGGCCGAATGGAAAGCTTCTTGTAGTCGGCGCGAGCTTCGATCCGATTGAAGTCACACCGGCACAGCTGATCTTTGGAAGCCGAAGTATTCAGGGCTGGGCGTCAGGGACAGCAGCGGACTCCGAGGATACCCTTGCATTCGCTGAACAGAGTGGCGTGCGGCCCATGGTTGAGACTTTTCCGCTCGAAAAAGCGGGTGAGGCTTTCGCCCACATGTTGAGCGGCAAGGCAAAGTTCCGTGTTGTGCTCACAATGTGAGTTGTCAGAACACCACACAAAGGAAAGGGACATCCATAATCGTTGATGTCCTTTCGCTAGCCACTGCACGAAGAGGACATGCTTTCTGCGATTCCAAAGATTAGGACATTAAATGGCAAAGAAAACCAAGGCGCGGATCCTGGGTCCACCCTCCTATTCCTGAAGATGTCGCCTCAGGATTCGCGATAACCGGTTTTCGGATATCTAGCCGGCACCTCCCGTGGATATGGAATACATGCACTGAGCGCCAAATAGCCCACTAATGGCTGGTTTTGCCGTTGACAGGGCGTACTGCGCGGGTAGAAAATGACGTTTGTTGATGCTTGCAATATCCCCCACTTGCTAGCCTTTTGATGTTAAAGCCACAAAATTTTCTGATCATCGTCGGTCGCCTGTAGCCGTGTAAGTTTTCGATTCCGGGACTCCCAGGTCCACGACATATAGGTGAAAACCTGCATATGGTGCGCCTCAGCATCTGGCCAGCTGTGGTGTTCGTGAGCAGCCTGCAGTCTCGTCTGTCCTTATCCAAATTACGACCTCAGGTCACACAAATGAAGAGGCCATCCAGCACAGACTGGACAAGACGATATCGCGGGCAGCTCCGTAGTGCTTCGCGAGCAACGAGTCAGGCAGGACTACTGGAGATTCCTTCCGAGTTCAGGTAGATGGAGAGGGACAAAAATGAAAGCTACTTTTCGGTTGCCGTCACTGTTGATGTCACTGCTTTGCCTGTTGCCTGGATTCGGGGCCGTCAGCGCCTTCGCGCAGATCTCGTTCAACGATTTTAGCAGCGTCACCGGGCTGGCCTTGAACGGCAAAGCGGCCCAGGCTACAAATGCCAACGGAAAAAAGGTCTTGCGGCTCACGCCCGACAAGAAGCAACACGTGGCCGGAACTGCATGGTTCGCCACCCAGCAGCAGTCTGTTGCCAGTGGGTTCACGACCGTTTTCCAGTTTCAAATCACCCACACTGGAGCTGCAGCCGATGGTCTAGCCTTCGTCATTCAGAATTCCAGCGGCAATGGCTTTGGAACCGCGGCCCGTGGAGGATCTGGAAGCGCCATCGGTTACGGCATTCCCGATCCCGGAGATAACGGCGTTGCAATTCCGAACAGCTTAGCCGTGGAGTTTGATACATTCCAGAACTCTTATGACCCTAACGCAAACCATATCGCGGTGCAGAGTTGTGGGACTGGCAGCAACACCCAGGATCATAACGCCACCTGTTTGAATGGCAGCCCCGCGAACCTTGGCATCGTTTCCAACTTGGGCACAGTGAACCTCGCCGACGGACTGGTTCACACCGCAGTCGTTGATTACGATCCAGGGACATTGCGTGTGTTCGTCGACAATTTAGGCGTACCGATCTTGATCGTGAATACCGATCTTTCCACACTGCTGAGCTTGAATGACGGCAGTGCATGGGTCGGGTTCAGTGGTGCAAATGGATCGAAGTTCGAAAACAACGACATCCTTAGCTGGACCTTTACCCCAGGAACAGATCCGACCTCCGTCACACAAACTTTGACACCCAATACCCAGCAACCGGTAGAAACCAACTATCTCTACGGTAGTTACAACCATAAGCTGCAATACACGGGCGCTAATGGGGGAGATGGGGTTACGGTAACTGCGATTCCGATTGATCAAGCAACATTTCATGACACTCGCTTATCCGGTACCCCTTTTACCAATGCGCAGTGCGTGATTTATGACGGAACCGGCGGATTGTGTGTCGAATTTGAGGTGACATGTACGCAAACTGTAGGCACCGACTGCACCACCCTGGATTACCAACTGTTTAACAACTTCAATACCGACCAGACCATTACTGGCGCTGGTGTGTTGAAGGCGGAGATTGGGACCAATAATTGGGAGAACATCATCGAGACTTTCACACAAACCCGAGATGACCCCGGAACGAAGTCCGGTAGCAAGGGATTCTCAGACTTCATTCTGGTCCAGAACGCGACGGCTCTCCCGACGTTCAAAAATGTTTCGCCAGCCAATGGATCGACGGTTCTGGTCGGTCAAACGGTGACGATTACCTTTGAGTGTGGGACTGACCCTTCTGCACCATTGGTGACATTAGTGGGCTGTACTGCGACGCTGAATGGCGACCCGGTCTCAAACAACACTACAGTCGTATTCAGTCAACCTGGAACCGCAACACTGATAGTTACAGCCAACGATAGTGTTCAGGACACAAACACTGTCACGTCCGTGTTCACGATCGGCAGTGTACCGGCGTTCACGAGTAGCGCCAGCGCGACATTCCAGGTCGGAACACCGGGTTCGTTCCTTGTCACTACGACTGGATCACCGGCCGCGGCCATCAGCGAGTCTGGACCTCTGCCTACCGGGATAACCATACAAAACAATGGAGATGGAACTGCTGTGCTCGCCGGAACGCCAGAGGCCGGCACTGGCGGCCTTCACAACATCAGCCTGGTTGCAACCAACACCGCAGGGAGTGCCACGCAACCATTTGCCTTGACGGTGAACCAGACGCCCGCAATCACCAGCGCGAATAACGTGACGTTCACCGTAGGCTTGCCCGGTTCGTTTAGCGTGATCGCGACAGGTTTCCCCGTACCCACAATTAATGAAACGGGTGCTTTGCCCACCGGGGTCACATTCAGCAGCGGCGTTCTCAGCGGCACAGCGGCGCCGGGTACCGGCGGGACGTACAACATCAGTTTCACTGCTAGCAATGGTGTTGGCTCTGACGTTAGTCAAACCTTCACTTTGACGGTCAACGAGCCTGTCGCCATCACCAGCGCGAACAGCACTGCATTCCTCGTGAGCACGCCCGGTTCGTTTATCGTGACCGCGACCGGTTTCCCAGCGCCGACAATCAGCGAAACAGGCGCTTTGCCGGGCGGGGTTACATTTAGTGGCGGAGTGCTAAGCGGCACACCTTTGGCAGGCACGGCCGGCATCTACTACATCAGCTTTACGGCACATAATGGCGTCAGTGCAGATGCGGTACAGAATTTCACCTTGACGGTGAATCAGACCGTCACGATCACCAGCGCCAATAACGCGACATTTACCATAGGCGTGCCTGGTTCGTTTACTGTGACCGCGACGGGTTTCCCAACGCCAACAATCAGCGAAACAGGTGCTCTGCCAATCGGTGTTACCTTCAGCGGCAGCGTTCTCAGCGGCACTCCCGCCGCCGGTACGGGCGGTACGTACAACATCCTCTTCACCGCTCACAACGGCGTGGGACCGGATGCTATCCAGAACTTCACCCTAACCGTGTCGGGACCGATGTTTACGGTTTCGCCGTCAAGAATCGATTTCGGCACCGTTTATGTGAAGACCTTGACTTGGAGAACTGTGACGCTGTTGAACACCGGCAATGTCAGCTTGCTGATCAACAGTGTCTCGATAACTAATCCGCCCAATGATCCGTATGAGTTCACGTTCCTTAACCTTTGTGGTCGGTCGCTCGGAGTCGGAAAGAGTTGCACCATCACGGTGTTCCTGTATGCCGACGACGTAGGTACGGATACTGGCAGCCTGAACATTGCTACGAATGCGTCCGGCAGTCCGTTGCTGGTTCCCATAACCGCGACGATTAAGAAGAAGCACTAAGAAGGTTAAGCAAGGGAGATGGGGGCCGGGTCTGTTCGGAGTCCGGCTTCCCTAAATACCTAGGGAGATGTCCAGCGCTTCGTATCCGCCAACATCACCGCAAAATCATTACGTTGGCGAATCTTGTCATTACCGGACTCTTTGCTGATTTCATCGAGAAGCTGCATAAACTCGTGATAATGATCGAGGGCGACTATATTGTTCCCGCCGAGGCGGGAGTCGGTAGCCAGCAGGTACTCCGCTCGAGCCTGAAGGGATTTCATCCCGGCCTTTTGCGCACGCGTCAGCGCTCGTTCCAGTTCAACCCTAGCCTGTGGCAGTGCCTTGGTATTAATGAGGGCTTCGGACAGGTCGAGTGAACATTGCACGGCTTCATACTTGAGCCCTTGGCTTTCTGCTTGCTGCCCCTGGATGCGCAGTACGGAAAGCGCCGCTGCAGGGCGTCCTTGATGGATATCGTTTCGCGCCAGAGCCACTCGAGCCAGCAGGATGTTCTCGGAGTCCTTTGCCTTGTTAGCTGACTGTAGCGCTTGGTCGTAAAGCCCTCGCGCGGCCTTGAAATCTCCCCGGTAGGAAAGCAGGTCGCCTTGCGAACGCAAGGTCATCGAAATCATGTTGTCATTCTTAAGTTCACGCGCGAGGGATAGTGCCTCATCCAAATGTTGTTGGGCTTCCTCACCTCGTCCAGCCTGCGCAAGGGATTCTCCGTACCCGTTCAGGGCCTCCACCATCCAAGTACTGCGCTCCTTCAGGTCCCGAAAAAGCTTCAACGCATCCTGACGTGAGTTGAGTGCTGCTCCATATCGCCCCTGATAGGCGAATACACTTCCCATGTCATAAGAGGTAACTGCACTACCGCGTTTATCCCCGGTACTTCGCCATAAGTCCAGAGCCTTCAAGTACTGCGAAAGGGCGGCTTCGTACTGTCCCAACTTTGTGTTGGTCGCAGCCAGATTCCGAACTGTCTCAGCGATATCGTCCGGAACCTTGAGTTTCTCGCGAAGCTGAAGGGACTGCTGATAGTACGTCAGAGCGTCGTCGTATTGGCCCCGGGAGAGATATGCGGTTCCAATATTGTTAAGAATTAACGCCTGTCCGGAATCGTCCCCCAAGTCGCGATTGATCTGCAGCGCCTCCTTATACAGCTTCAGCGCATCATCGACTTGAGCTCTCTCCTGATAAAAATTCGCCAGATCGTTTAGCGTATCGCCGATCCCCCTCTTATCTCCGATCTCTCTCCGGATTTGCAGGGCCTCCTTGTAACTTGCCAATGCCTCTGCGTTCCGTCCCAGCATGACTTGTGCTTGGGCGCTTTCGTTCAGGCTAACCGCGATTCCGCGTTTATCGCCGATCTGACGCTTGATCGCCATCGATTCCTGGTAATTCTTGAGAGCTTCTTGAGGCTTGTCCGTAAGCCGGTAGGCAACTCCGATGGCCTGCAGGATCGCAGCTTTCTCTTCCTGGTTGTCCAGTTGAATTGCCAGCGTTAGTGCACGGTTCAGAAAGTCAAGTCCACTTTCAGGATCGCCACTCTTGATTCTCACTCGACCGCAAGCTAGCAAGGCATCTACATATTTTGGATCCTGCTCCAGCACCTTGGAATAATGCTTCATGGCCTGTTCGTAATCGTCCGCCGACTCGTATATGGAAGCTAGGGTGAATTGAATGTCCGGATCTTCCGGCGAGACTTTCACGAGGTTCTCGTAAGAGCTGACCGCTTTTTGAGTATCGTTTTGTATGCGAGCGTCATTGGCTTCGATAAGGTACTTTTCCGGCGGTGGCAGTTGCTGGCTCAACTCCACGGCGCGACGCGAATAACGCTCGGCTTCATTGTCATAGCCCAAGGTGGAGTACGTCTGTGCCAGACGAGAGAAGGCCAAGGCAAATTGGGAATCGGCCTGTGTGGCCGCGTCAAATCTCTTCTGAGCGTCGAGGTTGTTGCCCTGACGGACGAGTTCGAGGCCCTGGTTATATTCTCGCAGCGCGTCCATCGACTTCGAGGATGGGCGGAAAGCTTGCGCTTGCAGTTCCCTTACGATTTCAGGCGAGAGCGCAAGACTCTCTCGAATCGACTGCGCCAAGAGATCTACCGCTGCCAAGAGATCTTTCTCTGATGGAGCATCGGCTTTCAGAGTCGTACTGCGCTGCTCCTTCAGGTCTCGCATGATTGCATCAATACGAATCTGGTCACCGACCTTAACGTACTGCCCCCACACGAGAGTCTGAGCATTGCTGAACTCGCCGAGTTGCCGGAGAGTTTGGGGATCGAGCTGTGAATTGGGATCGATGCGCAGATCCTTGAGCACTTGGTGTAATCGATCCGAGGACACAGTTCGGAGGCTGGCAGATTGTCCTACATCGGTGCTCAGCATTTCTGACATGCTCGAGCCAAGCCAATCCAGACTGGGATCCCCCGAAGCATTGCGGAAGGGCAGAATAGCGAGCGAGGCAACGCGGCCTGCGGGCTTGTGCCTGGTTGCCGTAGAAATCAGCTTGTCGCGAAACAGGAAACCGACGGTGCAGAGTATAAGGAATGCAAATAACGCAACGATCAACGGCCATGGTCGTGTTTGGGCCCAAGGCCTTTCCGCCGAATCGAAACGAAGAGCGGCAGCTGCGTGACCGCCCTGCCAAGCCGCAAGATCGCTGAGAACCTGCTGCGTATTCTGATAACGGTTCTTCGGGTCGGGCTCCAAGCACCTGCTCACTATGTTGCTCAGTTCCTTCGGAATCGAAGGATCTAGGTCCGCTGCGGGGACCGCACGTTGCTGGGTGCGCTTCATGAGGCTGGCTATCGCGCTCTCAGCCTCATAAGGCATTTTTCCAGTCAGCAACTCGTAGAGGATCAGGCCGGTCGTGTAGATATCGGAACGCGCATCGAGACCTTTCGCGTGCGCCTGCTCAGGAGACATGTACTCCATCGTGCCGATCATGAATCCCGTGCGGGTCATACCTTCTTCACCCGCTACGCGCGCGAGTCCAAAATCCATGACAACCACGCGATCTTGTTTGTCGCGCATGATGTTTCCGGGCTTCAGATCGCGATGAATGATGCCCTCGCGGTGAGCGGACTGCAAGCCGCGGAAGACCTGCTCGATGATGTTAATCGCCTCCTGCACAGGCAATTTACCTTGACTTTGAAGAAGACTCCGCAGATCTTCACCATCGACGTACTCCATGGTGATGAACTTCAGTCCATCGGCATCACCCAAGTCGTAAATGCGGATAATGTTGCGATCCGTGACTCGGCTCGCCAAAAGGATTTCCTGTTTGAATCGCTGAAGGATATCGGGATTTTGCGCCAGCTCTGGCCGGATCACCTTTAACGCGACCAGTCGGTCCAGTTCACGGTCTTCAGCCTTGTAGACCGTTCCCATACCTCCCTCTCCCAGAACCTGCAAAATCTGATAGCGCTGGGCAAGAATCATCCCTGGAAACAACGTAAACTGCATGGCGGAAGTTTGAGGACCGCTTGGGCTCTTGCTAACACGCGCCACTGGCTCTGCCACCGTCATGGCGTCAGATGGTAGCTTTATCTCGACGAAAGTCAGACTGTCCGGCGAGCTTGGGAGCGCCGGGCTGGAGCCACTACTATCAGAAGTGGAGACGGCCGGCATCCCTTCGGCGGAGGTAGGTTTATCGTCTTCTGGGTGAAAAGGTCTCTTGTCTACCATTGACGGTCTAGGCGCGCTCGCCGGACAAAAAATTAAGGCAATAATACGACCGGATACGGGGAAATCCCGGGGGAGGAATCGTTCGCCCGCTTGCCGCCAAGTATACAACTCCGCGGGGTCGACAGAAGCACTTCTGCAACGACTCCCAAATTGTGCTCCAAGGAACAAAGGCTTCGTTCGGCGTCATCGAAGGTCTCCATTTCTTACCCAAGCTGACTTGGCTGCCAATCTCCAAGGGTTGTATGTCGACGATGCTGGTAATGTCTACGGAATTGCGGGCCAGGGTGGCCACCGGCAATCTTTATGGCAGCGCGGAAGGCTACAACTATCCAACGGGAACTGTTTTCAAGCTGGATACAAGTGAGATCTTCGCTGTACTGAGTGATTTCGGGGACGAACGCCCCGCGAGTTTAGTGATGGACAGGGCAAATCTCTACGGCACGAAGATTGTGGACGGCACGCGTCATTTCGGAACCATCTTTGTAATAAAGATGACTCATTGAAGCCGACTATAGAAACACTGGTTGTCACGTTCTTGACTATTGAAACCAGTCGATCAACAACTCATTGATCCCTTCCAAGCGGCGGGGTCATTGCACCACCATTACTGTGTCGCACTCTGCCCCGGTTGAGTTGTAAGGCAACCCCGAGCAGCCAATTTTGTGTGACAGAGTGTGACAACTTTAGATTTGCAGTTGAGGTAAGCGATTGAAAACATGGTGGCCAGGGACGGAGTTGAACCGCCGACGCCAGCCTTTTCAGGGCTGGCTTCTCCCAAACGTAAACTACTGAATGAGCAATACTTAGGGACGAAGACCGGGACCAAAGTGTCCTGATTTTTGTGCCCAAAGTGTGCCCACGCGGAAGCGACGTCGTTCGCCAACTACGTCGAAGAGAAAGGAGCAGGAGATCATGTTGGATCAATACGACGGCTACCTGAGGTGCAAGGTTAACTACAACGACGGTTATTTCGCTGAATGCGACATTGTGGATGCACTTTCAAGAAATCCGGCCATATCCATCGACGATGACTTCTGGCTCGGACCGGACCGTCCGAAAAACGATGGCGGATTGGCAACGTGCACAAGAATCAGTACTCCGGACAATTTCGCGGGATCAATCTCAGAACGAAAACCCTGCAGAGCAATGACCGGCGCATATTCTGATCCGTGAATTCCGGCACACAACGCGAGTACCGGTCCGGGCTTTGCTCCGTGTACGACGGTGACTGGCATTGAGGTCGTGCCATCAGGACCGTCGGGAACATGTAGGTTGCCAGAAGCGACTGTGCCGCTTTCGGCGACGATGTCGCTAACACGAAACGTCCGTGCATCCGTTGCAGCCAGCTCCTGCGTAATCACGGCCGAGAGCAAGACAACTAGAGAAACAACTCTGGCGAGTCGTGCCCCTGGCAGAATAGGTTGGCGAATTCTTTCTTGAGACGACATGATTAGCCTTCCCTGTCTTTTCAGAGTCCCCACGCAGTTCACAGGGGGAAATGCCCACTTTCACCGGATGGGCTATCACGCTGCGAACTATTGATGCGCATCGACTGCCGCTTCAATAAACTGCGGCACCAGCGCATATTCTGTACTTAAAGTCGTTCGGGACCCCTTTTTCAACGTCTCGCGCATAAATTGCTGGTACTGCTGGTCGATCCCGAGTGGAGACGTTTCACTGCTATCACCGCCCCTTCCGTGAATAGCCAACCAGTAAATAACGTCTTGTTGATTTGCGCGGTCTCGGAAAATGGCTTCGGAGTACATTTTTTCTCTTTCAAGCGTCGCGACGGTTTCGGCATGATGCGCTTGCTCGAATTTCACCCATTCCTCGAACCGGCTCACTTTGTCCGGGTTCAGCTCGAATCGCTACAGGGTTATGTCAATCGGCACGGCAGGCTTCGTGGCAGCCATTTCCGCTCGTGCTAGATGCTGACAGTTTTCCACGAATAGCGTGGTGACCACACCTAAGATCAAACCAATCGAGAGCAGCAGAGCGGTTTTCATTGCGCGATCGATCCGTTCCCCAGATGAAGCTGCCGCTGACGAGTGCAGAGGACCAAATGGTTTCGGCCATCGCTCTGGACATGAAAGTCATTGTCCGCAATTCGATGAATAGGTATGCGCTAGTCTGTTCCCATTCAGCAGACCCACTACTAAGGAACACGCACGCAGAAATTGAAGGACCAAGCTACCGCCGGGGCGCGAGAAGAGTAGTACCGAGGAAGAAATGATTCGAGGAAGTTGGCAACCAACGGCTGTACATACCCAACGGTTACTAGAGGAACAGCAGTTGACCGAACTTCGCCGCTTGGAAGCGATCGAGCGTGGGCCGCTTGGCAAACCTGACATCCGGCTTCGGTTTGGCCATCGCGGTGCGGGTGAGAGAGAAAATGCGCCAGCACGAAGACTGACAGCACCACCAATATAAGCGCCAAGACCCGGTTCAGGCCAAGTCCCGTCCTGCGTTGCTCACGCATCTAGCGACTACATTATCCTAAGTCTCCGTTTTGACGCCACCAGAGCTTTCACGCGTGCGCGATTCTTCTGGTTCAGAGCTGAGAGCAGTGGCGGAAACTGTCACCGCCCCGACGTTCGCAAATAACCCATTCCAGCTCTCTTGCATAATGCTGAAAAGTCTGGTGTCGGCGGTTCAACTCCGTCCCTGGCCACCATGTTTTCAATAACTTAGCTTCGTTTTCTCAACCTTTATGTCATCACTGAGCCGCGCTATCTTGGGCTGACAATAATAAGGTTCTGCGCAATCTCGTTTAAAGTCAGCAAATTAGACGTGTTGAGTTCCGCTGAGCGCAGACTTTGGCGTGCTGCGCTCCGTGGCTAGCGCTAGGAGTCGAATTACTGAGTTCCAGATAGCGGTTGCACGCGTGGCAGTGGAGTTCACGGACTCTGCCCTGTCACGGCACGGCCAAACGGTAACGGCAGGGAATGAGAGGGTCTCAGAGGGAACCGGACGGAATCAGACAATCTTATTATGCGGGGGTGTAGTTCAGCTGGTTAGAACGCCTGCCTGTCACGCAGGAGGCCGCGGGTTCGAGTCCCGTCGCTCCCGCCACTCGAACTGTCTCGGATCTATTCAATTCCGATCAATGTAGTATTCACTTTTTTTGCTTCAGTTGTTCCGGCCCAGGAAACCAGCACATGCGAACCGCTGTGCTGCATCCTCGGATATCCCAAACTGTCGGAGGAACCTTC
>DATBFG010000068.1:0-37433 GCA_036558645.1 Terriglobales bacterium
ATCGCGGCTAATGTATTAATCGCGACCAGCGGCAGATCCGATGCGATGTTTCCGTACGATGGAACTGAACCCAGGTTGAATCCAAACCAGCAAAACATCAGGAGGAGAGCGCCCAGGCCCATCATCGGAACATCGTGCGCCTTACCGGGACTTCGTCTCCGCCCCAAATAGCGCGCTCCCATCAGGCCGACGATTCCACCGACCGCATGCACGCCTAGCGACCCCGCGTAGTCCTGCATACCAAGGCGAGCGAGAGGTCCGTTCCACAGGATGTAAGCGAAAACGGGATAAACGACTCCTACATACAGTCCCGCAAACAACAGATACGCCGAAAACTTCATGCGTCCAGAAAAACACCCGCTGGGAATCGCGCACGAAACCAGCGCGAACATCAGCGATACATAGAACGCGATCGAGTGTCCCCCGTCTCCGATGAACTGCCACGGGAGCTTCCATCCCTCCGGCATTGCCAGCAGAGGCCAACCATATTGCTTGATCGCAAAGCCGCCCAACAGGAACACGATGATTCCCAGACCGAGATGGCCGGTCATCTTCATCATGACGTTGGTTACGTCGCGTGAACGGACTTGGCCTCCTTCGAGCAGGAAAAAACCTGCCTGCATCAGGAAGATCAGGCTCCCCATACACAACAGCCATAGCCAATAGATATTGGTCTCCACGTCGACTCCTTCGCTCTCAAGTTAGGACGCCAACCGCGGGGGGAACTGCAATGCGGTTGGCTGATATTGCGGTGTTCTGCCGCAAAATGGAAATTCAAACTTTTTATCGAGGCGATAACGCCAACCTGCGTGGCTTGCTCTCTCGTATTGTGAATAAACGACTTAGAACAATTAAGTGGGTGGATCACCGGCACGAATAGGGTGGCTGCTGAACTTTCCCGCCGGCTGTCGCGTACTGTTATGTAGAAGCTGAAAGGGAGGCTTTATGTTCTGCAATAGTTGTGGGACTCCATTGCAGCCCGATTATCGTGTTTGTCCAAAATGTGGTCAGGCGGTCGGTTTGCAGGTCGCGCCTGCGCTTGTCCATGATCCCGAGCGACTGGAACGTCACATCCGCATCCTGGGTATCCTCTGGATGATCGCCGGCGCTTTGTTTCTTCTTCCTGCGATCGCCCTGTTCGTCCTGGGCGGCGCGGCTCACATCATGATCCATGGGAATCCATTAGCCACGATGCTCGGTCCTCTGCTGATGAACATCGTGGGTGGAACATTTCTGCTTCTGGCCGCAGGCGGCTTCTTCGTGGGAAAAGGCCTCACGGATCATCGACCCTGGGCCCGCACGGCCGGTCTCATCTTGGGGGTGTTGGCGCTCTTTCATCCGCCTCTTGGGACTTGTCTGGGGATCTACACGCTGTGGGTCTTGTTGTCGGCTGGAACGAGCGCACAATATCAGCAGATCGTCCGTTCGGCTTAACGAGTTTCAGTTAGGGACCCGCCTCTCTATCGCCAACAGCTCGCGGTGAACAACTCGTTGGGAGTTTCAACTCGCGTGTTCTGCTCCCAACCCATCGCGCCGGATTCTCATCCATCATCCAAGTAAAATAGAGCGACCTTTCATGTTTCATCGCCTACTCTGCCTTCTGCTCGTCGGGGCACTTTATTCCGAAGGCCAATCCTTACCTAGACTCACCGTGACGGTAACCGATGAGAATGGCGTCGCGGTCTCCTCCGCATTAGTGTTTCTCGAGTTGCCGTCGCAAACAAGGCGTTGCGAAACTGATTTTTCCGGGACCTGCCGGTTCGTGAATGTTCCCCAGGCGAAAGCGCGGCTCCGGGTCGAGAAGTCGGGCTTCTATTCCTTATCCATTCCCGAGCTACAAATCGGCGCCACGAGCAACGTCGACGTATCTCTTTCTCATCAGCAGGAAGTCCGCGAAGTCGTGAATGTCACCGAGCCGGCGCCTCCAATTGATCCCAGCCAGCTTTCCAATCAGGAGCAACTTACCGGACTCGATATCATTAACCTGCCGTATCCCAGCACACGCGATTACCGCAACGTCCTGAACTTCATTCCCGGTGTAGTGCAGGATGCGAGCGGTCAACCTCACCTTGAGGGCGCTCAAACCTACCAGGCACTCACTCTTCTGGATGGATTCAATATCACGCAACCTTCGAACGGTCTGCTGGTCGCTCGAGTCGCAACCGATGCTCTGCGATCAGTGACTGTCCAGACCAGCCGTATTTCGCCTGAGTTCGGAAAGGCTGCGGGTGGAGTGCTGGCTCTCAATACAGGAATTGGCGATGACCGCTATCGCTTTGCCGCAACGAACTTTATCCCATCGGTGCAGAATCGGAAGGGTCTCGCTTTCGACAAAGTCGATCCGCGGTTCACAATTTCAGGCCCGATTGTGAAAGGTAGGGCATGGTTCTTCGATGCCATCGATGGTGAGTACGACAACGTTGTCTTCAAAGACCTTCCCGACAACGCTGATAGTGATTCGGTTTGGAGAATTGGCAATCTGTTCAAGATTCAGACGAATCTCTCATCACGCGACATTCTCACCGGTAGTTTTCTCATCAATCATTTTCACGATGAGCATTTCGGGATGTCGCTCTTTGATCCGGCCGAAACAACTCCCTCGGAAGCAGAGTCCGCTTATATCGCCAATTTCAAAGAAAGCCACTTCTTCTCCGGTGGAGAATTGCTCGAACTCGGCCTGGGATTGGTTCATTACAGTGTGACTACTACTCCCTCAGGATCGACTCCCTACTTTGTTACGCCTGAAACTGCGGGCGGGAACTACTACTACGCTGCGCAAACTCGCGCCCGCAGATGGCAGGGCATTGCGAACCTGTATCTGCCTCCCAAGCATTGGCATGGTCAGCATGAGATTAAGCTGGGCGCGGACATCGATCGCCCGGGATACGACGCAAACTTTGACCGTACTCCCATTTCTTATCTGCGCGAAGGCGAACAGTTTCCGGTTAGCGGAACCTGTCTCACTGCGAATCCATCGCCCTGTTCCCGTTACTCCGTCTTCCAAGGACCGGATAACACGTTTGAGCACAACGCGGAAACGAGCGCCTATGTGCAGGATCGCTGGGCGATCACTAACCGGTTGCTGGTGGAGGGAGGCATTCGCTTCGATTGGGACGAAGTCATCCGTGACACCCTGTTCTCGCCTCGCTTGGCTGGGACGTATGTGCTGGATGAGTCAGGAAACACAAAAATCTCGGCAGGCGTCGGTATTGTGTATGACGCTACACCGCTCTTTCTGGTGGCTCGTCCGAGTAGTGGACAACGGATCGACTACTTCTTCGATCCTAACGGCAATCTCAGCGGTCCCGCCGTTACGACGAGTTTTGTCGCCGACACGAATCGCTTACAGGCCGCTCGTTATCTCAACTCAAGCGTATCGTTGGAGAAAAAACTACCCTGGAATATCTATGGCAGTGCTTCTTTTGTTTGGCGCCAGGGATTTCATAACCTTGTGTACAACACTGCAAATGGTGCACCGGCCGGTACTTTCTTTCTGCAAAACACCCGCGAAGACCGCTATCACGCATTTCAGGTAAATCTTCGCCGCAGCTTCCGAGCCACTTATGGCGTTCTCGTTTCCTACACACACTCACAGTCGACTTCAAACCAGGTTCTCGATTTCAGTGTGGACACGCCACTCTACAGCTCTCAAGCATCCGGTCCGTATCCTTGGGACAGTCCTAATCGGGTGATCTCGTGGGGATTGCTTCCCTTCTTCAAGATGCCTTGGATTGGTGCGCTCGATCTCGCCTACTCGGCGGAAGCCCGCACCGGCTTTCCATTCAACGTAGTGAACGATCAGCTTCAGTTGGTCGGTCGTCCCGGCTCAGAGCGCTTCCCCTACTTTTTTTCTCTGAACCTTCATCTCGAGAAGCGCTTCCATGCCTTGGGATATGACTGGGCAATTCGGGCTGGCTTCGACAACATTACCGACCGGGAAAATCCGGGTGCAGTAAACAACAACATCGAGTCACCACAGTTTCTGACGTTCAGTGACTTCGATGGCCGCTCCTTCACTACCCGTATCCGCTTCCTGGGTCGCAAGTAAGACTCAGTAAAAGCATCGAATTTCAGCTCGTGGCTCTTGACTTCATTCCAATCCTTGGTTAAAGTGCGCCACCGTGGATGCTAGCCGTTTGCCGGCATCATCCAATTCCGCGTACGTGTTCGGCAACATGACGTAGCATCCCCCTGCTACGAGAACAGTCCTGAAAGACCTAGGCCCCGGAGCACGGCGAATTCTCGGCTTTCTTTGCGTTTGCCGAGGACGCAACGCCCCTCCATGCAACAAAAAATTCCCGGAACCGGAGCTATATCATGTCTACTTGCGCCCGCCACTTTCGCCGATACTTGGTCGTAGTCGCAGTTCTTCTGAGCCTGAGCGCTGTGTTCGCCAGCGCACAGACGTTTTCACCGATACCGCCCCTCTTCTTCACTAAGCCATTTGGCGGAGCCAATCCGCTTCCGCAAGTCCTGACAATTACGTCTACCGACGGTTCCAGCATTCGCTTCACACCCGTGGCTTCCACCAACAACGGTGGAAGCTGGTTGTCCGTTTCTCCCTCCGGCACAGGATGTTGTTTCACCCCCGAGGCCATCACCGCTACCGTGAACGCAGATAACTCCCTTGCCGCCGGAACCTATACCGGACAGATCGTCGTCACCAACTATCCAACGGGCGATAAAACGTTGACGGTGCCGGTCACTCTGACAGTGGCTCCGACGAACTCGCCCTTTTTCGACAACACGGCTGGAGCGCTAAGCTTCTCGATGCAGACAAATGCGACAGGCATGCCTTCGCAGTCCATTCAAATCCGCAATGGCGGAACGGGCTCACTGCCCTGGACGGGGACTGCCAGCACCGCCGACGGCGGCCACTGGCTTGTCGCATCACCATTGAACGGCACCGCCCCGTCAACGGTAACAGTGTCCATCAATCTGCAGAATCTTCCGGGGCAAGGCGCTACGCAGGGCACCTTCATTGGCATGCTCACCTTCAACGCCACTGGAAGCAAAACTACAGTCCCGATTGCCGTAACTGTCGGCGACAACGTATTCCGCCAGATCAATCCATTGGCGTTTAGCATGACATTCGGTGGAACCAACCCGCTTCCGCAGATCGTCACCGTCGCCGGCACCGGGACCAGCATTCGCTTTACTCCGACCGTTGCGACCGCGAAAGGCGGCGCATGGCTGACCATCTCGCCTTCCGGCGTGGGATGCTGCTTCACACCGGAATCGTTTACCGTCTCGGTCAACGCGAGCACGCTGGCGGCAGGAGTCTACACCGCACAGATTACATTCACTCAATACCCCAGTAGCACACCTTCTATCACTGTCCCTGTGACGCTCAATGTTGCGGCCACCAACACCAAATACATTGACAACATGGCCGGCCAGCTCAGCTTCTCCATGAAGACCAGCGCCGGAAGTGTACCTGCTCAGACTGTGCAGATACGGAACGGCGGCACAGGCACCTTCACCTGGACCGCCGCCGCCAGCACTGCCGATAATGGCAACTGGTTGCACATCTCGCCCGCGACGGGGGGCACACCTGCCACAATCAGCGTCAGCATCGATCCCCTGAATCTGCCCAATGCCGGGCAAATAGCGGGCACGTTCACGGGACAAATCACCTTCCAGACCACAGGCAGTAGTGTGACGATTCCGGTGAGCGTGATGGTGGGCGACAACGTCTTCCGCCAGATCAATCCCATCGCCTTCAGCATGCCGTTTGGAGGCGCCAATCCTCTGCCCCAGATTCTGACGGTGGCCGGCACAGGCACGAGTATTCGCTTCACGCCTACAGTCGCGACTGGCAAGGGCGGCTCGTGGCTTTCGATTTCACCGAGCGGTACTGGTTGCTGCTTCACGCCTGAGGCTTTCACCGTCAGCGTCAATGCCAGCACCCTTGCCGCTGGAACCTACACTGGTGAGATCACGTTCACGCAATACCCGAACGGCAACCTCTCGATCACGGTTCCAGTTTCACTTACAGTTGCTGCGACGAACTCGAAGTTTTTCGACGGCGTTCCCGGTCAGTTGAGTTTCTCGCTGCAAACCAACCAGACCAGCGTTCCGGCGCAGAGCTTCCAAATACGTAACGCCGGGACCGGCACATTCCCGTGGACCGCTGCGACCAGCACCGCTGACGGCAACGATTGGCTCACGGCTACTCCGCTCAGCGGAAACACGCCATCCATCGTCACGGTCAGCGTCGATCCCTCGAACCTCCCTGGCTTCGGACAGATTGCGGGTACGTTCGTGGGGCAGGTCGCCTTCACCTCCGCTGGCGGAGGTGTCACCGTTCCCATCAGCGTGACGGTAGGCGACAACGTCTTCCGTCAGATCAATCCTCTCGCCTTCACTATGCCTTTCGGAGGCCCGAATCCCTTACCGCAAGTAATCACAGTTGCCGGAACAGGCACGAGCATTCGCTTCACCCCGACCGCCGCAACCGGTAAGGGTGGAAACTGGCTTACTGTCTCTCCCTCGGGCGTAGGCTGTTGCTTCACGCCGGAAGCGTTCACCGTCAGCGTGAACGCCTCGACCCTTGCCGCCGGAACGTATGTCGGCGAGATCAACATCATTCAATATCCGAGCGGTACGCCTTCCCTCACTGTTCCTGTAACCCTCACAGTCGAGGCGAGCGCGGCCAACTACATCGACAACATGCCCGGCCAATTGAGCTTCTCGGTACAAACCGGGGCTACGGCGGTGACCGCGCAAGTGATACAGATTCGCAACGCGGGCACCGGCCCTCTCCAATGGACGTCAACCACCACCACCGCTGACGGCGGCAATTGGCTGACGATTACTCCTACCAGTGGCAACACACCCAAGGATGTCACTGTCAACGTAACCGCAAGCAATCTCCCCAACCAGGCGCAGATTCCAGGAACGTTCGTCGGGCAGATCGTCTTCCAGACGAACACTGGAAACGCAACCATCCCTGTAACAGTTGTCGTGGGAGACAACGTCTTCCGCCAAATCAACCCGCTCACATTCAGCATGCCTTTCGGCGGACCGAACCCCTTACCGCAAACCGTAGTTGTAGCCGGAACAGGCACCAGCATTCGCTTTACTCCGACCTTCAACACCGCCAAGGGAGGAAGCTGGCTGACAGTGACTCCGGTTGGCACGGGTTGTTGTTTCACGCCGGAAGCCTTCAACGTTGCCGTCAATGCCACCAGTCTTGCGGCTGGAACCTACACGGGCGAGATCAACTTCATTCAGTACCCATCGGGAACTCTCTCGCTCACCGTGCCAGTCGCGCTGACCGTAGCGGCCTCGGGCACGGCTTTCTTCGACAACATGCCCGGGCAGGTCAGCTTCTCGTTTGCGCCCAGCACGCAAAACCCGCCGGCGCAAACCGTTCAAATCTTGAATGGAGGCAGCGGTTCTCTATCATGGACCCGCACCGCCAGCACCGCCGACACCGCCGCCTGGCTCTCGGCCACTCCGGGTTCCGGCACCGCACCTTCGACTGTTACGGTGCGGGTTGCTACCAACAAACTGCCTGGGCAGGGATTGATCGCAGGCACGTACATCGGCCGTGTCGCCTTCCAATCGAAGAATGGCGGCACTACCGTTGGCGTCAGTGTTGTCGTCGGCGATCCCGTATTCGATCAATTGCCGGCAGTGACGTTTACCGCGACGCAAGGAACAAATCCATCACCGCAGGCATTGAACATCGCGAGTACCAGCGGCAGCCTCCGCTTCACTCCGGTGGCCAACACCGGCAAGGGCGGAAACTGGCTCAGCATCTCGCCCTCCGGCATCGGATGCTGCTTCACTCCAACTACCATCACTGCCACCGTAACCTCGGCGAGTCTCGCTCCCGGCACTTACGTTGGCCAAATTGTCTTCACGCTATATCCATCGAACGATGAGGCGATGACCGTTCCAGTAATTCTCACGGTCAACAGTCCTCTCGACGCGTTTCTCCCCACGAATTTCCTCACCGACGATTCTTTATGGACCTTTGGCGGCGAGTGAAACGAAGATAGTAGCAACCAGCGCGGTCCCGCAGCTTCATTGCGGGGCCGCTTTTTTTAGCTGAGCTTTGGCAGTTCGCCCCCTCCAACCCCGCAATTCGGCTCGGCGTTCTATAATGTAGAGACGAGCCGCACGTGAATCCCTGAACGAAATCCCATCATCTGAATCTGCTGGAGGAAAGAAAAATGGCGTTTGAACTGCCCCCCTTGCCGTATGACTACTCCGCATTGGAGTCGACCATCGATGCAGCAACGATGAAGCTGCATCACGATATGCATCATGGGGCCTACGTGAAGAATCTGAATGCCGCAATCGAGAAGCACCCCGAACTAGGCTCAAAACGTGTCGAAGAACTGTTAAGCGATCTGAATGCCGTCCCTGAGGATATCCGCGGCGCAGTCCGCAACAATGGTGGTGGACACTCGAATCACAGCATGTTCTGGAAAATCATGAAGCCGCAAGGTGGTGGCGATCCTACCGGAGCCATCGCCGACGTGATTAAGAAGGCCTTCGGCAACTTTAACGATTTCAAGACCAAGTTCAACGATGCCGGAACCAAGCAGTTCGGCAGCGGATGGGTTTGGCTCGCCGGTAAGCCCGGCAGCGGTGACGTGCAGATCCTCACCACGCCCAACCAGGACAGTCCCGTCTCACAAGGTTTGTTCCCGATCATGGGTAACGACGTCTGGGAACATGCTTATTACCTGAAGTACAACAACCGGCGTCCTGAGTACTTGACTGCCTGGTGGAACGTCGTCAATTGGGATGAGATCAACAAGCGCTTGGAAATGATGAAGTCGCATTCCAAGTAAAAAGCGTAGACAGCCAATGGCTCTAAAAGCCCCAGAAATGGGGCTTTTTATTTCTCCGGCAAATTGCCTCGCGCTCTACGGACTCCGCTGTACATACAAAATGCAGTGCTGCAGTTACGGTGAATGGGTGCTCCCTTGCTTAGGAGGGGACCTAGCACACTACATCGGAGGTTCGTGATGCTTTGGACAATTTTCGTGATCCTGCTGGTTCTATGGCTCCTGGGGCTGGTTAGCTCCTACACGTTTGGCGGGTTCATTCACATACTGCTTGTCCTTGCGGTGGTCGTCCTGGTCATCAACCTGATTAGTGGACGCAGAACTGCACTTTGACCAGTACCGCAACACAGCGCAGCAGACGGGCTGTGGTAATCAAAACACCGATCTGAAGACATCTTCTGCACAAAGGAAGAGCCGGTTGTAATGCCAACCGGCTCCCTTATTTTTTCCTCATAATTGATTCTGGTGTGTGCTGCCGGTTTATGCTGCAGCCGGGCTTTTCACCACTCCCAGAACCTCCGCTTTCGCTTCCAGCCAGTCATCCAGTGCGTGGCCATCCTGGGCGCCCCGGCCTTCGTAGATCTGGTAGGCCCGATTTCGGATTCGATCCTCCAAATCCTTTAATGTCAGCTTTCCCTTCTCCGGATGTGCCGGGCTCAATATCGTTTGCACAACAGTCCTCCTTATCTCGCGGTTGAATTCTGATCTCTCGCGGCCATTCAAGCTGCAGTGGCAACGAACTCCTCTGGATTCGTCTCGAACTCTTCTTTACATTCTCTGGAGCAGAAGTAGTATCTCTGCCCCCCATACTGCGTCTGGTACTCAGCCTCGTTTTCGCTGATCTCCATTCCGCAAATCACATCTCTGGTCATCAATCACCTCCTAAATAGCGGTGATACAGGTTGGATGCAAGACGGGTTCCCTTTCAGCTCTGGAAAAGATGTCGTGATAAGAATCTCTTGCGAAGGTGGGTAGAACCTGTGGATAACAACCCTGTAGTTTTTTCAAAAGGCGGGCCGTCGCTAATTCAAAAAGAGGAGCTTGACGAGAGTAGAAGAATTGTCATGTGTGATGCCAGCTAGCTTTCCCAGAAGCACATTCCGAGTCTTTGATTCTGCAATCTCAAATCTGACTTCTGCGTTTTTAGAACACCTCCAGATCCTTGGCCGACACGAACTTTCCCGAGTAGTTGGCCTTCACCTCGTCGATCAGCTCTTCTTCCGTGTGCTTATGCAACACCTGGTGATAGAGCACCAGCAACTTGGGATTGGCCTTCCGAGCGACATCACCTAGTTCTTTTGGAGAGGTGTGAAAGGTGGCGAAATATTTTCTCCAGTGTTCTTCCTTCATCTCGTCGCCATTAGGGTTGTATACCTCGTGAAACAGAAGGTCACATCCGTCGCACGCTTGCACCACGCTCTTTACCGGAGCCGTGTCACCTGAAATGACAATCTTCCGATCGGCCGTTTGGAATGTGTATCCAAATGCCTGGTCCCAGGTACCATGCTTCACTGCGAAGGCCGTCACCGTGACATTCGTATCGCGATAGACGACTCCCGGTTCGATCTCATGCACCACTACTTTGTATCCGGTGTGATTCGCCTCTTCTAAACCATGCGTGCGTACCTGGATGTCTTTCGCCCACGCTTTTTCCAGGTGATCGGTCATCTTCTTTAACCCGTGCGGACCATACGCCGTCAGCGGCTCCGCCCGATCCAGCACCCACGGCGTGAACATCAAATCCGGCAAGCCCAACGTGTGATCAGAGTGCAGATGCGTAATGAACACGATCTTCAACTTCTCCGCCTTGAGCTGGGGAAACCCAGCCTTCTCCGCCGCAGCCGCCCGCCGCACCACTCCTGGCCCGCAATCGACAAGATAAGCCGTATCATTCACCACGACGGCGAGCGACGGCCCAGAGCGGTCAGGATCGGCATTGGGATTGCCGGTGCCGAGCATGACGACTTGGGTATGCGTTGCGGATTGGGGAGGGACAACGGTTTGTGTAGCACCCACAGTGCACCAGAGACTCAGCAGCAGGAGTGCAGAGATTCGAAGTAGATTTGCATTCATCCACTTGATTCTATTGTGGAGACAGTGCGCGTTGGCTATTTTCGGCGTGGTCGCTGACTTAAGCTGAAAAGTAGGAGGAAGGCTCCAAGAATCGCAAACGCGATCACCCAACCGATAGCTGCCCCGGCAAGCTTGTGCCAGGAAAAACTGGAGGACCAGGGATCGTTCTCCAGGAAGGTAACCTCGAAAACTGCGGCAATGGCGAAAAGGCCCAACACGCCAATGCCAATCTTCTGGACTGGCGACGGGCGCTGCTTACCCTGGATGATGTTGCGCCAGAACCGCCCTTCATTGACCACGGTGTCAGGAAAAACGACGTTGCGCTGGCGGGAGTCGATGTCCCGAGTCCACTCATCGCGCTGGTGCTGCTTTTCCATGGTGGCTTGAAGAATAATCGAAGGCGGCGTTAGCAACAAGAATCTCAGTCTCGCCTGCTCTTTGGGGCCATTGGGGTAGAATTGACGCCGCCCGAGGCTTTCAGTGCTATCGCGACAGTTAGTAAACCCCTCAAACCACCCGAAACTTCCCCTGATTCAGCCCCTCCGCGATACGGCGCGCCAACGATTCCAGATCAGCCCTGTCGTCGCAAATCGGTTCGACATTCCCTTCTTCGAACCGCGCGTAAAAGTTCTTCAACATCGTGTAGTCCTTAATCGCGCCTTCTTTTCGTGAGGCGGCACGTTCGGCACACACTTCAAAACTGGGCCGCAAGAGGACAAAATCAAACGGCACTTCTTTCAAAATCTTGCGCGCTGCTTCGACGTAACTAGGTGGTATGGAGAAGTCGATCAGCACCCGGAACCCAGAACGCGCAAACGGAATCGCCGCGGCCGTCATTGATCGTACCAGCACCGGGAAATTGTCCCGCAATCCACGTTCTCCATTCTTGCTAATGAAAGACCAGAACGTGTCGCCCTCGATGTAAGAAAGAGGCGCGGGAAGCAGCGGTAGTAACGCATTCGCCACGGTTGTCTTACCCGCTCCAATGGCCCTGACAAGAAGATGACGCTCACCGCGCCAGTATTGCACACCCACAAATCTGCAATCTAGAATCTGCAGTCCCAAATCTTCAATCTCAAGTCAAGATCTCCTCGCCCTCACCATCATGTCATCCTGAGCGGAGTTGTCGTTCGCGTAGCGAACCACAACGTAGTCGAAGGACCCCACCGTCCTAAATCCCAGCAACGGCACATCTGGGAATTCTCTTGAGGGCTCTGTGAGAATGTCTTCCACGTCTCGAACACTTGCCGCCCCACCGGGGTCCTTCGACTTCGCTCAGGATGACCTATTGCAATAGTTCACGATGAACGAAAGCCCGCGCTGATAGCGACTGCTAAAATCAGGGCTTCCTCTCGACTACTCCGCCCTTCATCACAAAATCAACCTTCTCCAATACCGTGACATCCTCCAGCGGATCTCCCGGTACCGCCACAATATCTGCCAACTTGCCGTTCTCAATCGTTCCCACTTGGTCCTGCATCCCCAACAACTCCGCCGCTGAGGATGTCGCCGCACGGACCGCTTGTGCCGGAGTCATCCCCCACTTCACCATGTAACCGAACTCTTTCGCTGGATTTACCTTCCAATCGAATCCTCCGGCGTCGGTTCCGAAGACAATCTTCACGCCGGCCTTCATCGCCCGCCGGAAGGTGTCTTCATGAATCGCGAGCATCTTCGGCCAAACCGTTGCTCCCTCGGCTGCGCGTCCCTGAGCAACGTACTCCCCCACAAAAATTGTCGGCACATAGAAGATGCCCTTCGCCGCCATCGTCTTCAAATCGGCATCCGCGATATAGTTTCCGTGCTCGATCGAGTCCACCCCTGCCTCAACTGAGTTATGCACGCCATTAAGTGCCATGGCGTGAGACGCAATCTTGTGATGCTGCCGGTGCGTCTCGTCCACAATGGCCCTTAACTCCTCAGGCGTGAATGTCGCGATATCGTCCAGCACTCCGTCTGCCCGTACGAAGTAGCTGCGGTCGCTATACACCTTGATCCAGTCCGCGCCGTACATGATCTGTTCGCGAACGGCCTTGCGGCCATCATCGGCTCCGTCGACCACCTGCACGCCATGGGGCACTTCGACCTGCGGCGCATATCCCAGTAAAGGATAAGCTCCCGTGACATCCATCGCCCGCGTAGCCACCTGCATTCGCGGCCCGGGGATCACGCCATTATTGATTGCTTTCTTCACGTCCACATCGGCGTAGCCCGCACCTTCGGTCTCCAGGTCGCGGATGGTGGTGAAGCCATACTCCAGCGCTCGCCGCGCATTGACCGTGGCAAGGATCGTTCTGTATTCGGGCGACTGTTTCAAGAGTTGAGCATCGTAATCCGCCGCCGTGATGTCTCCCTGCAGCAGAACGTGCGTGTGGGTGTCGATCAATCCTGGCAGGCAGGTCTCGCGCGATAGATCAATCACCGTGCCCCCAGTGCCGGCGGCTCCGACTTCGCGAATCTTCTCGCCTTCGATCGCAATTACGACATTCTTGCGCGCGACATTCGATTTTCCGTCCAGCAACGCCCCACACTTGAGATAGGTAACACTCTGCGGCTGTGCCACTGCGATGCCGCTCAGCAATAAAAGAGTGAAGACGCGACTCATTCCTCGGTGCATGTCGATCCCTCCGCGAGAACTCGAGCCTGAATCTAGAAACTCGAGCCGTGAAACTCTGAAACCTTGAAACTTTGAAACCTTCTTTTCTGCATTTCCTGTGCGCCGTCTGTGGAAATTCAGGAGCACGATTTCGCCGCTGCATCATTCGTCGGTCAACACGATGCGGAAAACGTGAGTAGCGCGGCAAATTCGAGCGCGTTTCAATTTTATCTTTCTGACAGTTTCCCTCCAGAATTTTTCTCCACGAAATCCTCCACTGCACCAATCTTATGGAATTGACCGCGCCCCATCTCTTGCGTAGATTCACTTCACTCAAAACGCAATTCTGGCTTTAAGTCTTGCCCTCGCGACTGCTACTTCGTGGGGAAAAATTGGACAGGACAAATGGATACCAGAGCGAATACAAGTCTCCGCCACGTCGTTGAACCGTTAACTCCGAAACCTCTTAACTCCACTTTCCTTCCGCCAGCACGAGCAGTGACCGTCATGAGCAGTGAATGGAAGATTTACCGCACGCGCTTTCTGATTCGAGCCAAACAACTCACTGAACCTCTCCGCTTCGTTGACTTTCTCGGCCGCGAACATCACGGCCGGCCCGGCGATTACCTGGTCGAAACTTCCGATGGCATTCAGCGCATCGCCTCGCGGGAGATTTTCGAGGACATCTACGTCGCCATGGGTCCGGCGGAGCTCAAAAAACCAGCTATGCGACAAACTGATTTCTCGATAACCCAGGGTTCCTCAGCATCAACTTCGGCAACCGCCAGTTGAGCCGATAAGTCCCTGTGGAAATTGAGTCGGCCGATCCCGGCAAGCTCGTAATTCGATTTGGGATACAATATGTAGTAGTACCCTCTTGACAGGCCCAACCTGCAGATGTACTGTTTGCATCCCAAGGCGATGTTAAAGGCGCTTTCGGAAACGAAGGCCGCACGACAAAAACTGGGGCGTGAGTTGCGGTTCGAGGTGGCCGCAGCTGCCCGCCCCCTGTGGAAATTCACTGATTGCTGAGCAAGTGCGGTGGCCGTTCCCGGTCCGGTCTTTCCGGACGTCCCCCACGTGGAACGACAGCTTTTACAACGGTTTGGAGGATATCGGCTAGCCGGAGGAACCTTCCCCGATGCTCGCCGCCAAACCCACTGAATTTTGGGCTTGAGTACGCAGAGCCTGGTGTTGTGAGGAGCCCCCATGGAAGGTTTGTCCCGTCTCGTAGCTGAATCCCTGGTACGCCACGGTTTCGATGCCAAGCTCGATCCCCGCCGCATCCAGTGGTCCAAGTGGTCCCGCTGCGAATCCAGCTTCAGCGTCCTCTTAGTACCCGGGAAACCTGGCCTGTTCGCCCTGGCAGAAGAAGTCATTGCGCCCGGCGAAACTGCCGCAACTGGCGGCAAGCGGATGCTGGCGGTGTTCCAGATCAGCGAAACCGACGATCTCGGCATCTCCCTCGGCAGGCTCTTTCTGCCCGGAGGCCCGTTTCGCGAGCGTCTCGAAGCCGGCCATTGCTTTGTCCGCTACGCCGTAATAGAAGACGACTCCCAGCGCCGATCGGCGCACGAAGCCTTCCAGAAATGGATGACCTCCTCCTCCGATGCGGCCTCAGGTCTGGGCCAAAGCAGCGAGTTTGTACTGAAATCTCCCCCTTTTGCCGGCAATGCTTCATTACCACTGGCAGCCGACGGCGATCCCCAGACGGAGATCTCGCCCCCGGCTTCTATTCCGTCCGGCTTCTAACGTGTAGCGCCGGCGTAACGCCGGCAGGCCGAAAACGAAGGCCAGCTTTGGAATGCTGCAACAAAGATTTTGAGTCCATGCGCCAGGCGTCACAGCAAGATCGAACTTCGTCGGTAAGAATCTAATAAGGAGAGCGAAATGCCAGAAGTGACCGAGAAAATGAACAAATCGACCGATGCCGCCGCTATCCCGGCGACGACCGCCAAGAAGGCAACTGGCCTGTCCTTCCGCCGCTTTTTCACCAAGCCCGGCGTCTCTCCTTATAACGAAGTCGAGTGGGAGCTCCGCACCGCTCAGATCACCGACTCCCAAGGCGGGGTGATCTTCGAGCAGAAGGACGTTGAAGTCCCCAAAGACTGGTCGATGACCGCGACGAACATCGTAGCCAGCAAGTATCTCCACGGCACCCTCGGCACGCCCGAGCGTGAGACTGGAGTCCGCCAGCTCGTCAGCCGCGTGGCCGAAACCATCCGCGACTGGGGTCAAGCGCAAGGCTACTTCCGTACGGCGGAAGATGGCGCTACCTTCCACGACGAACTGGTCCACATCCTGATCCGCCAGTATGCGGCCTTCAACTCGCCCGTCTGGTTCAACGTTGGATGCGACCGCATCGAGCCCAACTCCGACGCCCAGAACTGGCACTGGAATCCCGTAGCCGGCCGCGTCGAATTCGGCGTCACCGGATACAAGACTCCGCAGTGCTCCGCCTGCTTCATCAACTCGGTACACGATTCGCTCGACTCCATCCTCACCTTGGCCAAGACCGAAGGCATGCTCTTCAAGTGGGGATCCGGCACTGGCACCAATCTCTCTCCGTTGCGCTCTTCCGCCGAAGGCCTGAGTGGCGGCGGCACCGCCAGCGGTCCGCTCAGCTTCATGAAGGGTTTCGACGCCTTCGCCGGCGTCATCAAGTCCGGAGGCAAGACTCGCCGAGCCGCCAAGATGGTCATCCTCAATATCGACCATCCCGATATCGAAGACTTCATCGAGTGCAAGTCGAAAGAGGAGGCCAAGGCGCACGCGCTCGTCGCCATGGGATACGACGGCTCCCATCCCGACTCCGACGCCTACAGCTCCATCTTCTTCCAGAATGCCAACAACTCTGTCCGCGTCACCGACGACTTCATGTACGCCGTCGTCCGCGATACCGACTTCAGCACCAAGGCGATCCGCACCGGCAACGTAGTCAAAACCTACAAGGCGAAGTCGCTGCTCGAGAAGCTCTCTGAAGCGACTTGGAGCTGCGGCGATCCTGGTATGCAGTTCGATACCACGGTCAACCGCTGGCACACTTCGAAGAACACCGCTCGCATCAACGCCTCGAATCCCTGCAGCGAATACATGTTCCTCGACGACTCCGCCTGCAACCTGGCCAGCCTCAACCTGCTGAAGTTCGCTCCCAACGGCACCTTCGACGTGGAAGCCTATCGCCACGCCGTCGATGTCGTCATCACCGCGCAGGAGATCCTGGTCGACAACGCCGGATATCCCACCGAGATGATTGCCAAGAACTCCCACGACTATCGTCCCTTGGGACTCGGCTACGCCAACCTCGGTGCCCTGCTCATGGCTGCTGGCTTGCCGTACGACTCCGACGGCGGACGCGATTACGCCGGATGTGTCACCGCCATCATGTGTGGCCAGGCGTATCTGCAATCGTCGAAGATCGCCGAACTCTGCGAGCCTCTGGTTCCCGCGACTGAGGGGACCAAAAAGAACCTGTCAGAGACCAATCTCGGATCGAACGTCATGCCTGGAGCCGCTTGCCCCGGCTGGTACCTGAACCGCGAGCCGTTCCTCGATGTGATCCGGATGCATCGCGCCAGCGTGAACAACATTAACAAGGGCAATGTTCCGGCACCGCTCTATGAAGCCTCCAAGGCTTGCTGGGACGAGGCTCTCGCTCACGGCGAGAAGTTCGGATACCGCAACTCCCAAGTCACCGTCCTCGCTCCGACCGGAACCATCGGCTTCATGATGGACTGCGACACCACCGGCATCGAGCCCGACCTCGCGCTCGTGAAGTACAAGAAGCTGGTTGGCGGCGGCATGATCAAGATCGTCAACAACACCGTGCCCACCGCGCTCTTCAAGCTCGGATACTCCCACGACGAAGCCGACAAGATCGTCTCCTACATCGACGCCACCGGCACCATCGAAGGCGCGCCGCATATCAAAGACGAGCACCTCGCCGTCTTCGACTGCTCCTTCAAGCCGGCCAAGGGCACTCGTTCCATCCATTACATGGGACATTTGAAGATGATGGCCGCAGCTCAGCCCTTCATCTCCGGAGCGATCTCCAAGACCGTGAACCTGCCCGAGAACGCGACTGTCGAAGACATCATGGAAGCCTATCTCCAGGCCTGGAAGCTCGGCCTGAAGGCGGTCGCCATCTATCGCGATGGATGCAAGAAGTCGCAGCCGCTCAGCGCCGCAGGCACCAAGACCGCGCAAAGCAGCAGCGCAGCCGCAAGTAGCGCCGGCGTCTCGCCGGCCCAGCCGGAAGAGAACCTCGACGGTCCGCCGCGCGCGGTGCGTCACAAACTAAAAGAAGAGCGCGCCTCCATCACGCACAAGTTCAACGTCGGAGGCCACGAAGGCTACATCACTGTCGGCCTTTATCCCGACGGAAGCGTCGGCGAGATCTTCATCACCATGGCGAAAGAAGGCTCGACCGTCAGCGGACTGATGGACAGCTTCTCTTGCGCAATCTCTCTCGCGCTGCAACACGGCGTGCCGCTGAAGATGCTGTGCGAGAAGTTCTCGCATACGCGTTTCGAACCCAGCGGCTGGAGCGGCAATCCGGATATCGGCTTCGCCAAATCGATCATGGATTACATTTTCCGCTGGCTGCATCTCCGCTTCCTGACCGGACAGCAGCAGATGCTCTTCGAGAACCTGCGGATGAGACCGGTTGTAGCTTTGCCGGATTCCGAAGGAAGCAGCGATCTGCGTGCACTGCCAGGGCCAACGACTAACGACCAACGACCAACGACTGGGCATGCAGCGGACGCCCTAAGCGCAATCATCGACCTAGGCGACGCTCCAACATGCAGCTTCTGCGGCAGCATCATGACGCGCAATGGAAGCTGCTACCGCTGCATGAGCTGCGGCAGCACCAGCGGGTGTTCGTAAAACGGTAATTGCTCTGCATGTAGCGCGGACATTCTTGTCCGCGCTTTTTTACTTGTCATCCTGAGTGAGGCGCCTACTCAGATTTGTCATCCTGGCCTACTCAGAATTGTCATCGTGGCCTACTCAGATTTGTCATCCTGAGCGAAGCAGGAAGTTCGCGCAGCGAAGTCCCTGCGAAGTCGAAGGACCCCATAACTGCCGAAAGATCCACGGAAGCTGCAAATTCCATAGCGACCAAATCCAGACTTAGCTTGTCCAATATCGTGGGGTTAAGGAAGACTCACTGACTCTCTCGCCTAGCTTGTTCATGAAGACACCGACATGATTGGCAACACTAAAAGCGTAGTCACGGTCGTATCGTTGATCATTTCTTGCATGGGAAACATGGCGTCTCCATGCTTCATTGAATCCACGCAATTCTTGAATAACTTCCGCATAAAAACTAACCTGGATGTCCTTGATTGCCGGATTCGGCCAATTGGCTAACCGATCTTGTCGCATATCGGCTAATTTCCCGTCCAATGCTCCAAGAATGATCCCCCATTCCTGCTGTTCGAGTGGCTTGTTGGCAAATGTAACCTCACGATCTCTCGCTAAAGCTCGCAGACCAAATTCGGATGCGCGCATGAGATGAAATACGGTTGCTGTAGGGCATTCACAGGCTATACATACAGCAGCGTCCTCTAAATCTGCCACTGCAGATGGGAATGCCTTGTACGCCTGCTCCCCAAAGGGATATTGATCCCTTACAAATTTGTTTCTATCGGACGAGATGGAAATGAAAATCCTGTTTGCCAGTGCATTTACAATATCTACCTGTACGCGATGAATAATTTCAGTAACGGCAGTTGCGTCCATTAGCGGGCGATTTAGTTGTTGCTTTGCTGTCTCTACATCCATCCGGACATCGTCAAATTCAGGCTGACTGGAAAAAAGAATTGTGGCTTCAGCTATTGCCTCATCGAGGATTTGTTTAGTTCTCCCCTCGATTGGCTGATGTCCATGCTTTGCAACTTTAGCAAGGAAACTAGTCAGTTCCACCTGACTCATCTTGTGGAGAATGTGGGCCAGAGAATACACATCGAAAAGGTTCATAATCTCCCATAGGCTGAAGAAGCGATTATGACCGATCTCTGAATGAGTTTTTCTTGTTGAAATAATTCCCACTGAAGCCATCTAGAAACCATGCCGCTCATCCTCAATCGGGTCAAATTGAATCGCATAAAGAGTGGAATTCGGCCACTAGATGAACAAACTCCCAGGCGGTAGTCAATCGAACAGCGATTGAATCAGGATTTTATGGATAAAATGTAATGAATTATGGGATAGCCAAGTATATTCATACCTGGCTAAGATCTTGATTCCAATAGATCGAGGGGGGGAACGGGTACCCCCTCAGACCGGCAAGGGCTGACCTCAGGGTCGAGACATCTGCTCGAGTTCAGGTTAAAATCTGTTCCCGGCTTCAGATGGACCATCAGCAATCCGCCGAAGAGTAGTTCCCATTACCGCTGGGCCGCCGCACAGTTTGACTAACACATCGACACCTTGATGTGAATTTGTCTAATCCCTCCACGCCTACCATTGGCCACATTTTTCTTGAACGGCTCCGAGCAGCGCACAACAATATCGCACCTCAAGCCGAGCGTGACGCTACATTCGCATTCGTCGGACGTTTGCGTCGGCTGAGTTAGCCATTCCAAACAGGAGCCAACATGAGCACCATCAGATTCTCTCGGGAACACCTCGTCCGTTTAACGCCCAAAGTTGCATTGCTCTTTGTGTTTGCTTGCGCTGCGTTCACTATGACGTCCGCGCAACAGGCCAAGTTCAAGTCCGTCCATCCACCAGGATCGACCTACACGACCACGATCAGCATCAACAACAGCGCCAGCATGGCAGTCGGTGCATTCGTCGATTCCAACTCAATCATGAATGGCTACGCATTCGATGGCGCGAAGTATCGCGTCATTCACTATCCAGGAAGTATTAACTTCACCATTGCGACCGGCGTGAATAAGTTGAACATTGTAGTTGGAATTTATGTGGGCAGTGACACCTTGAATCATGGATTCCTGCTCAAGGGAAAGACGTTTCGCCGCTACGATGCTGAGCAAGGTTTGGGGACAGAGCTTTCCGGGATTAATGACCTTGGAAACCTGATCGGGAACGTGGGATACAACGGCGATGTGCGCGGCTTCCTCGACATCGGTGGAACGATCACGCAGTTTGATGCCGCTTCCGATGCATTGGCCACTTACCCGCAGGCTATCAACAACTCGAATCAGATCGTGGGAATGTACATCGACAATGCATTCAATGCACATTGCTTCTTCCGCGATAGCGATGGAACTACCAAGAAGGTCGACTATCCAGGCTCGAACACGACGTCCTGCCTCGGCATCAATGACTTCGGAGTCATCAGCGGCTTCTATCAGGATCGCGTCGATAACGCTCACGGATTTGTCGGCACGCTCGGAGATCTGAAGACTACGGTGTTACCGGTCGCGGCCGGCATCAACAACGGCGGAACTTACGTAGGATATTACGTAGGACAGGATGGAGTAACTTACGGCTTTGTGCGAATGCCGGGACAATAACTCACTATCTGGAGCAACCGCGGAGCGGCCGGAACGCTCCGCGGGATTTCTCAGCCGTAAGATGTAAAGGAGAGGCTAAAACCGATCTGTCTCTTTGCCCTCAACGGCAAGGCTGAAGGCGTACTCTCGGACGGCGCAAGTCCTACTCCTCCACTCCCACTCCCGCCCTTCGCAGCAATCCTCTCAGCGCCTTCTCTCCTCCGGCACCACGCTGCTCGGCGGCGATGTTCCCGTCACGATCGATGACCACATAAATCGGATACGAATTCGCCTGGTACATTGCGGCCAGGTTAGTGTCCGGGGTCATCACGATGCGGGAGTTTCGCGGGTGCTCCAGCAGATACTGTTTGACGGTCTTCTTCGACTCAGCCACGTTCACTGCGAGCACAATGAGTCCCTTGTCGGAGAACTCGTGATCGACGGCATCGACGAACGGTTCTTCTCCCTTGCAGTAAGTGCACCAGGTTGTCCAGAATTCGAGCAGGACAACTTTACCCTTGATCGAGGCGTTGTCGTAAGTTTCACCGGTAAGCGTCTTGGCATGAAACCGAGGAGCAGGCTCCGAGTCGTCCGACTGCGGCCAGGCAGAGGCAACCATCCCCAGGAGCACAGCAGTAACTAGGAGTAGAAGGCGGCGCGCTAACATGGCCCGGCACTATAGCACGGAGTGTGGGTAAACCGCAGGAAGTTTCCCGTTGACTAACTGTGCAGCTACATACAAAATACGCTGCTCGCTCGGGAGGACTTGTTCAGAATGCCGCGCCTACTTTCAAGACTAGCCCCGCCACTGATCGCGCTCCTGCTGATCTTAGCCGCGCACGCCCAGACTACCTACGACGTTGTGTTGCTGCCCGCCAAGGTCGGGGATGTCGGTCTCAGCGACGCAGGATTGAATAATCGAGGTTCGGTCATAGTCAGCGCCGGAAGAAACCCTAATTACCAGGGATATCTGTGGAGAAATGGCAAGCTGATCGCCTTGCCGGCTCTTGGCGGTACGGGTACGCGGGCAAGTGGTCTCGGTGAGTTAGATCGCGTAGTGGGCGGTGCGCATCGTCAGGACAATCTGGACTATCACGCGGCTCTCTGGCGGAACGGGCAGGTCCTCGATGTAGAACCCACCGGGGCTGTCAAAAGTGGCGCCCTACGCATCAACCGATTGGACCAATTGGTGGGCTATTACACGGATGCGGCGGGCATCACCAAAGCATATCAATGGATGAATGGCAGCATCGTTGAGTTGGGCAACTTAGGTGGTAGCGCTACTTATCCGCTCGGTACGAACGATGCTGGCGATATAGTCGGCCAATCGGACATCTCGAACATTCCCGATCCCAAATTTCGCATTCCTCCGACTCACGCATTCTTGTGGCAGGCCGGGACCATGACCGACCTCGGTTCCATTTTCGGCGCCGATTTCAATTACGCGACACATATCGATAACTCCGGTCGCATTCTCGGCACGGCGGACCTGGCGGGCGACGGATCGGCTCACGCCTTTTTGTGGATCAGCGGCCAGATTACAGATCTGCCACCATTTTCGGGGGATCTCGTGAGCTGGGGCGATAGCATGAATCGGGCCGGACAAATTGTCGGCAGCTCGGGAATGCGGGAAAACGGATTTGCCCCTTTCCAGGTCATGCGGTGCCCCTGCCATGCTCTCCTGTGGGAGAACGGGCAGCCCATCGACTTGAATACGCGCATCGCCGCCAAGTGGGATCTGGATTTCGCAACATCGATCAACGACAACGGTGAAATCCTCGCGCACACGATTAAACCGTTCAGTGCGCCGGTCCTGTTAGTTCCCCAGCAGGGAAACCATCCCGTAGCGTCAAGACATCGGGAAACCGGACCATACGTCGGTCCACGTCAGTTGCAACGCGACAGGCTGAACGGAATCGCTGAAGTGTGGTGATGTGGCGAGTGCCCCCGGAAACTCACGGCAGTGTGATCTGAAGAGCCAGGCGCCGTACACCGTTTCGTGTTTGGCGCGGTAACAAAGCCCGCCACGATGTGTCAGTCTCGCCGTTTTCAGAATGGGCGAAGTAGTCCGCTTTTTTTCTCACGTCACTGACAACCCCGAACAGTTCCGTGCACACTTATTCTTGCGTTAGTGTGTCCACGAGCGGCTCCCTAAATGGGAGCCGTAAATGTTCTTTGACAAGATTCGGTGCCAGCGCGATCGCTCATCGAGAGCAAGGGCATCGAGCAGCAAAACAAACGCCACTAACTCCTTTGTTTGGAAGATTTTGCCTCTAACTCTTTATTTTGTAAGATTTTGCAAACCATTTCTCGCTAAAATCTTGATTCCAATAGATCGAGGGGGGAGGGGTACCCCTATTTAGAAGGAGACTCCGATGCCCACACGTCTGCTGCTCGTAGACGATGAAGAGACCATCCGGGAGGTTGGGAGCAGTATGCTCTCTAACCAGGGATACGAATGCGTGCAGGCGGGGGATGGAGAAGAGGCCCTCGCTCTATTCGATTCCGGAGAGAAATTCGATTTAGTGCTCTTGGATGTCCTGATGCCGAAGGTAGACGGTCTCATGGTACTCGAAACGCTCAAGAAGCGTTACCCCGAACTTCCAGTTCTCATGGTATGTGCAGTTAGCGACCAACAAGTCATCAAAAGGACGTTGGAGCTTGGAGCCTTCGCTTACCTGATATGTCCGTTTGAGAGGAAAGAACTTCTGGAGGCAGTGCAAGGAGCACTCGCCTCAGTCGGAAAGTCTTAAGAAAGAAAAATTCGCACACGTTTCTCTCCGCATTGCTCCGAGAGTATCCTACCTCGCATGACCCTCCAGCAATTCCGCGATTCGCTTGCGCGTGATGCGCCTCCCGCTGAACTCAATGTCGCTCTCGCCGGCCTTTGGTGGGACGCGAAAGGCGATTGGACGCGCGCGCACGACTCCGCCCAGCAGGACGAAGGTCCAGCTGGAGCATGGGTTCACGCCTACCTCCATCGCAAAGAAGGCGACGCCACTAATTCCGATTGGTGGTATGGACAAGCAGGGAAGACTCCGTGCCGCACATCGCTCGAGTCGGAGTGGGAAGAAATCGTGTCCTCCCTGCTTGCGTGATCGGAGGTTTCAGTGATCTTCGCCTAACCTCCATTCCTTGCGCGCAACTTGCGATGCGCATGAGGCAGAGCTTGGGCCAAGGCTTTGACTGTGTACTCGTGATTCGACTGGCGGACGATACTCTTGGCCTCCTCCCAGCAGGTTTCGTTCTCGGCGACACGCAGGAACTCCTCTCCTGCTGCGGTGATCCACTTGGCGCGCCAGCACACCAGGTCCTGTGTCGAGTAATCGACCGCATCAATGAGACCAGCCTCATCGAGCAAGCGTATGTACAAGCTCATGGTGTATTCGGACTGATCCTCGAAACTCAGGTCGTGGAAACCGCCGTCCCACTGCACTTCCTTGATCGTGGCCAGCAAAACTCGGACGAAGTCGAAATCGATGCGCATAGAATGAACCTCCTTTTGCTGGCTTAATCTGGGCGGCTAGAGAGGTCAAGGACTTGGGACCTGTTTTTCGGTTTCCGGAACGGGCAACTTGTTTTATGCAGTGGAATCCAATGTCGGGTTAAAGTCACGAAACGTGACCCACAGGTTGAGGGGAGCGCGTAAGATAAACGGGGCATCCGCGATCTGCAAGGAGTGACGGCCGGATAAGGTCCGCCGAAAGGCGCGGGCGCCGCTTCCTTATAATGTGTTGAAACGGGGACTGCTTTTAGGCCGATCTCGTAGCCGAGGAGATGTCGTGGCAAAGGGAATCCTGATTGTGGACGATAACGTAGTGATCCGGCGGAGTTTACGACGTATCCTCGAGTCGATTGGAGAATGGCAAATAGTGGGGGAAGCAGCCGATGGCCGAGAAGGAATCGAAAAGGCGCGCGAGTTGCACCCGGACCTAATCGTGCTGGATTTGGCCATGCCGGTGATGAATGGGCTGGAGGCCGCACGTGAGCTGAATCAGATCATGCCGAACGTCCCATTGCTGATGTACTCCGCCTTTGCCGACAAGTACATGGAGAAAGAGGCGTTTTCGGTGGGGATCAAGGCTGTGGTATCGAAGGCTTCCGACATGGAAGCCCTGGTTAGGCAGGCCCGCGAATTGTTAAGCGCGGCGTAGCAACGTGGGGAGGGCTTCCGGAAGGACAAGAACCTGCCGCTTGCGATCGGGAGGCTTCCAGCAACTCTGTTTCCAAGGGCAGAACCTAAGGCCGCAAGCGTTGGATACGGCGAAGTTCTGTAACAAGCGCATGCTCGATCTTGCTCGATTGGCGTTCCCCATTGGCGACGCGGCTCACATATGAGGCGTCCACGCCCAGAGTACGAGCGACACGCGCATAGACTCCTGCGTGCAACCGGTGCCATTCCATCAGAGCTTTGCTTGCTTTGCCATTCGACGCGTGGCCGTTTTGCTTCGCCCCTCGAGCGCCATTTTTGCCAGCCATTTCATTCGTGAATTTCATAGAAATAGCCCTCGTCTAACGTATGCGCTATAACGTAAACGATCCTACCGCACCGGGGTGGCCGACTGCAACCTCAAGTTCCTGGAGAGTGGGACCACGACACCGGGGTAATGGCGCTAAGGCTAGCTGAAAATTGACCGTAACCTTTTGAGGCTGAGTCCGTTTACCTTTACGAGATCAGACGATGGCCGTCGTTAAGCCTGTATCGAGTGGGTCGCGCGGGGAGGCGGAAGAACGTCTCCTGGTGCAGGCTGCGCAAAAGGATCCCAACAGATTTGGCGAGCTTTATGAGCGCAATTTTCACCGGATTTATGCCTTTATCGTGCGGCGAGTGCGCGAACGCCAAGTGGCTGAGGATCTCACTTCCGAAGTTTTTCAGAAGGCGCTCGCGGCTTTGCCGGGATTTGACTGGCGAGGCATCCCATTCGCAGCCTGGCTGATACGGATCGCCTCAAATGTCGTGACCGACCAATGGAAGCGCACAGCCCGGGAAGAACTGACGCAGGACCCGCCCGAGCAGAGCGCGACTCCCGACTTCGAAGATTACGAACAAAAGGCCAGGCTGTTTGAAATGGTGGATACCCTTCCTGCAGAGCAGCGCCGAGTGATCTTGTTGCGCTTTGCAGAGGAGAAGAGTATTCGCGATATCGCACAGGAATTAAAGCGAAGTGAAGGCGCGGTAAAACAACTGCAATTCCGAGGATTACAAACTCTGCGAAGCAAGTGGGGTGGCAAGAATGGCTAAGCGCACCCTGATAGAACAACTCGACCAGGCAGTGCAGACACTGCTCGCGCGTCCTGAGACCGAATTTAAGGAGATGGATGCGGAACTGGAGCCGCTGCTGGGCATGGCCCGTGGACTACGAGGCCTGCCGCGGGAGAGCTTTAAGGCCAAGCTGAAATCCGAATTGAAGAAGAAGGCCAACATGACGAGCGCAACTGAAGCTCCGGTTACAAAGGACTTCATCCGCGAAGGATTCCACACCGTAACGCCCTACATCGCGGTGCGAGAAGCGGAACAGGTGATTGAGTTCATCAAGCAGACGTTTGGCGCTGAGGGCCAGATTCTCGGCATCGGTTCGGCCGGCGGTATTCATGCCGAGTACCAGATTGGCGACTCGATGGTCATGATTGGCGGAGGAGCGCAGGCGAAAATTAAACCTATGCCAACGGCTCTTCACGTATACGTCCGCGACGTGGATGCGGCCTACGAACGGGCGCTGAAGGCTGGCGCTACAGCGATTCGTCCCCCGGCTGATCAATTCTACGGAGACCGCGATGCCAGCTTGAAAGATATGGCAGGAAATCACTGGTATATCGGCACTCATCAGGCCACAGGCCTCAGGCCTCCTGGCTTGCATACGGTCACCCCCTGCCTGCTTCCGAAGGGCGCGGCGGACGTAATCGAATTCATGAAAGGCGCCTTCGCAGCGGAGGAAGTTTCAAGGCATGCATCGCCCGATGGAGTGATTCGACATGCGCTTGTTCGCATCGGTGATTCTTCCATTGAATTGGGAGAGGCGCACGGCCCGTTCCAGCCAATGCCGACGATGTTCTACCTCTACGTCGAGGACGCGGATGCTTGGTACCGACGTGCGCTTAAAGGCGGAGCGATCTCACTCTCTGAACCGGCCGATCAGCCTTATGGCGATCGCGTGGCAGGCGTGACGGATCCGTTTGGAAATCAGTGGTTCATGGCGACACACATCAAAAAAGCGGAATCAAATGAAGACCGCTAGGACGCAGACGGGAGATACGCGCGAGTATTTCCAGATTCTCAGCGTGCTTAGTGGATTAGACGAAGGAGAGTTTATGGCAGTCAAACCCGTTCCTGATGGATATCACAATGTGACGCCCTACCTGGTGATCAAGGGTGCGGCAAAGGCAATCGATTTCTATAAGACAGTGTTCGGCGCAACCGAGGTCATGCGTATGGATGCTCCGGGCGGCAGAATCGGACATGCTGAACTGAAGATCGGAGATTCTCATGTGATGCTTGCGGACGAATATCCCGAGATGAAGTGCCGCTCGCCGCAGGCGTATGGTGGATCGCCCGTGAGCATGCTGGTGTACGTGCCGGACGTGGATGCCACCGTGGCCGTGGCGCAACGCAATGGCGCGAAGCTGGATCGTGAGGTGCAGGATCAGTTCTATGGCGACCGCATGGGACAAATCGTGGATCCCTTCGGACATATCTGGTCCGTCGCAACCCATAAAGAAGATGTTTCACCTGAGGAAATGAAGAAGCGTATGGCCGCTCTCCAGCAGAAATAACGGATTTTAGCCCTCAGCAAATAGTTGACTGAGTCAAGTATAATTAGATTCGGTTATCGGTTTGAGGAGGGCCTGGTTCATGCCTGCCGCTGGTTCTGCGCTGGAAGAGCACATCTCTGCGGTTCGCGACTTCAACCGCTTCTACACCCGCCAAATCGGCATATTGCAAGAGGGCCTCTACAAGAGCGAGTTTTCGCTCACAGAGGTCCGTGTGCTCTACGAACTCGCGCATCGCGAAAATCTTACGGCTGCACGATTGGTAGATGATCTCGGACTCGATGCGGGCTATCTGAGCCGCATGCTCAGCAACTTTCAGAGGCAAGGCCTAATTGAAAGGCAAAAATCGCGAGATGATGGACGTCGAAGCGTTTTGCGCCTTACAAGAAAGGGGCGCAAGGTGTTCGCGCCGCTGAATGTTCGTTCGCATGATGAGGTAAAGACGTTGCTATCGACTCTGGATTCTGGCGATCAGACCAGGATCGTGGCCGCAATGCGGACGATTCAGTCATTGCTGGAGGGTCTGGGTAAGCCCGCGGCGTCGAAAGTGCCGTATACGTTGCGCTCACACCGGCCCGGCGATATGGGCTGGATCATTCACCGGCACGGCGTGCTTTATGAAAAAGAGCGCGGATACGACGAGCACTTTGAGGCGCTCGTGGCGGAGATTGCGGCGAAGTTCATTCAGCATCTCGATCCAAAGAAGGAGCACTGCTGGATTGCCGAACGCGAAGGCGAAATCGTGGGATGTGTATTCCTGGTAAAGAAATCCAGGACAGTTGCGAAGCTGCGCATGCTGTTGGTGGAACCGAAAGCGCGTGGAATCGGGTTGGGCAGGAGGCTGGTTGAGGAATGCATCAGTTTTGCCAGGGAAGCCGGGTACAAGAAGCTCACGCTCTGGACGCAGAGCGATCTGGCAGACGCCCGCAAAATCTACGAAAAATCTGGCTTTCAGCTGGTGCAAGAGAAGAAGCACCACAGCTGGGGCCAAAACCTCACGGCGGAGATCTGGGATCTGCAGCTGTGACTATTTCGCAAGCGGTGGCGGTTCTGGCTCAGCAGATCCGTCGGTGCGAGGGTCTGATCCGCCAAAATTCACGTTCATTTTGGAATCGTGCATGACAGCCTGTCCGCGACCCATCGCGGTGGTATAGTCGCCGGCCACACGAAACTTGTGGCCCATCGCAGTAAGCTTGTCGCGTACTTCGGGCTTCACCCTGGATTCAATCACGATGTTGCAACCACGTTCGGGATGAACCGTGAAGCGCGCATTCTCCAAGGCTGCCTGGATGTTCATGCCGTAGTCAACCACATTGGAAACGAACTGGGCGTGGGCCAAGGGTTGGTTCGCGCCGCCCATGATGCCGAAGCCGATATGCTGATCGCCGTGCTCCATGAATGCAGGAATGATGGTGTGGAATGGACGCTTGCGCGGAGCAAGTACATTCGGCGAATTTGGGTCGAGTGAGAAAAGGGCGCCCCGATTCTGGAGAACAAATCCCATGCCGCGCACGGTAATGCCCGACCCGAAAGACTCGAAGTTGCTCTGGATGAGCGAGACAATGTTGCCTTGCTTGTCGACCGCCGTTAGATAGGTGGTATCGCTGGATGGAGTACCGTAGGAAACATCGCAAGTGGCTTTGTTGGGATCAATCTTGGTCGCGCGTTCTTTCGCGTAGTCCTTTGAGAGCAATCCCTTGACCGGCACTTTCGCGAAGCGAGGATCGGCGTTGTAACGGGCCAGATCCGCGTAAGCCAGCTTCATCGCTTCTATCTTCTTATGTAGCTCGCCTACGCTGAGTGGGCCGTCCGGAGAAGCTGGCGAGGTCTCCATGATATTCAGCATCTCGAGCGCGGCCATGCCCTGCCCGTTGGGCGGGAGTTCGTAGACGGTCCAATTACGGTAGGTGGTCGAGATCGGCTCAACCCACTCCGGTGCGAACTGCGCCAAGTCGTTCGCCGACATGGTCCCACCATGCGCCTGCGATGTCGCAAGAATGGCCTGGGCGATCGAGCCGCTGTAAAACGTACTCGCACCTTGTTGGGCAATCATCCGAAGCGCTTTGCCAAGGTCGGGATTTTTGAAAATTTCACCAAGCTCGGGCGCCTTGCCTCCAGGCAAGTAAACACGTTGTCCCTCGGGATCATTCGCGAATGACTCGATGGCGTCGCTCCAGAAACCATGAATCAACTCGGGGACTGCGTTGCCTTGTTCCGCGTAGAAGATGGCAGGCTGAAACAGTTCACGCCAAGGCAAGTGCCCAAAGCGACCGTGCAGTGCGTGCCATCCGGCAACGGCGCCGGGAACAGTCACCGCATCGATCCCTTGATAAGGCATCGAAGTGGCGCCTTTGCTTTTCAGATGCTCGAGAGTCAGTCCCTGTGGCGCCCAGCCACTGGAGTTCAGTCCATAGAGCTTTCCGGACTTTGCGTCCCAGTAGATCGCGAACAGATCGCCGCCGATGCCATTCATCATGGGTTCGGTGACGCCAAGGACTGCGTTGGCGGCGATCGCGGCGTCGACGGCAGAGCCGCCTTTGGCCAAAATCTGCGCCCCCGCAACAGAAGCCTGCGCGTGACTGGTCGCGACGATGCCGTATGGAGTGACCACCATGGATCGGCCGTAAGATCGATCCTGGGCTAAAGCGATAGGGGCAAGAAACAGGAGAAGCAGAATACAGGGGCGCATGATGTCGCGAATTTTCTGCGACTGTACGGGGGAAGTCAAGCACGACAGCGCAAGGGTCCTACACGCGAAAGGGCGCACTCAATAGGCGGGCCGGCAACATTATTGCTGCCAACATGACGGCTAGGACACCGTGAACGGCAATTCCCACTAGGCGAAAGGGCAATAACAAGAGCCATACAAATGGGTAAAGAATCAGAGCGGCAAGGGCCAGAGGCCAGCACATTACAAACAGAATGCACCAGAGCACAAAGGTGAGCATTTGGCACTTCTCCTCTCATTAAAGGATACGCAATCCCATAGAAGAATGTTCCATCGGCCGGGTGCGAGTCGCCGCTGAAGATCTTGGTGTCTTAGGTCTCGTGTTGGTAGTTTTCGGTGAAACACAACTCTTCGCGCGAATTCCGGACTAAAAGAAGTGTGCACTGAGAAACTCTTTGGTGCCGCGTGGTCCGGTGATCGTGAGCCTCAGTGGCCCCAGATTTGGTTCAGTACTAAGACAGAATTTCAGGAAAGGGCAACACTCACGCTCCGCGGCAATCATTTCTGCCGCGAGGCTCAGTGATTTTCTATCATTGATCAGTTCAAAGGAATAGCCGTCCGATAGCTCTTCTCTGCTCCTCACCGCAAACTTGAACTGTTGAAGTAACGTCGCCTCGCGAGTTCGTAGCTCTTCATCGGCGAGGTGGCAGGCTATGGGAAGTTCGTCCGGCATTCCCACTGATTTTACCTTCCACAAAAAAATTTCGCTTGAGGCAATCCGCTTTCCGAGAAGGTCCGTACCTGTTGTAGATCGAGCCGACTATCACTGGATGAAACGTGGCCACGCTTCATGCAGTGATTGGTCACGATCGTTCATCGACCAACTCCAATCCCAGTGAGGTTCTTATGTTTAAGGCACTGAAGTCAGTGGTGTGTTTTGCCTTGACCTTCCTCGCGATTGCGCCCAGTAGCATGTTCGCTGCCAGCCATCGCGAGGCTCCAATCACGGCGCTGGATCGTACCGCGGATATCACCGACTGGTACACCTTCGTCAGCTATGACCACCCCGACAAAGTCACGATGATTCTGAACGTTGACCCGCTCCTCGAGCCGGCCAATGGTCCGAATTATTTTCCGTTCGATCCCAGCGTGCTCTACGAGATGCGCGTTGACAACAACCAGGACGGTGTTGAGGACGTCGTCTTTCAATTCCGCTTTACAACTGAGATCCGCCAGCCCGGATTGTTCACCGGCTTTGTCGGTGGCATTGCCGGATTTCCTCAGATCACAGCACTAGATGGTCCCGGCTCAGAAGGATTGAGCCTTCGCCAAAGCTATTCGGTGACCATGGTGAAACACGGCAAAGCGACTTGCCTGAATGGCGGGCGGACCCTGTACGCGGTTCCTTCGAATGTGGGGCCGCTTACGATGCCAGACTACAACTCGCTTTTCAACCTGGGTATTCGCGACATCAACCAGGGTGTCCGGGTATTTGCAGGCACAGTGGATGATCCTTTTTTCATTGACCTGGGAGCGGCATTTGATTCGCTGAATTTCCGCATGGGAGTTGGCGGCGTACTGCCACCTGCCGAAGATGCCGACGACGTCAACAACTATGCACCCGACGCGGTTGGCGGCTATAACGTTAACTCGATCGTGCTGGAAGTTCCTATCACACTGCTGACGGTTGACGGCAAGATTCATCCTGCTACCGAGAAGCAGGCAGTGATCGGAACGTACGGGACGACTTCGCGCCACAAGACTACGGTGCGCAGATCTCCGGATCCAGCGACTGATTTCGGGCCGCCTCGGCAGATTCAACGCATGGGCAACGCCTTGATCAATGAACTGATCATCGGCACGGGCTCAAAAGACCGCTTCAGCATGGATGAACCGGAGAACGATGCGCAGTTTGCCGACTTCTTCCTGAATCCACTGCTGTCAACGGTGTTTGGATCGATCGGGATTCCGGTTGCTCCGGCTCCCCGGACCGATCTGTTAATCCTTGGCCAGTACCAGGCTCCGATCTGCCCGGGTTGCGGACCGAACGATGTTGGACCGGTAGCTGACCTGCTGCGTTTGAACACCGGTATTCCGCCAACTCCCGTGGGAAGCCAGAAGCGTCTCGGCTTCTTGGCTGGAGACCTGGCGGGATATCCAGATGGACGCCGTCCGATCGATGACGTAACCGATATTTCCGCGCGCGCGGTAGCGGGAATTCTGGTTGACCCAGTGAAGTACGGAACATTGATCGGCGACGGAGTGCAGACCAATCCAGAAGGCCTGCGAAATACGTTCCCCTATGTGATGCCTGCAAATAACGGACGTAACAGTCACCACATTGGGCCCGGCCAGGCTGGTTGCAGTGGGCAGCCAGGTGGCATCTGCCCGATCCAGTAACTCACAGTGGCTGCTGTCCTTGCGATGGCAGCCACACTTTCTTCCAAACAAGAATCGAGGATGTCATGAAACCGCTGGCTTTCTTATTGCTGATCTCAAGCTCACTTCTCTTTGCGCAAGACACCACCCAAACGTTAACGCCGGCTGAACAGAATGTGGCCGCAGCGCGCAAAATCATTGAACAAAAGCCCGTGCAATACATGGGGTACAACCAGCTCGCCATGGCTCTGGCACGGAGAGCGCGTGAGACGTCTGACACTACTTACTACACGCAGGCTCAGGAAGCACTGAATAAATCCATGGACCTTGCGCCGGGGAATGTTGAGGGCGAAAAGATTCATGTGTGGCTTCTGCTGGGGCAGCACGATTTTCCAGCGGCGTTGGACGCGGCGAAGGCGCTTAACAAGCGCGTACCAGATGACGTGCTGGTGTATGGATTTATGACCGATGCCAATGCTGAGTTGGGAAATTATCACGCGGCCGAAAAGGCTGCCCAGTGGATGCTCGATTTAAGGCCAGGAAACCTCCCTGGCCTGACTCGGGCTGCCTATCTGCGCGAGCTCTTTGGCGACGTAGAAGGCGCCATCGAGTTGATGAGCCAAGCTTACCAGTCAACTCCTCCTACTGAAAACGAAGACCGGGCGTGGATCTTGACGCAGATCGGTCATCTGCAGCTGATGTGGGGGAAGATTGAAGAAGCCGGCAAGACCTTGCAGCAGGCGCTGGTTGTGTTTCCAAACTATCACTACGCGCTGGGAAACTTGGCGAAGGTGCGGTTGCAGCAAAAACAGTATGACGAGGCCGTACGTCTGTTGCGGCAACGATATGAGGCTGCACCACACGCCGAGAACCTGTACGATCTGGCCGAAGCGCTCGAGATGGCTGGACACAAGGACGAGGCCAAGAAGGCGTTCAGCGAGTTCGAGACCAAGTCGCTGAAGGAGTCGGGGAAAAAAGACAATTCCAACCGCGAACTCATCTTCTATTATGCCGACCACGCAAACCAACCGCAGAAAGCATTAGAGGTCGCCAAGAATGAATTCGCGTGGCGACATGATGTCTACACACTCGACGCCTATGCGTGGGCGCTTCATGTCAATGGCCAGGATGAAGAAGCGCGCCGGCAAATCGAAACCGCACTGTCGGTGGGAATCCAGGATGCAAAGCTGTTTCGCCACGCCGGAGAGATCACATTGAAGCTTGGGGATCGCGCAAAGGGAGAGATGTATCTGCAGAAAGCAGCCGCGTTGAAGGCGGTCGGCTCCGAGCAGGTGCAAGCATATCTGGGCAAGGCTGCGGCGCGATGATCGGTAGCAAGGAAAGCGTGTAGGCGAGGGTGCTAATGCGAAAAATGACTTACAAATCGAGTGCAAGTCGGATGACGAAACTACTACTTATCATTTGTGCCCTCGCATCGGCTGCGTTTGCGCGAACCATCTCTGGAGTTGTCCTCACAGATACGAAGGAGGCAATCAACGGAATAAAAGTAGTCGCAGAGTCTGCATCGGGAACGAGCGAGGTTATCTCTGCTGAGGATGGCAGTTTCAAACTTGTTGTTCCCGATGGAGACGTCACATTGAAGGTTGTCGGCGCGAATGTGATCGCCAGCCCAATTCATCTTGGCAGGTCTGCGCCCTCCGACAACCTGCAGGTGCGCGCAAGGTTTGTCATCGCGCCGGTCCACGAAAGCATGGTGATCACCGCCACGGCGCTGAATCCCGCTATCGATCAGCGCAACGAGGCTGTCTACAAGAACACACTGTTCTCGCGTGACGATCAGATCTTCGACACGCTGGCAGCAGGCATCAACGCGGGTCAGCACGAGGGTGGAGGCAAGTCGCTCGAGATTCGGCGCTTCGGTTTCAACCTTGATCACGGCGGAGTCAATGGCGGCCTCAAAGTGCTGGTGGACGATGTCCAGCAGAACCAGTCCACGCAGGGCCATGGCCAAGGATATCTCGGTGCGCTCAAGACGTTGACTCCGGAGTTGGTGGACGACGTTGACATCCTGAACGGCCCGTTCAGTGCGGAGTATGGGGACTTTTCAGGCCTGGGTGTGGTTCACATTCGCTTGAAGGAAAGCCTGCCCAACCTGCTGACGTTGCGGATGCAGGGTGGTTCGTTCGGTGCGTTTCGCGGATTCGCGGGGTATAGCCCCTCGCTGGAGCGTGCTGACGCATTCATCGCGTATGAGGGTTCGCACACAGATGGGCCTTTCATCAATCCCGGACGCTACAACCGGAACAATGTTACGGGAAATTACACACGGCACCTGAATGAAAAAGAGTCGGTTGGGTTCAAAGTGAATTTCGGAACGAACGACTTTTACTCCTCAGGACAGATTCCGCTCGACCTGGTGAATGCCGGACAACTGGATCGGTTCGGATATGTAGATCCTTACGATGGCGGGCGCGTAAGGCTCGGCACGGTTGGCGCATACTACAAGCGCGAACTCGGCAACGGCGACATCCTGAAGGTGGACGGATTTGTCGGACGTTCGTTATTCGATCTTTATTCAAACTTTACTTTCTTCCTGAACGACCCGATTCACGGCGATGCGATTCAGCAGCACGATTCGCGATTGCAGGAGGGAGCCAACGCACAATATCTGCATCCTCATAAGGTCTTCGGGCGGCCTGCACTTCTCACGCTCGGCTCGAACTTCCACGATAACCAGATCCAAGTCGGGCTGTTTCACGATGAAGCAAGGCATGTGCTGGACATAGAAAGCAGCGCACATGCGCACGTAACGAACACTGCCGGGTATGTGCAGGAAGGCGTGGAACTGCTGAACGGACGCCTGCACATGGACGGCGGCCTCCGCTTCGACCATTTTCGGTTTGTGGTGAACGACCAACTTGACGCAGCAGATCGCGGTGTCGAGGGTGCATCACGGTTTCAGCCCAAAGCGAACGCTTCTTTGACGCCCACGTCCCGGCTGCCCCTTACATTGTCGGCCAGTTATGGACGGGGAATCTCCAGCCAGGATGCTCGCGGCGTGGTGCAGCGGCCTGATGCTCCCAAAGTTGCAACCACGGATTTTTATCAGGTGGGAGCAGCGCACAATTTGAGGCGATTCTCGTTGAGCGAAGACTTGTTCTGGATCGATCGCTCGAATGAACAGGTGTACATACCTGACGATGGTAGCTTCGAATTGAAGGGGCCGAGCCGCTCTTATGGTTGGGAGGCGAAGACTTCGGTTCGGCTGACAAGCCATGTTGCATTGAATGGCGGCATCACCCAGGTCTCGAACGCATTCTTTCGCGGCACGTTCCCCCGGGTGTACGTAGACAGCGCTCCGCACTCGGTGGCAAACGCCGGAATCACAGTGTCGGAATGGCGTGGTTTCAACGGATCACTGCGCTATCGCCACATCAGCAACTATCGGCTGGACGGACTCGATCCTTCCATTCGAGCGGCGGGACTCGATGTGGTGGATCTCAGTTTTTCGAAGAGAATCAGGCATGGGCTCGAACTCAACTTTGCGGTCGACAACCTGAATAACAAGAGCTATTGGGAGACGCAGAATTATTTCGAGTCGCGTATTCGACCGGGCGACGCAGCCATTTCGCGGATCCATGCAACGCCGGGCTCTCCGATAGGATTTACGGTTGGGATGACGTATCGGCTGGGAGAGAAGTAAAAGGAGTAGGCGCTGAAGTCTTTCATCCGGCGAATAAATGGCGCAAGCTTGTGCTAACCTGATTACGTCATTCATGATGAGGGTCTTCACTCTCTGTCACGGGCGACGCCTTGATTACAAACCCTACCGATGAAGCCAGTTCCGCGAATTATCCCGCCGCGTTCAAGAGTGCGTCTCGTCCACGCTGAGCACACAACGCCAGAATGGAAAGGGGAACTTGGTCGCCAATTCCGCATCGGCTACTACAACCGCAAAGACGGCTTGGACTGCATTTGGCTTGTGAACGAAAAAGGCGAATATGAACAAACGACTGACCGCGATGGTCTTCTGCGCTACTTCACCATCGAAAAACTAACGAATGAACGGGACTACTATGGCGCGCATAAAGCGAAGGCTGGGGCCGTTGAGAAGCCATCTGAATCGGCGACGCTGAACTTAACTGTTGCAAAATCCCGACGGCACTCATTGAGCCCACTGAGGCGGAGTTGGGTGGGATTGCCTGATTACAAGAGTTATCTCGCCAAGGTCCTCTGGGCGACGGTTTAATTAAATCGTGACCGAAAAGATTCTTCTCAGCTTGTTTTTGGGTGCCTGGGTGATTCCGATCTGGGTGGCTTGGCCACAGCGGCTAGTTAGTCCTTTGTGGGCATGGGTAAGAATTATGCGTGCATTCGGCATGTTTGCCGTTTTGGAACTGATGGTCTGGTTCCCGGGAAGTCGGACTCTGGACTGGTGGTTCTGCGCAGGCGTCGGCGTGTATGCCGCTACATCTCTTGTGAAACGAAAGCCACTCACCGAACATTCAAGCCAGCTTGGCGGCCCCAACATTGTCCCTCACGGATAGGGGAAACGAATGGTTGGTGATAAATCTCGATCTCTAACAATGTCGGCTCTGTCAAGCACTCTTTGAGCACACAACAGCATGCACTCGGAGAAGAGCGCCATTTCGCTCTCGTGGTAGTTTTTGCGCTTTCCAACCTGGGCTCGCTTTGAATCGTTGGGGTCAAGAACT
>DATBFG010000069.1:0-69364 GCA_036558645.1 Terriglobales bacterium
CCGCAGCTGGAATTCAGCCATTTGGAGGTCCAGGTACCGTTTACGTTCATGGTGTGACCACCACTGTCAACCGTGGAATGGTACGAACCGCTTATATGTTCTGGATCGGTCGCCGCCAGCTCAAGGGTGCCCGTAGCGTGCATACCTTCCTGATCGCACACGAGTTTTGCCTTGATCGTGGTGGCCGTACTGTTGAGGACAGTCGTCGTGCATTCGTTTGCTTCCGCGAGCTTCAATCGGTCTCTTTCCAAGTCCTCTTTAGTGACACAGTGCTTTTCTGTGGAGGTGTTTGTATTTGCGGCCGACTTTGCTTTCATTCGCTCTTCCATCCTGGCGCGTTGCTCTGGCGTCAATCGGTTCAGAACTTCTGGAGGGATTCCCAACTCCCCCGTCCTACCGATCGTTCGTGTGCTCTCCCAAAGACCGGTTTTGATATTCAAGGGCTGGAGTTTGGCCACGGATTGCGATTCGGCAGATGCACGTGTGTCCTGTGCCGATCTCTGAGTCTGCGCCCAAGCTGCAGGTATTAAACAAATCCCCAGAGCGACCATACTCATAGCGGCAGCAAACTTTCTGGTATTAGATTTCATTTCTTCTCCCGAGTGGAATTCCGTGGCTCGCACGCTAGCCGTTCATTGCGGTTTCGTGTTCCACGGATCGCAGAATGCGTTGAAGAAAGAGAAAGTTCAAAGGAAAAGCGGGTTAAATTTGCCTGACACGACAAATCACCTGCAATGAAATGCTTACGAAGCCTGCTGACATGATTTTGGGGCGATGCTATGATGCGGCGGCACACTCGGGGAAGGGGTCAATGGAGCGCACGGCTGCGCCGGGTATCGTCTATCGTTTTGGGTTGTTCGAGGCGAATCCGGTTGACGGGATGCTGAGCCGTGGCGGCACCAAAGTCAAGATCCAGGAACAACCTTTCCGCCTTCTGCTCCTTCTTCTTCAGCGACCAGGGAAAGTCGTCAGCCGCGAGGAATTACGCCAAAAACTCTGGCCGGAAGGAACCTACGTTGATTTTGACGGAAGCCTGAATGTAATCCTGAAGAGGCTTCGCGCGGCGATTGACGACGATCCTGACAATCCCCGTTTCATTGAAACAGTTCCGCGGCGTGGCTACCGGTTCATTGCCCCGGTCTCGGTTATTGAAAGAGCCTCGGACAACAAAGGTCTACCGCAAGTGCCGGCAACAAATGAAGTGCCAGTTCCTCCCATAACGCCGGATACTCCAACCACGTTGTCCGCCGCCGCAATCGCCTTATCCGAGCGCGCCAAGCAAAGACGCCGCTACCTCTTATATGCGAGATCCATGCTCGCAGCCCTGATAATCGCTGCCGGAGGCTGGCTCGCATGGCATTCCAAATGGATGGGGGACCGGCAGCAGGTCTTGCAGAACACACCAGTTCACGTACGCAAGTCCGTTGCTGTTCTGGGGTTCCGGAATTTGTCGGGCCGCACCAAGGACGCATGGCTCGCCACCGCGATGTCAGAAATGTTGAGCACCGAATTAGCCGGTGGCGAGAAAATTCGCCTGGTTTCTGGCGAAGAGGTGGCCAATCTCCGGCTTTCCTCGCCGTGGTCTCAGACGGACACACTGGTTCGCAGCACCGCGGCGCGAATTAGCACCGCCCTGAACAGCGACGTGCTGGTTCTGGGTTCCTACTCGACGGCTGGTCCCACCGATCAGAGCCAATTACGGCTCGATGTGCGCATGCAGGATGGCAAGACGGGCGAGATTCTAACCGAAGTTGCGGAAGTCGGCGGCAGGCAGGATCTTTTTCATCTCGTTTCTGGGATTGGCACGAAGTTGCGGGCTCGCCTCGGCATCCAGGAGCTGCAGAGCACCGAAGAGGCGGGTGTCCTGGCGTCGCTGCCACTGGATCCGGAAGCGGCGCGCTTCTATGCGCTCGGGGTCGCGAAATTGCGTGAGTTTGACGCCCTTGCGGCCAAGGACCTTCTGGAGCAGGCTGCCGAGGACGACCCGAGGTTTTCTCTTGTACATAGCATGCTGGCGCGAGCATGGGCAGAACTCGGCTATGAGCAGAAGCGTCGCGAGGAAGCAAAGAAGGCACTGGACCTCGCCCTGGACCTGCCGAGCGCCCAACGCATGCTCGTGGAGGGTGAGTATTACGAGAGCTTGGGTAAACCTGAACAGGCTTCATCGGTGTATCACGCGCTCTTCGAGCTATTTCCCGACAATCTGGACTACGGATTAAGACTTGTGGCCGCACAAACCCTGTCAGGCCATAGCAGTCAGGCCATGGAAGCGATCCATCAACTTCGAAGGCTACCCCCTCCATCCTCAGAAGATCCGCGTATTGATTTAGCGGAAAAGCGTGCAATGAAGAGCAACAATCCAGCCGAACTGGCCCTGGTGCGAAGCGCAATCCGAAAAGCATCCGAGCGGGGACAAAAGCTCATTTATGCGCTGGCGAAGAAAGAGGAGTGCACGATCCTCAACTACGGAGAGCATCCTGATCAGGCCTTGCCGGCGTGCGAAGAGGCTTACAACGTATTTCTGGCTGCGGGAAACAAGTCGGCAGCTGCAGATGCGCTGCGCAACATCGCGGATACACAAGGTACGTTGGGGAAGTTCCAAGAGGCAATTGCGACCTATGGGCGAGCGCAGAACCTGCTGGAGGGCCTGGGAGAACACAATAAGATTGGCGCTGTCTTCAACAACATGGCGATCGGCTACGAAAACATGGGCAACTTGGATCGAGCCGAACACTTGTACCGCGCCGCTAAAGTCGAGTTTGAGCAGGCAGGGGACGTAACCAATCAATTCACGGTAACGGGTAACATAGCGGACATTTTTTATCTTCGCGGTAATTTGGCGGGAGCAGATAAGCTTTATCAGGAAGCGCTGCGAATCGCAGCCTCGGCGGATATCACCGAACCTTATCTCCTATACCGCGTGGCAGACCTGGATTTGACTCGGGGCCGAGTTCAGGACGCTCGCCAGCTAGCACAGCAGGCCGTTGAGGCTCTTCAGGCAACACAAGGTTCCTATCAGTATCTTAACGCTGCAATGCTAGTACTCGGCGAAGTTCTGCAGGCGCAAGGCGACTTAGCCGGAGCGCGATCACAATTCGAAGGGGCACTTGCGATTGCCCAAAAAATTGGTGCCTCCTTCAGTGCGGCGGAGAGCCAGGAGGAACTTGCCGATCTCGCGATTGAAGAGAACCACCCGACGCAGGCCGAAGCCTTGCTTCGTAGTGCAATCGCGGATTTCGAGAAAGAGAAAAGCGATCCCGATTCAAGCAGCGCTTATACATCCTTGAGCCGGACATTGTTGATGCAGGGGAAACTCAGCGAAGCTCGGACAGCCGCCCAGCGAGGGTTCGATCTCAGCCTCACCAGTTCGGACCCCGCATTGAAGCTCGTCGCAGAAATTCAACAAGCGCGTGTCGAGGCCGCGAGGGCCGAGACTGAAAAGAAACGTTCAGAGGCGGCCCTGGGGCGTCTCCAGTCGGTGATCGCCACGGCCAGCCGGCTGGGGTATTACAGGCTGGATTGCGAGGCGCGCCTTGAACTCGGGAAATTGGAGCTCAAACTCAATCCTTCCCCCGGGCACCAGCATCTGAACGCGCTAGCATTGGAAGCCCGCAGCCGCGGTTTGGAACTCGTCGCCCGTCAAGCCGAGGACGCTAGTTCGAGCGGCACGGTTTTGACTCAAAAACTCTCAACTCACTAAGTCACATTCTGTCGGCTGGGCGCGGCAGGTCCTCCCTTGCTGCATTTCCTTAGCTATCTTGCCGTGTCATCCATTCATACAAGCAGCAGAAACAACATGGCTTAGTGAGTCATCTGCATTTAAGTTGTGTTTCCTTTGACCGCCGAGCGAGCGCAGGGTATTTCTGGCGCAGTTCCGGGGGTGGTACCGAGATGCAGGGGGAACATAGATGAACCATCTCAAGTGTGTACAAGCGTCGCCTAGGGAATGTCTCTTAGTGGCGCTGGCCTTCATCTCACTGTCGGGTTGCAGCTCTGCCCCATCTAAAACCGTGGCGTCGACTTCGGGATCACCGAATGGGAAGGTTGGGACCGCAAACAATAGCGCCGGTGCGGACATCGACCTGAGTTGCCTAATCAACCAAATCCAGAGCCCGCAGGAGTCTTTCCATTACTCCTTCCGAGCAGAATCGGACAACCTTTGGAGAGAAGAAGCCGACGTCTCGCCTCAATGGATCGACGGCAGCTTCTCAAACAATTCACTTCCAACGCCACAGCAGTTCCACGGCACGCCTAAGGATGTTTCTTCCAATTTAATGGCCATTGGTCGAATGACCAGCCTCTTTGCGACGGTCCGGAAGACCTCGGCTGTGATCAATGAAGGCGAGGAAAAAGGCGTGAACGGCTACAACACAGTCAAGTTTTCGATTGACACGACGCGCAGTGCTCCTAGCGAGCAGGCTCTTTATAGGAGCGTTCTCGGTCCTGGCGGATCCGAGAAAGGAAATGTGTGGGTGACATCGCGGGGATGTCCAGTGCGCATCGCTCTCGACGAGGAACTGCATGCGAACGATGGCAGTCTGCTAGGCAAAGCTCATTACGAAGAATCAATCATTAAGAAATAAAGAAGAGTTGTCGATTTCGAGCCGCCCCTGCGCCATTAATAACGAGAAACCTGGCCTCTTCAAGGTTCTCAGGAGGAAACAGACTATGTCAGCAGCCAGAAGTGTAGATGTTATCGACAAGGACCGGAATCGTTTGCACAGGCTAGCCTTCGCGCTCGCTCTGTTGATCGGGCTACTCGCCATTCCCGTCTATGGCCAGTCCTACAAAGATCTGTTTGATTTTGACTGCCCAGGGGGCTGCAACCCTTGGGACTACGGCCGATTGACGCAGGGAAGTGATGGCAAGCTCTATGGAACCACGGAATATGGCGGCACAAATGGCTATGGCACGATCTTCAGCGTGAACACTTCCGGAACGGGATATACCGTCCTGTGGAGTTTCGATGGAACAACGAGCGGTGCAAACCCGCTTGGAGGGCTGACGATGTCATCCGTCGATGGGTATTTCTACGGCACCACGTTCGATGGTGGCACGTATGGCGATGGCTTGGGCACGTTGTTCCGCTTTGACGCCACGACCACTACTCTCACGGTCTTGCATACCTTTAGTCCCAGCGAAGACTGCCCTCAGGTCTCGTTGACCGAAGGCAAAGATAAGAATCTCTATGGCATGACTCACTCTGGAACAATCTTCCGACTGACGCCCTCAACGGGAATCTTCGTACTCCTTCCCAACAAAGCGCCGGGAGTTCCAGGAGGGCCCTTCCTGGTGGCGTCGGACGGAAATCTCTATGCGACGAGTGCCACCGGCGGCACCCAGCTTCAAGGGACCGTCTTCGGCATGACAACGGCAGGGGTCGTAAAGACTCTCTACAACTTTAGCGGACCCGATGGCAGTGGTCCCAACGGCCCCCTCGTGCAGGGCAGCGATGGCAGCCTTTACGGAACGACGTATTTCGATACGCTCAATTTTTTCGGAACTGTATTTAAGCTGACGTTGAAGCCCGTCACTTTGACCACCTTGCACAACTTTGGGGGAACCGACGGCGCGAACCCTGATGCCGGACTTTTGCTCGCAACTGACGGCGCTCTCTACGGTACGACCTCGGCTGGCGGGTCGGGCGACAATGATTTCGGCACCATCTTCGAAATCACAACCAGCGGAGTTTTCACCGAACTATTCGAGTTTAGTGGTCAGGACACCGCAGTCAGCGGGGCGCAACCGCGGACAACTCTCATGGAAGATACCAATGGAGTGTTCTACGGGCTGACCCAGACTGGCGGGGCGAATGGTCTCGACCCGGGTTATGGTGTCTTCTATAGCCTGACACCCGTTAACCTGGGCCACAATGTCAAGTTGTGTTGCAACTGGTGGGTGATCCTCGATCAGCCCGTAATCGTGCTTGGCGACAACTTAACCGGTGTAATCAATGTCAACTTTGGTTCAGTACCCGCACAATTCCAAATTCATTCCGATACGTACCTTACAACCCGGGTGCCAAGTGGTGCGATTGACGGCCCCCTCATTGTCACCCTGGCCACGGGTCAGCAACTTCTAAGCCAGCAGTCGGTGCATATTCTCCCAAAGATCACCAGCCTCGATCCTTTGAGTGGCCACCCCGGCGCCGTAGTGAATATAGTAGGCGGCGGGTTCACAGGCGCAAAGACGATAACGTTTGGTGGAGTCGCGGCAACCAACTTTACGGTATTGACTCCGTCCCTTATTCAAGCCACCGTGCCGGTTGGAGCCAAGACGGGCAAAGTTGGAGTTCTCACTCCAAATGGTTCAGCTTTGAGCAGGCAGGTGTTTACCGTCCAGTAGACACGGCGAGTCGGGGTTGGGGAGTCAGCATTCTTAGCCAGGCACCAATCAGGAATCGTTTTCGGAGCGACCTGGAGAATTAAGTGGGGCATTCGACTAACTTAATTTCCCTGGCAGAATGACTGCGGAAGTCGTCAAGAAACTGGTGCCGTTCCTTGTTCATTGGTCTGGGAGTGAGCGGCTGGCGCGAAGTCTAAGTGCCATTTCCAATAAGGTTAATCACGTGCGGGCTGCCGGACGCATCATCCGTAATAATGATGGCGCCGGACGCCGGCCCGACTTGCGTCGGCGTGAATGTTGCCGTAATCGTGCAGCTCGTTCCCGCCCCAAGCACTGCTCCACAGTCGTTGCTCTGTGCGAAATCCCCAGTCGAAGTGATACCGCTGATGTTGAGCGGAGCCGTACCGGTATTTGACAGGGTCACCATCATAGGGGCGCTCGTAGTACCGACTGTCTGATCAGGGAATGTCAGGCTCGGAGGCGACAGATCAACCTGGGGTGCAATACCGGTACCTGTAACCATCAAGGATTGCGGGCTATCGGCGGAATCGTCATTAATTACGACGCTCGCTGATTCGCTGCCCATCTGGGTGGGAGCATAGATTACCGAAATCTTACAGTTCGCGCCTACAGCGACCACTGTCCCACAGTTTTTCGTCTGCGAGAACTCTCCGGGATTTGCCCCCGCCAGAGTGATTGCGGTTATGTTCAGGTTTGCTGTGCCGACATTCGTAAGCGTGAAATCCTGAGGTGCCGTGGTTGTACCTACCAATTGCGAACCAAAGTCCAGAGAACTTGGTGAAAAGTTGACATTGGGCGCTTGCAACAAGATTGAGATTGCGCTCCCTCCAGCATTCGCCACTGCCAGGTCGAGACGCCCATCTCGATTGAAATCTCCTGCTGCGAGTGATGATGGAGTTGCGTTGACGGAAAAGGTTATTGCAGGTTGAAAGGTTCCGTCTCCCAAGCCCAGGAATAACGAGATCGTATTGGTGCTTGAGTTTGTCACAGCTAAGTCAGGGTGAAGATCGGCGTTGAAATCTCCGACCGCGAGCGAAGATGGAGCAGAGTTTAGGGTAAGCGTTGGTATTGTCGCAAATGTTCCGTCACCGTTTCCTTGCAGGATCGTCACGCTGTTCCCAGCCTGATTTGCGACGGCTAGATCCACCTTGTTATCCCCGTTGAAGTCCGCCGCGGTGATGAACACTGGATCGTCCCCGGTCGTGGGGCTAGGGTTCTTAGCGGTAAATGTGCCGTCGCCATTGGCTAGTAGCACCGCTACCGTGTCGGCAGCGCCGTTGGCGGTAACCAGGTCGACAGATCCGTTGCCTCGCAAATCCACCGAAGCGAGCGAGGTCGGACTCAGTCCCACTCCGATGGGGGTGGATCCATTGACGAAAGTTCCATCACCACGACCGAGGCGAATCGACATGGTATTCGTAATCATGTTGGTGATCGCCAAGTCCAGATTGCCGTCCTGGTTAAAATCCGCGCTGATTACTGAAGATGGTGTTGGAGTACTGAAGAGATCAGTTTGCGTGAACGTGGTGTCACCATTACCCAACAATACCCATACTGTGTTGTCGTTCAAATTAGCGACAGCAAGGTCCGCCTTGCCATCAGAGTTGAAATCCGCAACGTTCACGGCCACAGGGCCCCGACCTGTCGAAACAGGGGTGGGTGTGGTGAAGGTGCCATCGCCGAGTCCTAACAGGATCAAAACTACGTTGGCGGTATTGTCCACGGTGACTACGTCGAGGATGCCGTCGTTGTTGATATCGGCAGTTGTAATGTTCAAGGGCGTCGAACCGACGGAGATGTCCGTTTTCTTGATCACAACGGATGTTGTCGAGCCAGTGACATGGAAACCAAGGCTCTGAGAGGATCCGCCACCAGGAGTCGGATTCACGACAGACACTTGGGCCGTGGTGGCAGTGGCCAATTCGGCAGCATCAACCATCGCATTCACTTGGTGAGAATTTACGAATGTTGTTGCCAACGCGGTGCCGTTCCAGTTGACCATTGCACCATTTACGAAATTTGATCCATTGACTGTCAAAGTGAAGCCGGGACTACCTGGCACGACGCTCGATGGAACGAGCGGGAACGCGATCTGTGGAATGGCATGACGGACCGAAGTACTTCCAGAGCCCGTGAGCTTAACGGTCCATGGGCCATCGGGTTGATCGTAGGGAATAACAAGGCTCCCTGTTCGCTGCCCGAGAACACTTGGGGAAAACGTTGTGTAGAAGGTGCAACTAGCACCTGGCGCCAGGCTGCTGCAGTCGTGCGTCTCGCTAAACTCATTGGTGGTAATGCCAAAGAAAGTGCCGGCAGCACCGGAACCTACCGTTGAGGAGACGGAGGGACTTGAAAAATTAACTGTAACATTGCCCTTGTTGGTCAAGATGATTGGAACGGGCGAGCTGGAGGTTCCTATCGGCTGACTGGGGAAACTAACCGTGGTTGGCGCAATCTGCAAGAACGTTCCCGCACCGGTCAGTGTAATGATTTGAGGACTCGAGCCGTCGCTATCAGATATCGTAAGAGTTCCGAATCTTTGCCCTACGACAGAGGGTCGGAAGGCAACGCTAATGGCGCAACTTGCACCGGGCGCGACACTGGTTCCACACGTGTTCTGGAAAACCTTGAAGTCTCCCGAAGTCGTAACTGAATTTATCGTCAGAGTTGTTGTGCTTTGGTTCGTCAGGGTGATGGGTCTCGCCGGGCTCGTTGTCTTCACTATCCGCGGTGGGAAGCTAAGAGCGGCCGGCGCGAATGAAACCAGTGTTCCAGTTCCAGTCAAGTTTACGATCTGGGGGCTGCCAGCCCCATCGTCAGTGACAGTAAGGGCTCCGGTGCGAAGACCAACCCCTGTTGGGACAAAGGTGACTCTGATGGTGCAACTCTGTTGCGCGGGAAGGACGTGGGGGCAGGTGGTTTGCGATTGGAAGTCGCCAGTGGCAGCGACAGAGGACAAATGGAGTGAGTTGGGCCCGAAGCTGGTCAACTTGACGCTTTGCACCGGGCTCGGAGTATTTACCTTCTGAGGAAGCCACGTAAGCGTTGTGGGTGACACGGGGTAACAGGTGCGGGGCTGGAGTACCAGCGGCGGCAGCGGATTTTGCGTGAAGTCAAAACTATCCTCCATATCACTAAGGTTGGGGTTTGTATCCCGAGTAAGAGACCCCATGGGAGAGAGTCCGAAGCGCGCTTCCACGAACTTAAGAAAAGAAGCGAATTCGTACTGAGTGTGCGAGATGTAACCCGCCTTCGCATACGGCGAGATGATGAGCAATGGTACGCGCAAACCTAGCCCATAAAGATCAACCTGGGGAGGAGGCACGTGATCGTAGTAACCACCGAAGTCATCCCAGGCGAGGAAGAGGGCGGTCGAGCTCCACTGAGGCCCGTTCATTGCTGCGTTGATTTGAGAGACGCTCCAATTTTCCCCGGCGCACACGCTGCTGGGCGGATGTTCACTCTGGCCAGAGCTGACAACGAGCCAGCTCACGGCGGGGAGACTGCCATTCATGGCATCGACCACAAATTGATCATCCCCAACAACGTGCTGTGTCCAAAGAGGAGTATTGCGGATACTATCGAACGCGTTCAGCGCTGACCAGATATAGCCTCCGTCGCCGGCAGGAGGCGCGTAGTATTTCCAACTCACACCAGCTGCTTCCAGGCTATCCGCCAAACTTGGAAATACGAAGCACGGATACTGATCGGTGAGAGATCCCTGCTCATCTATCGCCCAGAACATTGCGTTGGGTGCGGCATCGCAGCCCCAACTGGATCCCTGTACGGTTGGGTTTGAGACCGCACCGGCCCCCTGGCCGGCCACTGCATACAGATGGTTGGCAAAACTCGGAGCTTTTGAAGAGGAGAACATGTTATCCGCTAGGACGAAGTGCTGCGCATAGCTGAAGTAGTTAGGGATGTCCTGCTGCGTGTGCTGCGCCAGGCAAAGGTAATCTCCGTTTAGGTTGCACTGGCGGCCAATGTCGAACTTATCCATCTTGCCGTTATCAATCGCGTTTACCGCGCCGGACCAGCTATGATCCAGGTCCCGGGAGATAGCATCCGGTTCGTGTGGCAATGGAACGACTTGGCCAGTGGATAGAGTAGCCGTAGTTGCACCATTGGCTCCGGGATAGGTCCCAAACATATTGTCGAACGTACGATTTTCTTTGATTATGAAGACAATATGTTGGACGACGGAAATGTCAGCAGGCGAGGCATTGCGCTCCTGCGCGGAGACTGGTACCGCGACGGCAAACCAGTTCAGGATTGCCGTTAGGCAGAGCGCAGCGGAGACGGCCACATGCGCAAATCTTCCCATCCCGAAGTCCCCTTTCGCGAATCACACGTTCTGCGATGTGTGCGCTGGCGTTAGCGCCACAATAAGTGTGTTGCTCCTGGGCCCTGGGAAAACTTCAGAAGAGTGGGGGGAAGAATGTGCCCACTCTAAAACGCGGAGATTCTGCCACCTAGTCTATTGGTATGTCAAGACCATTTGTTGAAGGTCGGTTTAGAGAACTTCATGCGACATTTCCTGGCTAGCGATTGCAAGTTACTACCACCTCCGGCATAGGCGACCGAGCTCAAAAGTGCATTGCCGCTCTGACGAGAGTCGAAGCGAGTATGTTGCACGATTGGAACATCGGGTCGATGCCGCAGTCATGATCTTGTAAGAAGATTGCATCAAACCATCCTGTATCAAGGTTTAGGTGCTGTCATGAAGGGACGTTGACGGCGTTCTTGTGTCTAGATTCTCGAGCCTGATATCTCGCACTATGCATTCCTAAGTTCAAAGTCTGCAGCCAGCGGCAAGTGGTCTGAAGCCATTAGCGCACTTCGGCTTCGGTGCAAATGGAATGCTTTGAGGGAGAGATGTCTGTCAAAGTAGAAGTGATCGAGATGCAGGAATGGCAGAACTCCGGGGTAGGTTCGCGGACGTCGAAGATATTTTCTCGGGTCGATCTCTTCGAAGGAATTGGCCATCAACCGCGAGGCGAGACCACGAGTCCATTCGTTGAAGTCTCCGACGACAATCCTGGGACTGCGAAATTCGCGGCGGTTCAGCACATCCTCTGCCAGTAATTTCCTTGCCTGATGTCGCCTTTCGATGAAGCCTGTCCCCAGGTGCACATTGAATACGTGTAATACCACGTCCTCAGCGACCAGCAAGTCGGTGCGCAGGCATCCGCGGCGTTCCCGATGTCTCCAGGTTACATCATAGTTATGACAGACTCGGATCGGAAAACGGCTGAGAGTCATATTGCCGTACGGTCCACCGTGCAAGGTACGGTTCTCACCGAAACACCTGACATAGCCTTTCAATTCCCGGTGGATGCGCCGGCTCTGATCGAATTCCGGCCGTCCATTTTGTACGTCAAGAATTTCCTGAATGGCAATGACATCGGCATCGAGTTCGGCGATGACAGCGGCGATGCGTTCGGGACTGATTCGTCGGTCGAGCCCTCGGCACTTATGAATGTTGTAGGTTGCGACCCTTATACGGATGCTCATTGCTGACGTTCGAAGATCCAGCCTACTGCCTCAAGCAGGCGCTCATACAGCGAGCGATTTTCCCACTCCTGCTGCGTAACCTGCTTAGAGTGGGACATGTCTTCTTCGAAGTCCCGGGTGAGATGTGCAGCAAGATCCGAGTTGAGGGTAGCTACATTGATTTCGTCGTTAATACCGAACGAACGATTATCGAGGTTGGTCGAGCCGACAACGCTCCATACTCCATCAATGATCGTGATTTTCGCATGAATCATCGAGTATTCGTATTCATAGATCTCGGCTCCGGACTTGAGCAAGTCCCCGTAGGAGCTCCGCCCTGAGCTGCGCGTCATGGCGTGATCAGCATGCTTGCCTGGAACGATGACGCGCACGGTAACGCCACGCTGTTCGGCGCGCACGAGTTCATCCCGCATACTTCGGTCAGGAAGAAAGTATGGAGTAGTGATAAGAATTGACTTGCGTGCCGCTGCGACCAGGTCTTGGAACAGCACGCGCGAACGCGTCGATCCTCCCGAGCCTGGGGTACTTACGACGACGAGAGATGTGGCTGACCCGGGATTACCCAATTCCTGAGGAAAATAGTCCGGCCCATTGAGGACCTCTCCGGAAGCTTCCAGCCAATTTTCGACGAATGCTCCCTGAATTCCGTGTACGGCATCACCCTGTATGCGGACCATCGTGTCACGCCAGCGCGGCTCCTTTTCAGTGCCGTATCGCCACCAGTCGGCATATCCCGCGCCCCCCACAAAGGCCGTGGAACCATCCACAATCGTAATCTCGCGGTGAGTTCGGTTGTTTGTGAGAAACCAATTGTGGAGTCGCAGCCGGTGATACCACTCCACATGGCCCCCAGCATCTTTCAGTCGCTTGAAGTATCGCTTACGCGTGGACAGGCTGCCGAGGGCGTCAATTACCAGATTCACATGCACGCCCGCCCGGGCACGTTCGGTCAACACATCCAGCACTTCTTGAGTCAGCTTCCCCTTGTGAAAAATGTATGCCTCGATGTTTATGCTGTGGCGTGCCTGACGCATCGCGTCTAATTCTGCAGGATAAAAATTGTCTCCGTTTTCGATCACCTCAATTTGATTGTTATTGGTGATCTTCGAGCTGACGAGCGGCTCCAGCTCGTGCAAGAATGCCGCTTCCGCGACTCCGAGCGATGGAGGCGTGGCTAGGGAATAGCGCAATCCAGGCGCAAACAGTCCGACCACGATCAAAATGACTATTGCGGAAATCGAGACCACGGCCGCGATGCGAAGGACTTCTGAACGCTCGAACTCCTTCGTCAACAGGCTCTCTGTATCGCTCTTCTTGCGAGTCCGGACTTTTCTTGTAAGCGTCGGCACGATGGAGGTCCCTTTGACCACAGTCTCGGATGCTTGTTGCAGGTCCGGGGATGGCAGGGTCGTAGTTTGCAGAACCCCAGGGAGCACGTAACTGGCGAAAATTAACGAGCTTGGGCGTCCTCAGGCGGGTTCATGGCTGACAACTCTTGTGGAATTTTGGCAAATATCAATTTATGCTTTCATTAACCGCGGCAGGCGTGCGCTGTGGGGTATGCCAAGCCATCTAGAAAATGTCATGGTGTTGTTTCACCCGATGACTCGCTCCTCTTCCAGCAGAGGAATTGCCTAGCAGTGGTATGGTAGCGCACGTTACCCGTGCTTGGATAATGAAATGCCAGTAGTTTGCCCAGCTCCGGAGAAGATCACTCCTCCCAAGGGGCTGAAGACGCGGACTCGCGTGCCCACCGAACTTCTGGGAAAGACTTCGTCGCGACTCTACTGGCTCGCGATTGTCGTCCTGGTCTCTACCATTATTCTTTTCCTGGTCCGGCACTTTTTCGATCCCGATCTCAGGGCCATTGAGAAGCAGATCACTTTCCTGCTGGATATCGGATTGTTAGTAGTCACCTCCTTAACGATCATTTTGATTCATCGTCTGGGATTTCTCCCTGCCAACCGGGTTCTCGAGTTGGGCCTGCTGTATGAGGTTGCGGTGGGCTTTGGACTTGCCACTATGGAGTTCACCCGGGCGCAGCTAGGTGGCCAGTCGTCTATTGGCGCATCCTCGCTGGGAATGTGGATTCTCGCGTTCGGGATATTTGTCCCGAATACGCCAGTCCGCGCACTTATCGGCGCAATCATCACCGCCGGTGCTGGACCCGCCTCTTACGTGTTGAGCCGCGGGTTCTTGAAGATTGATCCGTGGGACGGCAGCGCACTCGTACTGTGGTTCGCGCCGACTTTTCTGATGGCGGGGTGGACCTTCTTTCTGTCTCGCGACATGTTCCACATGGAAGTCGAAATCCGCGACGCCCGCGAAATGGGGAGCTATTCTCTGGAGCGGTTACTAGGAAAAGGCGGAATGGGTGAAGTTTGGGCCGCCCGCCATCGGCGCCTCTGCAGCGGAGCCGCCATCAAGCTAATTCGCCCGGAAGTATTGATCCAGAAAACCGGGCGGGAAGCACATGTCATCCGTCGCCGGTTTGAGCAGGAGGCTCGTGCGACAGCCCACCTCCGTTCGCCGCACACGGTGGCGCTGCACGATTTTGGAGTTTCTGAAGACGGCAGCTTTTACTACGCCATGGAGTTGCTTGAGGGGCTGGATTTGGAACAGCTAGTCGATCGCTTTGGTCCCCAGCCCGCGCCGCGGATCATGCGTATTCTGCGCCAGGTCTGCGATTCATTATCGGAGGCGCACAACTACGGGCTGATCCATCGTGACATCAAGCCAAGCAACGTTTATTTAGCCAGGCTGGGAGTAACTTGCGATTTCGTAAAGGTGTTGGATTTTGGCCTTGTAAAAGCGGAGAGCACGAATAATTCGCGCCTGACCTTGGATGGGACCACTGCCGGAACGCCCGCCTACATGGCTCCAGAGTTGGCTACTGGGGCTGCGTTCGACGGCCGTGCAGACATCTATAGCCTGGGCTGTGTCGGGTATTTCCTGCTGACTGGACTGCCCGTATTTGAGGAGTCCACTCCGGTTGCGATAGCTGTGGCGCATGTACAAAAGAACCCTGTACGGCCCTCGCAGCGCACGGAGCTTCCGGTTCCGGCAGCATTGGAGGAGCTGATCATGCGCTGCCTCGCAAAGACTCCCGCGGACCGCCCGCAAAGCGCAGCCGAGTTGGCACGCGCCCTGGCTGCGCTCGATGGCGTGGTCCCATGGAGCTACGACGACGCCGAACGGTGGTGGCGGATCAATCTCCCTGAGTACTTCGCCGCTGAAGAATCCCACGTAGCGGAGGCGTTATCCACGGCGAACTAAAGGCCGAGCGCTCCGTGCGCTCAGTCGTGCCGGTCGCCATGGTGGTTTCGTGCCTGATGCTGGCGCACCAGGTGGCAGGCAAGGCGGCACGTGACGCGCTCTTCCTATCAGAATTTGATTCCTCCTACTTTCCATTGATGGTGATGGCAGGTTCAGCAATCTCCATCGTCGGTGGACTATTGAACTCCCGAATTCTGCAGGCGTTGACGCCGGCACGGATGGTTCCCTGGGGGTTCCTCTGCAGCGGGATGCTGCACATCGCTGAATGGACGATGCGCGACACGCCGTACCGCTCGGCGATGGTCGTGTTGGTATACATCCACCTGGTTGGTCTGGGTGCGATCGTGCTCTCGAGTTTCTGGTCATTGCTGAACGAGTGTTTCGATCCGCGCGCGGGTAAGCAATATTTTGGCCGGATCGCAGGGATTGGAACTTTTGGAGGCATATTAGGAGGCCTGGCCGCCGAGCGCTTTGCCGTCCTACTGCCCGCAACCACTATTCTGCTTTTCTTGGCAGCCATGCACCTGGTATCTGGTGCTTTCTGTTTCCTCGTTGTCCGCAGATCGCGTGACGTGGATGTTTCCGAGCATCCTCACCACGAGGAAAGCGCCGAACCTGTAACCTTCGCCGCCTGGCCGATATTCCAGCGGTCTAACTATGTGCAAATGCTCGCGGCCCTGGTGGTGCTGGGAACTACATGTGCCGCGCTGCTGGATATCGTGTTCAAGACGCAGGCTGCGGCTCTGATCGGCAAAGGGGATAGTTTGCTGCGTTTCTTTGCCATCTTTTATACGGTTGGGCAAATACTCAGCTTCGTCGTTCAGGTTTTGGTCACGCGAAAGTGGCTTGAGAAGTTGGGTCTGGCCCGGGGGGTAGCATCGCTTCCCGTCGTAGTGGCCGCGGGCGGTCTCGGGTCGGTCATTTTTCCTGTCTTTCCCGTGCTGGTGGTTACTCGGGCCTTGGAGGTTATCCTGCGCGGTTCCATCTATCGCGCAGGCTATGAACTTCTTTACACGCCGTTACCGCTGCAGGAGAAGCGCGCTGCGAAGCCGGTTATCGATGTAGTTTTTGACCGAATGGGTGACGTGCTTGGCGGCGCTGCTTCACAGTTGTTTCTTTCACTCGGCGGCGTGTTTGCAGTGAAGGGAATTCTTCTGGTTACAGTCGGCTTGGCGAGCGTCGCAATGTATGTCGCGCGGCGTCTGCGAACACTTTACATACGAGTGCTGGAAAACGGGTTGGTTGAGCGGGCCATTCAACTGGATGTCAATACTACCAATGAGCTGATGACCCGGTCGGTCTTGCTCAAGTCGCTGTCAATAAAAACTGGACCTGCCACAAAATCGCCCGCGTCCCCGCCGGTTGGGGCGGACATCTCAGCTGCCGCCTCCGTACGGCCCACGATTTCCGACCCAGTCCTGCAAGAATTATCAGATCTGCGCTCGGGAAATGTCGACCTGGTACGCCGGACACTAGAAACAATGGAGAATCTCGGTGCGCTGGTGGCTCCTCAGGTCATTGTGCTTCTGGCCTGGGATGAAGTTTCTTCCGACGCCCTGCGGCTCCTGCGTATCTCAGTAAACCAGTTAGTCGGGCAAATGGTAGATGCCCTGCTTGATGGAAATTCCGATTTTGCGATCAAGCGCAGGGTCCCTCGCGCATTGGCCTATTCGAATGACCGCCGCGCGGTTGAGGGGTTGATACGCGGTCTGCAGGATTCGCGTTTTGAGGTTCGGTTTCAGTGCTCTCGTGCTCTGGACGTCATCATTCAGGAGCACCCCGAGTATCGGCCGGACCGGGAAACCGTCTTTGCCATTATCGAACGTGAGGTCTCGGTCAGCCGCGGTGTATGGGAGGGAAGGCGACTGCTGGACAGCAGGCAAAGCACGGAGCAGTTTCTGTTTCTGGACAGCGTCCTCAAGGAACGCGCTCAATTGAGCTGGGAACACCTGTTCAGCTTGCTCGCGCTGATATTGCCACGGGAACCACTGAAGGTCGCATTTCAGGCGCTGCACACGGATGATCGCATCTTGCGTGGGCTTGCCATGGAATACCTCGACAGCGTACTGCCGCCATCGCTGAACCGCGTCCAGACCATTCTTGAGGCGGCTGCGACGGTGCGGTCGGAGGGAAGAGATCTAACCAGCCGCTTGCTGGACGCGGAAAAGTCCGTGAGCATGAAGATCGTTGCGCCAGCCGTTCCATCGGACAAAAAGCCGTGAAGAGAATTGCACTCATCCCTAGCTTTTATTGATCATCTCTTCCATGCTCAGGTTCGAAGTCCCTTATGTCAGTCGATCCCAAATGGCCTCCAGACCCTGGGGAAACAGCTGACGGCAGGTTGCCAATGTAAGGTTGCCGACGAGTTGAAAGTGGGGCAGGTCCTTGAACTTTGGCCAGCGTCCACCCCATTCCAGTCCAAAAGATTCGCCGATGGCCGCAGCACGGGCCCATCCTGGATGGGATGTGTCCCAATCTGCCTTTCCTACCGAATCAAGTACGACAATGTCGAATGCCAATCCAAAGTTGTGCCAGCTTTGTCCACCGCGTGCCTTTGTTACGATCTTGCCTGGTGTCGTGCGGCCCTGAGCATACAACGCATCCTGCTCTTGCCACGTGCGCAGGCCCTGTGTGATTAGGACTCCGACACCGGCCTGGGCGCACGCGTCCACCAGACGGAGCCCGAGTTGGGCAACCTTGGGATGCACACGAGCCAGTCGTTGCGTGTTCAGATTCACAGTTTGAGCACCCAGCATGATTGAAGTAGTGTGGGCTGTAGGAGGCGGTTCTGGTGGAGTGAGCACGAAAGCTGAGCTCGCAGTCCCCGCGTCCGGAATGTTGAGTCGCTGTCCTACTCGCAAACGGTCAGGGTTGACGATGCGATTGGCCGCAACGATCAGCGGAAACTGGCTAGCGCTGCCGTAAAATTGCTTGGCAATTTTGCCCAAGGTATCGCCCGTTTTTACAACATAAGTTTGCATCTTCGCCTTCTTTCAGAACTCGCATGTTCCGCCCTGCGTTTCAGAAGCATGCTTCCAGCAGTCACCATGGATGTCAATTACTAACTCGTGATAGAGGAGGTGATCGTGTTGCAACGACGCTGCTCGGCATGCGAATTGCGGGTGCCGGGCTTAGCCCACCAATGACGCTTCGGAGGCGTCGTGGTGCGTGGTGTAGTTTCGTTCGATTTCACTTCGGGACAGCCGTGTCCATCCGTGCAGCGACTCTCTACGGCATCTTCATTCATAGCGTTTAACATCAGCTGCGTAGAGTTTTTTCCTCACTATGGAGGGCGGAATGCGCCCAGTACAAACCTTCAGTGTGATCCCCTCGTTGCCTTCTGAGATCGAAGTCTTGCGTCCGCTTGCGTACAACTTGCGTTGGGCGTGGAGCTATGAAACGCGCGAATTGTTTCGCAGGCTGGACCGCGAGCTCTGGGAAACGTCTGGGCATAACCCGGTCGTAATGTTGGGCCTCATTCCACAGGAGAAGCTAGCGGCGGCGGCACGCGACGAGGCCTTTCTCGCTCATGCACGTCGTGCCGCAACGAACCTGAATACTTATCTTGGAGAAAAGTACACGTGGTTCAGCAAGGCCTGCCGCGATTGTGTCGAACCACCGCTGATCGCCTACTTTTCCGCCGAGTTCGGCCTCACCGAATGTCTTTCCATCTTTGCCGGTGGACTTGGGATGTTGGCAGGCGATCACCTGAAGTCCGCCAGCGACTTGGGACTTCCCCTTGTCGGTGTTGGATTGTTGTACCAACAAGGCTATTTTCGGCAATATCTGAATCAGTCGGGATGGCAGCAGGAAGCGCACGAGACGAACGATTTTGCCAATCTTCCGCTGAGTCCTGTCAGGCGCTCTGGCAGGCCGGTCACAATCGAAGTCCTCTACGCCGGAAGGAAAGTATTCGCTCAAATATGGCAAGCGCGGGTCGGGCGTATCTCCCTTTACCTGCTGGATACGAACATCGCTGCCAATGCGATTCCCGAAGATCGCAATATTACAGATCAACTGTACGGCGGCAATAAGGAGACCAGGCTGAAGCAGGAGATTCTCCTCGGGATCGGAGGGTATCGTGCCCTCGAAGCCCTGGATCTGGCGCCTTCGGTGTTTCACATGAACGAGGGGCACTCCTCATTTCTAGCCCTGGAGCGCGTGCGCAGGTTGATGGAAACGCGGCGGCTCTCTTTCGCCGAAGCAAGGGAACTAGCGTCTGCTGGCCTGATCTTCACGACACACACGCCGGTTGAAGCCGGGCATGACTTTTTCTCCACCGAATTGATGGACCGTTACTTCGGTGATTATGCGAGGGAGCTGGGCATCTCGCGAGAGGAATTCTTGTCGCTAGGCCGGACTGCCGATGGTCAAGGAGATTTCTGCATGACCGTCCTTGCCCTGCGCCTCGCATCGCGATCCAATGCGGTGAGCCGGTTACATGGCGAGGTAAGCCGCCGGATGTGGCAGGTTCTGTGGCCGGGAGTGCCCTTGGCGGAGGTACCCATAGGACACGTGACCAACGGTGTCCATTTTCGCAGCTGGATTTCGCCCGAACTGAACCAGCTCTACGATCGCTACCTTGGACCGAACTGGCGGGAGGAGCCTGCCAACCATGACGTCTGGGGGCGGGTGCAATCGATCCCCGCCGAAGAATTATGGCGCACCCACGAGCGCCGCAGGGAGCGCTTGGTTGCGTGGGCGCGTCAGCGGGTGCGCCAGCAGCGAATCCGCCGGGGTGCCTCGCAGGCCGAAATCGCAGCCGCAAGCGAGATCCTCGATCCCGAGGCGCTTACTATCGGATTCGCGCGGCGGTTCGCCACTTACAAGCGGGCGACACTTATTCTTCGCGATCTGCCGAGACTACAGCGGATTCTGAACAACTCCGAACGTCCGGTGCAGATCATCTTCGCCGGCAAGGCTCATCCCCAAGATGATGCAGGCAAGGAACTCATACGCCAGATCAAGGCAGCGGTCCACAGCAACGAGATGGGACGCCGCGTTGCGTTTCTGGTCGACTACGACATGGTGGTTGCTCGATACCTCGTCCAGGGAGTCGACGTATGGTTGAACACGCCACTGCGTCCAAATGAAGCGAGTGGTACGAGCGGCATGAAGGCTGCTGCAAATGGTGTGCTCAATATCAGCACATTGGACGGCTGGTGGGATGAGGTCTGGAATGACCCGGACAACCCGCGCGGCATCGGCTGGGCCATCGGCAACGGTGAGACATATAACGATCACAACTATCAAGACCAGGTCGAAGCCGATGCGCTGTATGAACTGATCGAACGCGATGTCGTTCCGGCCTTTTACGATCGCGGAGCGGATAGCTTGCCACTAAAGTGGATTGAGCGCATGAAAGATTCCATTGCTTCGATCTGCCCGTTCGTGAACACCCACCGCATGGTCAGCGATTACACGGCCAAGTACTATTTCAAGACGCACGATCAGGTAAGGAAACTGGAAGCTGAAGAAGCCAGCAAAGCGAAAGCTCTGGCCGGGTGGACGGAGCTTGTCCGCCGTGAATGGCCGGCTGTCGGGGTGGAATCGGTTTCAAGCGAGGCGCAAGGGACGCTTTCTGTCGGCTCCAAGGTTCACGTCAATGCCATCGTAAAACTCGGGGCGCTTACTCCTAGAGATGTCAAAGTAGAACTCTACCTTGGGCGTGTTGGTTCCGATGGCGGTATTCTCGACGGGGCGGTCATCGACATGGAGACTTCAGCCAGCAATGCGTCAAACAACTATGAGTTCACCACGAAGGCGCCCTGCAACCAGACTGGGATTCTCGGATACACGGTCCGCATCCGGCCTTATCATCAGGATCTGTCGACTGAATTTGTTCCCGGTTTAATCTATTGGGCGGATGCACTTGCCGATCAGAAGCAGGCGGCTCAGGCCACAACAGCTTGAGATCCTGACGAGCTGTGCATCTAGCCGTACTCCATCATCGCCGCCGCAGGTCCATGTACCATATGAGCCGCAATGATTTTCGCCGACTTGGAACTATCGCGACGGCTGGAACACGCCGAAGGACAAGCCTGCCTTGAGCATGCGAAGGCACGAAATCGGTTATTTCCCGACAGCGGCGCATGCTGGATGGAATGTGCCGGCGCCTATGTAGTCTTCGATGGAATAGATTCTCCCGTGACGCAGACTTTCGGGCTGGGAGTCTTTGAAAAGCCGACTGCCAGGTCGTTGGACACGATCGAAGAATTTTTTCTTGATCGAAGAGCGCCAGTCTTCCATGAGGTAAGTCCGTTTGCCGGTGTCGACACGCTGGCGCTTCTCTGCCAACGAAAGTACCAGCCCGTGGAAACAAGCACCGTTCTCTTTCAGCCCGTCGAGGGTCCCCTTCATCAGAAGGATGACAAGATTCATGTACGTACTGCAGCTCCTTCCGAAGCGCAGCTCTGGTCAGATGTCGCCACAAAAGGATGAACGCACGAACATCCAGAATTGCGTAATTTCTTTCTGGACTTCGGGGCCATCATGGCGGCTCGCGCCGGGAACGTATGTTTCCTCGCTGAGTTGGACGGTAATCCTGGGGCGACCGGGGCACTATCGATACACGATGGAGTGGCGGTGTTCGCTGGTGCGGCAACCGTGCCCGACTTCCGGCGTCGCGGATTGCAGGCAGCGTTGCTCATGGAACGAATGCACTACGCTTACGATCATGGCTGCGACCTTGCGATGTTAGCAGTGACGCCCGGCAGCGATTCTCAACGCAATGCCGAGCGCAGCGGTTTTCGAATCGCCTACACGCGGACTAAGTGGAAGCTGGTAGCCTAGCTTTTCTCAGCGCTGATTCCAGGTTTCCCGCAGCCCATTCACAATCAGATTCACCCACCGTAAAACAGCGGTGGAGCGCCGCACGGGTGGTATCTTTGTTGGCTGAGATGGCGTAAAGCCGTCGCTCAGCTCAGAAGATCCATGGAGATTTTGCGAAAGCTGTTCGAAGGTCATTTTCATTGCGCGGTGGAGCACGTTCACCCATTGCAAGGACAACTTGGGGGATCGGGCCGTAAGATCGTCAGACTTTCGGCGGACACGATCTCTGCCATCGGAATTCTTTATGATGTGCGTGAGGAAAATGTCGCGTTCCTGGAGTTCTCCCGCCACTTTCGACGCTACGGCTTGCCGGTTCCGGAAATCTACGCCGAAGACTTGACTCAGGGAGCCTATATCGAAGAGGACTTCGGCGACGTGACGCTTTTCGATTTTCTATCCTCCAACCGTGACGGGACTGCGATTGTCTCGAAAGTCGTCGATGTCTACCGCAGGGTAGTCGAGATTCTGCCCCGCTTTCAGGTGGAGGCGGGACGTGACCTTAACTATAAGAAGAGTTATCCCCGAGCGAGTTTCGACCGACAGTCCATCGCCTGGGACCTGAACTATTTCAAGTATTACTTTCTACGGTTGGCGGGAGTACCTTTCAACGAGCAGGCTCTTGAAGATGATTTCGGGCGCTTGACGAAGCTTCTGCTTGCCGCTCCTCACGACTATTTTCTGTACCGCGACTTTCAGTCCCGAAACATCATGTTGCACGATGGCAAACCGTATTTCCTGGACTACCAGGGCGGTCGCAGGGGAGCGCTGCAGTATGACATTGCGTCCTTATTATTTGATGCGAAAGCCGACTTGCCTCCTGAGTTGAGGCAAGAGTTGCTCGACCACTACCTTGGCGCGCTGGGCAAGTTCATCGATCTCGATCGCGACGCCTTTTTACGCTACTACTACGCCTATGTTTACGTTCGCATTATGCAGGCTTTGGGAGCATACGGTTTCCGCGGATTTTATGAGCGAAAGCAGCACTTCCTGCAAAGTGTCCCATATGCGTTGAAAAATGTTCGCTGGCTTCTGCATAACACGACTTTGCCCGTTGCATTGCCGACTTTACTCGAAGCCTTTCACAGCATGTTGGGCTCTGAGAAATTGCAGGCGATTGCAACCAGCACAAGTACGTTGACGGTACGAATCTTCAGCTTCTCGTTCCATCGCGGCTGGCCCACGGATGAAACCGGAAATGGTGGCGGATTTGTTTTCGACGGGCGAAGTCTACCGAATCCGGGGCGCGAGGAACGTTTCGCTCACCTCACCGGAAGGGACGCGCCAGTGATCGAGTATCTCGAGCAGCAGGAAGGCGTGCAACAGTTTCTCATCAACGCAACGTCCCTTGTGGATGCCAGCGTGAGCAGCTACCAGCGCCGTGGTTTCAAGAATCTGATGGTGTCGTTCGGGTGCACTGGAGGGCAGCATCGGTCCGTATATTTAGCGGAACAACTGGCGAAGCATCTTCGCGGCAGACCTGGCGTCGAGATTGTAGTTCGCCACCGCGAACTGGAGAACTCGCAGAAATGAGAGCCATGATCCTGGCTGCTGGACTAGGCACAAGACTTCGTCCTCTTACTGACAATCGGCCCAAGGCTTTGGTGGAAGTCGCGGCCCGCACATTGTTGGAGATCACTCTGGAACGCTTGCAGAGGTTCGGTATCCGCGAAGTGATCGTTAACGTGCATCACTGCGCCGATATGGTTGAAAAGTATTTGCAGGCTCATGACAATTTTGGGATGCGTATTGAAATTTCGCGTGAGGACGATTTACTCGACACCGGCGGCGGACTGAAAAAAGCCGGATATTTTTTCAGCGACACCGATGAGCCGTTCATTCTGCACAATGTTGACGTTATCAGCACCATCGATTTGGAACTCATGGTTCAAAGACACAATGCCACTCAGGCACTGGCGACCTTGGGTGTACAAGAGCGGAAAACTTCACGTTACCTTCTTTTTGACGAGCATCTCGAGCTTTGCGGGCGGAGGCTCGGGACGGAGGACGAAATCGTAAAGCCGACAGCTCAGGTTGTGCCGCTAGCCTTCTCCGGCATTCACATCATTTCACCCCGGCTTCTTCGCATACTCAGTGAAGAAGGCGCGTTTTCAATTGTCTCGTCGTACCTCCGACTGGCGGCAAGTGGAGAGAAGATTGGCGGATTCCGAACCGACCAATACTACTGGCTTGATTTAGGTAAACCCGAAAACATCGCGAGAGCAGAACAGGACATCAAGGCAAATGTTTGCTCGATGTAAAAGGAATGCCGGGCAGGGAACGACCGCGTGCCTGCCCGGGTGTACGTTCCAGAAGATGGCTGATGATACTCACTAGCTTAGGATGCCCGCTTCAACTTGCGGCCACCCGCTTGCGCCTTCTTCCTTCCAGTCGCCTGCTGCTCGTCTGCCCCTTCAGTTTCTATCTCTTCGGCATCCTCATCTGAACCTTGAGCCTCCATGTTCACCTGTTGAGATATCTCGGTAAGCTTTGCATCCGCCTGCTTCTCCTCTTCCAAGGTCTCGGCTAACAGGGATGCTTGGTCTGATTCACCCATAAGCTCTGCGAATGCCCGGACAGTTCCGTAAGCCGCTATTTCGTAGTGTTCAACTCTTTGGGCTGCGCCGATCAGGCCAGCGTCCATGACATCTTCTTCAAAATCCTCCTCCATCAACTCGGAGCCTTCCTTGATGAGGCCTTCCATGCCTGCACACTTCTTGCCTTTTGGATTTTCGTCCAGCAGCTCAAAAATTTCTTCCAGGCGTTGGACGTGTTCCTTTGTTTGCTCCAGGTGTTCTTCAATCGCTGTGCGGAGTTCGTCCGAGGCAGCTGCCTTGGCCATTTTCGGGAGCGCCTTTACTAGCTGGTTCTCGGCGCTGTAGAGATCCCTTAGTTCATCGACGTAGAGTTCCTTGAGTGCGTTGGGGTTCATTGTGTCTAGCCTCTCTCCTCGTAAGAATCAGTTGCGTTTCGAAGTCGTTGGATGCACGAGGAAAGATCGAGGAGGGATTTGCGGCAAAAAATCGTAAGCTGGTGTTGGAATTCTCCGGAGATTGAGCTCTCCGAGTTTCACTCGCAAACATTGTCCGAAATCGACACCTCTTGTCTTTCAGGTATGATTCCGCTTTTGGAGTTCCTATGAAGATTGCTGTTCGACTGACTGTCCTCTTCGTGGTTCTTACCTCCTTATTCAGTGTTGCTCATGCTGATTTCCCAATCTTCGATAAGGTCGGTACCGTTCAGACACTTCCCAACGGTGTGGAACTCGGGGTCGGAGACTCCAGAGTGCGAATTACAGCATTGAACCCAAATATCATCAGAATCGAATACTCTGCAGCGGGATTGAATGCTCCGGAAGACATTTTTGCTGTGCTACCGAACTCCATTGCGCCGACGGGAACTGTGCGAGTTTCGGAGCTGCCTGAGGCTGTCACTCTCAATACTGGCGCCGTGCAAGTTCGAGTTGAGAAGTCGCCTATGCGACTGGTTTTTCTGGACGCGAGCGGGCAGGTTATCTCACAAGACCCGCCAGGACTTCCTGTCACTTTCCACGACCGCGCTTTTACGGTCTACAAATCCATGCCGCTCGATGAGCACTACTTCGGACTTGGCGACAAATCGGGAGCGATGGATCGTCGCGAGCAGGCGTTTACGAACTGGAACACAGACGCGTATGGCTGGGTTGCGGGTACGGACCCTCTTTATAAGACGATCCCGTTTTTCATCGGGATGAGGGGCGGAAAAGCGTACGGAATTTTTCTCGACAACACGTATCGGAGTGTCTTCGATTTCGGCAAGCAAACACGGGAAGTGTATAGCTTTGGTGCAGACGGTGGCCCACTTGACTATTACTTCATGTACGGACCCGATCCAAAGGCTGTCGTGCAATCATTTACGGCCCTTACGGGGCGCACGCCGCTGCCGCCGCTGTTCATGCTCGGATACCAGCAATCCCGCTATTCATATTTCCCCGAGGCACGTCTTCGCGAGGTGGCGAAGACATTCCGCGAACACAAGATTCCCTGCGACGTCCTATACCTTGACATCGATTACCAGGATGAACGACGCCCCTTCACTATTGACCGGAAGAATTATCCAAACTTCGAAGGCATGGTCCATGACCTGCGACAGGAGGGTTTCAAGCTGGTCACAATCACTGACCTGCACATTAAGAAGGAGCCAGGTTACAAGCCTTACGACGAAGGAAAAAAGCGCGACGTTTTTGTAAAGAACCCGGACGGCTCCGATTTCGTGGGTTCCGTCTGGCCTGGTGATTCAGTTTTCGCGGATTTCACTCGAGCGGAGGGCAGACAGTTCTGGGGATCCCTGTACGCTGACTTTGTGAAGATGGGTATTCGCGGCTTCTGGAACGATATGAATGAGCCATCGATCTTCCTCCGCCTGGATAAAACAATGCCTCTGGACACGGTTCACAGCATAGAGGGACGCAAAACCGACCATCGAGAGGCGCATAACATCTTCGGTATGCAGAACGCACGCGCAACTTATGAAGGCCTGTTACACCTTACTCCGAACGAACGTCCCTTTGTCTTAACGCGAGCGGCGTTCGCGGGCACGCAACGATACGCTGCGACATGGACGGGAGACAACGGTTCAACATGGGATCATCTTCGTATGACGGTGCCCAACCTTTTGAGCCTAGGCATATCGGGGTACCCGCTGTCGGGCGCCGATGTCGGGGGATTTACAGGAAATCCAACGCCTGAACTGCTGACACGATGGACCGAGGTGGGTGCCTTCCAGCCTTTCTTCCGAAATCATGCCGCGAAAGAGACAAGAGATCACGAACCTTGGGTAGATGGGCTGGAGCACGAGCGAATTCGCCGGCGTTACGTCGAGGAGCGGTACCGCCTGCTGCCTTACATCTATAGCAGCATGGAGGAAACATCGCGAACCGGTATCCCTCTCATGCGTCCCATGTTCCTGGAGTTTCCCGACGAAGAAAAGTTGGAGACAAACGAGACGCAGTACATGTTTGGAAGAGATTTGCTTGTCGCGCCCAAGGTGAAAGAGACCACAGGATCTTATGAAGTGATTCTTCCAAAGGGAATCTGGTACGACTACTGGACTGGTGCCCTGGTTCAGGGAACATCGCTCAAAGTAGATCCGTCACTTTCGGAATTGCCCGTCTATGTTCGCGGCGGTGCCATCATTCCTCGCCAGCCACTTGTACAGAACGCCGACGAAACCCCGCAGGGAGCTCTCGAGCTGGATGTTTACTCCGGTTCCAACTGTCTCGGCTCTCTGTACACGGACGACGGCAACACCTTCGATTACACGCGCGGAAAGTATTCCCGCCAACAATTCACTTGCGAAGCGGGTGGACAAGGCCTGACTTTGCACCTTATTGCCTCAGAGGGCTCATATCCAACTTGGTGGAAGAAGATTCAAGTGAAAATCTACGGTGCACAAATGCCGACGACCGTGTCGGTGGATGGGAAGATCGAGAAAAACTGGCGCTTTGATTCCAACTACAAGTCAGTCACGCTTGAGGTTCCAGCAACAGCCTCTGCGGTGACGCTTAATTATTAGGCTCCGTTGCGATTCCGTTCCAGCAAGCAAGATGTCTGACCCAAAGTCACAGGTCGAAATTGTATCCACGTGAGTGAAGTTGTTCAAGAGGGGTTAATATAGATGACCTTTGCTGATGTGCGAAGAGCTCGATTCGCATATAAGCGAGCCACCTGAGTTTTTCGAACCCGGCAAAAAGTGAGTGGTGCAAATGTGAGTTCAACCAACGGCAGAACCGCCGACACAGTCATTCTTGGTGCGGGCGTCATGGGCGCGTCGATAGCGTTCCATCTGGCAAAGCGGCGCGCCGGTCGAATTGTTGTGCTGGAGAAGGACTCCGTCGGACAAGGCGCCAGTGGCCGATCTTCAGCCCTCGTCCGAATGCATTACAGTTTCCCACCGGAAGTTCGACTCGCAGTTAAGAGTCTCGAAATGTTCGAAAGCTGGAAAGAAATTACAGGCCAGCCGGGAGAGTTCCACAAGACTGGTTTTCTTCGCATCGTTCTCCAGAGTGAGACAGAACGGCTGAAATCCAATGTGGAGATGCAAAGAAAACACGGCGTGAAAGTTGAGTTATTGGACCGAGTCGAGTTACAGAAGTTGGAACCCGACTGGAATTTTGATGACGTTGATCTCGCAGCGTATGAACCCGGGTCAGGTTCTGGAGACGGCTCCTGTGTAGCCAACGATTTCATGGCGGCAGCCCGCGATCTGGGAGTCGAATATCGCCGTCGAACTTGCGCTACAGGATTTATCGTGAATCGTGATCGTGTGCAGGGTGTAATCACCGATCAGGGAGAATTGCACGCGCCGGCAGTTATTGCGGCCACCGGGTATTGGAGCAAACCGCTTTTCGAGAGCGCAGGTGTGAGCCTGCCTATCGAAACTGAATTTCATCAGGTCGCTGTTCTGCGCAATCCTCCAGACATGAAGCGCGGAAGTTGTGCCTGCATCGATTCGATCACTACTACTTACTTTCGATCTGACGGCGGAGACAAGACTCTGGTCGGCGACTTTTATGGAGAGCGGGGAGTCGATGCCGACCATTATCCGCAGCGTCCCAGGGATGAGTGGCTGGAAGAAATCGTTGAGCGCACCAGTAAGCGGATTCCCAAGCTCCAAAACGCAGAGATGATGCGAGGTGTGACCGGGGTCTATGACATGACTCCCGATTCGCGCCCATTACTGGGCGAATTAACAGCTGTTCGAGGACTCTACGTCTGTGCAGGGTTCTCCGGCATGGGATTCAAGATTTCGCCGGCAATAGGCTTGGTCATGTCTGAACTACTGTTGGACGGACGGGGAAAGACTGTAGACATCTCGGCATTCCGGCCGAGCCGTTTCACGGAAGGCGCACCGATTCGCGCTGAGTACGAGTATCAGGACGATTAAACCAGGGTCTGAGGGCCATCTCATCACCATCTATTAGGAGTGCGCATGCCAACGAAGAAGGGCATCCTTGAACGCCTCAAAGAAGGACCGGTTCTGGGTGATGGCGGATACTTGCTCGAACTTGAAAAACGCGGATGGGTGCGTGCGGGTCCGTTCACGCCGGAGGTTGCGCTCACATATCCCGAGGCTCTGCGCGAGTTGCACGTGGAATTTCGTGAAGCAGGGTCGGAGATCCTGCAGGCGCTGACATTTTATGCGAGCCGCGACAAGCTGAAGACAGTAGGTCTGGACAATCGGTTAGAAGACTTGAATCGAGCAGCCGTGCGGATCGCGAAAGAAGTGGCAGGCGAGCGTTGCCTTGTCGCGGGAAACATCAGCCTGACATGGATGTACGAACCCGATAGTGCGTCGGCCGAAGATCGTGTGCGGAAGACATTCGATGAGCAGCTGGAAATTCAGGTCGGCGAAGGAGTGGATTTCATCATTGGCGAAACCTTTACTTGGCTCGGCGAGGCGCTCCTGGCGGTAGAAAGAGCCAAGCGAACCGGCCTACCGGTGATGGTCACGATTTCCTTCGAGCAAGCAGAACAAACCTATGAAGGACATAACGCGGCAGAGGCTGCAAAGAGATTGATCGATGCGGGCGCCGATATCGTCGGTATGAACTGCTTGCGTCCGCCACAGCATACTTTGCCTTTCATGCAGCAAATGCGCAGCGCGGTCTCGGGATTTTTGGCCTGTCAACCTGTTGCCTATAACACACCAAAGGAAAAACCGGACTTCACGAGCCTGCCGGAATTCCCTGTGGCGCTCGACCCCTTGCAAATGACGCGGCAGGCCATGGCGGATTATGCTTTAAGAGCACGGGATATGGGAATCAACTACATCGGCGCGTGTTGCGGTTCGACTGCTTCGCATATTCGAGAGATGGCGCGCGCGCTGGGAAAGCTTCCGCAGGATGCTCGGCCCTGGAATAAAGGTGGAGAAAAGCCAATGTCGGCCTATGAATACTACGGGCACGACAAAGTTGTCAGCAAATAATCATCACTAAAACAGGCAGTCATCATCACAAGAAAGAGGAGGTTCGCTCATGACACTCGAAGATGCGCGCCGCGTGATCGCGGCGGCTGAAAAGAAGTCCAAAGAAATCGGCCAGCCGATGAACATTGCAGTTGCCGACGAGGGCGGTAACCTGGTTTCCCACGTGCGCATGGATGGCGCATGGCTGGGCAGCATCGATATTTCCATCAAGAAGGCTTACACCTCGCGGGCGTTTGACATCGCGACCAAGGACTTGGCAACGCATTCACAATCCGGTGGACAGTTCTTCGGAATTCACGCTTCCAACAACGGCAAGATCATGATTTTTGCGGGCGGTATTCCGCTCAAGAAAAACGGAAAAGTGGTTGGAGCGATCGGCGTGAGCGGCGGATCAGGTGACCAGGATCACACTGTAGCCGAAGCAGGCGCTGCTGCCTTCTAGCAGAGATGCGAGGATAAGTTATGGCGAGCAATCGAGGTGTTGCCTACATGGGCCCCGGCACGGTTGAAGTGCAGAGCATCGATTTCCCCAAGCTTGCGCTGGGAGATCGGAAATGCGAGCACGGGGTCATACTCAAAATCGTTTCAACCAACATCTGTGGTAGCGATCAACACATGGTTCGTGGACGCACAACAGCCCCGAAGGGGATCGTTCTCGGTCACGAAATTACGGGAGAAGTGATTGAAGCTGGACGCGATGTCGAGTTCATCAAGAAGGGCGACCTCGTATCCGTCCCGTTCAATATTGCATGCGGACGCTGCCGGAATTGCAAGGAGCGCGCAACCGGCGTGTGTCTGAATGTCAATCCGTCACGTCCGGGAGCGGCGTATGGCTATGTTGACATGGGCGGATGGGTAGGCGGGCAAGCTGAATACGTCATGGTTCCGTACGCCGATTTCAACTTGCTCAAGTTCCCGGACAAAGATCGCGCCATGGCCAAGATTCGCGATCTCACCTGCCTCTCGGACATTTTGCCGACCGGCTATCACGGAGCAGTTACCGCAGGCGTTGGCACCGGGTCGACGGTATACGTGGCCGGGGCTGGTCCCGTCGGTTTGGCGTGTGCAGCTGCATGTCATTTGCTGGGAGCAGCTGTAGTCATCGTCGGTGACCATATCCCGGAAAGGCTGGCACAGGCCCGCAGCTTTGGCTGCGAGACCGTAGACATTTCCAAGAAGGCCACCGTTGGCGAGCAGATCGAATCAATCCTCGGTGTGCCTGAGGTTGATAGCGCTGTAGATTGTGTTGGCTTCGAAGCGCGTGGCCATGGCGCAGATTCGGCACGCGAGGCGCCAGCCACCGTGTTGAATTCGCTGATGGAAATCACCAGGGCGGCGGGGTCAATTGGTATTCCCGGCCTCTACGTAACTGGGGACCCTGGCGGAATCGATGCCAACGCCAAGGAAGGCCGGCTCAGCATCCGCATTGGCCTGGGCTGGGCCCGTTCTCACAATTTCACTACTGGGCAATGTCCAGTCATGAAGTACAACCGGCAGCTCATGCAGGCCATTCTGCATGACAAGATTCAAATCGCAAAAGCGGTGAACGTGGAAGTCATTCGTTTGGATGATGCTCCGCGCGGTTATAAGGATTTCGACAGGGGTGCGGCCAAGAAGTTCGTGCTCGATCCGCACAGCAGTATTTCAAAGAACTAGCAAAACGCAGCGTGCCAGTTTCCTGAAGCTGGTACGCTGCCCTTCTTGACGCTTAAACCCAATCCTGCCTTGGCGGTTTACCATTGCGCAGCATTGCTGCTGCGATTTCTTTTAGAAATTTTCCACAAACCATCGCTGTCTGTTCGTGCTGGTCGCGCGTGGGGTTGTATTCAACAATATCTGCTCCCAGGATCGGCACGCGCAAATCTTGAATGCATGCTACGACCTCCCGAACCGACATCCCTCCAGGTTCGTAGTGGGAAATTCCCGGCGCGAATGCTGGATCGAGGACATCGATATCCAGCGAGATAAACAGGGAACCTCCGAGCTCCAATTGCTGCAGCCTCGCGAGTTCTCGCATGCTGATCACATCCACATGAAATTTCTTTGCTTGTTCCCATTGATGAGCATTCATTGTGCGAATGCCGACCTGGACCAGCCTGTTGGCAAGTCCTTCTTCCAGGCTTCGGGCGAAGGGGCAAGCATGTGACAACCGGTTTCCGTCCAGGACGTCATAAAGGTCAGGGTGGGCATCGAAGTGCAGGATGGTCAAGTCTCGATATCGTTTGTGAAAGGCACGCAACTCGGGGTATGTAACCGAATGATCGCCTCCCAGGCTAATCAGGGGATTACCTAAATCCAGAGTTTCCCCAACTTTTTTCTCAATCAGCGTGAATGCCGCTTTCGCATCCTCGGCAAGCTCAAGATCCCCAGCATCGTGGAGTACGCCAGGTTGGCCGAGATCGACGCCGTCTTCCGTCCACATGTTGCTAGAGTCGCAATGCAACGCCTTGCGGATTAATGGAGGAGCAAGTGCTGGTCCGCGCAGGTAGCTGGAGTTGACATCGTAAGGAATGCCAAGAATTGAAACAGCCTGTGGCGAGCGTGGTTGTAAGCTACCAGTCATATCTACACGCGAAATCCTGCGAACAATGAATCATCGCTCGCGCCCCAGCAGTCGTGTCACGTATCTTCGGATGTCAAGGCTAGGATCTTCCATCGGTGCATAGTACCCGAAGTGATGGACTTGTGACTTGACGCCTTGTTGCACACGTTTGCAGATTGCCCAATCCTGGCGATTAACCAGGTCCCAAAACTCGACGGCATCGGATGGGTCGAAATTCGCGCTCGCTATTTCTTTCGGATGGAAGAGGAAGTTGCACTCAACTCGCGTGCGGTCAGGAGCCAGAGGCCATAGCGTGAATGCTGCAACGTGATCGCAGGAGACACTAAGCAAACAGTTCGGATAGACTAGCTCTCCCTTATGCCGAATCTTTTCATCTTCACTTAATGCCGGAAACGGCTGCCGAATGGTAGTTCCAGATCGAGTAAAGGTGAAGGCCCCTTCGCGGTGCGGAATGCCGTTGTCCCAGTCGAGATTGGCGCCGCCCGCCCGCTTGAAGTCCGGCACCAATTCGCAGAGTTCCGGATGTACTGGTCCACAGTGATAACACTCGTTGTAGTTCTCGGCGATGATCTTCCAGTTCGCCTCCACGTTGTAAGTCATCTGCTGGGCTGTTCTGAGCTCCGCCAACGGATAGTTTTTGAGGCGTTGCGGAATCGGTCCCAGTTGAGACGCCAGATCACGCTTCTCCGCCGCCGCAATCTCAGGCGAGAGATTCAGAAAGAAAAATCCTCCCCATGTTTCCAGGCCTACCGGATAGAGTGAAAAATCCTCCTTGTGAAACTCTCCTTCCTCGCGAACAAAAGGAGCGCTCAGAAGTTTTCCTTCAAGGCTGTACGTCCATTGATGATAGGGACAACGAATGCTAAGAGCCGGCATCACGCCGCCGCTGAGTTTTACGTTCCAGCGCTCATCTTGTGTCGAACAAAGGCGTGCGCCACGGTGGCGACAGACGTTGTAATGAGCTTTCAGTTCGTTGGCTTTGGTGCAGACAACCAGGACGCTCTCCCCCAAGATGTCAAGAACAAGGTGGTCGCCCGGTGCCGGGAGTTGTTCCTCTCGCCCGCCGCAAAACCATTCCCGGTTGAAGATGAGGTTCTTTTCTCGTTCAAAGATCTCGGCGGAGACATAGTAGGAACTTGGGAGCGATCGCTCCAGCCGTTGTTGAGGTTCAGTCATTGCTTTTCCTGAGCGGACACTGCGGGCGACGCGACCCGAGCCAATGTCTCGTCAAGCATTATGACTGGAAAACGTACTCAAGACAGCAGAAGAAGGATACGAAACGGCTGACTGCAAGTCACAGCCCAGCGATACTGATCCAGCCTGTCATTTGCCATTGAAGCTGTAGGTAAAGCGGGATATGCTGCGGAAAACTACAACTAGACTCTATGACGAATCTCGTCCGCACTCTCAGCTTTCGTGACATGGTCCTCTTGATCGTGGGCTCCGTCATCGGTTCCGGAATCTTTCTGGTCCCAGGCGTGGTCCTGCGCCAAGTGGATGGCTCAGTGGGTGTGGCAATTCTCGTCTGGGTTGGCGGTGGGGTTCTGTCACTGCTGGGAGCGCTGACCTATGGAGAGATGGCGGCAATGAAACCAGAAGCCGGCGGATTGTACGTATATATCCGCGATGCCTTCGGTCCGATGCCGGCTTTTTTATATGGGTGGGCAATGTTCCTGGCGATCTCAAGTGGCACAATTGCCTCGCTGGCTGTCGCTTTCAGCACGTACTTGAATGCGGTCTTGCCGTTGGGACCGGTTACGTCGAAGTTGATCTCGGTTCTAACAATTGTCCTGGTGACGGCGGTAAATGTTTGGGGTACGCGAAAAAGTTCCGATTTTCAGAACTGGACGACGCTGATCAAGGTACTCATGATCCTGAGCATGTGCGCTGTTCTGCTGTTCTTAGGGCGAGGCTATTCGGCTACCGCTTCTGCCATCCCGGCCGGAACTGTCAATGTTGCGTTATTGTCAAAATTTGGCCTGGGAATGATCGGCGTCTTGTGGGCTTATGAGGGATGGCAATTTATTACCTATAGTGCAGGAGAGGTCAAGAACCCACAGAAGGATTTTCCCCGCTCATTATTGTGGAGCGTACTGGCATTGGCGGCGGTCTATTTGATCGCGAATGCAGGCTACCTTGTTGCTTTGGGGCCAGCTCATGCCGCCGCATCCGATACGATTGCTGCGACAGCCTTTACAGCCGTGCTTGGCCCCTCGGCAGGAAAGTTGATTGCGCTCACGATTCTGATCTCAGTGTTTAGCGCAGTGAATACGGTTCCGCTTACTGCTCCGCGAGTTTTCTATGCCATGGCAAGCGATGGACTTTTCTTCCGCAAATTAGCCGACGTCCACCCAGGCTTTCACACGCCCGCCACAGCAATCATCGCGTTGGGAATCTGGTCGGCAGTTCTTTCGTGTTTTGGTCAATTTCAGCAATTGATCAGCTACACCATCTTTGTTGCGTGGATTTTCTACGGCCTCGGAGCAGCCAGCATCTTCGTCTATCGCACAAAGTACGCTGATTTGCCACGTCCTTACAGGGTGCCAGGTTATCCCTGGACGCCATTGATTTTTACGTTGGCTGCAGCGGCCCTCGTGGTCAACGTCGTTGTATCTACGCCGGTTAACGGCATGGCAGGACTTGGCATTGTCGCGATAGGTGTGCCGGTGTACTTCTTGTGGAGGAATCGAAGCGGCGGGACCCTGGCTCAAAGGGTGGACGTTCGGAGCATTTCACCAGAGTGATTGCGTGGAAAGAAACTAAGTGGGAAGAAGAGGATTGGCCTTTAAGCGGAGCCGATCAGTTGTGACTGGAAGTGTTCTGTGCGGCCGGAGCAAGCGAGATGAGTTGAACTGAATCGTGGTGCGGTTTCGTTTTGCCTAGCAACAAGCGAAATACCAGAGCGGCCGCCAACGCGAACGCCGCGACTGCCTTCAATACTACGGGATAACCAAAGCGCGCGATTGCCACGCCCGCCACAGCAGCAGCAATGGCCTGGCCGGCAGAGATAACGAAAGCGTTCATCGCCGACGCCCCGGTTCGCTCGGCCATACTGACCTTATTCATTAGCAGACTGTACACTCCGGGTTCGCTCATCCATTGGAACGCCGTATAGCTGGCATAGACCAGAGCCGCAGCCCAAGCCACTTTGGTCGTGGCTAGGCCTCCCAATGCGAGTGCAGTTGCGATCTGCATGCATACAATGCCCGAAATCATCCCCAACTTCTTAAAGATCAACGGCGCCACGAGGATCGCAACTACCTGTAGGAACTGCGAGCCCGAGAAGTAGACTCCGATCTTTTCCACTGGAGCGTGCAGGTGTTGCGAAAAATATGCATTGGCAAATGGAGCAAATGAACCGGTAACCAGGCTCCACATTGCTACTGCGGGAAGAAATCTTGCCAGGAACGGACTGCGAGGATAAACCTTTTTCTCAGGGGTGGATTCTAGTGCAAAACGCAAGCGCGATGCTGGCCATAACGCCACGATCATGATTCCGCATGTCGCCAGCAAGGCAGCCCGCTTGAGTTGCGCTGCGTCGCTCAACACTATCGTGCGTGACATGAAAGCTGGCAGGTGGCCACCAAACAGTCCACCTAGGACTCCGACTCCAATTCCGCTGGCGAATACGACGCTGAAACCAAACGCACGGTTCTTCTCATTGGTGAGTTGGGCCAGCGCGGGAGAAATGGCAACAGCCCAAATCGAGGCGAATGCTCCCGTCAGAAAAGCGAGAATCACTTGCAGTGACTCGGACACAACAACCGCTCGCAGGACAGAGATGAGCGGGACCACGGCAAAGCACGTAAGAATAGCACTTCGCAGACCCGAACGATGAATGAAGAAACCGACTGGAAGAACGGCAGCGATTCCTCCGACCGATAAAGCCCCAGTCAGGATTCCAAGAAAATCCTCCTTGTAACCCATGTCGATCAAATACAGATTGAACAGCAGGAAATAGGTAAACATCCCTAGCGTGTAAAAGAAGGACGCTCCTAGAAAAACAAGGAACTCATCCCCTAAGTCTTTGGATGACCACCACCACTTAACGGCATGCCACAGAGTTTGTGGAAGAATGCGCGCGTGATGAGATGCCCTTCTGGCAACGTGAGAGAGGTAGGTGACCGGCGCTGATTTGTTTTGCTTTTCGCGAGCCTCAGATGTGCTCTGAGTCTGAACCGCCGCCAGCGTGGGAAGCCGCGTTGGAAAGAGTGCCCTGAAGAACACAGCGGTCCGCGCTGGCGAGTCCGTCAAGCTCAGCTGCAACCAGAGCGCATCCTTGTTCGGCACGTATGGAATTGTTAGAGGGCTAGTGCCATACTGCGTCATCCAACGTTCGATTGATTGAGGCAGTTGGGCGAGTTCCTCTTCAACGGCATCCGGAACTCGACAATGGAACCAGAGTGTGGCGAGCCGAAATGCAACCGCGGTCGCACGGCGTAAGGAGGTGTCGTGTGACTCATGCCAGCCGGTCCAGAAATGCGAATCCTGGGCACGTGTCTGCAGAAACCATGCGATCTCATAGATGTTATTGATCGACATAGTTCCATGAAAAAGATGACGCAGAGCATGCAAGGCGCCGTAGGCCAGATTGTCTGCCAACTCGAGCGCCGGGACTTCAAAGTTGTCGCACTGGATCCGCACACGCCTAGGCCAAAATTCTTCGAGCCCATTGATTCCCAACCCGGTGTTTCTTTTGTCCCAAAAACGAAAATGAAGATCGACGGTTATAGGTATCTCTGGATCGAAGTAATTGCCACGCCACTGCCAAGCACTGGGGCGTCGCATTGCGGGGAGGTGATCGCTTGGAGAGTGATCGAAGCCGCTCAAGGGCTTGTACCCCATGCGCAGTAGCTGATCTTTCGCGAACTGGATTGTGTCGGGCAAACAAAAAAGATCGATATCTCCCACCATGCGATCGCGCGGGTTGATCGTCCCCGGCAAGTGCGCGAAACCCTTCAGAACCAGATGTTCGATGCCTTCTTGAGAGAAGCGGTCTGCGATCTCGAGGTAAGCCTCCCTAATGTGTTCGAATCGCTCATTGTTTTCGACACGATTTTGGTCCAGTCGTGCGTATACCCAATCCGGCAGGACATCGCGGGCGACTCGTCCCAGAGCAAAGGTTAATCGCATCAGGTCACAGTAGGAGAGGACGTCACTCCACTGTTCCTTGCTGAAGGACTGAAGCGCGCGGGGTTGCGGTTCGCTGAAGCGAAGCGCCTCAAGGAGGGCTGATAAGTGGTCGAAAACAGTCAGCATTACCTTAGAGGTTGTCAGTCACCAGGGATTCAAGACTGGAAACGGCAGTATCGAGGTCACTGTAGGTCAATTCCACAATATTCGCTGTCAATAGATTTCCCAAAGACACTCGCTGCGAATTGCGCGTCTCCTGTTCTCCATAGCAGATCACCTTTTCAAACCATGGCTGGACGGCATCGACCGACAATTGCTGCAAGTTCGTGGCAGCGTCATCCCTGCGATCCAGGAAGACGATGTGTTCCACCGAGGCCTGGTCTGCAGTCTTTATGTGTGCCAACTTTGAAGTCGACAATTCGATTGCGAGCTCGCCGTTAATACGCCGCGTCAATCGTTCGTACCGCAGTTCCGGGAACAGATCGACTGCGGATTCACGAAAGCGGATCTGTTGTGGTTCGCCAACTACGATTCGCTCGCTGCGATTGCGGACTAGTGAGCTGGCGTCATCCGTAGTGTAAGTCCATCCCCTACGGGCGCACGCAAAGGCGAGCGATGACTTGCCAGCTCCTGAATCTCCGCAGAGTAGAACACCTTGACCGTTGAGAGAGACGCATGCCGCGTGCACCGGAGTCATATAACGTGACATCAGGGTGACCAAAGCAAGGCTTTCCAGATAGTGGTACCGAAACCCCGCCCGGTTATTTACTGTTGTTTTCGTAACCCACGCTAATGCTGACCCTGATCTCAGATCGACGGAGTAGAAGTTCTGTGAGTCGCCGACTTGGGTGACGAGGTTTTCGCGGGATCGACAGACAGGCTGTAAAAGTGTGCCGTCAGGTCCATCTTCGGAGACGCAGATGGCAGCGCGGACCGGTTTTTCAATGAATAGGCGGCGGCGAGTTCCCCAACTTTCATCAGCCGCTAACAAGACCTCTTGGGAGTTGGTGTGGATTTCAACGGAGAAACCCCGAGGATGATACGTACCCTGCAAAGGCAGTTGGAAATTGCACAACAGTGGATCGTGGGGGATCGCCGTATTTTCTTTCATTACAAGCAACGTGGTTCTCTCCGATGTCGGTGACAAGTGTTGAATCTCTCGACGGGTTAAAAAGTGAACTTCAAAGCAAACTGGATAATGCGTGGGTTCGAAACTGTTGAGGTGATTTGTCCAAAAGCGGAGTTGGTGCCTCCAGCGAAATCATTGCTCGGTTGACCAAACTTCGGAGTGTTCGTCAGGTTAAAGAATTCAGCACGAAACTCAAATGCTTTGCGTTCGCTCACGAAGAAACTGCGATGAACTCCAAGGTCCAGATTGCGCTGACCGGGCCCGCGCAAGATACCAACGCCGCAGTTTCCGAATCCGGTTCCAATCCCATCATCACCAATGATCGGAGGAGGAGCGAATGCTGCGGGATTCAGGTAACCATGGTTGAGCCGATCAAACAACGATCCGGATGTCGCGGGATCAAGCCCAGTGCACTCAGCCCGGTTGAATCCTGAAAGGTTTCCATAGACCAGCCCGGCGCTGCTGTCCATCGCCGTGATTGGCAATCCTGACTGCACAACCGCTTCGCCGGAAACCTGCCACATGGATAGCGCATATTGCAGGAATGATGGCCCGCTTTGAAGCTTTGGCAAATCGTAGACGAAGCTGAGAACGAAGCGATGCGTGCGATCAAAATCGCTCAAGCCACGAGATTCGTTTGGCTTGGTCTGGTCATTTCCCAGGAAACTCAGATCGAAGTTCGAAGCCGCGCCCGTTCCGCTGGTGAAGTCGAGGCTCTTTGACCATGTGTAGCTTGCCTGAAAATTCAAACCATGGCTCAGTCGCTTTGTCAGTCCAGTTTGCAAAGAGTTGTAACTTGAGCTGAAGGCGGTATCGCAAACGTAAGAGCGTCCAGCAGCCAAGCCAGTGAAGGGGAGCCGCTGGGACAGGTTGTCGAGTGTGGTCGTAGTTTCGCCGTTCACCGGACTTTGCGGCGTGGCAATTGCTGCCTGGTTGAATTGCACGCAGCCAGTGAGATGCCTGCTGGTCGAACCGACGTAGCCGATCTGCCACACCATGTCGCGCGACAATTCATATTGCAGATTCAGGTTGTATTGCTGTGTATATGGGCTCACGAGAGCGGTTCCTACTGCTCCTACGGTTAAAGCGCTATCGGGAGTCCGTGGGATAAAGATCGGGAAGCTTGCTGTCGGTGGCAGCGGCGGATTGTAGGGCTCTTGAAGAGTAGCGGCCGCGTTTTGGCCACCCTGTAGAGTCTGCGTAATCGAGAACGGCGGCGCTCCTACGACTTGCTGTGCGAGTTGACCCGACAGCCGCTGGTAATAGATGCCGTATCCCCCGCGCAACACCAACGCTGGAGTATCGTGCAAGCGCAACGCGAATCCAAGCCGGGGCGCGAAGTCTGAGTAGTCAGAACTCCACATTCCTGCGTGGTCCGTTTTCACGTATCCACTGGGCACTTGTCCGGGATAATTTGCCGGCAGTTGGAATCCGCTGAAGCTGCCGTCGGGAGTCACCGTATGGTCCGCGGTTGTCGGATCGAAGTTCGGGAACCTGCCATCGGTTTCGTTAGGTGGCCCGAAATATTCATAACGCAAGCCGGCATTCAGCGTAAGCCTGGAGTTCACCTTGAAGTCATCTTGAATGAAGCCTGCGAAGTCGGTATAGCGTTCGTCTTTGCGAAAGATGCCTGCCGCACCGGTGCTCGAGAATATGTTGCTGACCGAACTGCCATTTTGCGCCGCGCTCTGTCCGAGAAGAAAATCGGGAAACCCAAAGAAGAAAAGAAAACCATCGGATACGAATGGAGAGTTCACGGAGAGCTGATGCCGCTTGGCCTCTCCGCCCAATCTCAGATTGTGGCTTCCACGCACATACGAAACCGTATCCTGCCATACAAATGTATTTACGTTTTCGAAATAGAACGGACCTCCTGCCGGACCAATCGTGAACAGTCCTAATACGGAGATGCCAGGTATCTCGGGTAAGTCTGATGGCGTCGCCATGCCCACATCGGCTGCGGCAATAGGTTCGTCACCTCTTTGAATACCGTTGAATCGCATGAAACCGAATCGCGCCACGTTGATCAATCCAGGGTTGAAAACGTGTGTGTCCGAGAGAACGAACATGTAGTTCTGCTCAGTTTGCTTTACGCCCCAGCCCGGAACGTTGGATCCGAAGGCTGCGAACGGTTGCGTGACTGGATTACGCGAGTAGAAGAACCGTCCACCCAGCTGATTCTTGGTCGACAGGTAGTGATCGATATTTCCTGTGAATTGGTGCTCATGATACTTGGATGGAATCGAGTAAGAAGATTGCCCGATCTGCAATCCGGTTGCGGGATCCGTTCGAATCGTCTGTGGGGTTGGAATTGCGTAAGTGCCGTCGGGAAATTTGAAGTTCAAGAGCGCCAGGGCAACCGGATTGATGTTCGATCCATCGGGTGCGACGGCAGCCCCGCCCAAAAAGCCACTTTGTCCGCCGAACAATGTTCCCAAGGCCGCAGGGGAACGATCATCTGTTAAGGGAGGCAGTACAGGGTTTTGCAATGAAACGCTGGAGACGCCATTCGTCTGAAATGTCCCCTGGTAGGCCGCAAAGAAGAAGGTCTTGTTCTCCCGAATGGGCCCACCAATCGCGCCACCAAATTGGTTCTGGCGAAGAACTGGCCTGGGCTGGCCGTTGCGCTTGAGAAAGAAATCGTTCGCGTTTAATGCATCATTGCGAAAAAACTCCCACAGGTCACCATGAAACTCGTTGCTTCCGGATTTCGACACGATGTCGACATTTGCGCCAGCTCCGCGTCCGTATCCGGCGTCGTACATTCCGGTCTGTACTTTAAATTCAGATAGCGTATCCGGAGCGGGGATTGCTATTCCGACTTCTGGATCAAATCCGGTCGCGGAATTCTCTGCGATGTTGTTTGCATCGATTCCGTTGAATTGAAAATTATTGGAGGTAGTCTTTGCCCCATTGGCAAAGACGTTTTGATTCGCCTTCCCCAGTTCACCGGCATTGGGGACGCCGACCAGCACTCCGGGTGAATTGGCCAGGATCTGCGAGAAATTTCGGTTGGCAAGCGGCAAGCCTACGATATCTCTCTCTCCAGTTGGGCGGCCGAGCGCGGAGGTCTGTGTCTGCACAAACTCCGGCTCTCCGCTAACCTCGATCGCTATGTTCGTCGAGCCGACCTGCAGAGTGACGTTAAGCACTGTTGTCTCGCTGACAGCTACGTGAACTGAGCTCAGCTTGACTGGCTTAAAACCCGCCTCCTCGATCTGGAGCGAGTAGTCCCCTGGAGGCAATAGTGGAGCACGAAATAATCCGTCCGGGGAACTCATTACGGTGCGGGCAAGGCTGGTTTCATCGCCCGTGATCACCACCCGTGCGTTCGGTATGACTGCCCCTGAATTGTCGGACAATCGGCCGGTGATTGCACCTGTCCCCGGCGTTTGGGCAAGTGCAGGGGTGAACAGCAGAGCTATGGCTGCGCAGAGAACAGTTATGCGAGCGCGAAGGTCGTTCATTGCGTTGTTCCTTTAACGTGTTGACTTGGGGCCGATGGGCTGAAGGCCAATAGCAAACTTCGGAAGGTTGTCTTATTCACCTGTCCCGGACAGGACTGCAGGAATCGTTTTCAGCAGAATGCGCAAGTCTAGTAAGAGATTCCAGTTGTCCACGTAGTGGCAGTCAAGGCGAACGTACGTTTCAAAAGATTGATCACTGCGCGCCTCTACTTGCCAGAGTCCGGTGAGTCCGGGCAGCACGTCCATTCGTCGCCGATGTTCAGGGCGAAACTGTTCATATTCTGCCGGTAGTGGTGGCCGCGGACCGACCATGCTCATGTCGCCGCGAAGCACGTTCCAGAATTGCGGCAACTCATCGAGGCTGAATCGTCGCAGAAGACGTCCGAGTCTTGTTAGTCGAGGGTCTTGCGCAACCTTGAACAGGATTTGATCGCGCTCGTTCAAGTCTGACACTTGATCGAGCATCAAGTCTGCATCGTTGACCATTGTCCGGAACTTGTAAAAGCGAAACAGCCGTCCGTTCTTACCGACGCGATAGGTGCGATAGACAGGAGATCCAAGGGAGTCGACCACAATCGCAATCGCCAGGATCAACATGAATGGGCTGAGTAGAACTAGGCCGAGTAAAGCCAAAAGAACGTCCATAGCTCGTTTCGTTATTGATTGCGTACAAAGGGTCGCTCTCCGCTCTTCGCTGCGGCTTGTTACATACCAGTTGTCCGGCACATAGGAGCGATGCCGGGGGATTGCAAGCGGCAGCCAACAAGCATTGCCGGCTTCTGAAAGGGCATAACCCTTCACCAAGAGTTGTGAGCTCATTTCAAACCAGGTTCAAAGATTAGGCGCTTGGAGAGGCGGGAAGCGAAGAATCATTTCGTGTAAAGGGCGCACGCGGGATCTTGCGGCCATTGCTCGGTACGGGCGCCTCCTGCGTGCGAACTTTGCGACGTTCGCCGCTCCAGCGCAGATCGGGCGTAAGTACATCTTGGAAACGCTCGATGCGATCGCGATGCGGCAGCAAGTCCTGAAGTATGGTTGCGATTTCGCTGTCGAGATCGTGGGTGGGGCGGTATTTCAACTCCAACAAGTGCTTTCGCTCTGGTTTGTAATAGTGCTCTTCAAGCTCCATGCGCGGATTCTCTAGGTGCGAAATCGGAACAAATAATCCTTGGCTGCGCCCTGCGCGTTGTACCTTCAATGCAAGCTCGGTTAGATCATGCACCTCTTCAAACTGGTTGAAGACGCGGTACTCGCCGGTCTTTGGCGGGTTTTCTAACGCAAGGGTCAGACACTGCATCGAGTCTCGCAAGGGAAGGAATCCACGCTTTTGGTGACCTCTTCCATAGAGCGTAATTGGATGGCCAATGACGGCCTGGCAACAGAACCGGTTCACCGCCGTTCCAAATGCCTGATCGAAATCAAGTCGGCTCCAGAGGCGCGCATCCTTTGCCGGCGAGCCATTGATGCGCGTTCCGAATACAACTCCTTGCATGACATCTGTGGCTGCAAGACCGTAAATTTTCGACGCAAACATGATGTTGTTCGACCCATGTACCTTTGACCAGTGATACCAGGAACCTGCTTGGCGGGGAAACGGTAAGCGGTCTTTCTTTCCCTTGTATTCAATCTCGAAAAACCCTTCTGGGATATCCATGTTCGGAGTGCCGTACTCTCCCATCGTTCCCAACTTCAGAAGGTGAGTGCGCGGGCGAATATCACGAATCGCGAAAATCAAATTGAACGTTGTTGTGATGTTGTTGGTTTGAACGAACACAGCGTGGTGGACATCGATCATTGAGAAAGGTGCCGAAGGGCACTCGCCCAGATGCACTACGGCATCTGGTTTGAATTCCCGAAAAATCTGCTGAACCAGGCTGTAATCGCGCAGGTCTCCGCACCAGAAATCCAATTCCTTGCCATATTGCCGCTTGAATGCCTTGAGTCGCTCTTCAATCGGAGCGATGGGAATCGCGCTGGTCGAACCCATTTCTTCGACCCACCGCCGGCGGAAGAACATGTCGGCTCCGCCAACGTCGTGGCCCATTGCTGTTAAGTGATTTGCCAATGACCAGCCTAAGTATCCATCTACGCCTGCGATAAACACTCTCATTGCCTGCGCGGTCCTTTTGTGTAATTGAGTTGTATTGATCCGGATCAGTTATGGGGAAATTCGGGGGAAGCTGCATTCGGTTCTACGTACCCAGATCGTTGCCGTATTTCCGATTGATCTGGAACGGTCTGACGTCGCGAAAGCAGCGACAAGTAAAGCCGCTGATAGCGCTCGCTCATTTGTGCAGCTCCGAAGTATGCCGTTGCATGCCGGTGCGCCCGGTCTGCCATCTCGATTGCCGATTTCGGGTTATCGAGAACATAAAGAATTGCGTTTGCTGTTCCGTCCGGATCATTGATCGCTGTAACGATCCCGCAGCCTTCTGGAACAACCTCATTCACCCCGTAAATGCGAGGAAGAATGACCGGAATGCGCAGATACATCGACTCCAAAATCACCATCGGTAAGCCTTCATAAAGCGAAGTCAATACCGATGCATCCATCGCACTGTAGACATGCGACAAATTTGCGACGTAGCCGAGATAATGGACCTGCTGATCGATTCCGAGGGATTTCGACAGAGTTTTCAAACTTTCATCCAGCGGACCAGCCCCCACAATCAAGAATCGGGTGTTCGGACGTTGCCGCAGAACTTGAGCTGCCGCCTGTAGGAAAATGTGCGGGGCTTTTTGCGGGACCAGGCGTGCAATCATTCCTATAACGTTGCAGTGTTCGGCAATTCCTAGAGTGTTCTTGGCCTGCGCTTGATCGATTAAATCGGAGGCACGAGAAAAATCGAAACCGTCATGAATCGTGACAATATTGCTTTCCGGGCAGATTCCGCGAGCAAGCCAGCTGGCCCGCTCCTCCTTGGTCACGCTGACGATCTGCCCTCCAAGCTGAGCTACACATTTTTCCAGAAAAACCAAAACGGAATTTCTTAGCGACGCATTCGGCTCGTCGAGATAGTCGTTGTTAGGTGTATACACGATCGCCGGTACGCCATTGAGCCAACCGGCGATCCTGCCCAGAAATCCTGCCTTGGCACCGTGAAGGTGGAGAACATCCGGTTGCTCGCGCTGAATCAGGCGGCACATTTGCGCCAAGTTCTTGACGTCATGCGTTAGCTTGATATCGCGCTCAACGGGGCAGAAGGCCGTTGGAATTTCAAGACGCGCGAGATCTTCGATCAAGGGCCCTTTCAGCGGGCCTGCGACCTTCATGGAAAACTGCGTTCGGTCCACATATGTCAGAATTCCCAACATCACGGCACGAATCCCCAGCTCTTCTGAGCGAGTGATATGCAAAACTTTGAGTGGCTCTCTCATGATTGATGGAGACTCTAGCTAACGGCGGATGTGTTCAATCACCTTGCGAACTGCTGAGATTACATCTTCCACATCGCCATCTGTCATCGATGGGCCGAGTGGCAGGGTTAACGTGCGATCCGATATCCACTCAGCGTTTGGGAACTGCCCACGGAAGTACCCCAGGCGTTGTTGAAAATATGTGTAGAGGTGCACCGCAGTGTAATGAACCCCGGTACCAATGTTCTCGGCGCGAAGCGCTCCAAGAACGAAGTCACGTCCCTGAGTGAGAGCATCCAGATCAAGTAATAGCGTGTACAAGTGGAGTGAATGTCGGGAGCGAGGCGGATCTGTGCGGCTCGGTAAGAAAACCGGCAAAGCACTGAATGCTTGGTTGTATCGCTCCCAGATCTGACTGCGGCGCTCGTAGTTCGGTTCCAACCGCTCCAACTGATGGAGACCAATTGCCGCCTGGAGATCCGTCATGTTGTACTTGAAGCCTGGCTCAACAACGTCGTAGTGCTTATAGCCGTGATGCGAGTATCGATTCCAAGCATCATGGCTCAGTCCATGTAGCGAAAGCGTGCGGACGCGCTGCGCGATTGACGGATCATTTGTCGTGAGCATCCCTCCTTCACCAGTAGTGAGGTTCTTTGTTACATAAAAACTGAAGCAGGTAACATCGCCGATCGCGCCGACCTTGTATCCGGCGAATTCTGTCTCGATGGCATGGGCCGCATCTTCAATAATCCGCAGATCGCGTCTACGAGCAATATCCTGGAGGGAATACATGTCACAGGCTCGGCCTCCAAAATGGACAGGCAGCAGGGCCTTCGTTCGTGGTGTGATTGCTGCTTCGATGAGTGATGGGTCCATGGTCATTTTGAAGCGATCCACGTCGACGAATACGGGCCGAGCGCCGCAATGCAGGATTGCGTTCGCGGTAGCCACAAAAGTCATCGGTGTGGTAATGACTTCGTCGCCAGGACCAATACCAATGACCTTGAGGGCGAGGTGTAATCCCGCCGTGCATGAGTTCAGTGCCACCGCATGATTGGCACCGGTGTAATGCTTGAAGTGCTCTTCGAATTCATGAACCCGCGGTCCCGTGCCAAGCCATCCCGACCGCAGAGTCTGAACGACTTCATCAATTTCGGTCTCCTCAATCGACGGCTTTCCGTAAACGAGAAATGTCGGGCGGGTGGCCGTTCCGCCATGGATCGCCAGTTCTGAATGGACTCCAAGTCTCATTACTTTGAGAGGGTCATGATTTGAATTGAGGCTTCAATCGGCAGGCACATTACAGTCGGGCCAACAACGCTTGTTCGATCTCCGCAAAGCCACGGTTCAGCGAGTGTTCAAGCGCCAGTTCTCGTCTTACCTGTCGTTTGTCCGAGGAATCATTCGTCAAGGCTCGATCGATTGCAGCAATAAATTCCCCGGGGGTGCCGGGGGTAGATATGTGCTGCCCAAATGAGTCGAGCTCAGGCAAAAATGTCGAGACAACTGGCTTGCCCATAACGAGATACTCGAGCACCTTGTTGGGACGAATGGTTCTTGCAAACTCACTCGTAATGTAAGGAATGATCCCGACATCAAAGGTCGCCACGTAGTCCGGAAGAAGGTCGTGTTGGCGCTGGCTGAGCAGTCGAATGTTTCTAAGCTCTCTTAGTTTCGCGGTGCTTACTCGCTCGGGTCCAATTAGCACGAACGTCCAATCTGGTCTCTCGCGTGCCGCAAACTTCAGGAGGTCCTGATCTACCCACTCGTGGATGGTGCCGATGTATCCGATGATGGGATATGGCAATGACGAGATCTCGGTTGCCCGACGCTCTGAATTCACGTAATGCCGCAGATTTGCGCCCTGTGGAAGAAGGTTTGCATCAGCACGGATCGCTCTTTTCTTAGCTAGCAACTGACGCGAAAGAACAAAAACCATGTCGGCCGAGGTGAGTAGTTTTCTCTCATCCTCGGCGAGATAGGAATGACTTGTCGAAATGTTGGGAAAATCGTGGACACAACAGTAAACCGTCAATCGCGGGCTCAGTTCAGAGCACACCTCTTGGATCAAGGCCGACGGATTGTAGGTCCAGACGACTGGATTGTTCATATCTCGTTTCGCAAGCTGGCGTCTGATTTGCTGAACAAGTATCGTGCGGCTCTGCTGGCGCATCCATGTGGATTGTTGTCCTGGCAATACGAATGGTGTCTGAACCGTAAGGCCCACAGGAATCTCCGTGCGCTGTTCTGGCCGTGCAATGACGTACTGCAGGCGGCCGGCAACACGCTTTGCATCACTCCAGGAGAATCGGAGAGTTCGTAGTCCGATGGTTTCTACAAAGAGTACTCGCCAGCCTGCAGCCGCAAATTGGCTTGAGATTTCTTGCGGTCCCTCCCAGACTTCATCCCAATTAATAATGGAGAAGCAGATCAGGCTGCGTTGTGCCGAACGAGGAGCCACCGTTTAACTATGAATCGAAGACGTTGATTTGCGTCCCACTTGATACAAAGCGACACTCATTCCGAGAATGATCCAAACGTAGTTGACGAATAGGTTGTCGAGAAAAACGAAAGTCAGCAGCGCGCCTGCCATCGACGTGCACAGTCCGATCTGCAACAGACGGAATTCCGGCGAGATTTTCTTGCTAGCGTTCAGCAGAAAACGGTAGATCCCTAACAAGAGCCATCCGAACACCGCCAGTCCTGGCACGCCCAGTTCTGCCAGAAATAAAATGTAAAGATTGCTGGGAGTTGGAAAAATAAATTGCATGAGTACGACGGAGTGGGCAGCTCCGTAACTCATCGCGAGAAACGGAAAATTACCGATGCCAACACCCGTAAGGAAATGGTCTTTGGCCATCTCCCATCCGATTTTTGCCAAGCCGAAGCGCTGTTGGGCGGAGTCGGCCTGGCCGACGAGGCGCGCGAGGACAAATTCTCCGACATCCGCGGGGTAAACACCGACAGATTGCAGGAACGAAACGATCAATAGCAGTGCAATGCCACAGACGATTGCTCTGCGCAACATCCACCACAATTTACCTTGCGCAACTCGGGATGTTGCCATGTACAGAAATAGCGCCAATGTGATCAGGAATAGAACGAAGCCACTGACGGAAAAGGACAACAGGAGGGAAAAAGCCTCTACCGTGAATAGCAGTAACGCTAGCTTTCGCCCAATGATGCGGGGATATCTGCCAACCGCAAGCGCCAGAGTGATCGGCAAAATCAAAATCATGTAGCTTGCGAAGAGGGAGGGCTCTGTAAATGTCGATGGCGACCTCGGAAAACCTTGTGAACTGGAGTGAATCACATCTAGGTGGTAGATCGATCCTGGCAATTCGTAGAGTTCATCGGTTCGCAGAAGGCGGACCCACTGGAAGATTCCAAAAACCGCTGTAGCGAATCCGCTCCAAACTAAGGCTCGGAATGCCGTGTACGCCTTCTCGACATGATTAAGAACGGTGGGCAGTGAGCCCAGCAGTAACGCGCAGTAGATGCCCCAAAGTGCGGTGATGTAACTTCGGGCATCGGGCGAGTCCCGGCTGATACCGAGTTCCATGTATTGGTTCAACACCATCGACGTTCGAAAGCGTGTCGTATTCAAGGTTGAGACAATTACTACGACCGTAAATACCAGCAGCGGCGTTGCCATGCTGGGATGAAAGGAGAACCCCTCCTTCCAGACGAGAAATCGAAATGCGACTGCCAGGATCAGCACACATCCCAGTAGTTCGCTCACCTTGATGTTTGCCCGGTAAGTCAGAACCAGCGTTCCTTGTAACGGCAAAGTGAGGAGCAGTAGGTACAAAATCCAGTTTGGTCGCACAATCCCGATAATCAGAATCGCCGACGTGGCCAAGGCTCCTAGAACCGCGAGAGGCTCGAATACGACCGCAAGAGCGAGAAAAGACAACACCGCGACCAAGGCATGTCGGTCCATGTCGTATTTCAACGCAGCTTGCTGCATTCTTGTTAGCTCAAAATCGATTCGGATGACTGTAGTGGAGTTGGTTCGATCTGAAGGGCAGGCTTACTCTCTCGAAGTAGTCGATGAACAAAGAATGTCGCGAGCACCACTCCGAATAGTTGAGTCAGGCCGTATACAGTCCCAGCTGCGAGAACTCCGTATGGAGGAATCAAAAACCAGTTGGCGGCAAGGCTCCCAATTGCCATCACGAGTGCGATCTGGCCGAACACATCGGGACGATCAAGGGCGAGAAAGGCCAAACTCAACACGTTGTAAGCAATCAGCAAAACTGTACTCATCAAGAGAACGCCGACTAACGGCAAAGCTTCGCGGTATTGTGATCCGAGATACGGGAAGATCAGGCGCAATACTCCGAGGTAGAGAAAGGATCCAAAAAGGACAATTCCGCAGATGGACGCCACAAGATATGTATGCCTGCGCAACCTGTCTGGCGTTGGCTCTGCCGAGAGCCGCGGCAGAAAGACCGTCACCAGAGCCGGTGAAATCATCGCAACTGGCTCTACCAGCACGACCGCGACGGAATATATGCCAACCTCATGTACGGTACGGAAATGCGAGAGAAGGTATACATCCATTCGCCGGTAGAGAGCGAAGCAGATTGCCGCAACGGTCAACCACCCGGAGTAGCGAAACAAGCTGGATCGAAATTCGGAGAATTCGCCGGATTTTTCGTGCCATAACCGCGCCAAGTAAGGCGCTGCACTTACCACCAAACCTAAATGGACCAAGACCAGAGCAAGAATGAGAAACGTGGGCGTAAGATAAGCGCGTAAAAACCACGTCATCACAATTGCTGCAGCGAGGAAAAGTGTGTTTCGAAGGAACAGGTAGAGCTCATAGCGTCGGAACAAACATTGGCTCTGGAAAACGGCTCCGACGTACTCGGAGAGAATTACCGCGCCAGATCCCATCACTGCCAGCATTAAGAGGTGCGGTTCGCGGTGCAGGTTTAAGAACCTGACGATCAGCGGCAAAGCAGGGATAGAAACACCAATCAGGATCGCGACGCTCGCTATCTTAAGAAGAAAGAAGAGCCAATGAAGATAAGCCGAGAAATCCGGTCGCGAGGTTCGATAAAAGGAAATATGCCGGACGAAAGTCTGGCCGATTCCCATATCCGCGATGAGTGGCACGAAAGCCAAGGTGTTGTATCCGAGAAAGAATGTTCCGAACTGTGCTGTGCCCATCTTGCGAAGCAACAACATGAATACGAGGAACAATGTGACGCGAGCGGCTGCGAGGATCAGAAGCAACTGAAACGAGTGAGCCAGGTTCGAGCCGTCCTCCCGTGACAACTTGGCGCGAACAGCCGCAAACAATGAATTTCTCGATGGCATCACGAGTTAATTGCAGGTCAAAGCGTTCGTGGCTGCGCCTGACGTTTTGTCGCAGTGCCACTTATAGAGGTTGCGGACGCCATCTTCTAAATCAAATCTAGGTGTGTATCCGAGGATATGCTTGATCTTCGTGATGTCGGATCGATTCCTTGGGATGTCGCCGGCTCGAGGAGGCTCGAATCGAATGTTAGGCTGAAGATTCGTGACGCTGGCTAAGATGTTTGCCAGTTCCAGGATTGATGTTTCAACTCCAGTGCCGACCTGGAATACCTCGCCTTCGACTCGTGTTCTCGAAGCAGGCGACAGGCAGAGTTCAATTGCCTGGCACACATCCTTCACATGGACAAAGTCCCTGGTTTGCGAACCGTCACCGAAGATTGTGAGAGAGTCTCCCTCAAGCATGGTCCGCAAGAATTTGGCCACGACGCTTGGTTTCCGCTGGCAGTGGGGTCCGTAGACATTCGAAAAACGCAGTGCCACTGTGGGGATTCCAAAGGAATGCCAGTATGCCGAGCACAATGCCTCACCTGCCATCTTTGACGCGCCGTATGGAGACTTGGGAGTTGCGGCCATTTGCTCATTCACCGCGGACATGCATGAACCGACGGCAGCGTTGGACGATGCGAACACAAACCGAGAGATATCTTGCTTTTTGCACGCTTCAAGCAGGTGAATGATCCCCTGTATGTTCGCGCGGTAACACTCCACTGGGTTGTCCAGCGAATCGGGCACGCGCGTGAACGCGGCTAGGTGAACCACGGCATCCTGTCTGGCTACGGCGTCAAAGCAGGCCCGCTCATCGCGAATATCTCCTCTTATGACTCGAATGCTCGAACCGTTTCGACGGGAGAGTTCCGCGTCGTACACGGCATTTGAGAAGTTGTCGAAGAGCGTGAGTTGATAGTCTCCGGAGCGAAGGAGGTATTCGCTGAGATTGGTGCCGATGAATCCGCAACCGCCTGTAATCAATATTCTTCGCATGTGGATGAGGTTCAGCCTCATTCGATTAGTCAGCCTGCGCCGTTCTGTTGGGACGAACAAACAGATTGGTGATTCTCCGGATTAATCCAAGGATAGGGCTGGCCGCTTTACCGGTCGACCTGCGAACCCAAACTACACTCTTGCTTGACCATACCTGCAGCGTAAGCTTCTTCCGTGGATCATCCACATGCATTTCGTTCCAGGATTGTTCTCCCAGGATCCACGCCGAACCACACAGAAGCGACAACATCAGCCCCACAAGGACAATGATGGTGCGAAGAGGTCCAGCTTTGCGCCGAGGAACACTGGGAGGATCGAAGACCCGAGCGTTCGGCAGTTCTTTTGCCTCTTGAATCTTCGACAGTTGATATTGCTGGTTGAGAATTTCAAAAACTGTCTCCTGAATTTTGGTCTGGCGATAGAGGTCGAAATAGGTTAGCCCGAGGAGTGGAAGTTTGCGGATCGAAGGATAAGATGTCGTGTCTCCAGGCGTGGCGGAAGTTTGATCGTCGACTCCTGCATCGTTCAGCTTTTGCAATTGACTCTGCAACTCAGTGACCCGCGCCCGAAGCGTCCGGACGCGTATGTCCCTGGGCATATAGATCTGCTCCAGCCCTTTGAGTTCCGATTGGGCTGCAATCAGTTCGCCCTGTAAGCGAGCGGCTCCCTCGACCATCGCCTTTCCTTGCTCCTTGATGTCGATGGCCGTGTTCTTGCTGGCAAATTCGCTGAAGGTTTTGGAAGTTTCGTCTAGCGTCTGTTTGGTTTCCTTCAACTGTTGCTCGATAAATACCCTTTCTTTATGAGCTGCGGATGTATTTACCTGGGCAAGTCGCTTATTTAATTCCTCAACATAGGCATCGGCCATTTCGGACGCGCGCTGTGGACTCCGGTCAGTGACCGTGACCGTGATTATTCCACTCTGGCGGTCTTCGACAATCGTCGTATTGTGCTCGAGTTTTTTCCGGGCATCTTCAGGAAGGCGCGCGCTATACAAGTCCATCAACTTGAAGCGATCGATGATTGCGTCTTCGACAATGTTGCTGTGCATGATCCCCATGAACAGAGCGCCGGTGCTGCGAATACCCAGGAAACTGCCTGCCATCATGCCCAAGCCGCTTTCACCAACGCGACCCATCGCGGAAAGTGCTGCCAGTCCCAAGGTTGAGTCTGGAGTTGGCGGCATGATTCGGGCCGAAGAGCTGTAATAGGTGGGAATCAGAAGAGCAACGACGATCGAGAGAGCAAGTCCGCGAATGGCCCAGCGCAGAAGCCTTGAACGATGATCCCACAGCAGTTGCAAGGCCGCGGTTCCGCGGAAGTCCTCCGGTGCAGGACGAGGAACCGCGACGAGTTGAGGCTGCTGCGGCAGAACTCCTGTCCCGTTGGAGTTCTCCTCGGTCATGGACCTCGGAATGGATTCAATACTCAAAGACTACCTTGGTTTCAGTCGGCGCCGACATGCTCATGAGGGCTCTATGTCGCCCTCATCCACTTCGACAGCAAGGGAGCGTTGGATGAGTTCGATCGTAATCACAACGCGAAACTTGTCCTTCCTGCGAGTAAGAACTCCTTCCAATCCAGCCATCGCCCCGCTACGCACGCGCACCTTTCGGCCCACCGTCAGGAATGGATGCGGCTCAACCGTTGCACCTGTGCTCAACCCGCGGCGTAGGTTGTCGATTTCATTCTGCGGGATGACTGCAGGCTGTCCGTTGAATTGGACAAAGTGCACCACACCGGGTACAGACTGCACCCGCAACCGGTCCTTCATTGCAATGTTTACAAAGATGTATCCGGGGAAAAGCGGGAGGTCCAGTTCCTTACGACGGTCTTTCCACCGTCGAATGGAACGGTAGAGTGGAAGCAGGTAGGGTACTCCGCGGCGGTTGAGTTGCAGCGCGATCTTCTTTTCGTGACGAGCTGTTACGTAAGCGGCCAACCAGTCCGCGTCAACGCGCGCTGGTAAAGCAAGAAGTCCTGACTGCCGTTGCTCCGGGAGCGTGACCTGGACCGAGGTGTGCATACCCTGAATTTCGCCCATAGCTTCGCCACCTTAGCTACAGGAGTTTGGAAATCCGATTACACAACATTGCGCCGGTAACATTCTTGACAAGAACACGGCGCCTTTTTATCAGTCGACAGGCTGTTACATCCTGAAGACTATTGCAACGTGAGACTGACAAATGTCAGCAAAATGCAAAAATCTTGTCACTTCCCGGGACGAAGCGCTTGCAGACCGGGCTTGCTGGTCCGCAGGGTGCAACATCCGGAATGGCTTAGCGAAAGTCGAACTCGACCTTTTTGCTTTCGTTTGCGCCGATCGTCACCTGCTGTGACTTGGTGCCCAGCTTTTCGTGCCACGCTTGGATCGTGTACGTGCCTGCGGGTAGGTCTTTGATCTCGAAACTACCGTTCTTAGCGCTCACGGCAAAGTATGGGTTTTTTACAACTGCAACGTAACTTTTCATCCACGGATGCACATTGCACTTCACCGGAACAGAAACTTCCTGGCGCGCGAATGTTTCCTCAATCGTCAGACCAGGCGGTTGTGACTTGTTCCACTCACGATTGTTGGCCGGTGTTGGATGAATGTTGTGCGTCGTCGAGTCATCATTGACTACCTTCAACGTCTGTCCGGCGCGCATCGCAAGCACGTGAGGCTCGTACACGCAGCCCTTCTGTTCGAGCACTACAGGTTGCGTTGGGGCATCAAATGTTTTGTCGCCTAGTCCATCGGACACATAGACAACAACATTGGCTAACCCACCGCTCCCGTCAGTTACTACTTCCTCGCTCATGGCAGGAGTCGTGTGACTTTTGCTGCAGGCCGGGTCGGCTGCCATTTGAATGCGCATTGGCATAGGCGCAGCGCCCTGGAACTTCACGACACCGCTGAGACTACCGCCGCCCGCGTCCGGACCCGGACCTGCCGCAATCCCGGCTGTGGCGAGCGAAAGCAAGACTACGGTGCTGATAAAGAAGGGAAGGCTGGGTTTCATGGTCGACATCAACTCGCTTTCTTCCTCGCAGACGTGGAGGAGTTTGCCATCATGCTGTTAGAGATTTCCGGTTGTAGGGTCTGTTGAATGGCTACTGATTCCCCTTAGGCGTGCTTTGTACCGCCTGGACTGTATTCCCCTTCGCGAGTGTCTTAACGAAGTGAACCAGATCCCATATTTGGTCAGGTTTTAGAGCGTCTGTGAACGACGGCATCGGAGTTCCATCAAGTCCCGTCACCAAGTCGCGAAACAGCTCAGTATCTGAATTGCCGCACTTGAATCGTGGTCCGCTCGTAAAGTCGAAAGGAGTAATCGGGTAACCCTTGGTATCAGTGAGGGACACCGCGGAAGGGCCGTTCCCACGGCCTTCCTTGCCATGGCATTGCCAGCAATTCATGCTTTGGAACAGATCGGCGCCTCGTTGCACACTTTCCGGTGTTGTGGGCGGTTCAGCAGGAATCGGTATTGGAGCGCCTGGCTTCTCTTCGGTGAAGCGTGAAGAAAAAGTCTTGATGTACGCAACCAAGTCGGCTCGCTGCTGGCGTGTGAGTGGATTCCACGAAGGCATTCCGCTGGCGTGCACTCCGCGCGTAATTGTGTCGTAAAGATCGGAATCCAACGGCAGGGTTCCCGTCGGGGTAGATCGGCACTTGTAAGTTGCCTGTGTGAAATCGCGAGGCTTGGGATCGAGGTAAGCGGCGCTTTCTCCCCTGCCATCGCCATGGGTGCCGTGACAGAAAATGCAGTATCGCTCGTAGAGAGCCTTCCCACGATTTGCGTGCCCCGTCAAATCGCCGATACGACTCTCCTGGGCTGACGCAACACTGCAAGTCAACAGTAGTAATCCGAGTACTCGAGGAATCAAGGTCCGGAAACGCATCGCAACGAGTCTCCTCAGAAGTCGAAGTCAAATCCCATCAGGTAGCTACTGCTAGTGCTGCTTAAGCCGGAAAGAGGTGCCGTCCCAGCTGTTTGAGTACGCGAATACTCCTGCAACCATGCCAGTCCTGCGCGGGTGCTCATGAATGGATACCAGCGGTAGCCGATCGTCCAAGTATCCAGGTTCCCAAAATTATCCGCACGGGACGGATTTGCCTGGCGCGACATCCGGATCAGTTCGTATTTGCTGATCAGGATTAACCGCGGATTGTATGTGTAATGGGCTTCGACAAAGCCTCCGTTCCACGAAGGCCCGGCAGCACCGAGTGGGAGGTTGAATGGTTGGTCGGCGCGGACCCCGTTGCCGAGAAAAACGTTCTCCTGTCCATGCATATAAAAAGTGCTGAAGTCGAACTTGCCGATGTACCACAGGCCGTAAACACCGGTTCGGTAGTAGCTGCGGTTCCCGCTGCCGGTCCCTGGTATCGCGTTCCCGCCTGACGTCTGAAAATATGTCGGGGATTTCCCGAAATATCCATAAACTCCAACTCTCTGCAACCCAAGCCCGGGAATCTCAAAGCCCTGCGTGAAATCCGCATAAACGTCGTAAGTGTGACTGGTTGGCAGATTGACCGCGCCGTTGGTACTGCTTAGCAGCGAGACGGAGTATCTCGTGTAACTGTTGCGCGAGTGCCCAAGCAGCTCGACGCCGAGTTGGTTGCTGCCGAGCCCGCCGAAGATGTTGTTATCGCCCGCCGGCTTGAAGTGATACAGCTGGTAAAACCCGTTGTTATCAAGAGTCAGTATGCGGCGTTCGGAAATCAAATTATCAAGCTCAAATTTTCCAAACTTGAGATTGATCCATGGCGATCCCAGCAGGTTATCGAAGCGGACAAAGGCCGTTTCGAGATGGATTCTGCCGGTATTGTCGATGAATGGTTGGATTCCGAACGAGATGTTCTTATACAACGTCCCGGCTGCGAACATGTCGATGCCGGTAAGATCGAATCCCGACGTTGTGATATTCGACTCAACCGTCGGACTATTGGGATTGCCTGGAATTGAATCCAGGGGAAAGCGATCGAATGTTTCACGATGCCACTGGGTCGACGTGCGAAACATGATCGGCCAGTAGCTGGGATTCTGATAAATAGGAGAGTCCCGATCGTTTCCAAGCTGATATCCATTGTCACGAAATACTTGGCCGAAGTTGCTGAGCTTAGGCCACGCCTCATGGCATGCTGAGCAGGGAAGCCCATACTTCCGCGCGAAAGCTGGAATGGCGGATGCGGGACGGGCGCACAATAACAAGAGCGTCAGGGACAGCAGTATCCCCGCTATTCTTCCGGTCGAACGCGTCATCAGTCCTCCTGGACAGTGTTCCTTGTACGTCTGCTTGTCAGCCGTCACCGTCCGCTATCTTTCGACAGCGTTGCCGTGCAGCCAATGACACGGAAATCCCGAGTTTTATCTGAGACACATTCGCGCAGCATCCCAGAACGGAATAAAGGTAAGAAACTGTGAATGTCTCTGTTGTCAACGAGCGGTTAAGAGGTCGTCATTTTCTTGTCATGAGATACGATTGGCCGTCTGATTCTTGTAAATGAGTGGTTCTGCCGTCGAGCATCGGAGAAAGTTAGAAGCGCATCTAGCAGCGAGACATGCAATCTCGTACTGATGTAATCATCGTTGGGGCAGGCATAGCAGGGCTTTCAGCTGCGCTTGACCTCGTACGCGGCGGCAAAACGGTAGTTTTACTCGAAGCTCGCGACCGGATTGGAGGCAGGATTGAGACCAGGGAAGATATGGCGACTGGAGCGGCGATTGAGCTTGGTGCTGAGTTCATCCATGGGTTAGCGCCTGAAATTTGGGAGCCTCTGCAAGCTAAGAAGATTTTAGTAAGCGAAGTGCAAGGCGAGAGCTGGTGTGTATCGCGGGAAAATAACCTAGGTCCATGTGATCTCTTTGGCCAGGTTGACGACATCCTCGGAAAGCTCACCGATGAAGGGCCAGATGAATCGTTCCTGCAATTTCTGGATCGTCAGACTGTCAGTCCTCAAGCGAAGCAATGGGCACGAAGTTACGTTACCGGATTCCATGCTGCCGATCCTGGCCGTATCAGTGTGCACTCGCTCGCATTTGGCTTGCGTGCAGAACATCAGATCGAGGGTGATCGCGCATTCCGGATGCAAGGCGGATATAGGACGCTGGTGGAAATCTTTCGCGCGGCACTTGCCGAGGCCGGAGTTTCGGTTCATTTGAATGCACCTGTGGAATCGATTCAATGGGAACCCGGGCACGCGAAGGTAAGCACACGTGCCGAGAATGGAACGCATAGCTTCGAGTCTGCATGTGTACTTGTGACGCTGCCGCTTGGGGTGTTGCAGGCAGAAGCCAGCGATGTCGGTGCAGTCCACTTCGAACCTGCCCTTCCCGAAATCAAAAAACGCGCGCTTGCCCAGCTCGCAATGGGGAAAGCCGTTCGGGTGACACTACGGTTTGACGAGCGCTTTTGGGAGAAGATTCGTCCGCAATCGAAGTCAAAGACATTGGCCAACATGAGCTTCCTGTTCTCAAGCGAAGATTGGTTCCCAACCTGGTGGACCACGATGCCGCTAAAACTTCCGATCCTTACCGCGTGGGCGCCCGCTTCTTGTGCGGAGCGCCTCACAGCTCAGACTGAGTCGTTCGTGATTAATAAGGCTCTCGGCGCATTGAGTAATAACCTGCAGGTAGACCAGCATGAACTAGAGCGCCGAGTTCAGGCCGCCTACTGGCACGATTGGGAAAGCGACCCTCTCTCACGCGGCGCGTATAGCTACGTCACTCTAGGAGGTGATACCGCGCAACGCGATCTTGGCCTTCCCGTCGCTGACACGCTCTTCTTTGCCGGAGAAGCCACCGATGTGACCGGCCACAACGGTACTGTTCATGGAGCAATCGCAGGCGGTCGTCGTGCTGCGCGAGAAATACTTGGACTATGAGCTGGTCTGACGGAGTCATGTAAGAAAAATTTGGTGTCTGTTTTCGGACACTGCATCCCACAAGTGGGCATTCCCCTCGTTTTCTGATTCTGCAAAGTCTTCGTAAACGCTTGTACAGCAATAGGATGCGGACGGTGAACCGCTGGCACCCGGCTTGCCTTATCTTCTTCTGAATATGGATATTCCACGCCCATCTGGAGCGGCGCAGCGACGTCGGCGGCAAGTCATCTACGCCGCAATCGGTATCGTCTGCATTGCACTCGTAACCTTGGGAATCTCGAGACTGAAGCCGGCAGCACCAAGCGTGGAGCGCTCTACGGTCTGGATCGACACGGTCAAACGCGGTCCTATGCTTCGGCAGGTGCGCGGACTGGGCACTCTGGTCCCTGAAGAGATTCGTTGGATTCCCGCCGCGACTGAAGGGCGAGTGGATCGCGTGTTGGTCCTTCCCGGTGCTGCTTTAAAAAATGACACGGTCTTGCTCGAACTCAGCAATCCTCAATTGCAGCAGGAAGCGCTGGATGCCGAGTGGAAACTCAAGGCGGCCGAAGCTGACTACAAGAATCTCGAAATGCAGCTTGCCAGCCAGGTGTTGGCGCAGAAGTCAGAAGCCGCCAAGGCTGAGTCGGAATACAGTCAGGCAAAGATGCAAGCCGACACCGACAGCGCGTTGCAAAAGCTTGGTGTGATATCAGAAAACAGTTTGAAAGTTTCTTCCGCTAAGGCGCAGGAGTCGGCCACTCGCAATCAGATTGAACATCAACGCTTGGCCAATAGCGGTCAGGTTCTCGAGGCGCAATTGCTGGCTAAGAAGGCCGACATTGAGCAACTCCGCGCAATGTCCCAGTTGAAAGAAAGTCAGCTTCGGGGTCTTCATGTTGTTGCTGGAACCACTGGTGTTCTGCAGGAGCAAACACTGAAGGTCGGTCAATGGGTTACGCCTGGGACGACGCTCGCTAAGGTCGTCCAGCCTGAACGCCTCAAGGCCGAACTGAAGGTCGCCGAGACTCAAGCGAAAGACATTCAACTTGGTCAGCCGGCCTCGGTCGATACCCACAACGGCGTGATCTCGGGGCACGTAACCCGTATCGATCCATCTGTATTGAACGGAACGGTGACCGTCGACGTCGCGCTCGATGATAAATTGCCGCCGGGAGCGCGGCCCGATCTAAGTGTGGACGGAACCATCGATCTCGAGCGTATTGCCGACATTCTGTTTGTGGGCCGACCTGCTTTTGGCCAGGAAAAGAGTACGGTTGGCATTTTCAAACTTGAACCCGATGGTCAAATTGCCGTTCGCGCACAGGTACAACTTGGCCGCAGCTCCGTCAATACCGTAGAGATTGTGCAAGGGTTGAAAGAAGGCGATCAGGTTGTACTTTCCGACATGTCGCGCTGGGACAACTACGACCGGGTTCGCCTTGAGTAGCTCAGGACACTTAGCTCCACCAAACAACAAATAGAGGGTGAAATTTCGATGAGTGACGCGGGAACCATGATTCGCATGGAAAACATAACCAAGGTCTTCTACACCGATGAAGTGGAGACGCACGCTCTGTCGGGTATCCACATGGAGATTCGCAAAGGTGAATATGTTTCCATCGCCGGTCCGTCCGGCTCGGGAAAATCGACCTTGCTTGCCTTGATCGGATTGCTGGACTCGCCGAGCGAGGGGACGTACATCCTCAACTCGCATCCGGTAGCGAATCTCAACATCAGCGAGCGCTCCCGGATCCGCAATCGTGAGATTGGATTTATTTTCCAGAGCTTCAATCTAATCGGAGATCTGAACGTTTATGAAAACGTCGAGTTGCCGCTCACTTACCGGGGTATGTCTGCCGGCGAGCGCAAGACCCGAGTTCAGCAGGCCTTGGAGCGCGTAGGAATGAATCATCGCACCAAGCACTATCCTTCGCAGCTCTCTGGAGGTCAGCAGCAACGTGTTGCGGTGGCGCGTGCTCTGGCGGGAAGTCCTTCTATCCTGCTCGCTGACGAGCCCACTGGAAACCTCGACTCGAGAAATGCCGAGGCAGTAATGGATCTCCTTCGTGATTTGCATCGTGAAGGCGCGACCATTTGCATGGTGACGCATGATCCACGCTTCGCGCGCCACGCGGAACGCACCATTCATTTGTTCGACGGCAGAGTGGTCGAGGAAACCGTAGAGGTGAACTAGATGGAATCCTTCCTCCAGGATCTTCGCTACGGTGTGCGAATGTTGCGGTTAGCGCCTAGCTTCACCGCAGTCGCCGTGCTCACCCTTGCTCTCGGCATCGGAGCAAACACTGCAGTATTTACCGTGATCGATTCTGTCATGCTCAAGATGCTGCCGGTCGGGCATCCGGAACAACTCGTCGTAGTGGGGGATCCTTCGCGAACGGACTCTACTTCGAACGGTACTCCGCGGATCGATCTCTTTTCTTATCCTCTTTATAAGGTCATCCGCGACAACAATCAGGTGTTCTCGGAAACATTCGCGTCCGCCAGCCTCGGCAAAATCAAAGTTCAGTCAGACGGGCAGCAGAACAACGAGTCCGATCAAGCGCGTGTACGCATCGCTACCGGCAATTACTTCTCATTGTTGCAGGTGCCAGCATTAATCGGCAGGACCTTCACAGCCGAGGAGGATGTTTCCAAAGGAAGCGACCCTGTCACTGTCATCAGCTATTCCTACTGGAAGCGCCGCTTCGCACTGGATCCCGGTGTGCTTGGTAAGACCATTCGGGTGAACAAGTACCCCCTCACGATTGTAGGTGTGACTCCGTCCGGATTCTCGGGTGACGTGGTCGATTCTGCCGCCGACATCTGGGTGCCCATGATGATGCAAAGTCAGGTCATGACCGGCCGGGAGTATCTAGACACGCCAAATACTTCATGGCTCCAGATTATTGGTCGGTTGAAACCCGGGGTGTCGCTCGCACAAGCCAAGGACAACCTGAACTCGGTATACCGCCAGGCGTTAACTGGTGGCTATGGCGCCAGTCTCGCTGCGGATGATCGGGAAACGCTCCTACGTCGAGACAAGAAGGTAGAAGTGACGTCGGGAAGCAATGGCTTTTCACGGCTGCGTCATGAGTTCTCTAAGCCATTACTGCTGCTGATGGCTGTTGTCGGGATGGTGTTACTCATTGCGTGCGTAAACGTTGCCAACCTGCTGCTTGCGCGAGCCAGCGCACGGAACAAGGAGGTTGCCGTGCGACTGGCCATTGGCGCCAGTCCACTGCGTCTCATTCGACAGTTGCTTACCGAGAGTGTGTTGCTGGCTTTGCTGGGTGGCGTCCTGGGCGTCCTGTTTGCCCAGTGGGGAGCGACGATACTCGTTCGGAAGACGTTTGGCCCCGGTACTCTCGCTGCGTTCGACATTCATCCTGATCCGCACATGCTCGCCTTTACCGCCGCAGTATGCCTGCTGACTGGCATTTTGTTTGGCATGGCGCCGGCGTTGAGGGCAATAGGAATTCCAGTGGCTTCGACGCTCAAGGACGGCGCTCGCAGCACCTCAGTGTCGGGTGGCAAGTGGTCGATCGGAAAAGTCCTTGTTGCTGCTCAGGTGGCGCTGTCGTTGTTAGTTCTCTTCGCCGCCGGGTTGTTAGTCAGGACCTTGCGCAACTTGAAGGATGTCGACTTCGGATATGAACGGCAACACCTTGTTCTGATCCGCCCGGATCTAATTGGTGCTGGTTACAAACACGATCAGCTGCCATCGGTCGTCGGCCCGCTCCTCGACCGCCTGCGCGCGGTCCCTGGAGTGGTTGGAGTCTCGATTTCTGAAAACGGACTGATGAGCGGTACCGAATCCGCCGACGACGTCAAGATCCCGGGCTACAGTCCAAAACAGGATCAGGATTCGGTCGCGTATGACGATTGGGTCAGCGAAGATTACTTCAAAGTTGTCGGCATCCCGATCATCCTTGGCCGTGCGATCGGCCCTCAGGACGTTGCGAACTCAACGCCAGTGGCGGTGATCAACGAGGCGATGGCTAAGTTCTATTTCCCGGGAATGAATCCCATTGGGCGTAAATTCGTCATCGATGATGAGAACCAACGAAACAGGCCAATAGAAATCGTCGGGGTCTCTCGCGACGTGCGCGATCATGACCTGCGCGAGGAGATTCCGCGAAGGTTCTATCTTGCATATGCCCAGAGCATGCTGGGGGATCTCGAAGGGCACATCGAGATTCGAGTGGCCGGCGATCCGAGTTCGGTCGTTGAAGCGGCGCGCAAACAGATTCGAGAATTTAACCCGGAGATCAATAGTGTCCGCGCCGAGACTCTCGATACGCTGGTAGATGATTATCTTTCTCAGGAAACCCTTGTAGCTCAGCTCTCCAGCTTTTTTGGAGGTCTCGCACTGCTGCTGGCTTGCGTCGGCCTGTACGGCGTCATGTCCTACGCCGTCTCCGGGCGCACTCGTGAAATCGGGTTGCGTATGGCCTTAGGCGCCCAGCATCATGATGTTCTCTGGATGGTTTTGAAAGAGGCGCTCGTTCTCGTCGCTGTTGGACTCTTGATCGGAATTCCTGCGGCCTTCGGGGGCAGCCGTTTGCTCATGAGCATGTTGTACGCACTCAGCGGTCTGGATCCCATCTCCATGGCGATTGCGATCAGCCTGATGCTGCTTGTCGCAGCGATTGCCGGCTACATCCCTGCGAGACGGGCTGCTCGTGTCGATCCGATGGTGGCCCTGAGATACGAATAGGAGAGAGCAAATGATCCAGTTGCGAAATATCGAGCGCTCCTACAAGACCGGTCCTGGTGTCACTTACGTTTTACGGCGTATCAACCTCGACATCAATGCCGGAGACTTCATCACCATCATGGGGCCGTCCGGTGCCGGGAAGTCGACGCTGCTAAGCATTCTTGGCATGCTGGATGATGCGTGGACCGGTGAGTATTACCTTCTCGACCACCCCATCCATAAGCTAGATCGCAAGAAACGGTCCGAACTGAATCGGCAATATATCGGCTTCGTATTCCAGAGTTATCACTTGCTCGATAATTTGACGGTTTACGAGAATCTCGATGTTCCGCTGTCGTACCGCAACATAGGGCGCAGTCAGCGCGCCAGCATGGTTGCCGAGGTTTTGGATCGTTTTCAGATCGTCGGGAAGAAGGATCTCTACCCCAGTCAGCTCTCGGGCGGGCAGCAACAACTTGTTGGTGTCGCGCGCGCCGTCGTAGGTAATCCAAAGCTGATTCTTGCTGACGAGCCAACCGGCAACCTGCATTCCAGCCAGGCGAAGGAGATCATGGAGCTTTTCAAAAGGCTGAATCAGGAAGGAACCACAATCGTACAGGTCACGCATTCGGAAGCGAACGCTGCTTTTGGCAATCGCACTATACAGCTTTTCGACGGCTGGATCGCAAACGAATCACGATCGCAGGAAGCGCAGCCAGTCGGAAGATAAGCGGCGGGCCGCGTTCAGTCGCCCATTCCGTGGGTGCATTTTGTACCCAAGCTTTGCTCCACTGGCCGAAGTACGTTGTTTCGACTTTAGAGACGCACTACTAAAACAAGAATCCATGAAAAGATTTCAAGAAGTCGGGTTAACGGTCGAGAAGGTTCTTCAGGGTATCGCCTGCATCGCGTGCTGTCTTGTCTTCACCATGCCCGGGATGGGTCAGAACTTAACCAACTATGTAAAAGCAACACCTCATTTCCCCACTCTCGTTGGTCCTTATATTTCGCACGAGTTGCCAGAGCCGGTTGTTGCTAACAATTCGCGGATTGATAACCTGCTGCACGATGGCAAGCTCATGCTCTCCTTGAGCGATGCCGTGACGCTGGCGCTTGAGAACAATCTTGATTTGGCGATTGCCCGGTACAACCTCAGCATTGCCGAGACCGACATCATCCGGGCCAAATCCGGTGCGGCAGTACGCGGTGTCGCGACCGGCCTTGTTCAGGGCACGCCGGGTGGAGGAATCGGCGGGTTCGGAACCGGAGCTTCAGGCGGAGGAGCCGGTGGCACCAGCGGTGGATCGGGGGGTGCGGGCAGTGGAGCCGCAGGCTTGGTCGAGTCTACGCTCGGAGTAGGAGCACCAATTCTCTCATTCGATCCGATCTTGTCGGCTGGTTTGAACGTTGATCATGGAACATTTCCCCTGACCAGCAACGTACTGAGTGGAGCTGTTCCGTTTCTCCAACAGAATGTCGGCACGGCGAATTTCAGTTACAGGCAGGCGTTTCGCTTTGGTGCCGACATAGCCGTGGATTTCAGCAACGCTCGTTCTACTGACAATACCCTGACCTCAACACTCGTTCCCCAGGTGCAGTCAGGATTTCGCCTCACGTTACGTCAACGCCTGCTTTCAGGATTCGGGCTTACTTCTAACAGCCGTTTTATTCGCATCGCCCGCAACAATCGCGAAATCTCCGACGTTTCTTTTCGCAACCAAGTCATCGCCACTGCGACCCAGATCCAAAATATCTATTGGGACTTGGTCAACGCCTATGAAGACGTCAAGGTTAAGGAGCGGTCCGTATCTTTGGCGAACAAGACGCTATCGGATGATCGCGAGCAAGTAAAGCTCGGCTCCATGGCTCCTATTGAAGTTCTGCGCGCCGAAAGCGAAGTTGCCGCTCGAAACCAGGATCTCATCCTTTCGCAGAATGAACTTCAGTTGCAGGAGCTATTAATAAAAAACGCAATCACAAGGGACCTGAGTGATCCGGTGTTGGGGTCTGCATCCGTCGTGCCAACAGACACCATGACGATGCCTGAAGAGGAGCCGGTAGTACCCGTACAGGATCTGATTGGCGATGCTCTTTCGCATCGTCCTGAGTTGGCGGAAGCAAGAATTGATCTCGATAATCGAGGACTCAGCAAGAAAACTGCTGCCAACGCGCTTTTGCCCAGTTTGGATCTGCTGGCCTCCTACGGTGCGTCGGCGATTGCCGGAGTACAGAATCCAAACAACCCTGATTTATTCCCGGGTTCGGTCCCACGCTCCGGATTTCCTAATGCCTTTGCTACTTTGTTTCGCAACGATTTTCCCGATTATGCATTTGGCATCAACCTGACCATTCCGCTACGAAATCGTGCCGCGCAGGCCGATCAGGTGCGATCGCAACTTGAGTATCGTCAGGCGCAACTTCGTCTGAAGCAACTGCAGAATGAGATCGGCATCGAGGTCCGCAACGCACAATTTGCGCTGCAGCAGAATCGCGCCCGTGTAATCACTTCAAGAAAGGCTCGCGATCTCGGTCAGCAAACTCTGGATATCGAGCAGAAGAAATACGCGCTTGGAGCGTCCACGAGTTACCAGGTGCTCCAACTGCAACGTGACCTGGCTCAGGCGGAATCAAACATGGTGACTGCGATGTCCGCCTATGAAAAATCGCAGGTAGAACTGGATCGGGCAACAGGATTGACATTGGCCCACACGGGAATCGAAATTCAGGATGCCGAAAGCGGGAGTGTGCAATCTATGCCGAAGATGCCTGGCGTGACTCCACGTTTGGATCCTACCCCGGCCGAGATACCGCCCGTAAGGTAGGCGAGAGGAATTTGTGGAAAGCGTAGAATTCATCAGCCAGACCGAGACGATGACGCCTCCAAGCCATCCTCGAATCCTTGTCGCCGACGATCAGCGCGATGTTCTAGAGGCGGTGCGTCTTTTGCTGAAAGGGGAGGGCTTTGTAATCGAGACCGTGTCCTCGCCCTCCGGCGTGCTGGATGCAGTCCAATCGCGCGATTTTGATGCCATCCTCATTGACCTCAACTACGCGCGAGACACGACCTCCGGACAGGAAGGTCTTGACTTGCTTTCACGCATCCAGGCCATCGACAGTACTCTGCCGGTCATCGTGATGACTGCCTGGGGAAGCGTCGACGTTGCCGTCGAGGCTATGCGTCGAGGTGCTCGCGACTTTATACAGAAGCCCTGGGAGAATGCCCGCCTGCTTTCTGTCTTGCGAACACAGGTTGAGCTTGGTGGAGCCGTTCGTAGAAGCCAGCGTCTGGAGGCCGAGAACCGTCTGCTCCGGGCGGAAGGCGCGCCAAAGTTTATCGCTGAATCTGATGTAATGCAGCCGATCCTGCGTTTGATCAGCCGCATCGGTCCGTCGGACGCGAATGTGCTTATCACCGGAGAGCATGGCAGCGGAAAAGAAGTGGTTGCCCGCACGCTACATGCGCTGTCCAATCGCATGTCGCGCCCCTTGGTCACCGTAAACACAGGTGGGTTGTCCGAGGGCATCTTCGAGAGTGAACTCTTCGGACACGTGCGCGGAGCTTTCACCGACGCGAAAACGGATCGTATCGGGCGTTTCGAACTGGCGCATGGCGGGACTCTCTTTCTCGATGAAATTGCCAATGTCCCGCTGTCTCAACAGGCCAAGCTTTTGCGCGTGCTGGAGAGCGGAGAAATGGAACGCGTCGGGTCATCGCGAACCGTGCGCGTAGATGTCCGCATCATATCGGCCACGAACGCCGATCTAAGCAAAGAGGCGGCTGAAGGCCGGTTTCGTCAGGACCTGCTCTTTCGCTTGAATACCGTTGAGGTTCAAGTACCACCTCTGCGCGAGCGGCGGCGTGATATTCCGGCGTTAGCCATGCACTTCCTCAAGCGGTACGCCGAGCGCTATCGCAAACCTACAACCAACTTTGATCCCGCGGCTCTACAGTCCCTGCTCGATTATCCATGGCCGGGAAATGTGCGGGAACTCGATCACGCCGTCGAGAGAGCCGTTCTGTTGTCCCAGGGCGATGTTGTTCGAATCAGCGATCTTGGACTGCGTGAAATACGCGATGCGCAGCCAAAGATGGAAGAACTCAGCTTGGAAGAGGTCGAGGCGTTGTTGGTCCGCAAGGCGATTGACCGATACGGGGGTAATATAAGTCAGGCAGCCGAAGCGCTGGGACTCAGCCGAAGCGCCCTATACCGGCGGCTTCAGAAATATGGAATCGGTAGCAGCTAATCCGGCGAAACCGTCAGGCGCCGAAGGAAGCAGGCCACGCAAAACCAAGCGCCGATTGAACCACGAAAATCATATTCTGCTTCTTGCCTTCGCTGGCGGCGCAGCCGGTGTTCTCTCTTCCGTGATCCTGCTCTGGACGGGCGACTTTAGCGATAGTACCCGCTGGACGATCACAATGCTCATCGTGTTTTTCTGGCTGGTATTTGCCTTCTCTGTCCGTTCCGCCGTCGTCCGCCCGCTGCAGACTCTATCCAACATGCAATCGGCTTTGCGGGAAGGAGATTTCTCTTTCCGCGTGCGGGGAGCATCTTCCGGTGACGCGCTGGGTGAGTTGATGCTGGAAGTGAACACTCTTTCAGAGATGTTGCGGGAGCAGCGTTTGGGTGCGCTGGAGGCAAGTGCGCTGCTATCAACCGTGATGACTGAAATTGATGTTGCGGTCTTCGCCTTTGATGGCGGACATCGGTTGCGTTTGGTGAACCGTGCAGGAGAACGAATTCTGGCAGAGCGCTCTGAACGTTTGTTAGGAAAAACTGCAGGCGAACTTGGAATGGATGACTGCCTGGACGGTGAATCCGCTCGTACCCTCGAGCGAAATTTCGCAGGCATGGCGGGCCGCTGGGGAATGAGGCGAAGCACATTTCGTCAGGGAGGCGTGCCGCATTTCCTGGTGGTGCTCACCGACCTGAGCCGCACGCTGCGCGAGGAAGAACGGCAGGCATGGCAACGTTTGGTGCGTGTACTGGGGCATGAACTCAATAATTCTCTGGCGCCCATCTGCTCGATTGCCGGGAGCCTGGAAGACATTGTGAAGCGCGACGCTCGTCCTCCGGATTGGGAGGAGGATCTTCGTCGAGGCCTACGGGTCATAGCAGAACGCTCCGACGCGCTCAGTCGTTTCATGAAAGATTACGGAAGACTCGCTCGCCTGCCGAAGCCGCAAATCCGTCCCATCCCGATCAGCACTCTCATTAACACAGCCGTCGGACTAGAACGTCGGATGCCGATTGAAATTATCCAAGGGCCCGACATTACGTTGCAGGCCGATCCCGATCAAATCCAGCAATTGCTCATCAATCTGATCCGGAATGCAGTGGATGCTTCTCTCGAAACTGGCGGGGGTGTTTCGATCGGTTGGTCAAGAAACGGGAGTTCAGTCGAGGTCTTCGTCCAGGATCAGGGACCTGGTATCGCCAATCCCTCAAACCTGTTTGTACCGTTTTTTACGACTAAGCCGAGCGGTTCCGGCATAGGGTTGGCACTGAGCAGGCAGATCGCCGAAGCGCATGGCGGAAATCTCACGCTAGCGAATCGAAGCTCAGAGCGAGGATGCAGGGCTAGTTTGCGCCTTCCTCTCGCGCCTGAGCTTCGTATTAACTGAAAAACACTTCAATAGTGTCCTTACCCGATCGGTGAGAACAGTACCAGTGTCTTTGGCAGTTGCAGAAATCCTGTCTCGAAATCGATGCCAGGAATGGACGATGCGCCGACAACCCACACATCGGTTGTCCCGGGAAGCGCGAACATACTGTTCAATTGCTGCGCAAGATTAGGCGCCGGGGTCGCGACGATCTTCCACGAAGTACCGTCGAAGTGTTGCACCATGGTGTGATGTTGGCCGTTCGTGGTTGGGTTTTCGAAGTAGCCGCTAGCGTATAAATTCGTTGGC
>DATBFG010000070.1:0-20762 GCA_036558645.1 Terriglobales bacterium
CGCCTAGAATCTAACCTTCTGCGTTCGCAGCTATGCACCCGCCCTAAAACGAATCCTCGATCCACCCTAAATCTACTTCACCCAGAGTCCGAGCAATCGGAGCCTTACAAATATTGGCCTCGCCCGTTTTCACACAAACTCTAGCGGTCGCGGCTCGGTTTAGACGTCGAGGTTCCGCACGTCCAGTGCGTTCTCTTCGATGAACTTACGGCGGCTTTCGACGTCTTCACCCATCAAGGTGGAGAAGATGGGCTCGGTTTCCGCGAAGTCCTTCAGATCCACCTGGAGAAGGGTTCGCGTTTCGGCGTTCATGGTGGTCGACCAAAGCTGCTCGGCGTTCATCTCGCCCAGACCTTTGTAGCGCTGGACGTTCACTTCACGGGTACCCTCGCCTTTTACGGTGTTGAGCAGATCGCGCCAGCCTTGAAGCGACTCGCGCGACGAATCCTTTACTACCGTAAACGGCGGAGTATTCAGGCGGGCCACCTGCTTGACGAGGGCGCGAGTCTTACGAAATTCCGGCAAAGAAAGGAACTCCGTATTGATGTAGCGAGTCGCGTTCGTCGGATCGCGATACCCGATCATCCAAGAGGAGTGTTCCTCTTCGCCTTCCACGGTAACGTCGAGCTTCGCCTGGCGCAACCGCTCTGCCACAGCCTTGACGCTCTCCTCGTTCTGTAGGTCGGCCTTGTTATCGATGGGCAGAGTGACGTCCGAGAGCACCTCGACGACCCGCGGATCGCGAACGCGCCGCTCCAGCTTGCGGGTGATCTGCGCCAGCTCATCGAGCTGCATGAGGAAGGCCCGAAGCTCGGCGCCCTCGATCTTCGGCCGGTTGCCGTTTACAGCACTTCCCAACTCGACCGAAAGGTTTTCCGTCGCACGCCGCAGAATCTCGCGCGTGAACTCCTTGTCGTCTTTGATGTACTTTTCGCTTTTGCCCTTCTTGATCCGGTACAGCGGCGGTTGCGCAACAAATACTTTTCCGCGCGTAATCAATTCCTGCATGTGGCGGAAGAAGAACGTCAGCAAGAGCGTGCGAATATGCGAACCATCGACGTCCGCATCGGTCATGATGATGATCTTTCCATAGCGAAGCTTCGCGAGGTCGAAATCATCTCCCTTGCCGATGCCGGTGCCAATGGCGGTGATCATGGCGCGAATCTCTTCGTGCGAGAGCATCTTGTCATAGCGCGCCTTTTCTACGTTGAGGATTTTGCCTTTGAGCGGAAGAATCGCCTGATAGCGCCGGTCGCGGCCTGATTTCGCGGTGCCGCCCGCCGACTCGCCCTCGACCAGGAAGAGTTCACACCGATCAGGATCTCGCTCCTGGCAATCGGCAAGTTTGCCTGGCAGGCCGCCCGAATCGAGCGCGCCTTTACGGCGCGTTAAATCTCTCGCTTTACGCGCAGCCTCTCGCGCGCGGGCGGCGTCGATCGCCTTCGAGATGATTTTCTTGGTAACAGTCGGGTTCTTATCAAAAAATTCACCCAGCTTCTCGTTAACGAGTTGGACAACATATCCCTGTATATCGGAATTGAGTTTGCCTTTAGTCTGGCCCTCGAACTGTGGCTGCGGCAGCTTGACGCTTACAACAGCAGTCAGACCTTCACGAACGTCGTCGCCTGTGAGATTTTCTTTGGGATCTTTGACCAGACCGGAGGTCTGCGCGGCCGCGTTGATGGTGCGTGTCAACGCACTACGAAACCCGCTGAGATGAGTTCCGCCGTCGACGGTGTTGATGTTGTTGGCGAAGCTGAAGACGTTTTCCGAGTAGGAGTCGTTATATTGCAGTGCTACTTCGATGTTCAGTTTTCCGCCATTCGGCAGATCGCGTTCACCTTCAAAATGGATGGGCTTATCGTGCAGGGCTGACTTGCCGCGGTTGAGATGTTTGATGAACTCCGCAATTCCGCCGCTGTAATAGAATTCTTCCGAACGGATGTCGTCACCACGCTCGTCCGTCAAAGTGATCTTGAGGCCCTTATTCAAGAAAGCCAACTGGCGGAGCCGCCCGGCCAGCGTATCGAAGTTGAATTCGGTGACGTCCATGATGGTCGGATCGGCCTTGAACGTGATCTTCGTCCCGGTTTTATTCGACTTGCCGGTCTGCGTGAGCGGCCCTTTGGGAATTCCGCGCTCGTAATCCTGTTCCCAGGTGGCCTTCTTGCGCCAAATCTCGAGGTGTAGAGTCTCGGCTAGCGCGTTCACGCAACTCACGCCGACACCGTGGAGGCCGCCGGACACTTTGTACGAGTTTGAATCGAATTTGCCCCCCGCGTGCAGCTTAGTCAACACAACCTGCGCGGCGGAAACGCCTTCCTCTTCGTGTATATCGACGGGAATGCCGCGCCCATTATCGACGATGGTGATTGAGTTATCGATATGGATCGTGACACCGATCTCGGTACAGTAGCCTGCAAGTGCCTCGTCCACAGAGTTGTCCACCACTTCGTAAACCAGGTGATGCAAGCCCATTTCACCTGTGGATCCGATGTACATGGCGGGCCGCAGGCGAACGGCCTCGAGCCCCTCCAGGACCTTGATACTGCTGGAATCGTAATTTTCAGTTTGAGACACTGTTGGCATACTTTCGATGTTCAAAAGCGCTATGAAGAACCGCAAGACGTATGCGGCCGCCTCCAGCGCATCCATTACCTTTCCGTTACTTCTCCGCGTTCAGATGCGCATCGGCATCACGACGTAGCGGTACACTGTGCCGGCTGCACCGGCATGAGGACGGAATTCTCCCGCTGAATTCGCATCTTTAAAGTGGAACTCCACTTCACTCTGTCCGACTGATCGCAGGAAGTCGAGCAGGTACTGGGCATTGAAGCCGATCTCAATATCGGGGCCGCTGTAATCTACGGGAATCGTCTCTTCGCTCTCGCCGGTTTCGGAAATCGAAGAATAGATTTTCAACTCTCCGCTCCCGATCTGAACGCGAATCGCGCGCGAGCGCTCATCCGCGAACTGGGCCACGCGCTCAATAGAAGCTTTTACCTCATCGCGCTGCAGAATAATCGTGTGCGGATGTTCCTTGGGCAGAACACGCTCATAGTCCGGGAAGTTTCCAGTCAGCTTACGGCTGAGCAGCAGACGCTTGTCAATCCGAAAGAAGAGATGATTTTCATTACCCGAAAAATCTACTTGCTTGCCTGAATCGTCGCTTGCAAGCTTTTGAATCTCGCTCATCGCTTTCTTCGGAAGCAACGCGCGGTAAGCTGCACTCAGTCCGGACAGGTCAATATGCTTTTCAATGAGCGCGAGCCGGTGCCCATCGGTGGCCACCATAACCAAGCCGGTCTCCCTGAGAATTAACAGTGCGCCGTTCAGCGTGAAGCGGGATTCTTCCGCCGAGATCGCAAACGTAGTGCCGGCAATCATCTCCGCAAGCACAGCCAGTGGAATTTCAGCGAGCTGTTCCGGCATCTCGGGAAGTTCGGGGAAACTTTCCCGCGACATGCCGGCGATGCGCGTTCGAGAGCGTCCGCATACGAAACTTGCCCACTGGTTCTCTGCCAGCTTTACTTGGACATCGGCATCCGGCAGCAATCGCACATAATCAAGCAGCCGGCGTGCCGGAATCGTGCCGGCTCCTTCCTTCTTCACTCTGGCCGGGCAAGCACAACGAATGCCCAACTCGAGGTCGGTGGCAGTCAACCAGACCTGATCGTGATCTGTCTCAATCAGAATGTTCGACAGAATCGGTATGGTCGTCTTCTTTTCCACCACACCCTGCGTGAGGCCCAGCTCGCGTACCAGATCTGACTTGCTAACCAAGAATTCCATGGCCTGACTTGTGAGACTTCCTTGCTCCTTTGCGGAACCTTCTTCCTAAGAACGTGTATTGAATAAGCAGTAGAAGAGTACCGTATTAGGAGGAACTGTGGAAATGTTGAATTCTTCCTAAATTATAGCAAAATCTGCTGCTTGCATGGTTTGCGGCCTGTGGATTACCTGCCAAGGGAAGCTGGGAAAGAAGGGTCTCTATTCGTATTGCACAGCTTTCAACCGGGCCGACGTGCATATCCAAGTGGAAAACTCTCATAGCCCTATTGAAGTGAGTCGATTAGCGAGAGGATAAGGTTGTTCAAATCCTCATCGCGCTGGCGCAGGTCGTCAATCTTCTGCACCGAATGAAGGACTGTGGTGTGGTGTTTTCCCCCGAAGTACCGCCCAATCTCCGGCAGCGAGGCATGTGTCAGTTCCTTGACCAAGTACATTGCGATCTGCCGCGGATAGGCGATCTGCCGCGTATTGCTTTTCATTTTCAGTTGAGCCGGTTGCATGGAAAAGCGATCTCCCACAGCTCGCAAGATCGATTCGACGGAGATCTTCCGCTCAGTGCCGGTGCTGAGATGTTTGAGCGTTTGTTGCGCCATGGCGAGCGTAATAGGCTGCCCAGTGATGGAGGAAACTGCAATCAATCGGGTTAGCGCGCCCTCCAATTCGCGAACATTCGACTTTGTCTTCGTGGCGATGAAGATGCGAACATCCTGAGGCAGCGCGACGCCATCCGATTCAGCTTTCTTGTCGAGAATTGCCATCTTTGTCTCGAGATCCGGCGGTTGCACATCCACCATCAATCCCCACTCGAAGCGCGAGCGCAGGCGCTCTACCAGTCCCGGAAGCTGGTTGGGCGCAGAATCGCTCGAAAGGACGATTTGCCTCTGGTGATCATAGAGCTCGTTGAACGTATGGAAAAACTCTTCCTGCGTGCGTTCCTTGCCGGCGATAGTGTGGATGTCGTCGATCAGCAGCACGTCGGCCGAGCGGTAGTGGCGGTGGAAAAGCGGCATTCGATCGAGCTTGATGGACGCGATCATCTCATTCATGAAACGCTCACTGGACGTGTACACCACGTTCAGTCCGCCGAAGTTGTCGATCAGACTGCGCCCGATGGCATGCATGAGGTGGGTTTTGCCTATCCCGACCCCACCGTAGATGAACAAGGGGTTGTAGCTTCTTGATGGCATTTTGGCAACCGCCTGCGCGGCCGCATGGGCCAACTGATTTGAAGCGCCAACAACGTAGGTTTCGAAGGTAAGTCTCGGGTTCAGCCAGGCCGCGGTGTCTTCAAACAGGGGTTCGCTCGAAAGCGTGCGTCCGTTCACGCCGTATCCGCTGCCGTGTCCCGCAGCGGCGGCGTTAGCGAGTGCCTCGACCCGGTACAGAATCCGCTGGACAGGAAGATTCAGCTCCTGAATCGCCGCGCGGATCTGCGATGTGTACTCCTGACGAATCCAGGCCTCCGTACTTTCATTCGGAACTCGGACGATTAGTTCTCCACCGTGTAATGAGCTGAGAGCAGTCTGAGAAAACCAATTCTGGTATGCTCCCGCGCTGAGCCTTACAGCCAGCCAGCTTTTAATTTGTTCCCAAGTGTCTGCCAACGAATGGGACTCCTTTGTCCGGAGAACGACGGACTTTTCCCACAGCTTTTCCACTCTTGTGGAAAACAAGTTGGGAAGACTTGCCGGTGAGCTATTTTCGCCGCCATCAAGGGGGCCAGCGATGCGTTTCGGGGGAAGCGTTTCCGTTCTTCGGAAAAATCAGTCTATCATACGTGCGGAGTTTTGAAACAGAAATCTAAACTTTCTATAAATGACTGCATGCGAATGGGTTATACATAGCCTGGATCGACGATCGAGCGCAGGAGAAAGGCGTCCATCCCGTATTTGTTCACACTAAATTCCAAGGTTACAACCACATGAATTGACTTTCACAACAAAGTCATCGGAGAATGTCGGTTAGCCCCTCAAAGCGGGAGTAACTCAGCTGGTAGAGTGCAACCTTGCCAAGGTTGATGTCGCGGGTTCGAATCCCGTCTCCCGCTCCAATCAAATCAATCACTTAGCCGGTACCCGCCTGCAAAAGAGCTCGCGTTAACGTAGTAATCATACCTGTTATCGCAGTAACGATTTGCTAAGTCACTGCATACACAGAGATTTCGCACGTCGGACATCAACCGGGTTGTGTCGTGCGCATACGAGGGAGCGTTTGCCCCGCTGCGTCCGGTGTGCTCTTGTCGCTGTGCTGGTCCCTTGTTGCCGACATAACTCGCTGGTCTTGACTCCCGCTTCACTCTGTTTCAAGATCCCGATGATCTGTTCTTCGCTGAACCTGCTGTGCTTCACTTCCTCGTTTCCTTCCGCAACTTTTGTTGCTTCGGAAAACCCAGTTTAGTGTGGCTCAGGTCCGTCGGGCAAGGTCATGCTAACGACATGATATTGTTCGATCATTTGACAAAAGGTCCTGGCACTGTTACCTTTTACCAGCACGTAAATTCCTTCCCGTCACTTGAACTCGAAGAGTAGGGCTACCTTTAACAGCGAGCAACTCTCTATCAATTGATTCGTTAGGTTTTTTCGGTCGTGAGAAAGAGAGAACGGTATGAAAGAAACTGGAACTGTTAAATGGTTCAACGCCTCGAAAGGGTTTGGATTCATCGCACGCGAAAATGGCGATGATGTGTTTGTTCATTTCTCGGCAATCGAGTCGACTGGCTATAGAAGCCTAGATGAAGGGGCGCGCGTCTCCTTCGTTGTCAAGAATGGGCCGAAGGGGCTGCAAGCCGAACAGGTGTCCCTGGCCTAGAATTGGGCCGGACTTAGCAAGCGGAACCTGCTGTTTCTGCACTTTGCCTGAAAAGCTTACATACTTTACCCAGTTCCGAGCGACAAATTCAAACAGAAGTTGAGTGATGCTGCGCCTAATGGGCCCCGTCTTTTCTAATCTCCTGTTAAGGTTGGAACTCGCCGGCGATAGCGCAGATAACTGACCAGATGAAAATGTGGTATTATAAATTTTCCTTACTTGCGGCTGCGTCGTTCTTGAAACAAACGTTCTCCTTGGTCTTGGTTGCTTGTTTGAACAAAAGTAGCAACAGGAGTCTTTAGATGACAAACATTTTCGTTGGGAACCTCAGTTTCCAAACGACGCAAGATGATCTGACGTCGATCTTTTCTCAGTATGGCGGAGTAGAACGCGTCAACGTTGTGACGGATCGCGCGACCGGCCAGCCCCGCGGTTTTGCGTTCGTCGAGATGTCGAGTCGGCAAGAAGCAGAAACGGCGATTTCAGGATTAAACGGCAGCGATCTACACGGCAGAACGCTCAACGTGAATGAGGCTAGGCCCAAGAACGAAGCCCCACGCGGCGGGGGTCGAAGCAACAATTTCAGGAAATCCCGCTGGTAAGCGCGTGAATACTAAAGGCCTCAAGGGCCTCGGTATTCTTCTCGTCTTGGAATAGCAACCGGAGGTCCAATGGCAGTTCGCGGTTCTTTTCAAAAACGTCAGAAAGAAGCTGCGCGCCGCGAAAAGCGGCAGCTAAAGTTGGATCGTCGCCAGGGACGCCAACCGGTTGGCGATGACAACTCTCCTTCCGTAACCAAAAACGGGGAAGCGGCGAATTCCTTTGAGGCCGGCGATAGTTCATCCGCAAGTTCGCGTAGCTAACGCGACTTTGCCCTCGCATAAGGCTACGGACTGATTTTTGAGGCACACTTCGGCCAGGTGACCCATATGTTACAGAGAACGTTGCAGGCTGAAACTTCGCCAAGATACCGCAATATCTTCAAGGTGCGTATTCTTCTGAATTAACTCCTGTAAACGATTGGGAGCCGTCTGCACACGACATTAGCTTAATACTACCTGGGCGGTGTTCCTAAGTGAAGGTTTGACCTGAGCGGTGGTTTTCGAGAGGACTTCCAAGACGGTTTTTTCAGCGCCTTCTCTGCTTCCCTTCGCTCTCGCTCTTTGAGTAATGGACGAAAGTCCTCTCCGACAACTCTGTAGCTGTGAAGTCTATCCAAACAATTTGGTCCGCCGAGCGATGCGGTAGTTAACAGTTGAAGGCAAAACATCGGTCCTTCCTGCACAGGCACCCGGTTCTGCACTAATAATCGCAGGTCAATCTCAATTGAGAAGACACTTATGGGATTTCCTTTGCTGGTGCCCCGGAACAAAAAGCATCGTCTGTCGCCCTCCTGTGTGAAGCCTTCATATGCGAAATCCATATTTCACTCGTTCTAGACCAATAACTCCCGAGCGCCTTACGTTTCTTTTATGTTATCAAGTTCGTGTTCTCGGGTAATTTGGCTCATCGGTCGGCGGCTCCGACAGAAGTTGGGACTGGGGCAGCCTCAGTGATAACCGATGGCAGAATTTTTTGCACTAACGCGGAAGGAAATGGTCCTCCGCTAAATCATACGACAGCAGCAAGCGTTCAGCTCGCAGCGTCCGCAACGGAGGTCGAGGAGTACTGCGTAGATCCGAGTCAGACCGCTTCTTCCAACTGACAATCGAACCTCGACCGAGGGAAAGACAACAAATCATATGTTGAGCTCGCGCGTCGGCTGGCAGACCCGCATAAGATCGACACGTGTACCGGTTGTTGCGCCAACGTCGGCAAGCGTCCGGAGCACGATCCTACCGGTCATTGTCGCCAAGACTCAAAAATCCTCGACACATGATTAGTCACTTTCCTCCGAGAGTCGGAGGCAGTCCATACTCCGACGTTTGTTCCGATTCCCTCCAAGACAATTATCTTACCCAGTCAGGTCTCAACCAGTCATAATCGATCGAGATCCGGAAAAGAGTGGACTAAGTTTGATCAGATCTTCAGTACGCCTATCGCTCGGCATCTCGGAAATCGCGGTCTAGCCTGCTTTGCGCTCGGGCTTATTTAAACCAGATATTTGCGGGTGGAACCCAGAAGTCTTCAAACCCAGCAAGCATTTCTTTCGCGTTTATGTCGCGGTGCTTCGTGGAACTCTTGAGAATGCGAGGAGTTAAGCTTTCTCGCGTCCATACCTTTTTGCTAAGGTTAGTGATTACGCGGTTGTGGTTTCGGACCTCTCCGATGTATCGACCATCGCATGCGTAAACCTCGTCACCTTCCGCAAAGTAGCCAATCTGGTTCCCATCACAACCGAAGAGGCCATCGAAGCTTCGATAGCCGACATACTGGCCACTCCAGTTCCAAAACGTATTGATGTCCGCCACTTCCTCTCCTCTTCGTGCACTCATATCGCGCCCTCATTGTCGCGCCTGACCAGCCAATTCATCGGGTTCCTGCGGAGGCCTCATCGCTGCGCCCCGGAAGCATCGCGGCCGGGCGCGCTGATTTCATGCAAAGCTTTCCGAGAAGGGAGCTCTCCGTATTAGTACTCTGGTTTAGCCGAAATCGACTCAGGGCGTGAAGTTCCGACTGATGTGGACAGGTTTTCTTCCGACATACCTCTTTCGGCACGGCACCGCTCTCGATTCCAATGCCCATCAGGCGGTTACTCGTCCGGGAATTTCCAGAGTCGGCGAAGGCTTGGCCTGAAATAGCCGCCGGCAAGGTTTTGCAAGCAGACGGGCCCAGAAACGTGCTCGGCTCTGCCGTGCGCTATCGGTTGCAATCCCGGTGCCGGCATACATCTGCCGATAGAGCTTAGACACAAACAGGAAGGCCAGGCGTGCCCGAATGGATGATACACACCGAGATCGTTTCCAGATGGCGGCGACGCTATAAAAAGTGTCCCAGACATGCTGTGTGCGCTCCCGGATGTCGTCGGATGTCATAGTTGGATGCGGCGTGAACATTTTGGGCCTCAGTGCTGGAGGGATGAGCCAGTATCGCGTGAGAGGCGTGCCGTTGACGCTCGCTCCATCGCGTCCCTGATCTTTTTCCCAACGGGTGAAATCCACAGTTCCGGGAAAGGGTGTTAGCATGACAAACTGCGCGAACGGGATGCCGGACCGCTGCGCGAGTTCCGCAGTCGCATCGAATGTCGCTGGTCCATCTGTAGGCAAGCCGAAGATGAACGAACCGAGAACATGCACGCCGTGCTCCCGGAACGTCTGAAGCCGCTGAACCAGATGCTCGCCCGAGCAATTGAACTCCTTGAAGACGGCCTTGAGACCTTCGGGAGTCACGGCTTCCACGCCCACCAATGCGCCTTTGATGCGGGCCTTCCTCATGGCCTCCAGAAACTCCCGATCTTCCGCGGCCTCCATCGTGATCTGCGTGTAGAAAACCATGTCGGCGGGAAGTTCAGCCAGGCGTGCCATGAGCTCGATTCTTTCCTTGCGAATCGAGCGGAGTTCGTTCAGTTTCTTGTAATTGTTCTGGCGTTCCGCCAATCGCAAATCGGTCAATGTAACGGGATAAAAGTTGTCATCCGCAAGAGCGATAAATCGGAATCCCATGCGGCGCAGTTGTACGATTTCCCTGATAACCCCCTCAGACCCGCGTTGCCGCGGCCGCTGCCCATCCGTGCGCCAAACCGAGCAGAATGAGCAGTGCTTTGGGCAGCCTCGAAGCGTCTGAACGGAAGGCCACATGTACCTGTTGGTTGGAAGCAAATCCCAGCGGGCAGACATAAATTGACCGGCTTCGATCCTTCCACCCTCGTAAACTGAGGAAGGCCTACCGTTCATGCACGCGGCCAACACCTCCGCCCATACGACATCGCCGTCGCCCTTCACCACCGAATGAGCGAGGCCCAACCGCAACGCTTCCTCAGGATAGAGAGTGGCGTGTATTCCACCGAAAACCAGCCAGGCACCGCGCTTCTGGACCATTCTGCCGATCTCATAACCGCGAAGAGCGTTTCCTGTATGGATACCGATGCCGACCACATCGCCAGGGCCCACACTGAGAGGATCGAACCGTTCCAAGGTCTCATCGCAGATCCGCGGATCGCCAAAAGATTCCGGGGTAGCGGCCGCGAGGACATAGAGCCAGCGAGGAGTGATAACTGCGGTCCCGAAGGACGTGTCACTCGGATTGACAAGATGAACGTTCATTTACGCTTGATTAGCCTTTCCAACTAGCGATGGATACTCGCAGCACGTCGAGAGAAACACGACGGCGGCATTCGGTGAGCTTTATGGCCGCGGATTCGCCGTGGTGGTTCTTGCATCGAGAACGTTGGGGCGAATCCATGGAGGTTGCAGACGGCTTTCCGGCGAGCCGGGTTTGTGCCCGGTTCGCGCGGAATGCAGACATAGAACTCATTACTTTTGAGTTTCATGATCTCGCAGTCCGAGGATCGTATTGTAAGTGAGAGAGACAGGATTTGCTCGGATCAAATCGTTTCGCAGGGCGATTAGGGCTTGGACGGACTGCCTGCGAGAGTGAGGGCCGAATTTCGCAGACTGGGCCGGCATGGTATGCGGGTTTTGGCAGTCATTCATCCGAAGCACTGCGATTCTTCCATCTGTCCTGATAGTGGTCTCGTGATAATCACCGCTACCGGCGGCGCCGCGCATTATTAGGGTGGCTGCGGGCACGCATCCCCTAAACGCCAGATCATTCAAGACCTTTGCGCGTTCGTTATCGATGAGCGGATCGCTAGCGTGCGTCAAGTGCATGGTGCGAAGCCTGTAGCCAACATCTTCGGTGGCCGCAGCCAGCCTAGCATTGGCCTGTCCTTGTTTCCACAGGCGCACATGATGACGCTTGGAAAAGGTGTTGAGACTTTTTTGATACTCAGCATCGGCGATCGCGCCGTTCAATGTTAAGTTCCCCATGGGGGCCATGCTGTAGCCGATACGCTGGACCATACACTGATACCTGCGGTAAATAGACCTGAGCGAGTGTGGCTGCGCGCCGGACCAGCCGGCTGCCTGAAACGCAGGCTGAATCGACTCGCGTCCGCCTAGAAAAAGAATGTTGATCAGATCGGAGGGACGATTGCCCCCCCTCTCAGTGCGCTGATCGGGAAGCCGGGCAAGTAAGCGGTGCACTCCGGCCATTTCCGAAGGCAAGAGCGGCTCAATTTCATTTGGCGGAGCGCCCGGGTTCGGAATCTCGACCGCGGCGGTGAGTTCGAGGATGAGCTCAGTACCGGCTGCGAAGTAGATCTCCGGATCCGGAGAACGCGCGATCAGAACCTTGATTCCCAACATGGGCACGGCAAATTGCGGATTCACACCCAACAACGGCAGTGCGTAAAGATCGATTGTTGAAGAAAGATTCGCCGTTGGGTGGATGCCGCCTATAACTCCTTGCGGGTTTACCCGCTCCTTAGCCGTTTCTACCTCTAGTAAACGCGTGCGAACAGGAATGGCCGCCCTGTCCGGCAGTTGCAGCATGTCAAAGCGGAACCCGAGGCTGGAGGTGGTGTGCTTCAATCCCAATCCGACGCGTTCGACACGTTCGATGACTCCCGACACGATGACGCCTTGGGGGATCATGAGGCGCCCGTTCACGAATACCGGCGCAATGACTCTGGATTCAATCGGATCCCCTGCATGTGAGATGCGGGAACCGGTCGGTGTCGCTAAGCGCGTTTCCAAGCGAGTTCCCGCTACCATCTCCACAGCCGGGGAAGGACAAACGCGCATAAACGCCACTATCACCGCGAACAGAGCGGAAACAGCATGTGAGGCAAATTTCTGGGACCGATACGTCACGTTTCTCTGTCCGTAAAGATGAGACGCACCACAGGGTTTGATGCTACACCTTGAAACCTGACACAAATCGGGACCGCGGTGGCCCGCAGTCTCCACGAGCCAGAGAGCGGTGCCGATCAGAATGACACTGACCGCGCCCAGTTACTCCGTCGCTGAGAGTCACCCAACCATCCCCGGCGAAGGCTTCTAAGCGCCAAGGGCGTCCCATCGACTAAATTCGATCTGGTCTTGGGAAGCCTGGGATGCAGTCTGCCCCTCGGTCTCGATCTGGTTCCTGAAACCCGTCCGCTTTCGATATGACAGCGATAATGAGGGCGGCGTGAGCTGCGACGAAAAGCAACCCCAGGAATGGAGTCCAAGTCGACAACGCATCAGTTCGCCCGCTGCCGTCCCCGAGCTTCAGCGGAAGATGGTACCTCTCCTAAGGCGGAATACCAGCCACTTCCACGCGTGGGGACGAGACCTGGATCAAATTAGAACAAGCGCGTCATTCGCTCGAACAGCGCCTTTCAGCGCATGGCTGCTTGAAGTAGAATGCTCAACGCTTCGCTCTGGGATAAGATTTGAGTGTTCATGGTAGAAACTGCCGGCCGGGATTTTCGGATTGTATGTCTTGCCGGTTCCGCGGGAGCGTTGGACGCCTATAGAGAAATTCTGCGCGGCTTGCCCAATGATCCCGGTATGGCCTTCGTCATTGTGGCACACCGCGGACTGGAAAATGCCGATCTATTGCCGCAGCTCCTCTGCCGCGCCACAAGCATGCCGGTCGTGGAAGTGACCCAAGGCATGCGTCTGGAGCGAAACAAAGTTTTTCTAGCTCCGCCACATGAGGATATAACGACGGACGGTTGCGTATTCCATCTCCAGCCAAGCTCGGACCCGAATGGATGGCCGACAGCCATTACTAATTTTTTGAATTCTCTTGCCGAAATGACAGGGCCTCGCGCCGTTGCGGTCATTCTCTCTGGTATGTCCGGGGATGGTAGCGGCGCGCTCGCTGCAATCAAAACTGGTGGTGGCCTTACGTTCGCTCAATCCGATGCGTCCTATGAGAGCATGCCGAACGCGGCCGTCAAAACTGGCCATGTCGACGCCCAGCTGTCATCATCTGGGATAGCTGAGAAATTGAGGGCGCTGAGTCACGGGTTGGATGAAGCCTCGCGCAGAAAGCGCCATTAGCAACTCTACTTGAGTCCAGGCTAAATGGAGGTGAGGCCACTCAGGCCAACATAAGCGGTCGAGTAACCTGGTGCGGATAGCCGCCAGATTAGCCGGTCGTCAAGCGAGCGAGAAACTGGGCGCTGGCGTCGGGATGGTCAGCCAAAAAGAAAATGCTGCAGAGCGCCGCTGACGGTACGCCGCAGATAGGGGAGAATTGATAAGAAATGAGAATCTTTGTTGGTAATTTGAGTTTCTACACCACCGAACAAGACCTCCGGTCCCTCTTTTTCGAATACGGCGCAGTCGATGCGGTCTCCCTCCCCACTGATCGCGCAACGGGTCAAAGTCGTGGCTTTGCATTCATCGACATGCCTAATCGGACCGACGGCGAGGCAGCGGTCTCGGCGCTTAACGGATCGGACTTGGGCGGCCGTAATCTGGAGGTGAGTGAGGCTCGGCCCAAATCTGAGGCAGGTAGGCCCGGCGGCGGGGACTTCACGCGGCGACGGCCAGGAGGGCAAAAGCGTCGGTGGTAAAGCTCCACAGAATCCTATCCTTCATAGGCCTAGGAGGCACTGAACTCAAAACGGCGACAGGCGAAACCTGGTGGCAAATGGGAGGAGATTACGCATCTAAGAGAGCATTTTGAATCTCCGCGAACGCCCAGCGCTGCGCGGATTTCAGCGCCTCTTCTGCTGACTCGAATTGTGCCGCGAGATCCAACCATTTCACAGGAACATGTATCGTTTTCGGAAATCTTAGGCTGCCTTGTGCCGCCCAACGGCCATCATGCTCTCGAGAGATAACTTTGAGCGTGCACCCTCGGTACACTGTCTCGAACTCCCTGACTGGCATGAACCCATGCTCGCAGAGTTTGGGGTTATGCGAAACGGCGACATTGTCTACTGGAGATGCGAATTGTGCTGCCGTGGAACCAATTTCGAGGGCCCACTAATGCTCGGAACTCACACGGATTTAGCAGCGTAGCCATAGTGACAATCGCCTGATGATACAGTGCCACGGAGGCACCAATCACTGCAGCATTCCACGTGCTCTTGGCGGTCGCGGTTCTTTTCATCGCGCGCCCTCTTTCCCGATCGCGTCACCTCCCACAAATCTGATACCGACTATCAAACCATGAGGCACGCGCAGTTCAGAAATAGCGACGGCGATGAACGAAGTAGGAGCCGACTTTACCCGGGTGAAACGAAGCGGCCTCGTGTCCTGAGTTGTTGCAATCAGGCCGTCATAAGCCGATTAAGCGTGTCAGCGATTGAAGCGATAGGATTGTGGGACTGGAGGAGGCGTGTGTTGATCACAGAAAACGACCTCAAACGATTGAAGCGCGAGTATACTGTCGCACTTGAGCGTTATGCAGATCTGGCGCAGCAGACCTGCGACTTCGTTAGCGATATCCAGAAATGTCCCATCTCGGTCAACGAGCGCTCCGGTCTCATCTTGCATCGCCGAAGAGAGGACACCGCCCGCGATGCTTATTTGGCAGCGCGACATAAATTGATGGACAGCCTAATCGGAACATCCAAGATTGCAATTTGAGATCGGCGGTATCTCGATTGCCGGGAGATGATTCCGCGCTGACGACTCATGTGTGCGATTGGGGCGCCTCGCACATCCGCACCTTATGAACGGCGATCCAAGACAGCGACATCGACTGGCCGCGGTTCCTCACTGCGCTCTGAACCGCCGTGGCTTCCGGCTCTGCTACAAATTCGAGGTCATCACTGGCTGCCGCTACAGGTGCTGCTGGCCTGTTACCCGTGACTTGCGAAAACGTTCCCGACGATGCCCGCGAGCGGGCCTGTCAGGTTCAGCAAAATGGTGCGTTAGAGCATACGCTATCGGGGAATAATGGTCATCCGGGGGTGCAAAAGGCCACGGGAGGATAGCAATAGCAAGGCAGGAAGTATCAGGGATGCCAGTGGGCAAAACTGAGGACGCTAGGAGTTTGGAAGTTAGTGCAATAATAGTGATCCGGGTGAGCGAAACGGGCTCTGCCTACATTTTCATTGAAGGAGCGACATGGCGAGGAAAATTGACCCCCTGAACAAAAAACAATACGGTGCCGTGACGGCAATGCTCACGGTGGTCGATGTAAGGTCCGCGGTCAGCTTTTATCAAAAGGCCTTCGGCTTCGTGAAGCGTGGAATCATGAACGGTCCCGATGGCAAGCCAATCCATGCGGAGCTCACGTTGCGAGGCACCACCTTAATGCTGGGTCCTGAAAACACGACATATGGCGCCCGCAGCGCAAAGACATTGGGTGCCTCGCCTGCAAGCTTGTATCTGATCACGGAAAACGTGGATAAAACGGTGGCGAAGGCGGTCAAGCTCGGGGCTACCGCGAAAGGACCTGTAGCTGACATGTTTTGGGGCGACCGTTCCGGAACCGTCGTTGATCCCGAAGGATACACTTGGATGATTGCCACGCATATCGCGGAACCCACTCCTCAGGAAATGAAACAAAAAATGAAAGAGCAGATGCGTGCCCAAGCAGCTAGCACCGCCGGTGGGTCCTAAGCGACGATCAGCACCTCGACTTTGAAACTCCCAAATCCGGCGGCTGTCCTGCGCAAAAACTCCATGCTGAAAATGTGACAGCCTGTCACGGTTGAAATCCATATGCTCTCGGAGTTGTAGAAAGCATTAAAGCTGTAAACGACCGCACTGCGCATTCTGAAAACGACCTTTTCTCTACTGCTCCCCAGACGGTGTCCCTAAGCGAAGGTTCGATGTAACTGAAGGTTTTCTAAATGGCTTACGAGCTGGTCTTTTACTGCCCTTTCCGCCGTCCTTCGCTCACGTTCAATGCGTAAAGGGCGAAAGTCCTCTCCCACAGCGGTGTAGCTCTGAAGTCGTCCAAACAGGTTGGTCCGCCAACGGATACTGTGGTGAGCAATTGGAGGCAAAACATCGGACCTTCCTGCACCGGCACCCGGTTCTGCACGAACAATCGCAAATCGACTTTAATCGCGAAGCTAATCGTGGGATTGCGCGCTTTGATGCCTCGAAACAGGAAACACCTTCTATCACCGCCTAAAGCCGTCATATGCGAATTGCATGCTTCACTCTTTCTTTCTTTACGAACCAGGCTTAGTCGGCCGAGATCCGGGAAAGAGCTGTCGAAGTTTGCTGAGAGCATCGCTACGTGTATCGCTCGGCGTGTGAGATACCACCATGAAACCTGCTTTACGCCTCAGCAATCGTTCGATCTCTCGCGGATCTGATTGCCAAACGGCTGGAATTCCGGCTTTTTGGACGATATAGAATTTCGACGCCATGTTTTTCCTGTTACGCTTTCTGAATCAAATTCGTTCGGGTGGAGCGGGGAAGTCTTCATATCCGGCAAGCATTTCTTTGGCGTTCACATCATGATGGCCGGGGGAGCTTTTCAAGAAACAAGGTATTACACTTTTTCGCGTCCACGCTTTCTTGCTGAGATTAGTAATCAGGCGGCTGTCGCCGCGAACCTCGCCCAGATAGTCACCGGCGCATCCATAAACCTCATCGCCTTCCGCGAAGTAGCCAATCTGCCTCCCGTCATGGCCGAACAGGCAATCGGAGCTCCGATAACCGACATACTGGCCGCGCCAGTTCCAAAACCTTTTGGGTCATCCACGTCCTCTCCTCTCAGTGCGCTCATATCGGCCTTTCCTTGCTATTCGGCACAGCGCAGAAAATCTCCCGCGAGGGTTTGTTTTTCTAAGAAGAGGCGTCCAGCGGGTCTGACCTAGTTCAGAGGATCTGAAGAGTGAGCGAAAGTCCTCCTAATCAGGTATGAGTCTATGTCTTGATAATGAGTCGAAACGACTACTGCGAGTGAGTGCGGTGTGTCATTGACTCTTCGTCGCAAAATCGAGATACTGCGACCCTAGTCGTGCTCGGGACGGGTGGTGTCGGTGGAGCCCACGATCTCATCGCTGGTTGAAGCGATCAAACGAGGCAAGAGTGCTGCAGCAGAGCCTCTCTTCGCTGCACTCTATTCCGAGTTGCACCGCGTCGCCAACGGGAACTCGCGCGACTCGCCTGCCGGCGAGCCTGAGCGCCACGATGCCGCTTCATCAGGCTTATCTCAACATGGCCGCTCGATGCATATCTGTTCGGCCGGCACGAACGCAGGTTCGCGCTCCTCTTAATCGCGGTAGGCGTCGTCTTGCTTGTAGCTTGCGGCAACGTTGCGAATCTATTCCTGGTGCGCGAGGCCTCGAACGGAAGCAGGAATTTGCAGTGCGATCAGCGTTGGGAGCTTCACGTACGGCAATCTTGCGCCAGCTCCTCGCCGATAGTCTGCTCACCGCCGTCAGTGGATGGGTGCTGGGAGCAGCTCCAAGTGCGCTCCCTGATGAGACCGCTGCTTGCCGTTTTTGCCTGTCGCAGAGTGAGATTCCACGCTTGGATGAGGCCCAAGGGTCCAAGTGTCTTGCCCGCATCCGTATCACGTATCGAGTTTCTGGAAGCGAGATTGTCTCGAAGCGCCATGCCCGCATCAGCCGGTCACGGTTGGCACCATTTCTCACTTCAATGGTTCACCGGGCCTTGACGGCTGAACCCAGCTCTTGTTGGGCTGCATTAAGACCGGCAAGTTACGCTGTGTCCGCCGATTTGTACTATTCAATTGTCCGTAAACGGGCCAACCGTTTTCTTAAGGCTGATCGGCGGCGTTCTTCGCCCTGGTGACCAGCAGCTTGGCTGGACCTGAATGCATCGTGCTGCTGTAAGAATAGGACTATGCGAAAGAGAATAGTGGAGACGCACCTCGCCAAGCCACGCGGCGAATCGGACCAAGGCTGGCTTGATCTCGAACAGATCGCCACCGTGGAGGTAACGTCAGAAGATCCCAGGTTTCCCATTGAATCTGCGTTCGGTCCGAAACGCGAGTTTGGGTGGCGAGCTTCTCAGAAAGGTGAACAGCAGATCCGGATTATCTTTGATGAACCTATGTCGCTGCATCGCATTCAACTTCGTTTCCATGAAGCCGAATGCGAGCGAACACAGGAGTTCACACTTCGATGGTCACCCGCAGCAGGTGAGCCGACGAACGAAATAGTCCGCCAGCAATGGAATTTTAGCCCTGCCGGCTCCACAACGGAAATTGAAGATTATGCGATTGACTTGACCGCCGTGTCCGTCCTGGAACTCGCGATTCAGCCCGATCTAGGCCGTCGCGAAGCAGTTGCGACGCTCGCCGCTTGGCATCTGCGCTGACCCATCGCCGCGATGCGGCTGACTTAAAGCGGTAACGTAGATCTGGTCCTGCGAACCTGGCATCGTGATGCTCAGTAATCCAGAATTGGCAGGGTTGTCAGCGCCGGTGCAAAAGTGGCTCTTCCGCACTTTTGGTGCAGCCTATGGGGCAGGACCGAAGGATGCTGAAATCGCTGGTGCATAGGGCAGAACGCACGCCCGCAACAACGCGAAACCAGAACGGCCGTACATTTCGCGCTTGATCATCTTCAAACGGTTGATTTGCCCTTCCACTTGACCGGTGCTCCAGGAAGTCTCGACTGCGGCATTGATGACCGAGATATCTTTCTGAAGACCGTACGCGAAACGCACCACAGGTCCAAGTGGGGAGCGCTTGGCCAACTCAGTCCAAGCCACCATTCGCCAAGCTTCGCAGCTGGCGAGTGCCTCTCGAAAATCGAGCGCCAAGCTGCGCAACAGGAGCGCGTCCGGACAGCAAGTGCCGATTCTGTCAAATAGCTTCTGCTGCACTTCGGTCATCTGATCGGCGGAGTGAGTGGCAAGAATAGCCGCGTGTTTTGGCGCGATCCGTTGCGGAGCCAACGGCGATTTCGGCTTGCCAGTCAGGCGCCACGACGAGACGAAGCTCGCCACCATGGATCTCTTACCGGTATATCCGGCCCTGCGAATCTCCTCATAAAGCCGAGTGGCGTTGTGGCAGCCCTCGTCCCAGCGCTGCCGTAAATACTCGGCGAACCCGGTAACTCTGGCGGGCCTCCGATGCGGTGGTTTTCGTTCCGGAAAGTGACCGGTTCGCAGCCATCGGCGAACCGTTTAACGTCCAAGGCCCAGCTCGCGGCTGATCAACCTTTGCGTGTAGCCTTTACCGAACAATTCCGCAACTCTCTCGTAGCGTTCCAAACGTTGTTGCCGGCGTTCCTGTTGCCGCCTCACTGGGAGCGAGTCCCTCCTGTCCGGACTCATGGCCTCGGACCTTGGACCGCCAGCCGCTGGTATTTCCGGCTCCTCCTCGGGCGGTAATACAAGCTCGCGACTTCGTTCTTCAAATACTCGCTCCACTGCCGACGAGAAATTTAGGATCAGATGGAAGCGGTCGGCCACTTGCTGTGCATCTGGAGCGCCCAGAGCGGCTCCTTCTGCATACAACCCGCAGCGGTCGCGCGCGATAATCGCGATACCGGGATGCTGCTGCAGCCAGGAGGAGAAACTTTCACTGGATCGATCAGGCAACAAATCTGCGACACGGTGGAGATCGAGATCCACCAGAATGGTGCCGTAATCCTGTCCCTTGCGCCACGTCCCGTAATCGCTCACAAAAGATCTTCTGCGGGCAATCTGCGTTCCTGCAGCGGTATCGGTGTGCCGTCACATACAGCTTTACGGCAAGCCACTGCCAGGGCAGATCCTGGAGACAGCGGCAATAGCAACTATGAAGTGAATGAGAGACCTCACCGCAAACCGGGCAGATCGGCTTCTGATCCACGGTGACAAACAATCGAAATTGCCGCTCACTGTATTCCACTCTGTCTAAGATCAAGATCCGAGGGTTTGGCAAAACTTCTTCGCAATGTTTAGGGGGAGGCGCCATTGCTGGCGCAGGTTAAAACATTTCAGATTACTTTTGTTTGATACCTTACGCGTTGCACCAAAAGTGCGGAAGAGCCCAGTTCAGATTAGCGAAATCATCCTCCGTGTTGGTGGTGTCGGTGATGCCACTGAACCGCTAAGCCGGCTCTGGCTTTATGCCGGCTTGTCTTTAAAGGGCGCTGCAACATGTGTTTTGATACACGGCGCCTAAAATATATCTAAAACGGAACCGCAACGAGCCCCGATCACATGAAGCTCCACGACATCATCAGGCGCATCGGGAGCGATGGATGGCGTCAAGTCTCCCGATCCGGCCCCCGTCACCGGCAATTCAAGCATCCAACCAAGCCGGGCTGCATCACGGTGGCTGGCAAGCCG
>DATBFG010000071.1:0-118233 GCA_036558645.1 Terriglobales bacterium
ATCTCGGCCCTGGTTGCTTCATTGGCAGGGTTTACGACGTTCTCAGATCTTGGGGTCTCAAAGGGCCTTGTTGTCACGCTTGACCCAGAGCGGTGCGAAGTTGCTGGTGCCAACAGGGTGATCTTTTTGCGCATAGCTGAATCCGGGAAAGTCTTCCTCAACAATGAGCCACTGACCAGGAGCAATCTGGCAGGCCTTTTGTCAGAACTTTTTAGCAAGAGAGAGCGTCGCACGCTTCATGTGCTTGGACACGATCAAGCTTCTTTTCAGACCATAGCAGATGTGATCGATATAGTAGGAGGTGTCCAGAGCACCACGAGGCCAGGGCTACTCGACATCGAAGTGCGCTTGGTTACTCCTGCCACAGTCAAAACTGGATGCATTGCTTCTCCTTCGCAGTTCGTTCCAATTCGACACAGTCCGAAGTAGTTGACGATAAATCCCTATCTCCACCAAGAAGGCCTTCTCTCGTCGTTTGCGATTAGGTCCACCAGTCTGCTGGGGGATTTTCGATCTCCCAAAAGTCGCAGGCTGGATGGTCGAACTCAAGTCCCAGCAACCATGACACACCTTCGGTCAGGGGACGAACGAGAACAACTCTGGCCCTCTTGATTCGGCCATTGGCAACCAACTCCACCGCAATCGGCAACTCTTTTTCCAGTTTCTCGCGCACAATAACCCCGCATCCATGTGCATTGATAACGAGTGTCTCGCATCTCCCGGCAAAGTTGCGCGCAGGATCAAGGCTTGTAATCACGACCGGGATCTGGCGGGACAGTCGTGTACTACGTCTGCTATTACTCTCGTGTCCCTTTGGCGTGGTTCCTACGCTTAGATTCAACGTCCGTCGGCCCCCAGATTCATACTAAAGCTTGCCGGATACGCGGCACGGTCTTCTGTGTTTAGTTCGGATTTCGTAACAGGAAGGTCGCGAGCATTTCGGAAAGCACGTGGTGGTGAAAGTAATATCGCGATTTCAGCCATGAACCTGCTCGACAGGCGAATGGAGGGCGCAAACTTGTGCTAACGCCTGATTTCAACAATTGACCCGAAGCATGTAGCATCTAGCGGTGCTTCGTCTATGTAGGCCGCGTTGGATTGCGCCATTAGTACACGGATGCGTCTTTGGGTTGACATGGGTTCTCTATTGGTTGCAGTCGCGGCCGATGCTCGATGGTCCCGCCCAATGGCCTTTCACGGATCTTCTTTAGCGACCTTCCTTTCTCGCTGGTCGCGTTTGGGAAGATGTGGAATGCGGGAAAGAATGTTCCATATGCAGTGGCCGCGTGGGGAATCGTTGGAACCCTATGGTGGTACATTTTGGGGCTATTAATCGAACAAGGTGTGAGGTGGGCAAAGCCCAATGAGTGAAATCGCCTGACTGCAACAGTCACGATGTCGGTGGAACCTTCACAGCTTTAACCAACACCCAAATAATTGCTGCTGAGATAGGTAAGAATACGAGATGCCATGCCGGTTGTTTTCCACTGAGAACGTCGGAAATAGCACCCAGTAGACCAAAAGCATAAGGCGCGACCATTACAAGTAACAACCGTCTCCGATACTTTGCGTCTCGCTCGGCGCGATCAGCGGCCTGACATACTCGCCACGCTGCCCAACCGAAGAAGGCGCAGGTTCCCAACACGGCAAGAATGATCAATACAATAATTCCCGGACTTGTAGTTCCTGACGCACCTGCGGCTGTCATCCGAGAAATTATGACTGAAATCGTAGTTGCTGTTAAATCCCTATAACGCTCATTGACATACTTCAAACCTCACGCTTAGAGACTAAATACACCCGAAAAGATTGCGAATCGAAGGTTCCTCGACGCAGGAGATATCACTCACCCCGTAGCCCTTGATTCATTCTTCTGTCGTGAAGAAGATCTTCGAGCGCGGAATTCCAACCCAAGAACTTCTTTCCTATTACGTGCCTTGAAATACTTGCAGGTACTTGGCAGTTCCCGCAGTCTGTTGTAAGTTGTTGAAAATCAAAATCTAGCCGCCTTGACACGGAAGAGGTCGATGGTTCGAATCCATTCGGGCCTACCATCTCCCTCTCAATGCTTTAGCGGCATGTTTGTGATTGCACTTCTCATCCTTCCAACTCCAGATTCAGACGATGATGACGTAACCTTATTGCTGACGTCGGTGGTTATCCCCAGTTCGCGGATGGCATCTCCCGCCCCGCTGAGGTTCACAAGGCGCATTTCAGAATACTTGCGTGACAGAATTACGCCGAGCGCCCCGCCACGGAAAGCAGCCAGGACTGCATCCTTCACGGTTGCAGGTGTTCTCTTGCTGTGGCTTGGCTCGGTGGGGATGTCAATATCGATGCCTGGCCAGATCAGCGTTTTGGTTCCGGCCACTCCATCTAGTGCTCGTTTGGTCTCGCGATACACGTAGTCGGCTGACAAGCCTTTGCGAGGAATTTCATCATAGGGGCCCTCCTTCAGCCCCATCACCGCATAGTTAAAATCGATGAGGCCTTGCTTGGAGAGGTCTCCATAGAGTGTCGAGCCGATATTGTCCGCATAAAGTGCCATCCGCTCGCCACCACAGTTGTTGTACATAACTACCTTGATGAAATCAGAATACTTGGAGAGCTCATGCAAATCCTGTTCCGCCCGGTAAATGGGATTGAAAGAGTTGTTGTGCCAGATATGCCAACCGACAGGGAGCGAGGCCTTGGCAGCTTTCACGGTTTGGTAAATTGAGGCATAGTTCTCTCGGAGGCTCTCGGTAAACAGCATCTCCCACGCAATCACTTCAGGGTACCGCAGGAATATCCGCCAAACCTGAACATAGTAGCCGTCGGTGGGGCGTTTGCCGGAGCGGGCTGCACGTACGAACTTTTCCAGTTCGAGAAATCCCTGCTTGGCACGTTCCACATTGATCCCGCGTTCCTTGGCTTTTCGCTGACAAAATTCACAAAAGCAAGTCACGCTGCCAGGATCGATTGGCGGGACATCGTGCGTGGCTCCCAAACTGTCTGACAGCGCTCCCTGGCGCTCCGATCCCCACATGATTCCGTCGATCTCATAAGAACGGGCGTAATCCTCAACGAGGCCCATGAAGAAGTTTCTGTAGTCGGGATTGTTGACGCAAAGTGTCTCAGCATTGCGGCCGTAGAGATCTCGTTCCTGCACATTCTGGATGCCCGGCAAATCGCTGCGAAAGACGTCTTCAAGCCAACAGATCACTTTCATCCCACGCTTTTTCGCAGCAGGAATCACTTCGGCCAGGATATCCAGGTCGCCATGGTCAGGAGCGCGAGTGTCTTTGAGAACGGTATTTTTGTAGTACTGAGGGTGGGGGATGGCAAAGTTCCCACCGTGGAAATTGAGGTCGTACTCCTGCTTGCCATGATCCGGCAGTGGTTGGCCGGGAATTTGCCTTCCGGCAATACCTCGACCATAGGTAAAAACAGCTAGGAATAAGGTGTTTACGCGGGCGCGATCCTGAAGAATGTCGAGTACTCTCTCGGTTCCTTCATCGACAAAAGACACAGCTCCGATCTGAATGCCAATCATTTTCGAGGACACGGCCGCATTACCTAGTTGAGGCATGCCCAGGGCAATGCCAGTACCTGCCGCAACTCTCAGAAATTCACGCCGACTCACGTCGAATTTCAACATGTCGCTCCCTAGTTGTTGTTCGCGCTAATGACTTTGTATTTATATTACGAATTATTGCGAATCATTTCTTTTTATTTCGGAAAAATAGAGATGTTTTGTTGCTGCGCCATTGCTGAGATTTCATTGCAGTTGATGGCATGGATTGCCCCGCAGTCCTGAATTCGCCCACCGCCGTCAAGCCTTGCCCGGCATCATGCGAGACGAAGTCCGAAGTCAACTCTGGATCGGTGGAATTGGGCGGAACTTAACATCTGCCTCGAACCTGGGTCCAGGTTACCTGACGCGAGGTTTCTTCGTTACCGGCCGCTGTCTACTGCTGCCGAGCGGCGCTCAATCTCTCCGGCAACGGTAACTAAGTACCCATTGCCACTAAGTCGCGAAGCGTTTGGAACCCGATACAAGATATCCAAGCTTTTCTTGTACGATTCCAGGGCGATTTCAGAAAGGTCGGAACGGGCTGTCACATCGGCGGCTCTCTGGGCCCTTAGAGCGGCAGTGTCTCCTTCGCCCGTATATGCCTCCGCAGCGGCGGAGAGTGCTGGAAAATCGTTTTGTTGAAGGGAGGCTGGGACCCGGGCGATTTCGAGAGCTTTTTGATAGTGGACGTCGGCCTCATGCGACTTGCCCATTTTTAGTAATACACCGCCGATCTTAGCCTCAACCATGGCCAGGTCACAACGCGCATCGTCGAAGTGCTGTTGATCTTCTGCCAAACCAGCAGCCGACTCCTGGTACGACTTGAGAGCCTGCTCGTACTTGCCAGTATCCGCCTGCACCTCTGCGATCCATGCCCGCATTGTCGTCGGGCCGGGCCCCACATCCTCCTCAAGATGGAGAGAGAGGTAGCCCTGAAGGGCGCCTTCGAGAATGGGCAGTGCTTGTGCATAACGTTTATCGACGGCCAGTGCCCTGCCCTCCTGAAACCTCGCCGTCCAAACGTCGGATTGCAGCATCTTGTTTTCGGGGTCGAGCTTGGCCAAACGCTCGAGCGGCTGCAGTGATCGGCGATAATCATCGAGGGCTGCCGCTACATCGCCCTCCATTAGCCTAAGTTCGCCACGTCGGCCCTGTGCGGCACTGACTTCGCGCATGATCCCCGGGTCTCCACCGGTTTGCCTCACCAGGGCTTCAAAGTCTGCGATCCCGCTATTCATCAACTGAAGGCCCTCAGTTCGTGACCCGAACCGCCCGATTTCGTGCGCCAAAAGGACCTTAACCTTCGCGATCCGTCGGCCGATGTCGGGATAAGACGGGTTCATGCGTTGAATCTGCTGCCGCAACTCGAGAACTTTGCGAAAGAAAGCGATGGATTGCAAGCGATCTCCAACCGCATCCTGAATCTCTGCAAGGATGTAGTATTCGTCGGCGAGCTCGTTTTTAAGATTCGCATCATCCGCGTGAACGGCGAGCAACGGTTCCGTAACAGCGAGCGCACGTTTGATCTCCGCCATCCCCGCGGGTTCGTAAATATCACGAAACGCGCGCCAACGGTATGCCATTGCAAGATTGACCTGATCTTGCAAGTTGTTCGGATTTGCTTTTGCAACCTCCTCAAACAATGTCATGGCCTTGCGGTTGCTGACCTCCGCTGCCTGCACCTGTCCGAGATTGGATTGTGTTGTGTCGCCCTGCACCGTCGCTAGTCGTTGGTAGGCCCACGCTAACTCGCGCTGCAGGTTTGGGTCGCCAGCCGAATCCTGCGACAACTTATCGAGGTACTCCACCGCCCTATCGAGGAGAAGCTTCCTGGAAGGCGTCGCGCCGGGCAAGCCTTGGATTGAGTCGTGGATTTCGAAGATGAGAGAGTTGGCTAGTTCGCGCACATCGCGGAATCGCTTCTCCGCCCTGGCAGATTGCTGCGCGGCAATCTGGGCTTCTCTAGCGGCAATGTGGGCCTGCCGAATGGTTGCGGCGATCCCAGCCGTGACCGTTAAGATGAGCATCGCAGTAGCAGCGATCACGGCACGATTCCTACGGATGAACTTACCGGCACGATAACGGAATGATCCTCGGACCGCCGCAACCGGCAGGCCCTCCAGATGACGGCGAATGTCTTCAGCAAATTGTTCGGCGGATGAGTATCGCTGTTCGGGTTCTTTGCGAATCGCTTTGAGGATGATGGCGTCAAGATCACCTTTCAGGCGCGGCAGAACTTTGTCATTCTTGGAGATGCTGATCCCAATTCGCCGCTCGCGAGCGCTGCTGGGACGCGCCGGTTCCGCAACGCAAATTGTGTTCGCTAGTTGCAGCGGAGTGCGAGTTTCTTCCCCATAAGGTGAGCACCCGGTGAACAGCTTGAACAGCACCACACCGAGTGAATACACATCCGTCGACGTGCTGATTGGCTCGCCCCGAATTTGCTCAGGACTGGCATATTCGGGCGTCATAGGACGTAGAAGCGTGGTCTCGGCTCCAGATGGAGAATCGAGAATTTTGGCGATTCCGAAGTCCAGCAGCTTGGGGAGAGAATTTGCGGTGACCAAAATATTGCTGGGCTTTATGTCGCGATGGATCACAAGCCGCTGATGCGCGTATTGAACAGCTGCGCAGACCTGAATGAAAAGCCGCAAGCGCTCTGCTACTCCAAAGTCATGCTCCTCGCAGTACTGGTCGATGGGTGTGCCCTCGATCAGTTCCATAACCAGATAAGGGATACCGTCTTCTGTGGTGCCACCGTCATGTAGGCGGGCGATGTTGGGATGATCAAGCGAGGCCAATATCTGGCGCTCATGCCGGAAACGTTCCAGTACAAAGGATGAATCCAGTCCGACCCTCACCAGCTTTATCGCGACCTGTTTGTCATACTCGCCGTCTGCACGTACAGCTCGATAGACCTCGCCCATGCCACCGTGGCCGACTTCTGCCACGATCTGATAAACGCCAATCTTGCGTCCGATCCGGCCCGGATTGGGCCCATGCTCCGGCAGTATTCCGCTCAGATCGACGACTGGATTTTGCAAGAAGACACTGCCTGCCTTCTCGTGGAAACTCAGGAGAGACTCGAGCTCATGGCGAAGCCCGGGATCATCGGCACCTACTTGATTCAAGTATGCAGGGCGCTCACCAACTGGCAAGGCGATAGCTCTGTCGAGGATCTCGCGCACCTTCTGCCAGCGTTGGGAATTCATGTTGCGGCGCTCCGATCGAGCTCGCGATACAGCCAGGCGCGTGCAGTAACCCAGTCTCGCTTTACCGTGGAAGGCGAGATGCCCAGGACTTCTGCGGTGTCCTCGATCGAAAGCCCTCCGAAGAACTTCAATTCAACCACCCGGCACTGCTGCATATCCATCGCAGCAAGACTGTTTAAGGCGTCATCCAATGCAACGATATCAACGTCGACAGCTTGCGGCTGTTCTTCCGCTTCGTCCAAAGCCAACTTATATGCGTCGCCTCCCCGCTTGGAGGCGCGGTGGTTGCGCGCGTAGTCGACCAGAATCTGGCGCATGAGTTGAGCCGCCACCGCGAAGAAATGAGCGCGATTCTGCCACTGCGGCACCTGCTGCTGCGTCAGTCGAACGTAGGCTTCGTGTACGAGAGCAGTGCTTTGTAGGGTGTGGTCGGGGCGTTCGTTGTTGAGATAGTGCTGCGCGATCCGGCGCAGTTCGCTATATACGAGTGGAATCAGCGAATCAAGGGCCGCCTTCTCTCCGCCTCGCCACCGCACCAGCAATTCAGTTACTTGACTAGAGGGCCCGCGCTGCAAGTGTGCCTTCCCATGCCGCTCAGCGGGGGATGCGGCAGAACGGGAGCATATCCACTGCCTGTTTCCGTGTCAATAGCTTGAAAAACCGTGAGTTAAGTCCAAGCCTTCCATTGCCGGCTATCCCTCTCCATACGTTCAAAATCCCCAGTGACCCAAAAACAGGGTGATTTTTCGCCTTTTGAAATAGGGGGAGAGAGCAGGCTCGAAGCCGGGCTTTGCCTGATGACAGTTCACGAGACTTAGATCTCGCAGTCGAGCCTGCTCCTTTTAACTCTAGCCTTGGGGAAAAGTTCAAATACCCACCTGCATGATCTGTTGGCGAGCAGCAGAAAATCACGCCAGAGATAGGCAGTTCTTGCGATCGATTTCGTTGGAGGAGATCTGATGCTTCAATACACCAAAGTTGCCGCCATCTTTCGGCTGACCTCATTCATCGCCGTCATGGTCGTCGGGTCAATAGCGTTGGCACAATCCGCCAGTCTGTCGATGACGCTTGCGGTCGATCCGACGTTCGATGTTGATATCAACGGCAATCAGACTTACACAGCGACTATCACCAATTCCGGTTCGGGTGACGCTAACAATCTATCGGTCACTTTCACGCTGCCAGGTGACGACATACCGATCTCTGCAACGCCCGGTTCATGCAGTTTTGTACCGGGATCACAACTCACAGTGATTTGTGCCCTGGGGACGTTGCCCGCGGGTGGAACAACAACGGCCGTGGTTGTAGCTCATCCTACGGTGGTTGGAGAAAAAGACGCCTCCGCCGCCGCCTCGGAATCCGGTGGAAGCTCGGCCAATGCTTCGACGAGTAGTCAAATCATTGAAGTTGGCATCAGCGACGTGCAGATCACTCTCACCGACAGCCCTGATCCCGCGCAGGTAGGTAAGAATCTGACATACACCGCTACGGCTCTGAACCTCGGGGATGATTCCGCAGCCAACGTGTCTATTACCGTAACTCCACCATCAGGCGTCAGGCTGGTGTCCGCATCGAACGGCTGCCGGCGAGCTGGATCCGTGGTGATCTGCGCCGTGGGCTCGATCGGGCCGGGGCAAAGTGCCTCCATCAGCCTCACGGTGAAACCCCAGCTCTCCGGGTGGATGTATGCCAGTGCAGGTGTGCAATTGAGCACGCCAGATCCATCGTTCACAAACAACAGCGCGGCGGCCAGGACTTGGGTAAATCCCTAAGTTCGCGGCTTCACACTTTCACCATGACCGGATTCGAAATCGCCAGAGGAGAAAACCATCATGCGTCAGTTTCTCGAAAAAAACATGAAGAACCCGCGGCCTGTCATCTTGCTTGCTGTCCTGCTGATGCTGTGGAGCCCTGTGTACGCACAAATCTACTCCGATATCTTCAACTTCAATTCCAGTACCGGAGATAGCCCAACGAATCCCCAAGTCATGGCGCAGGGGCAGGACGGCAATCTGTACGGGACTCTTCCGCAAGGGTTCGGAAACACGGGAGTCGTCTTCAAATTTATGCCTGCAACTTCGGCCTATACGATCTTACATTCCTTCGGCGGCACCGATGGTTCGCGTCCGGTCTCGGGGCTCGCCATTGGACTGGATGGAAACTTTTACGGCACCACCGTCACGGGCGGAACTTATAACGCCGGAACGATTTTCAAGATCACCCCCGCCGGGGCCTTTACGTCTCTCTATACGTTCACAGCGGGCACCGACGGCGGCTATCCGTATGGCACTCCGACGTTGGGAAACGACGGGAATTTCTACGGCGTAACCCAGTACGCGACTGCATACAAGATCACACCATCGGGAGTGTTCACACTGCTCGGCACGATTCCCTCTCGCTCCTATGCGCCGCTCTTCCTGGGCAAGGATGGGAATTTCTATGGCACGACTCTTTATGGTGGAACCCTCAATCAAGGAACCGTCTTTAAGATGACTCCTGGCGGAGTGGTGACGGTGATCTACAACTTTGACACGACTCACGGCTCCGCTCCGTATGCAGGTGTGGTTCAGTCGAGCGACGGCAGCTTGTTTGGAACGACCACAGTTGGCGGCAGCGGAGGTGGAGGAACTGTATATCGCGTAACACAGTCGGGGAACCTGAAAGTTCTTCACAATTTTCCGCTGGGAACACAAAACGATGGCAACGATCCGATCGCGAGTGTGCTTCTGGCCACGAATGGCCTCTTCTATGGCACGACTTGGGCAGGAGGTTTGAACAACTACGGAGTTCTCTTCAGCCTTGCTCCGACGGGTAGCTATACATTCATCAATCAATTCGACAAACCAAGCGGCTCGAATCCGGCTTCGAACATGGTGCAGCACACCAATGGATCGGTCTACGGCATGGCCAATGGAGGGCTCGCAGTGGATGGCGTTATTTACCGGTTGGATGTGAACCTTGGAATAACACTGAAACCGTTGCTATATGCGGGCAAGGTTGGTTCTGCGGTGCAGATCCTCGGAAACGGCCTGACGGGTGCCACTTCTCTGAAGTTCAACGGCGAGCCTGCGCGGTTCACCCTTGTCTCTGATAATTATTTGACAACCAAGGTACCCTCAGGGGCTACTACTGGCCCGATTATTGTAAAGACGCCGGCAGGCACTTACAGCACGGTTTTCAACTTCTACGTCATACCAAAGGTGATCAGCTTTAATCCCACGAGCGGACAGGTCGGAACTTCCGTTGTAATCACCGGCAACAGCTTTACTGGAGCAACCAAAGTAACCTTCGGCGGCGTGGCAGCAACCACGTTTACCGTCGATTCGGATACACAGATCACCGCAACGGTTCCAAGTGGAGCTCAAACCGGCAAGATTGGCGTAACGACCGCTGGAGGCGCAGGCACCAGCTCTGGGATCTTTACCGTGCTTCCATAAGAGATTCCCGGACTTCAAAGCTCATGCCAAAGCGCCAGGCGAAAAACTGGCGCTTGGCAGAATCGCTTTCCGGAGTCGCCTTCAGAACAGCTCGAAACACATGCCTTTCTTCCGATAAGGCGCGATTCTGATACTTCTGACAGTTGTCCCTCATACCTGTCAAAACTAGCATCATCCGGGCAATACGCGGGAAGCCGCATCGCCACAACAAGGGCACCGTGTCTTGTCCCTGTGCCTGCCGCTTGAAAGTCATTGTTCACAGTTAGATAGAGTGGTGCACAGGCGCACGCCAAGAAATTCAAACGCAATACTTCACGATTTCAAGGAATCACACGGAGGGTAAGTATGACCAGCGTAGCGACCACAACCACCAGAGTCGATCAATTTTTTACCGTCGCCGAAGCACGTTTCGACCGCTGGCGCGCGCTATTACAGGCAGCGCGGACATGGGAGAACTGGGACCGGGACAAAAAAGAAAGCAAGGACACCGCGCAGGCAGCAGTATCGGCAGCCTTTCATGAACTCCGCCAGTGGGAAGACTTCTTTGCGTATCCGGGTCCCACACTGCTCAAGACAATGGAAGATCGCATCGCCACTGGAGATGCGACAGGAACGGCCCGTCTCGCCCAATCGATCAGTGCTGCACTACTTACACATTCGTATCGCTCAAACCTCTCTGACTGGGAAAGTGATGAGGGGCCAACCAGCCTGGGCAATCGCGTTTCATACTCCAGCGAAGACGCGGCGCCACACCGTCCCTATTTTGAAGTGTTAATGGTAAGCCCGGCTCGACCAGCGGCCTGGGCAGAACTGGCGCAAGACTTGCGCAAGCTGCGTCGTGCTCAGGATAAGTTCGTTTATGAACCGGTGTTTGTTAGCAATTTCGAAGATGCCGTACTTGCAACCATCCTCAATGGCAGCCTCGAGTCGGTCGTCATTTATGAAGGGATTCCATTCCAATCGTCCCATAACAATCCTCTGCTACGCGAATTCCTGACCTCTCACCTTGCTGCGACAGGTAATGCTCAGACCGCCGGACAGTATGCGTTGACTCTAGTCGGAGCGCTGAAGCTGATTCGTCCCGAACTCGATATCTTTTTGTTAAGCGACCGGGAAGTGGAGAAGGCGGCGGGTGATTTGTCCGCGACATCGATTCGCCGTGTTTTCTATCAGGTTGAGGAACCACTCGAACTTCACTTAAGCATCCTCGATGCGATTCAGGACAGGTTTGAAACTCCATACTTTGACAACCTGCAGAAATATTCGCAACGCCCGATTGGCACGTTCCACGCACTTCCGGTGGCGCGAGGCAAGTCTATTTTCAAATCGAACTGGATCCGGGACATGGGCCAGTTTTACGGATTGAATCTTTTCCTGGCCGAGTCGTCGGCAACCACGGGAGGCTTGGACAGCCTGCTCGAGCCGACGGGTACGATCAAGGTCGCGCAGGACAAAGCTGCACGCGCATTTGGCGCAGACCATGTCTTCTTTGTTACGAATGGCACCTCGACATCGAACAAGATGGTCGAACAAGCTTTGCTCGCACCGGGCGACATCATGCTGGTCGACCGGAACTGCCACAAATCACATCACTATGGTGCGGTGTTGGCCGGGGCACTACCACTTTATGTTGAAGCGTATCCGTTGACGCAGTACTCCATGTACGGTGCCGTTCCCTTGCGTACGATCAAGAAAGCATTGCTCGATTTGAAGGCCGAAGGAAGACTGGACCGGGCACGCCTGCTCGTCTTGACGAATTGCACTTTCGACGGTCACATCTACAACGTTGAACGAGTCATGGAAGAGTGCTTGGCGATCAAGCCAGATCTGATTTTCCTGTGGGATGAGGCGTGGTTCGGATTCGCGCGGTTCAGTCCATTTTACCGCCGCCGCACTGCCATGGGTGCAGCCGCCATTCTGGAAAACAAATTCAAAACTCCCGAATATCGCGCCGCATTTGAGGAACAGCAAAAAAAGCTTGGGACCGATCTCGACCCGAAAGATCCGAAACTGCTAGAAACTCGCTTGTTGGCCGACCCAAGCAAAGTCCACCTGAGGGTTTATCAGACCAACTCCACGCACAAGTCGATGTCAAGCCTTCGACAGGGATCGATGGTTCTGGTCAAGGATCAGGATTACCACACCGTGGAAGAGCAATTCCACGAAGCTGTTTTCACACACGCCTCCACCTCTCCTAACCTGCAGATCATCGCCTCGCTTGATGTTGCAAGGCGCCAAATGGAACTGGAAGGTTACGAACTTGTCAATCGCGCCATACAGCTAGCGCTCGATGTCCGCCGCGAAGTCAACTCGCATCCGCTGATCTCGAAGTACTTCAAGATTCTCGGTGCGGACGATCTCGTTCCCGGTGAGTTCCGCGAGACTGGATTTGTAGATTACCTGACGCCGGGCACGAATTGGACAACGTCAGTCAAGGCGCTCAAAGAGGATGAGTTCGCTTTGGACGTAACGCGCCTAACGCTGGTCTGTGGTTCTGCTGGATTCGATGGCACGCAGTTCAAGAACATGCTTGCAGCGGATTACGACATTCAACTCAACAAGACGTCTCGCAACAGCGTCCTGCTGCAAACCAATATCAACAACACTCGAAGCGATATCGCTCAACTGATCAAGGTTCTCGTCGAGATCTCGCAGGGAATCGAGAAAAAGCTGGCGCGCGCAGGGAATGCGGCACGTCAGGCATTTGATGCCAGAGTAAAGTCTCTGATGGAAGACGTCCCGAATCTTCCGAACTTCAGTTGCTTCCACAACAGCTTCCGAGAAAACCCAGCAAGTATTACGAGCGAGGGCGACATGCGTTCAGCCTTCTTCGGAGCTTATAGGGAAGAACAGTGTGAGCACCTGAAACTCTCCAGTCCGGAAATCGACAACCGGATCAAGGAAGGGCCGGAGCTTGTCTCCGCAAACTTCGTGATTCCGTATCCGCCAGGATTTCCAATCATGGTGCCCGGACAGGTGATCACGGCAGAAACTATTGAGTTCATGCGAAAACTCGATGTAAAGGAAATCCATGGCTTTAGTGCGACATTGGGATTGAAATTGCTGAAGCCAGCATACCTAAGCGCAAGAGTTCCTCCGGCGAAGACCAAACGCGAAGCCAAGGCTGCGTGATAGTGCGAAGTGCTGGATCTGAAAGCTTGGGAACTAACCTCCGGGGCCACCGACCTTAACGGGTGGCGTGGCGAACACTTGAAAGCCTGAGCTGGAGCTGGGGCACAAACCCAGACTTCACTCAGGCTTTGACATTTTTAGACATAATTTGCCCGAGGTTGGATGTTCCCCTAATGAATGCGGATGCCGTGCGGCAGCTGAAGATCTACGTTGCCTTGCCAGCATACGCGGTATCTCGAGAAGGCGGCTCCTGTATAAACCCAGCGGCTATCCAAGCGATGAAAAGTTTGTAGCCAACGGACAAAACAATTGCCCCCACAAATAGACCGATGAGGCCCAAAGCGACAAAGCCGCCGATCGCGCCCAAAAAAACAACAACAATCGGTACCGCCGCGCGGCGCCCAAGCAGGATAGGCTTCAACACATTGTCCATTAAACCCACAACGGCACACCATACAAGGAACAGAACCGCCTTGGTTGCGGTCATTGTAGCGAAAACGTAAAGGACCGCCGGTATCAAGACCAAAATTCCGACCTGAACAACCGCGGCGAAGAGAAAAATAAACGACCACGCACCTGCTCCCGGCAATCCGACAACCAGGAAGCCCATTGCAGCGCAGGCCGCTTGGATAAGCGCCACACCAATAATTCCAAAGGTAACGCTGCGGATCGTGGTTCCGACCAGGTCTTGAAACTCCGGGCCCTTGTCATCGAATAACCGTACGAAGAAGCCGCGTGTGAGTTTGGCAGCGGCTGGCGCATTTCCTAATAAGGCTCCGGAGACAACTATCGAGAGAAGAAATTCAAGGATCGTAAAGCCCACTCCAGCGGAAGCTGAAAGGATCTTAGGCAGAGCGGCCTTAATCTCGGGAGAAAACTTCATCATCACGGCCGTCAAATCTGTTGAGACAGCGCTCCATGCTCGCGCGAGCGGCGCACCGATGACTGGCCAGGTGGCTATGCTCACGGGCGGCGGCGGAATTGTGAAATCTCCTCCCCGCAAGCGTTCAGCTAGCGGGCGTATGCCGTCTATCATCGCAACCGAAAACCACACGATCGGAACAATCAAGACAGCTAGTAGAAGGAGAGTCCACAGAACAGCGGCCAGTGTGCCTCTTCCCCCCATCGATGCTTGCAATTTCTGAAACCTTGGATATGAGGCCACAGCAACGATGATGCCCCATACGATCAAAGGAACAAATGGGCGAAGAATCCACAGACACGAGACCACCAGCAGAACAGCCAAGCCGATGTTGATGGAGGCATCGAGAGCTCGATTGATATATGCTTTGTTCTCCATAGCCATTCACACTAATACTTTCGCCAATTAGGTTTCACCTGAATCAGCTACTGAAAGGGTGTTAGCCCAACCCATTTTTTCTAACTGGCAAAACTGACAGTTCGGAATCCGCCTGTCGCGAACCTAACATTTGTCGACCGTTAATCTGGGCTTGTTCCCTACACGTCTGAAGGCGTGAAAAACTGGCTTCGTATCAGACGTAGAAAGCAAGAGCATATGGAATGGCTGGCCACTTTGTTTACGAAGTATCCGGAAATGGCTGTTTATCTTGCCATTGGCATTGGATATCTCATCGGGCGCCCGAAGTTTCGCGGAGTCGGACTTGGGGTGGTGACTGGATCGCTCCTGGGAGGAATTCTAATCGGAACCGTGTTCCACGTCCCGGTGGCGGACCAGGCGAAGGCAATGTTGTTCTTACTTTTCTTATTTGGAATAGGCTACTCAACTGGTCCCAGCTTTTTTCAAAGTTTGAAGGGAGAAGGCTGGCGCTGGGCAGTACTCGGTGTGTTCGTGCCGGCGATGGGCCTGCTAGCTGCCTATTCAGTAGCAAAGTACCTTGCGCTTGACCCGGGATATGCAGCGGGGATGTTGTCCGGTGCGCTAACGGAGTCTCCAGCTATTGGTACCGCGAGCGAGGCTATTCGGGCACTCGCCTTACCCACTGAGCAAAAGGAATTATTGGTCGCTCACGTCGCGGTAGCCGATGCAATCTGCTACATATTCGGCACGCTAGGAGTCATATGGTGCTGCGCCAGTCTCGGCCCAAAGCTGCTAAGCATTAACCTTCGGGACGAATCGAAGCGCGTAGAAGCAAGCCTGGGAATTCGTTCAACGAAAGGGGGCATTCAGTCCGCATGGCAGCCTGTTGCATGTCGAGCTTACAAGATCCGTCAAGATGGCCCTATCGCTGGAAAAACCGTGGCAGAGGCAGAGTCATCTCTGACCGCACGACTCTTTGTGGAACGTGTCAGGCGGCAAAGTGAGATTTTCTCACCTGAGAAAACAACCGTATTAGTTGCCGACGATCTAGTCGCCGTGTCCGGACGAACGGAAGCACTGGTGCAAGCTCTTGGCCCATCCACGGTGGAGGTTGCAGATGCAGAGTTACTTCATATTCCGATGGCTTCGTTCGATCTATACGTAACAGAGAAGAAAATCGCCGGAAAAACTCTAAAAGAAATCGCCGATACCTACGACGAAACGCACGGAGTTTTTCTACGTAGGATTATCCGCGGCGAACAGTCGTTGCCGATTGGCGCTGGAACGGTGATTCAGCGTGGCGACACGCTACAAGTAACAGGCTCGGAACGAGCGGTGCAAACGCTGGCACCGCTGGTTGGAACGATGATCCGACCGACTCAAGATAGCGACTTGATGGTGCTTGGTTTGACCATTTTCGTCGGTGTGCTTCTGGGAGCAATAATCTCCATTCCGATCGGGAATTTGAGAATTGTCCTTGGCACGAGTGTGGGAACACTCCTCGTCGGAGTTCTTGCAGGATGGTTACATTCCGTACGGCCATGGTTTGGCAGGTTCCCAGATGCCGCAATTCTATTTATGAGGTCTTTGGGTCTGGCTGCATTTGTAGCAATGGTAGGCCTCAAAGCCGGGCCAATTTTCATAGGCGCAGTGCGTGAACACGGCTATGTTTTGTTCCTCGGGGGAATCGCGGTCACTTTGTTTCCCTTGATTACTGGTCTGTTCTTCGGCCGATACGTTCTCAAGCTGAACCCGGCGCTCTTGATGGGCGGACTTGCAGGAGCGCAAACCATGATCGCGGGAGCCGCCGCGGTCCAAGAAAAGGCAGATAGTCCTGTGGCTACGTTGGGCTATTCATATACGGTGGCCATTGGTCACGTATTGTTGACGACATGGGGAACGATCATAGTCGCCCTGATGACGTAGGCCAGACTGTGCCTTCACAAGCATTCGAGGGCTCAGGATCACTGGAAGGTTTCGCCGCGGCGCAAGAAACACGGCTCAGGTTCACCGTTGCTGGAATTAGCTCGGTACTTCGATTCTACGGAAGGACATCATAATGGCTGACAAGAATAAGAAGAAGAAAAACGACGAAACGGAAGGGCTCAGTAACAAAGAGTATGAACGAATCTTGCGCAAGCTTCAGACCAACCTGGTCGAAATGCAAGAATGGGTCAAAGCTACTGGAGCCAAGGTTGTCATTGTGTTCGAGGGTCGTGACGCGGCTGGAAAAGGGGGAGTCATTCACCGCATCACTGAGCGCGTCAGTCCCCGCGTGTTCAAGCATGTAGCCCTACCTGCCCCCAGCGAACGTGAGAAATCTCAACTCTACATACAGCGCTACATGCAACACTTTCCCGCAGCTGGGGAAGTAATCATCTTCGATCGCAGCTGGTACAACCGTGCACTAGTTGAAAGCGTCATGGGATTTTGCACGGAGAAGCAATGCAAGCAGTTCCTGAAGTTGGTTCCTGCTTTTGAGCGGCTAATGAAAGATAACGACATAATACTCATAAAGTATTGGTTCGAGGTGAGCGAAGAAGAGCAGCACCGAAGATTTCTCAAGCGTATTGAGGATCCCATGCGGCAGTGGAAACTCAGTCCGATGGACTTAGAATCTCATCGTCGCTGGTATGACTATTCGCGCGCCCGAGATCGAATGTTGGCGGCCACCGATACTTCGGAATCTCCCTGGCACGTCGTCCAGACTAACGATAAGGAGCGAGCCCGGCTGAATTGCATTTCTCATTTGCTGAGCAAAGTGCCGTGGAAACGAATTAAGCAGAAGAAGGTCAAGCTTCCACCACGCCAGGGGCCGAACGGATACAAAGCTCCTAACTGGAAGTATCGCTGGATTCCCGAAAAGTACTAAGCGTCGAAACTTGGCGAGTCGCGCGCCTCACCTACGTATTCGACTTGTAACCCGTCGTCCGCAAGTATGCGATGGCGAACAGAAGACCGAAGATTAGGTCAGGCAGGGATGATCGCATGATGCTTGGATGCACTCGTCCCAGTGAATACAGGAGGAGTACTGGGACGGCATATACGAGCTTTTCGAGTATGCTGATCGGCATCAGCGGCCGATAACGAATGGGATCCTTCGCCATCATCAGAAACACCATCTGCCACAGCAGTGTCACGCCTAAGAATCCGTAGTAGAACTCGGGGTGAGTAACCGCCGGAGGAGCCTCCTGCCCGACTCTGTTGAGCATGAAGTACAACGGTATCAGGGATATGAATCCGTAAAATGCCGCTATGAGATAAACAATTCGTGCAAACCTCATTCCTGCTTCTCCTAACGGGCTTCAGATCAAACGATCGTGCCGATTAGATCGTGGTCCGACACGGGAGTACAACTGTTCGATTCCTTTGCCCCTCTACTTCATCACTGTAGACGAGCAGCAAGCAGAATGGTGGTGGGTGATGAGCGAGCCTAAAGGCTTGTCTTGGGCAGTTCACTTGGAACTATGTTTGCCTTGGCCCGCATCCTGCACAGCTTGGACCAACTCCCGAGCGGCAGCTGTGACCTTGTCAGTTCTTCCCGCTCGTAAAGCGGATACATCGACCAGATCGGCACCTACTCCTACCGCAAACGCTCCAGCGTTCATGTAGTCAGCCGCATTTTGCGCATTTACACCGCCTGTTGGAATCATTCGAATATTCGGAAAAGGACCTCTGAGGGACTTGATATATTTTGGCCCGCCAACATTCCCGCAAGGGAATACCTTGACCATGGTTACGCCATTTTCGCCGGCAGTCATTAGTTCAGTCGGAGTCAGAATGCCTGGGATCGCGAGCTTCTTCATCGCGAGCGCTGTCGAGAGCACAGGTACCGACAGACCTGGACTGACTAGAAATTCAGCACCAGCATCAATGCATGCTTTCGCTTGAGCGGAGTTCAAAACAGTTCCTGCCCCCGTCAGTACATCCTTTTCATATTTCTTTACGACCTGCTGGATGACGTTGATAGCATCGGGAACTGTCATCGTGATCTCGACGATTGGAATCCCGCCTTCGCTGATCGCCTCGACCGCTTGTTTTGCTTCATCCACGCTCGATGCCCGTACCACCGGGATAATCTTGATCTCGGAGATACGCTCGATTACCTGATTAATGGTCATTTGTCATCCCACGTTACTATTGCTACCTAACGCACAATTCGGGCAGTACGCGCTTTCATGACTTGCATCACTTCACTCATAGTGGCCATGCTCGTATCGCCGGGAGTCGTCATCGCCAAAGCTCCATGAGCAGCGCCACACTCGCAAGCCCATTGCGGATCCTTGCCGGCCAAAAATCCGTAAATGAGCCCGGAGGCAAAGGAATCTCCTCCTCCTACCCGATCGTAGATTTCCAGACTCTCGCGTACGGTTGCGTGAAAGAACTTGCCATCGCAAAAGATGAGCGCACTCCAGTCATTCCTCGAGGCGGTGGTTGCCTTCCGAAGCGTCGTACCGATGACAGAAAGGTTGGGATACGCACTCGCCACCTGCTCGATCATCTTCTTGAAGTTTTCCGGATCGAGTGCAGAATGATCGGGGTCAACTCCAGCGACGGAAAAGCCAAGCGCGGCCGTGAAGTCTTCCTCATTTCCAAGCAGTAGATCCACCAAGGAGACCAGCGTGCGATTGACTTCCTGCGCTTTGGCTTGCCCGCCAATGGAATTCCAGAGGGAGGCTCGGTAGTTCAGATCATACGAGACGACCGAACCAGCGGCCTTGGCTGCTTCCATGGCTTCTTTCGCGACAAGTGGCGTTGTCTCGGAGAGCGCGCAGAAGATGCCACCAGTATGGAACCAGCGTGCGCCTTCTTTAGAGAAGATCTGGTTCCAGTCGATCTCTCCCGCCTTCAACTGCGAAATAGCGGTATGACCGCGGTCGGAACATCCCAAGGCAGCGCGAACTCCAAAGCCTCGTTCTGTGAAGTTCAATCCGTTGCGAACGGTTCTACCCACGCCGTCGGCGGGAATCCAGCGCACGTGCTTAAGGCTCACTCCACCCTGGAGCATGAGGTCTTCAACCAGGCGTCCCACGGGATTGTCGGCGAGGGCTGTAACGACAGCAGTGTTCATTCCAAAGCATCGACGGAGGCCTCGGGCGACGTTGTACTCGCCGCCCCCTTCCCAGGCGCGAAACTGGCGCGTGTTCGCAATCCGCATGTCACCAGGGTCAAGGCGTAACATGACCTCACCAAGGCTGACCAAGTCCCACTGGCATTCCGACTTTGGACGTATTTTCAAAAGGATGTGCTCTCCATCCAACATCAATGTTGTGTGCCTCCGATCGAAACCTGCGGTGTAGTTCGGACTTGCTCACTGCCAGATGTCATCAAGGATTGGCTGGGATCCACAACTAGCCACGCTATTGCGCCGATCAAACATAGAGACGCCGCAACCAGAAAGGAAGAAGTCCACCCATAGTGCATAGCGATCAGAGGTGTAAGTGAGGCTGTCAGTGCTCCTCCCGCCTGGGCCCCCATATTCATGAATCCGGAAACTGCTCCTGATGAACCGCTGGCAATATCGGCTGTCACGGACCAGAAAGAACTCTGAGAAAAGTAAAGCGCGCCCGCGCCGCCCGCTAAAACAACGCTCGCAAGAGGTGCACTATCAACCACGGACCCCAGCGCAAGAAATGCGCCCGCAAGGGTAATGGCGATCGATGCGAGCACACAGCGTCCAATACGGGGTCCGTGGTGTCGTGTCAGGGCATCGCTGACCTTGCCTCCGACGAGACAGAAGAGCGCCATGGCCAGGAATGGCAGCATGGCATAAAACGCGCTGGCTTTCAGGTTCAGACCGCGCACTTGTGCGAGATAGATATAAAACCAACTAAAGAAGATCCAAGCGACATATCCAAAACAAAAATAGCTTGCAGTCACGGCCCAGACTTCTTTGCTTTTCAGCACCCGCGACCAGGGAACAAATGTGCTTGAGCCAGCAGACGCTGTGTTGGTCTTGATTCCTCCTCGAATGACCTGCAACTCTGCAGGTGAGACGCTGGCGTGTTCTTCCGGAGTGTCGCGGGCTGCGACGTACCAGATGAGTCCTACAATGAGGCCGATCACAGCACAAAGCCAGAACGAAGCACGCCAACCGTACAGAAGCATGATGTAGGTAACAAGAGGAGGCGTGAGGCCTGAGCCTGCCCCGACCCCGGCGAAGATCCATCCATTGGCCCATCCGCGTTCGTGTGCAGGAATCCAACGAGCAACAAACTGGTTTGAGGCGGGAAAGATCACCGCCTCTCCTGCCCCGAATAAGAAACGGATGGCAATGAACCAGCTCAATGCGTGTGGAATCTCCAAAGGAAGAGCAGCTGATAATGCAGTAAAGATGCCCCACCAAACCACGCCAAGAGCAAGCACGCGGCGCGGGCCGAAGTGATCAGCGAGCCTGCCTCCAGCGGTTTGAAAGACTGCATACCCGATCAGGAAGGCGCTGAAGATGCGCCCCAACTGAACGTTATCGAAGTGGTAGGCCTGTGCGATCGATGTTCCAGCGATTGAGATGTTGACGCGATCGAGGAAGGCTACCGAACTCAGAATGAACATCCAGAACACGAGGAACCAGCGGACGTGCGTTGCTCTGGCGGCCGTCAAGCTGGCACCCCGGCGATGTAGTTTTCGCGAATGGACAATCTACTTCCCTTCCTCAGGCAGTGTGGTCACGAAGAATACGGACCAGTTGGTCGGCTACAATCTTTTCTTCGCCGTCCTGCAGCATGAATGAATTCATGCCCAGCACAGGGTGCTCCTCACCGACACCCATCACAATGGACGGCTTCGAATCTCGCAGGCGTTTGGAGACCTCCTGTGGAGTGAGTGGGATGCGCGCGGGATCCCAGGTGATCTGCATGTGCGGGACGTGATTCGCAATGTCGGGAACATGGAACGTCGTTTTTACTCCCGGCACTCCGGTGAGTTGCCCCGCGATGTGATCGAGCCGATTTTGCCATGTTTTCCAGAGCGCATCGTGATCCTCACTCAAATACATCTCCAGGGCCTTTACCATGCCAATGATTTCTTCTTTCCCAACTTTTTGACTGCGTCCGATGGTGTCCTCATAGGGGCTATTGTTGAGCAGCGCAAAAGAAACCAAGTCCTTTCGCCCGATCAGTAGGCCTGCGCATTGAGGGCCACGAATTGCTTTGCCACCGCTGAAAGTCACCAGGTCATAACCCATGGTTACGTAATCCCACAGATGGGACACCGGAGGTGTATCAGCCGCTGCGTCATTCATGCAGGGAATGTTGTAGTGCTTTGCAAGCTTCGCCCATTCATCCACTTTGATCTGGCCTGCAGCGTTCGCGAAGTTAGTAAAGTGCATCATTGCGGTCCGGTCGCTGACTGCGCGGCTCAACTGGTAGCGAGTCTCGATTTCCACCAGCTTTACGCCGGTGCTGCGCAACTGATGATCAAACGGGTTGCGATGAGACTTCTGAATGATCACTTCCGACTTCATGCCGGCCAGGTCCGGAAGTTGCTTAATCAAAGTCGGGTTGTCCGCCGTCAACACTCCCGCCAGTCCGGATTGAATTGCGGCCGCTGCGCCAGAGGTCACCAATGCCGAGTGCGTGTCAGGAAGTTTCAACATCTGTGCAATGCGCTTCCCTGCCGCCGCTTCTAGTTCCGGCATGTGAACAAAGTGCCGTCCTGCCTGTGCCATGACGGCTTCGAGTTCGGGACGAAGCAATGAACCACCGAGCATGGTCATGGTGCCTTCACAATTGATAACGGTCGTGACACCGAGTTCCTCATAGGGATTCCCTGTCTGTCCAAAACCAGAAATCGCGGGCCCTGTTGCCTGACCAGCGAGCATTTTTCGCGGTGCCACCATTGCACCGACGATTGCTCCTACAGACCCAAGAAAGTTTCGGCGATTCCAGCTTGGTTTGAAGTGCATCGATTGTCACTCCTTCATTGTCACGCACTACAATCATGGCAGTGCAAAACTAAAGATGTCGCTGCCCGCGGCGATCGCAACATACTGCTTGCCGAGGACGGAATAAGTCATCGGAGATGCATCCACGCTCTGTCCCACATTGAAGTGCCACAGCGGTTTTCCAGTGCGCGCATCGACAGCCTCAAAAGCATTGGAGTCGTCACCGAAAAACACCAGCCCGCTTGCAGTGGTCATGGTGCCGCCCGATGAATATCCGGAATTTATCTGAGGATACTTCCAGACGAATTGTTCGGTCTGCAGATCGAAGGCAAGCAAGATTTTCTGTCCCTTTTCGTTCGGGATGTGCTTGACGCCCGTCGAATAGAATGTGACGCCTTCGGCGAATTCCTGCGGCTTGACGAAGAATATCCCGCATTCCTCGAGAGCCTTGAAGTAGAACAAGCGAGTGAGTTCGCTATATGACGGCGAATACCAGTTGGTGGCACCCACGACTCCGGGACAAACCTTGGTCCCCTGCGCGGTGGGCTTGACGTCAGTTCGGATAGGCCTTCCTTTTGAGTCAATGCCAGTCGCCCAATTCAGCTTTTGCGCAAACCGTGTGGCCGAAAGAAACGTTCCGGTGACGCGATCCAGCACATAGAGAAAGCCGTTGCGGTTGGCCTGGACCAGTAGCTTTTTTTGCTCGCCTTTGTACTCAGTGTCGATCAGCACTGGAGTCTCAGTGGCGTCATAGTCAAAAAGATCGTGCGGAGTGAATTGAAAATACCACTTCAGCTTGCCTGTGTCGGGATCAAGAGCGAGAACGCAATCCGTGTACAAATCATCGCCCGGCCGTACTGATCCATCGAAGTCCGGAGCCGGATTGCTGGTAGTCCAATACAGAAGGTTGAGTTCAGGATCGTATGTTCCTGGCATCCACGTAGTGCCACCACCACGTAAGTACATCTTTCCGGGCCAACTCGACGAACCGAATTCGCCAGGAGCGGGAATCGTCCAGAAACGCCAGGCCTCCTTTCCGGAAAGCGTATCGAATGCGGCGACGAAGCCACGCACGCCGTCGTCACCTCCTGAAGTTCCCACGATAACTTTGTCCTTTACGACGAGAGGAGCACTGGTCGCACCGTAGTTCTTATTGTCGGCAGCGTAAGCAACGTCCCACAATAAGTTGCCAGAGCGGCCATCGAGACAAAGCAGGTGAGCATTGTCGGTCTCCATGTAGACGCGAGATTGCCACACTCCTACCCCACGGTTGAGATGGCGTGACGCATCGTCGATGAGGCCTTCGCTATCAGGACGCGAGTAGTGCCAGACCTCGCGACCTGAGCGGGCGTCGAGGGCAATCGCATGATTGGCGGAGGTCACGATCATCAGCCCATTGATGACTACCGGTGTAACTTCCAGGCGACTGTGGTTGCGTGAGTGAAAAACCCATTGGGCGCGCAGTTGCTCGACATTGCTGGGATTGATTTGATCGAGAGCACTGTAGCGCCGTCCGGTGTAGTCTCCGTTATAGGAAGGCCAATTTTCCGCAGGTGGTTTGGCCAGGAGGTCCGCCGCTTGCACCGAGATGGTAGTGCTTACGGGCGCTTTCCCGTCGAGTCCCATTGCATTGAACGACCAAGCACTCACCAGTGCGCATGTCAAGACCGTAATCTGTACGAAACTCATGTGCGTACGAATCCTAGCCCTGGCCGTTGACGCCAACACCCTACCGAACGTGTGGTATGGCGGACTGTACCGTAAAGTCGCGACTGCTGGCTCCCATCTTGCCTGCTGATATTGCATGCGGGACGAGTTTGGCAGCCTGATATCCCAGTTCTCGGGAGATTTTCTTTCCGGCAGCTTGAATCAGAGGTGCGAGTTGCCGCAACCGCGTGATCGACATACGAACTGCAGGTCCTGTGATACTCAATGCAGAGTGTACAGCTCCGGTATGGTCCCAAATCGGCGCGGCGATACATCGAACATGTGGCTCGTTTTCTTCCAGGTCGCAAGCGTAACCATTGCGTCGAACCTTCTGCAGATGCATCTGCAGTTCCTGCAAACTTCCAATTGAGTTGGGCGTTCTGCGTTTGAATTCCAACTGAGATAGAACCCGCAACTGCTCTTCTGGAGGCATATAGGCCAGCATGACCTTGCCGACGCCAGTGCAGTGCAATGGCACGGCTGCCCCAATGCGTGAATAGATCCGCAAAGGCTCGGGCGAGTCTAGCTTTTCTACGTACACGGCAGACAATCCATGCTGCACCGTCAGGTGTATCGTCTCGCGTGTCTGGGCATTCAGGTCCTGCAGGTGTGGCAAGCTCAAACGCCGAATATCCAGCTGCCCCAAGGCCGCCTGGCCCAGTGAAAAGCAGGCGACACCGAGGTGATAACTGCCGTTGCCACTGCAGTTCAGATAACCGGACGATTCCAGATTCACCAGGAAGCGGTGGACAGTGCTCACCGGGAGGCCCGAGAGTTTAGCGACCTGTGAGGCGGTCAGCCCCGTTTCAGCTTTTACAAATAAGTCGAGTACGAGCAGACCGCGCTGGAGTGAAGTGATGTTGTAGCTACGTTTCGGCTTCCCTGCCATGGCCGTGACCAATTGGAAAAATGAAAGTGCGAATTATCTGATGAAAATCAAGTTTATGCAACAATTTTGAAACGAGTTCTTAAAGGCGCCCGAATTTCTTTACTGCTTCCTGAATCGACTTTAGCTTTTCAATGTAGGCATACATGGAGTGCTCTTTGAAATCCATCTCTTGGGCACGGGCTAATACTTGCTCTGCATTTGCCCGGGGAACCACAACTACTCCATCGTTGTCGGCTACAACGATGTCAGCAGCTTGAACCGCTATGCCGTCGCATATGACCGGTATGTTCGCTCCCGCGAAGCGATAGTGATTCACAGATGTAGATGGGACCATGCCGAGCGCGTACACAGGGAATCCAATTTTGCGGAGATAAGCAACGTCTCGCACGCCGCCATCGATCACGGCGCCTGAGTATCCACGCGCATTCATTGCGGTGCCCATCAGTCCACCCATTCCTGCGATATCGGCGCCATCCTCCACCACCATCACGTAGACGGAGTTTGGACCGCCTCCATCGATCGCCGCCAGCATTCCGTTCAGGGCCGTAGGGTCGTTGTTCCCTTCTGCCTTTTTCAACTGAACGGTAACGGCAAAACCGGCAAATCTGGTTGGAAAAATCGATTGCATACGGTGACTCATGTACATCCGTTTCCCTGCCACCTGCTCCAACGCGTCGGACACAGAAGCCACTTCCACGTGGCGAAAACCGTCGAGGAGAGCATCGTCAACGGAAGGCTTAGTGTCAGATTGCGTTGTGAAGATGAATGCTCCAAGAATTGTGAGCGCAAAGAGAGGCAATACCGCTAAAATCGCCTTTCTTCGCGCACCGCTAAAAAGGTGACATTTGTTCAAGGCGTCCTCCACGTTGTATACATGTGCGCGGACTCTAGCACCGTTGTCAGTGAAATGGGAAGACAGAAATTTGAGTCGAAACCGGGATTTGGGACGACAACAATTGAAGTTTAGACATACATTCTGAAGAAAAACGAAGAACACACATGGAGGAAATGCAGATGAAGCGTCACCGATTTTCATTGATATTAGCCGTTGGCATTGTTGCGGCAATCGTTGCCATTTTTGCAGGTTCACTCGCGTCGTATGCTCCGAAGCGGCGCGCAATAACCCTCGGAGAAGGAAAGGGTCTTCCGTTCAGTGACGGAGTGCTAGTGGGAAATACGCTGTACGTTGCCGGCCAGGAAGGAACCGATGACGCAGGGAAGTTGAAGTCCGGCGGAATTGGACCGGAGACGCAGGCGGCGCTCGACAACATCAAGAGGGTGGTTGAGCAGGCCGGCTTTCAAATGAGCGATATTGTCTCGGTGAATGTGTACCTGGCGGACATTCATGAGTTCGGTGACATGAATGCCGTATACAAGAGCGTGATGCCCGATCCAAAGCCGGCCCGCGCTACAATCCAGGCAGCTGCATTGGTGAACAGCGCGCGCGTGGAGATCGCGGCGATTGCAGTCAAGGAAAAATAGTGAGTGCGACAGTTGCGCGCCTGATATAACTCCGTGACACTACTTTCACGAGTGTGCCTTATTTTTCACTGGGTGAAAATCGCTTTTGGCAAGGCTGATCTACCGCGAAGCTGCAGGATTGGAGTACTGACTGCGGCGCTCGTGTTTGCAAGTACCGTAGGAGTCCAAGCTCAGTCTCCTCGTGGAGACACCGGTTCCCGGCCCAAGTCAGAAATAAGTACGGGTCGTCAACTGTTCTCATCCAACTGTGCGGGGTGTCATGGCCTGGACGGCCGCGGCGGCGAACGAGCACCGAACATCGCGAAGGGGCGCGAAACCCTGCGATTGTCGGACGAGGAACTGGTCCGCACCATCAGGGATGGAATGCCAGGAATGGGAATGCCGGCATTCCGTTCGCTCGGAACAACCAAGATCACAGCCATCGCGGAATACGTTCGAGTACTGCAAGGCGTCCACAACTCTGCACCTGTTCGCGGAGACCCCCAGCAAGGAAAGACAATCTTTTTTGGCGAAGCCAAGTGTTCGGATTGCCACATGGTCGCAGGTGAGGGTGGCTTCCTTGGAATCGACCTTTCCTCTTACGCTCGGACGCACAATACTGACGAAATTCACAAGGCGATTACAGAACCGCCGCTACAGAATCGATCCGTAGTGGCGGTCACTCGTAATGGCGAGCGGTTCGCCGGTATCGTGCGCAATGAAGATAATTTCTCCGTACAGGTGCAGGCAGTCGACGGGTCTTTTCACTTCCTGATGAAGTCGGAACTGGAGAACCTCGAATTCCAGTCGCAGTCGCTGATGCCAGCTGATTACGGCACGAAGCTCAACTCGCGTGAGCTAGATGACTTGATCAGTTTTCTTGTTGAATCTGCAAAGTCAGCAAAGTCGACCGACGCACCAGCCAAAAAAGAAGAAGAATGATTTCTAGAAGCACGAAAAAGATTTCGACGTCACTCCCCAAGATCGGATGCGTAGCCCTATTAGTGACTTCGGCCTTTCTGATTCTCCATGCACGGAACGCGCCGGGAACATTCGAACTGCTGGCAGAATCGCCACAGTTCTGGAAGCTAATAGACAAGAATGCCAAGCTTGAACTGGTTGCAGGCGGCTTCGGTTTCACGGAAGGGCCGGTCTGGGATGATGCTGGCTTTCTCTACATCAGCGATGAAACCACAAACAAGATCTTTCGCTTGCATCTCGACGGCAAGAAGGAAGAGATCATTGCGCTGGGCGATCCCGACGGGAATACCTACGATCGCAAGCATCGATTAATTGACTGCGCCAGCGTGCTTCGGGCAATTATTGAAGTCACCCCCGAGGGGAAGTACAAAATCCTGGCGGATCGCTTCGAGGAAAAGAAGTTCAACAGCCCGAATGATGTAACGATAGGACCGGATGGAGCGATCTATTTCACGGATCCTACGCTCGACCTCGTAAAGGGCGAGAAGCAGGAACTTCCCTTCCAGGGAGTGTTTCGGTTAGACGATCAGGGCAACGTGCGGCTCTTGACCAAGGAACTGACACAACCGAACGGTTTGGCATTCTCGCCCGATGGAAAGCGCCTCTACGTGGACGATAGTGAACTTCGAAATATTCGCGTTTACGATGTCGCGTCGGATGGTTCTCTGACGAATGGACGCATCTTCGGCGAAGAACCAGGCGGCCGAGACGATGGCGTGCCCGACGGAATCAAGATTGACGAGAATGGCAATCTTTTTGTGACTGGTCCTAAAGGTATCTGGGTTTGGGATCAGCAGGGGCATCACCTTGCCACCATCGCAATGCCGGAGCAACCTGCCAATCTCACCTGGGGCGACAAAGACCGCGGGACCCTCTACATCACGGCGACCACGTCGGTATACCGATTACGAACCAAGGTGCAAGGCTTCCTCCCTTACTAGCGTTAGGTTCAGCAGGCTTTACATAAAGATTCCAGCCCTGCCGCTGTTGAAGTGTCTCCGCCCTTCCTTTACGTTTGCATAGAGGTTCCCTACTTTGGACATCTACCTCGTCGACGGTACCTACGAGTTGTTCCGGCACTATTACGCTCTCCCATCCGCCCGGGATGAGAATGCACAGGAGGTTGCTGCCATTCGGGGAGTTCTCTCATCCGTCATGGGAATGGTCAAGGCTGGCGCCACGCATGTTGCCGTCGCCACGGACCACGTCATCGAATCGTTCCGCAACGAGTTGTGGCCCGACTACAAAACGAGTGAGGGTGTGGAACCCGACCTGCTCGCTCAATTCCATCCACTCGAGGAAGCTCTCTCCGCAGCAGGTTTCGTGGTCTGGCCGATGGTGGAATTCGAAGCCGACGACGCGCTGGCTGCCGCCGCGGAAATTGCTGCACGCGACGACCGCGTCGAACGGGTCATCATCTGCACGCCGGACAAGGACCTCGGACAGTGCGTCCGCGGTACACGCATCGTTCAACTCAATCGCCGGACGCGTGTCACATTCGATGAGGCTGGTGTAATCCAGAAATTTGGGGTAAAGCCGGAATCGATCCCCGACTATCTTGCTCTGGTCGGAGATGCAGCAGACGGCTATCCGGGCCTTCCAGGATGGGGTGCAAAATCGTCAGCGGCGGTGCTTGCCAAATTTGTCCACCTTGAATCCATCCCCCGAGACTGCCGCGAGTGGCGCGTAAACGCCGCTAATGCGGGAGCACTGGCAGAGACACTCGCGCGCGAATGGGACCATGCAGTCCTCTTCCGAACGCTGGCAACTCTTCGAACTGATATACCGCTGTTCGACAACGTGGATCAGCTTCGCTGGAGCGGTCCGACGGCGGATTTCGATTCTATTGCAGCTCGACTTGATGCAGCCCAGACGACCCGTCAAAGCGAAGTTCGCTCGATCGATGCGATATCACCGAAGGAAGCCGGTTCCCCCCGTGTACGTGGGCGCAGGCGTCCGATTGAGTAGAGTTGGTGCGAAACCCCACAATGTTGATTTTTGAAGAAGGTTGAAGAAGGATGTTTCTTCGCAGCCGCTATGATAAAAGAGCAGCAGCGCTTCTCTCTTCGCCTCGTCGAATCTCTTGCTTCTGAAGGCGCCAGGACTGGAACCGACCCGGTAAATCCAATTTTCCAAATTCAACAAATACGACAAATGCATTATCCACGCGGTTCCTCGCTAAGGCTGACTCAGCCGCATGCCAAGCGGCTTGTAGAGCATCTTCACCGCCAAGCCAGGTGAAGTTTGGCCCAGCGATACCAAAGCGCCGTGCTAACGCGGCGCACGGCGCATTGGCCAAACACCACGGAAACAACTCGGGATTGGCCAGGGCTACTCCAGCAGCCATAGCATCGTGCCAAAAGCGTTGTGTGGTCGCATTGCCCGCGTCTGTCGACGCCAGATACAGTCCGCCTCTCACACCAGTTGCGCCTTCAAACAGTGCAGTCAGACGGTCCACAACCGACTCCATTGCATCACGCTCCAATGCATTGGAGGGCAGGACGACGTCGATATCGGCGGGTCGCATCACGAGTCATATCTCCGCAGGAGAAGGGAGGAGTTCAATCCGCCAAAGGCGAAAGCGTTGTTGAGAATCCACCGCAATGGTCGACGTACCGGTTCCCGAGTACATGGAACCCCATCAGTGTCAGGCGTCTGATGGCCTACTGTAGGTGGAACTGTTTGTTCAAGCAGGCCCTGCACGCAAACAGCAAGTTCAAGCGCTGAGGAGGCACCTAATGCGTGTCCGAGCGAACCTTTGCTTCCGCTGACAATGGGCAACTCGTTTCCAAACAGGCCGCGCAGAGCACAGGCTTCTGCAGCATCAGACGCACGAGTGCCGCTGCCGTGGGCATTTACCCAATCAATCATGCCTGGGGACAGGCCTGCCTCGTCGATTGCGGCTTGCATCGCGCGCTTCATGCCAGAGCCATCCGGACGCGGCGCAGTGGGATGGTATGCATCGCAAGATAGACCGAGCGCAACCACCTCAGCGAGAGGCGTCGCGTCTCGCGCGACAGCTCGTTCGGCGGTTTCGAGAACGAACATCGCTGCGCCTTCCCCCAACATCATGCCGCTACGGCGCATGTCGAAAGGACGGCATGTATCAGAGGCCATGGCGCGCGAACGAGTGAAACCAACCATTGACAGGCGAGAAAACGGTTCCACGCCTCCGGCGATGGCGAATGGCACACGGCCCGAGCGGACATCTTCCATTGCAGCCCCGACTGCATAGTTGCCGGCAGCACATGCTGTCGCGAGCGATTGTGCAGGTCCAGAGAAGGCAAAGTCTTGCCGGACGGCATCGGTAATGGATGGAATGCCGTACTCGCGGACATCCAGGCTTTCCCCTTCGGCGGCTCGCTCGAATGCAAGACTCTCGCCTAGCGTACTTCCGATATAGACGCCCGTGTTGATGGGCAGATTCGCTCGGGACATATGCACCGCCTGTCGGGCGGCAAGCAGTGCAAGCGTTCCTCCTCGTCGAAGAGGGTTTCCTGGCACATCTTCAATGCGTGCGGCGATCGAGCATCGGTACCCTTCGGTCTCGAGGTCAGACCAATTTCGCAGCGCTGTTTCACTATGCATCAGGTTGCGAAACATCTCGGTGGCGCTCCCTCCAAGGGGTGAACACACTCCAATGCCGGTAATGACGACACGATGAGCGACTTCGCCGATGCGATCTCCCGTCATGCCTGCGTTCTCGCGCATATGTAGTCCGCCATGGCATCGAGAGATACGAAACGCGGAAGCTCCGAATCGGCAATCAGCATGCCGTAGCGCTGTTCCACTCGGGCCACCAACTCGACCAGGTCCAAGGAGTCAAGACCGAGCTCTGACTGAAAAAGTGAACCACTTGGCCAGGTTTGCGGCAGCCGGGGCTGAATCTGCGTCAGGAGCGATCGCAGTTGGTTAATTACGTCGTCGGTAATGCGTACGGTTTCTGTTGTCTCATTAATTTTCATGGATACACCTGCACAGCATGAGCTCGTCTTAAGGCCGCCGCTGGGCTGGCCAGCGGGGCGAGGGGATCTCCAATCAAGCGGTATGGCGATACGGCGTTTGGAGATGAGGGCGCCGCGCGCGTGATGAGTTCTCCAACCGTGCTGACGCCCTCTTTCAAGACATCGCAGACGGCGACGGCCCACCGCGTATTATCGGTATGCAAAGTGTCGGAGGTTGCTCCGAAAGACGCCGCCGCGACTCCTTGCAGCGGCAAAGCCTCAGCGTAGGACAGACCGGTTCGGCGTCGGCTGGCGGTTCGACAGCAGAGTGACAGAACCGCTCCCATCGGTTCACCCGCGAAGCCTTGGAAGTGACGGCTGCGCATGCCATGGTAGCCGACCCACCCGATCGGACGTCCATGGCCGACATAAACCCCCAAGCCGACACCGCTGCCCATCGCTTCAACCAGCCCTTCACGGAGAATCACATCTGAGGTCCAGCGAAACACTTTGTGACCATCTCGTAAGAGGGTCTCCATGCGATCAACAATGTGAAGATAGCGCGGGTGCCACTGACTCAGGAGGGCAACACCGGGCTGCCGGCCGCCGCGCCGATGAACTCGCGCCGCCGCTGTAGCAAAACGGCGGAGTGAGCGGGCATCGGTGGCGGGTAGCCAAGCGGTTGGAACGCGTTTCCCAGCGTGATCTGTAACAAAAGGAGACGGCAAGACAGTTGCCGGAGCGCGACGAGAGGAGCCGACCAACAGAACCGCAGCCAGATCCTGCCGCGCCTTTACATCCGCAGCGATGTCGGGTAGGGCAGAATCGTAGGCCTGCTGCTCGACCCGTAAGCCAGCACCACGCCAGGCACGCAGCAAGGGATTCAAATGCTGCATGCATGGTCGTGGCGCAACCAAAAGTACAGTACGTTCGGTCATTACGCGACCTGTGGGTGGCTTTGCACGTAGGTTGAGAACTTCTCCCATGGAGCATAGTCGCTCTGCGGCTTGCCCATGAGGACCTTGCGCGCGAAGTAGTGCATCAGGATTTGACCCTGCTGTTCGGGGCCAAAATCCATGAAAGTATCGGCAGCGGCATTGTCTACAACCGTCCTGCCGCCTTCTCCGGTTTCAGGACCATCAAAAACATTCTCATTCGTGTGGTCATACTTCGCGTCCACCAGGGTGATCGTCGCCGAGTGGTCGCTGTCGTTATATCCATAGTTGTAGGAGGGATCGTCGCCCAGGGTGATGTGGTCGGCGATCGCGTGCGCCATGTAGATCGGGCCCACATTCTGGTTCTGCCAGACGTGAGTCATCTCGTGCACAAGCGTGAAGCGCTCGATAGCTCCATCGCCCACGTCGAAGTTAATCAAGTTGCCGGTGGTGAAGGCACGTGACTCAGGTTTCCCGGTAAAGAAATCCTGAATGCCAAAGATGATCCGGTTCGTTGGCGAGTCGGTTGCGATGTAGGTGTGAGCAAAGTCTACCGAGGTTCCGAACACAGGCTGAACATCTGCCAACTCATCCCCAGTCAGCTTGCGGAAGCCGTTGAGGAAGTTCATGAGCAGGAATACCACCGTGTCGAGCAAGCCAACGGCGACTTCAACTACCGCGCCAAGCATGTCCTTGATGTCCTCGCCGAGAGCTACCATCGCATTCACGAAGTGGTCGATAAATTCATCGCCTGCCTGCTTGAATGCGTCCACCACCTGCTCGAGCGTCTGGCCCAGTTGACGCGCGGCTTTCACGATGTCCTGTATGGCCTGGTCCGGGTGTTGCACGACATCGATCACCAACTGAGCAAGGGTAATTCCGGCTTCGAATGCGCCGCGAACCACTTCAAGCGTCACTTCGAAAGCCTTGCCGACAGTCCAGGCTACAAGCTTCGCCAACTCGAAACCTGCTGAGAGCGCACCCTTGATGAACTTGGCAATGCCCGGGATGAAGTCGTCCTTCAGGTAGTTGAGAGCATAGATCACGGAATTCTCAATCCGATCCCAGATACCCCCAAGCAGTTCGAGCATGTCGTCCCCGCGAGCAATGGCCCAATCGATCACCTCGGTTATGGCCGCGCCGACATCTTCACAAAGCTGAACGATGCGATCGAATACGTCCTCAGCCTGCGCCACGGCCCAATCCAGGATCTCGACAACGCTCTTTTTCACGAAGCGAATCGCGAGGATGGCTTCACGCCACAAACCGGATGCCAAATCTTCGCCACGATCCAGCAGCCAACCGAGTATGTCGCCCACCGGCCCGAGCGCTTGCAAAACGGCATTGACGATCTTCCGGAAGACGAAGTATGTCGACTCGGCTACGGATTCGAGGATCTCGATCGCATCGGCACCTACCTGGATGGCTGCATCGATCAAGCGTGCCGCTGTTCGGTAGGTGAACTCCACCATTTGCTTGGTGAATTCAATGATGGTCTTGCCCAGCGCAAAGGCGGCCTTGATGACTTCCTTCAGCAGATCCATAGCAAGGTTCAAAGTCTGCTTCATCAGGTCGAGCAATGATTTGCCCAGCTCGAAGAACGCATTCACGACTTTCTGGATAGCATCCAAGGCGTGGGTCGCTAGAGTCGTAATGATATCCGCTAGGAACTTTCCTGCCTCCAGCAGCCCATCGAGCACCTTGCGAACTACATCCGCGGCGGCATTCACGATGTACTTCGTGAAGTCGATCAACGCCTGCCCAGCTCGCGCAGCAGCACGCGCGATTTCTTTCACCAGATCAAGTCCGGCGTTGATAGCGTCGTTGAGGACGGAGGCGAGCGTCCGGCCCAAGGAAAGCAAGCCGGAGATCACCGCATCGAATAGATCCCATGGACGAGTAAGCAGTGCCGTGAGAATCTCCGCAACCGACTTTCCCAGCTCGATCAGCGATCGAACCGCGCTATTGATGAGGGTAATACCGAAATCCAGCGCCTGCTGAAGGATGTTCCCAATGGACTTTCCAATCGCAAGCAAAGCATCCACACCCTGCTTGATGACGGCGAAGGCTTTCCCGGCCAGGTACCCCAGGAGTTCGCCAAGCGTGTGACCGAGATTGTCGATCGCCTTGAGAACGGTGACGAGTGCGTCCTTAGCCAGATTGAAGGCCGAGTCGAGAACCGTGAACAGCCCCTGGCCAATGGCATCGAGGCCCGCAACGATCTTCTTCACCATCTCGTATCCATTTTCGAGCGCAGCATTCAGCAAGTTTAAAATGCTCTGCCCGGCCTTGATCAGGGCATTCACCAGGTTCGCGATGTCATTCGCAGCCCAGTTAATCATGTCAGCGATTGCCTGCCCCAAGGTCTTCGTGGCGTTGACCACCGCATCCACGACTGAGTTGATCGCGTTTGCGATATCGTCGGCAACGTCTTCGAAAAAGTCGACCACGGCAGAGTCCGTGTCGGGCGCGGCCTTCGGTTTTCCGTGTTCCATCCGCTTGATCTCAGCCCCGGCGTCGCGCAGCCAATAAAGAACATGTTGCAGACCTGAGTGATCGATCTTCCCATCCGGATGTAGAACCAGATCCTTCATCAGCACTCGGCCTTGTGCTCGCGGAAGCTGCCCGACTGCGTGGACTACACCCCGGGCCTGGCCAGCTCTCCGGTATCCGGCGACCAGCGCGCGGCGTTCATCGGACTTCATTCCAGCCGCTTCCTGAAAGAGCTCGCGATGATCTAGCGGGTTCTTGATGGACCGCGCATAGGACTCGGCCAGCATGCGCGCTTGCGCTGGCGCACTGGCATACTCGGAGCGAAATGTGGAGACCAGCTCAACACCTGTTGCCGGAGTTTTCTGGACAATAGCATCGACCGCTTTCGCATTGTGCATTGACACGGCGGCAAGCCGGCGCGATAGCCGGTTTACATTGCTGGCTATACTGGCCTTGCTAGGCATGATGTGGACTTTCGCGGCGGTCGTCTTCCGCGCGCCCGCTTTCTTTGGGCTGGCTTTAAGCGCATGAACGCTGCGATGAACCGACTTCTCGCGAGAGGCCTTCGGGTTTTCTGCCTTGCGGGATTTGGTCGCTTTGCTAGCAATCGAACGTGCCATACAAAATCTCCTCAACTCTAAAGTTTTAGTTAGGTCTTGATACTGCGGGCCGAAGGATACGCCGCGTTTGGAGTGATCCCAGTGCGAAGACTGGGCGAGCCATCACACAGACCTAGGCCACTCGCGTGCGTTATGCAGATGGTGTGCTCTGGGCGAGTTTCGTTTCAACTGTTACAAGTAATAGGTGCCACGGGTGCCCCTCCTACGCCATTCGTTCGCCCTTTGATACCGGAGAAAGGCAGCCGACTCAATAGTTTTTCGGCTTGGTCGGATTGCAGAGGCCTTGATTTCGATCTGATCGCCTCGCGAAAAACTTTGCCATTGAGGCATTTGGATCAGTACCGTCCTAGAAACTGTCTGATCTTCCGCCGAAGAGGTTATGAAGAGGGTTGATTTGCTCGTCCGTAAGAAAACCCAACCGGGACAAATCTCGCTAATCGATCCTGCACACAGCCAAATGCTGGCTCCGGTAAGGACATTCATCTAGGACCGCTGCGTGGCTGACAATCACCCAATTCACGCCGTATTCCCGACGCAACCTTTCGAAATCTGACATCTGGAAATTGTCCCATCCTCGCTGAGCAACCTGCTGCGATTCCCACGCTTCTGCGAGTGCTGGGAACATGGTAACCGCCCCACTGTCCTTGATTCGATCGGCAAGCATGGATCGCTCGGCTATCGCTCGAAATCCGTGTTGGTCTTCTCCAGCCATTTCCATGTGGCCGGGGTCGAGAGCGAAATAAGCGTCATTCGGGGTGTTTTGACGAATCCAATCAAACGCCTGCACCCATTCGTTCGTCGATGCATGCCCGGGCCATTCGATGTGTGGCGTCGCGGGAAAAAGTTGCCTTTGCGCAAACCACATGCCGCCCGCGAGCGGCGCGAAGAGGAGCACCCAACGCCACCAGCTCTTCTTAAGAAAGGACTGTTGCAACCATCCACCGCCGATCACAAACAGCGAGATGTAGATCAACAGAAGGCTGCGCATCGGCTGTAACTCGGCAAGGTTCGCAAGCTGGGGCGGAATCGTGATTACGACGGCTACGAAAAAGAAGAGTATCCCGAACCAAATCAGGCTTTTGCAAACAGATTCCATTACCCGCAATGCCCGACGCCGCGCGAGACGCGAAAACCACCACAACAGCATGAGTGGCGCAAAGATGCCAACCCATTCGTACCACTCCCATCGCAGCAGAAAGAAGTAGGAGCGACTGTCCAACACATGGCGGTAGGCGGGCGTAACTGCAGGAAAGAGACTCAGCGGGAACAGTGCTGCTGCCGTGACGTATCGATGATCGGTGCCACGTTTTTGCACAAACCAGAGCACGACCGCGTAGCTAACACCGAAAACTACCATTAAGGGATGAATTAGAGCCGTTGCCAAGCCCCAAAGAGTGGCGCGAACGAGTTTCCGCTCTAGAATATTGACGACGATAAACAATACTGCGGGCGCAGACAACGAACGCGTGTTCACGTATTGATCAAGAATGTAGAGAGCCGTACCGGCGACAGGAATAGTTAAAAGAGATGCGACGAGCGCTACTCCACCCCATCGCGCCTCCCGGGTTGGAAAACACAATCGGCCAATGTGCCAACATCCCAGCAACAGCATGAATATCGACGCGAAGTGCCATCCAAGGAGTACCCACTCGACAGGTAAATGCGTAATCCGTACCGAGGCTGCGATCAGATTAGGAAAAAGCGTCAGGCGCGCATGTGATGTGAAAAATGCAGAATTATAGGGATAGAGCCACGGCTGAAGTGTCTGCTTGATTCCGGGCACATAGATTTCCGCATCCTCAACGAAGGGGTGGTAGCCGTGAATCAGTATGGCGCAGGCAGTGCAGAGCAACAACCCGCACAGGTCCAACAACCGAACGTGATCGTCAGAGCCCGATAAGGCGTCCTTCATGCGTTAGGCGTGCTCTCGGCTGTGCCGCGAACATAGTATCTGCCAGTGCCTGGCTGAAGCCGCCGTCCCTCGGGATTAAAAATGCGAAAATGCGCGAAGCCTATCCTCTGCAGCGCAAATTGCATGGTCGTAAGGAGCACTCCCAGGCCATATTTCACGCTGCGACGAAAATTGATCGAAGACGCCTCATCGAAATACTTGGTTGGGCAAGAAACTTCTCCGATACGAAAATCGAAATGCGCGCACTGCGCGAGCATTTGGTTGTCGAAGACAAAGTCATCGGAGTTTTCGAGCAGCGGAAGTCGAGTGAGAACTTCGCGGCTAAACGCACGATATCCAGTGTGGTATTCGGAGAGCTTGACGCCGAGGAACAGGTTTTCAAAAGCAGTGAGAAGGCGATTGGCAACATACTTGTACAAAGGCATCCCGCCTCGCAATGCCTGGCCACCAATGATGCGGGAGCCGAGTACAACGTCATAGACTCCGTAGGCAATCATGCTGGCCATCGCAGTTACCAGCAACGGCGTGTACTGGTAATCCGGATGCACCATGATGATGACGTCGGCGCCGACGGCAAGAGCCTCTCCATAGCAGGTCTGCTGATTTCGTCCATAACCATAGTTACGTTCGTGAACAAAATACTGCAGGCCTAATCGGCGTGCGAGTTCAACAGTACCGTCTGAGCTGTGATCATCCACCAGAATGAAGTTATCCACCAACTCCGGCAATTCCTGGACGGTTGCCTCTAAAGTCTTTTCGGCATTGTAAGCCGGCATCACGACGGCTATGCGTTTCCCGTTGATCATTTGATTGTAGGTATCCCGAAGACGTTTCTAGGCCGTTCCTGGCCCTGGCCTCTCCCAGGTCTTAATTCTTGATTTTCTTTGCGTTTGCCTAGCTACATGATACCGCTAGCCGGCTTGGCCGAGCGATTCTCGGATGCGGCTCAAGACAAAATAACAGCAGCACACGTAGTTCATTGACACTTCGTAAGAACACGTACTATGCTACCCGGCATTCACACGGCTTCCGAGCGCGTTACTTTGCGCCCTTCACCTCGTCACAAGTTGTGTGCCTCGGATCCGAACGGAGGGAGCGACTCCGGCCTTGAATTGTTCGATCTCAATTAGGAGACAACTCAATGCGGAAAGTCTTTTCACTCGCGCTTCTGCTCGCAAGTTTCTGCTACCTCAACGCTCAAACAACACGTAACGGGGTACAGTTGGTGCCAAGTGGCAAGGGGTACGGAGTCCCAGCTTCCGACAATTCACAGACGAATGACATCGTAAACCCCTATACGGTCCATACCGGCAATGGAATCAATTACCATAACGGACCAATCATGCCGGGAACGGTGAATGTCTACTTCATCTGGTACGGCAATTGGGTCAATGGACCTAAGCCTTCCGATACGCAGACCACAATAAATCTGCTAAACATGCTTTTCGGATCCAGCGGACTGAATGGTTCAGGATACGAGAAGATCAACACGACTTACGGCGACAACTCTCACGATGTGAGCGGCAATCTAGTCTTGTCCAAATCAACCACCGACAGCTATAGCCAGGGAACACGGCTCAGCGACAACAAGGTGAAGAGCGTTGTGTCGAAAGCCATTACAACAGGGGCGCTCCCGAAAGACACCAACGGCGTCTACTTTGTGCTGACTTCTTCTGATGTCAACGAGACCTCGGGATTCTGTACGCAGTATTGTGGTTGGCACACGCATGGCACAATCTCGGGGTCGGATATCAAGTATTCATTTGTTGGCAACCCCGATCGCTGCAGTTCTGCCTGCGAGGCCCAGACCATCAGTCCGAATGGCGACAGTGGGGCTGATGGAATGGCCTCCATCATGGCGCATGAGTCGGAAGAGGCGATTTCCGATCCTGACCTCAACGCGTGGTGGGACAATGCAGGACAAGAGAACGCCGACAAGTGTGCGTGGAAGTTCGGCCCGACCACCGGCACGATCGGCAACGGCGGCTACAACCAAACGCTGGCGGGATTGCACTGGCTCATCCAGATGAACTGGGAGAACGCTCGCAGGGGTGGATGCGACCAGACTCTTGGTGGAACTTTCTACAACAACTGAGGAACGGTCATTTTCAAGAGCCGTCCGGTCAAACCGGGCGGCTCATGTTTTTGGAAATAACTATCCTGACACGAGGAAATATAATGAGCTTTTGAAACTTGGGGTGCTCTGAGCATGTGTCGATTCTTGGGTCCAATTGGTTGTTTGATACTGGTCGTTGCCGCGACGCAAGCTACCGCCCAGGGAGGCCAGCGCATCGTCACGAGAACTCGCCTTCAGGTGTTGTTCTCGGATTTGGAAAACAAGTGGCTAAACGCTGTTCAGGCTCATGATAGTAAGACGCTGGACAGCTTGCAGGCGGAGACGTTTGAGGTTTGGACCCCAAAGGTTCCAGATCCGACACCGCTTGAAGAATCGAGGAAGGAAGCATTTTCCCGAAAGCTGCAATCCTTCCGCATGGATCAGTTAGCCGTGAGGGCCGTTCGCGACGACGTGGCTGTCGTCAGTTTTGTCCTTCAGCAGATCTTCGATGCGAACGGGAAGGCCCAAAACGAAAGGCGGTTTGTAGTTGATGTGTGGGAAAGAAAGGGAGATAGTTGGCAGTGTTTCGATCGCTACATTTCTGATCTGAGTGGGGCCTTACGCGCAACTGACGATGTGAAACCCGACGGTAAACAATGAACGAACCAGCCGCAACTGGTAGATTCTGTCTTCCAAGAGATGAAGTTGACCCCCATCGAGCCTAAGAAACGAACGCTATTCGAGAAGCTGTGGGAAGAGCACGTTATTTGCACCCCAGATGGACAGCCTCCGCTCATCTACATCGATTTGCACTTGGTACATGAAGTCACCTCACCCCAGGCGTTCGACGGTCTGCGCGCAGCCAATCGCAAGGTACGGCAGCCACTTCGCACCGTAGCTACTGTCGACCACAACGTTCCCACCACGCCGCGCGGAACACCGATTACAGATCCGATCGCGCTGCAGCAGATCATGGCTCTGCAGAGGAATTGCAAAGAATTCGATATACCACTGTTCGATATGACTTCTCCGGACCAGGGCATTGTGCACGTGATTGGCCCTGAGCTTGGACTAACTCAGCCCGGTATGACCATCGTCTGCGGGGACAGCCATACTAGCACGCACGGTGCTTTCGGGGCTTTGGCTTTCGGCATTGGCACATCGGAAGTCGAACACGTGCTGGCAACACAATGCCTTCCCCAACGCAAGCCCAAGACGATGTTGATCGACGTTCGTGGGGTTTTGGCCGAGGGCGTCACTGCCAAAGATCTTGCCCTAGCCATTATCGGGAAAATCGGAACGGATGGCGCCACGGGTCACGTCCTGGAGTATTCCGGTGAAGGTGTGCGCTCACTCTCCATGGAAGGCCGCATGACGCTGTGCAATATGAGCATCGAGGCCGGAGCGCGAGCGGGAATGGTTGCACCGGACGAGACGACCTTTAGTTACATCCGCGGTCGACGTTTTGCTCCACGTGACTGGGAAGCTGCACTTTCGCGCTGGCGCATGTTGCCGTCAGATGCAGATGCGTCCTACGACAAGATTGTGACTATTGATGCTTCGGCACTGTCACCTTTTGTGACTTGGGGAACAAGTCCGGGAATGGTCGTACCGGTTGGTGGCGCAGTGCCTGAGCTTAGTGATCTTCCACCCGGAGTCGATCAACAAACAGCTGCACGCATGTTCGAGTACATGGCCCTCGAACCTGGCACCAAAATCGAAGACATAACAATAGATCGCGTTTTCATTGGTTCATGCACAAATTCACGTATTGAGGACTTGCGCGCAGCGGCGCGCGTAGCCAAGGGGTATCGGGTCAGCTCAACGGTTCGGGCGATGGTCGTTCCAGGCTCGCAGGCGGTGAAACGTGCAGCAGAACAAGAAGGCTTGCACGACATATTTCTGGAGGCTGGATTCGAATGGAGAGAATCGGGATGCTCCATGTGCCTGGGTATGAATCCCGACATCCTGCAACCCGGAGAACGTTGCGCTTCCACCAGCAACCGCAACTTCGAGGGACGCCAGGGCCGTGGCGGACGCACGCATCTGGTGAGTCCAATGATGGCCGCCGCGGCGGCCATTGCAGGGCACTTTACCGATATCCGCAACTGGCGGTTCCGGTAACGCGACTCTCGGACGAGCGAAACGTAGGCGGAGGACCTTTTGCAACCGTTTAAAACTCACGAGGGTGTGGTCGCGCCATTGATTTCCCCCAACGTCGACACTGACCAGATCATTCCCAAGCAATTTCTCAAGCGCATCGAGAAAACAGGTTTTGGCGAATTCTTGTTTTACGACTGGCGTCATGAGCCTGGTCCCTTCGTACTGGACCAACCCAGGTATTCCGGTGCTTCCATCCTGGTAACTGGGAAAAACTTCGGATGCGGCTCGTCACGCGAACACGCAGTATGGGCGCTCGCTGACTTCGGATTTCGAGCTCTGATCGGTCCCTCGTTTGCCGATATCTTTTCCACCAATTGCGTGAAGAATGGTGTCCTGACCGTGGTGCTCCCAGAAAACGACGTTGCCGAACTTGCCCGGCGAGCACAGCGGTCACCGGGCTACCGTCTCGCAGTCAACCTGGAGGAATGCACGGTCACAGATTCGCAAGGCCTCGATGTCTCTTTTCGAGTCGACGAATTCAACCGGTATTGCCTGCTGAACGGACTCGACGACATCGGACTCACGCTTCAGCACGAGTCCGAGATTGCCGCGTATGAGAGACGAATAGACAACACTCTGCAGCCGCGGATTCGCCTTGAGTAGGCCCCTGCTACTCGTTCGAGCTACACCGGCGGTCCGGGCGGCGCGCCGGAAGGCCTGATCTTCGGCGTGTTGTTGGATGGATCTTCAAGGAAGAGCCTGATTTCACGATCGAGCCTCTGAAGCAGCGGCGTCTTCCCTGCCGCCTGCAGACGGCCTTGGAAACTGTGCACACCTGCAAGTGCTGCCGCCTGAACTTCAGGGGTTGCTTCTGAGTCCGCGGCGAGAGCCATCAAACGCTCTGCGATCTCCGTTCTAACAATCTCGGCAAGGGCTCTTTGTGAAGGATCAGCGGGCGTTGAAGAGAATCCTGCCCGCACAAGTGCATCAATGACGAATGCAGGAGACGGTGCGCCGGACACCTTGCTGGACATGGTCGCCAGCCTCTGCATGCGTTCCGGATTGAGGAGACCGCCCACCACGATTTCAGCGACTGCGCGCGCACCGTCCTGCGGACTGAAGAGATATCCAGCCGATGACGTAAAGCGCTCTGAATCGCGATCACGATTTTCGACCGGGGCCAGTTGCTGCCATAGCTCTGCCGGCACATCGAGCTGAAAGGAATTCAGCGACTGCAGAACCAACTGCATAGCTTCCCGCTGACTGTCGGCGGGCCAGGGAACAATCGGATCCTGGCCATCCCCCACCAGCGTAAGCGGAATTTTGGCGCCTCCTATCACATTGATGGCAGAAGCCAGAGCATAGCGATGAAATAAGTAGACCAACGGGAAACGTGAGGTTAGGTCTGAAGCCGGCTCATCCCGGCGCAGCATGCGCGAACCGTAGTGCGCAAGTAAGGCATTGCGGATTGGCAAGACTTCCTTAAGCCAAGTCACTGGATCTGGGCCATCATCGTAAGCGTTCCACCTGGGATCGTCGTAATTCCCCCAAACCACTCCTTGGGCAAGCGAGCCCCTTACGATCGCATCTAGCCGTGATCGCTCCTGTTCCGGCGCACTTCCTCCCTTGCCTTGGCTATAGCCCCACTCAATCGCAAAGCGGTCATAGCTTCCGACTCCTTGCATGTAGGCATCAGAGAGGTCGGCGCTGCCGTCGGAACGCATCCTAATTCGGGGTGCGAAGTAGTCCATCACTGAGCCGCGCCCGTAGGTGCTAGCAACAAAGTTGTGGTCCAGTCCAAGCACATGACCCACCTCGTGGCAGGTTAGCAGCGCGAGGCGATTCAGCATGATTTGCTCATCGGTTATCTGAGGATCCATGCCGTCGAACGCAGCGAAACTGTCGAAAGTGGGTTCAACGGGCTGCTTGGCGGAAGGAATTGCCGATTGCCAGTAGTTGTTCACCGTCCGCATGCGGTGCGAATCGAGTTGCACTACTCCATGGATGATCTCCCCTGTGCGCGGATCGATGTGCGTCATGCCAACCGACCATCCGCGTCCAGAACGATTGGTCCACTGAATCGTGGGATACCGGATGTCCAGAGGATTCGCATTCTCCGGTAAATCTTCGACGCGCAACGCATTCTTGAAGCCGGCCTGTTCGAATGCCGTATTCCACCACAACGCCCCACGTCGCGCTGCAGAACGTATGGGTTCAGGAATCGCACGATCAAGGTAAAGCACAATCGGCTTGACTGGCTCGCTGACTGCGGCTCCGGGATCCTTTTTTTCTAGCCGCCAGCGCGCAACCCACATGCGATCAAGAGGCTTGTTGAAAGGCTGGGAGAAATCCTGGAAATTCACACCAAAGAATCCTACGCGAGGGTCGGCTTCTCGCGGCTCAAATCCTGACTCGGGCAAGGCGACGAACGAATGATGTTCACGAAGGCTAAGCGCATGGGCATTGGGCTGATTCAGTTCGCTTTCCGAATCGGTCGAAAACGTCAGCATCACTTCGACCTCGGTGTTGAGCGGGAAACTGCCTGTGTGGTCGAGATCGATTGTGCTGCGCGACTCGTCCAATCTCCAATCCGCGGTGCGCGACGACTCACTGCGAACCATAGCGCCACCAACGGCACGAGTGGGCCGTTTCAATTGCGATAGAAGGTCGGCAGCGTCCCGGAGGAGGAGGTTATGAGCATCGACGAGTACCGTCCCGCTCTTTTCAGCCTCGATGGGTAAAGACGCTAGTACCGACGTTGGAAAACTGTATTCAATCGAGCGGGCGAGGTCGGATGTTCCATTCAGCGCTCGGAACTTGGTGTTCTCTTCGATGACGAGAACGCGCATTCCAACCCGTCGAAAGCGGCACAATGCCTGCCCCGAGAAGGAGCTGCGGTCGGCAAACATCTCGGTTGATCCAATGCCGCTTCCTAAAGCGTTGAAATAGAGAAACTGCCTTGACAGAGCGGCAGGAGAGAGCTCGAAGAGCAAGTCACCTTTCTTTTCGTCCCAGTAATACGGAATAAACCCATCGCGTCGTTCAAAGCCTGCAGTTCGGGCTTCGATGCTCTGCTTTTCCGTGGTTGCCGTTTGGGCCGAACACACTGCACATATGACACCGATGACTGCCAGAATGAGCGTTCGCTTCATGGTCTGTTCTTATATAACAAAGGAAGCAGCGCTCCAAGCCGACGCCCCAGTGAATCAACGGAGGAGCACCCAATTTCGCCATCTTAGGTGGGGCGATTTAGCATCTGACAGCCATGCAGCGATTGACGATCCATACCAAACGCAAGCGAGAGGTCGTTGACATCACCGACCGAATCGCTCAGGTGATCGCGGCGAACGGGCAAGCGGAGGGGGTTTGCAATCTGCTTGTGCTGCACACGACGGCCGCTTTAACAACGGCAGATCTCGATCCAGGGACCGACCTCGATATCCTTGATGCGCTCGATGCCATGGTGCCTAAACTTCGCTACCGACACCCGCATAACCCAGCACATGTTCCGGATCACATCTTGTCCGCATTGATTGGTACGTCCGCAGCACTTCCCTTCAGCAGTGGCCAACTAGTGTTAGGCACGTGGCAACGCGTGGTACTGATTGAGCTAGATGGTCCACGAGAACGCGAAGTCGTGGTGATGATCACGCCGGAGCGCTAGACGACCATGGATGCAAGTATTTCTAGTACTCGTGGAATCCCGCTAGCGACATACCGCGCTTGGCTTCTGCAGTTTTCATGAACGTTTTCCACACGAAACCGCTACGCGCATTTTCGGCCATCAGCATCACGATCCCGGTATCAATGCCCACGACGTCGGTGTCATACCAGTTCTTCAGCGGGTTGAAGGCATTAACAAATCCGTAATTACTCCATGCCTGAGGGTATCGTGTCTTGATCGTTCGCAAGACGCGCATGGTCTCGGCTGGTAAGAAGGGCAGCGAACCACCAGCGGCACTTGGAACGATCGTTCCATCGATAGGTCCAACGGCGGGAGGACCTCCCCAGATGACATAGCCTTTTTCTGAATCGGAGGCGGTAATTCCCCAGAGATCCTCACTGTAGCTGGGGAACTCCTTTCCGAGTTCGATACAAAATCGTTGATGCACCTTGGTCGCTATGACAGAGTTCTGGAAGTAGTCCGCGAACCCATCACTCTTGCCGCGGAAATCGAACCATGCCTGCGAGTACTGATGGACAAACAGAGGCGCAAATGAGCCGATGTAGCGCATGCCTTCGTAGTCGAATTTAGTTCGCTTCCAGGCATTCCATGATCCATCCGGTAGTGGATGCGTGGTCGAGCCCAGCCCAAGCAAGTACATCATCATCAGTTCGCTGTAATAGTCCCAACGATGCGGGAGAAAGCCCGCTTCAGGCAACCAGCCGTGCGATAGAAGAGATGTGTCCTCAGAAAGCCACGTCCATTCAACCCGATTAAAGATCGAAGTAGCCAGGCGTGTGATCTCCGGAATACGGAAGTATTCCCGGCAAGTAAGAACGCCGCACAGCAGGATGGCAGTGTCGACAGATGAAATCTCCGAATCCCAGATTCTTTCACCCGTATTTATGTCCGCGAAGTGGTAAAAAAAACCGCGATGATTGGGAAGCCTGTTCCACAGAAAACGAAGCGTCCCAAGAACCCGCGCTTGTGCATCTGGTCGAGGCAAATACCCTCGCTCTGCGCTGATGCAGAGTGATGTCAGCCCGAAGCCGGTAGCCGCAATGCTAGCGACTGTTCGCTTATCCGACCCTGGGTCGCGTGCGTTCGCTCGATCCTTGACCAGGCCCGTTTCGGCACCCGACTGATCCCGAAAGAACATGGCCGCGGCTCGTTCGACATCATCGAGGACCTTGTCATCCTCCGGCGAAAGGGTGGCTGCGGGACCCTTCGCTGCCGCCGGTGGAGTTTGCCCCCAGACTGTTTCGAGAAAACACGAGCCCAAGAGAGGCACACCAACTGCGGCGTGAAGCATGTACCTCAAAACTTCGCGGCGCGAAGTTTCATCGTTCATTCGGTCTGAACCCATATCTCTAGCGATGACGAACCGTCCTCTCAAACCGAGCTGTGGAGGTCCACGGTCATCTCCCATTATGATAAGAAAGAATGACCCGTAGCCGGAAGTTGAAAATATTGATAATCGGGGCCCTGACCGCCGCCGTTGTCATACTCTTCATTGTGTCCGGCGTTTTCCGCAGGAAAGCTCTGACATTAAGGGGAGCTGTCATTCGGCGCGATGCGGATCCCCGCAGAGAACTTCCGGTCGCCGATGTAACCATCAATATCACGAATCGGCAGCTTGCCAATCCTCGACAATCCGATCTGGCGACTCTTTTCAATCTCAATTCCGGCGAGACCCCCGTCCTGGGCGAGGCCAAAACGGATGCATCAGGGTTCTTCAGTATCACCTTGCCAAAAGACGTTCGTCGGGGACGGGCCATCACCTTTGAATTGAGCCACTCGGACTACTCCAATGGCTCGATCAACGACTACGTCGGGGACAAGGTATACGTCTTGCGAATGGACCCGAGCCATCCCGCGGAACAGGTCCGCCGGACGCAACCGGAATCCACCATCGCGCATGTGTTGGTGAGGTATTCCGCGGAAGCTACGACAATTACGAACGTCGGCAGTGCGGCCAAGACTTTTGAGGTCATCAACAAGGGAAACCAGCCGTGCGATGGGCACGGGCCTTGTTCACCTGACAGAAAGTGGAAGGCGGCCGTTAATTCCCTGACGCTCGATGCTGGAGCGGGGAACGAATTTCAGAATGCTCGCGCATCCTGTATCGCCGGCCCTTGCCCATTCACCACGCTGGATGATAGCGGTTTGACTCGCGGCGGACGCACTATTACCGCCTCTGCGCGCAACTGGTCCGATACGGCAGTTTTCCTGATTGAGGCGGAGGTTGTTCATCCCATGGTGAGTGACACGGCACGAGAATCCCATCCCGTAGTCCTTGGGAGGACGATGAGCTTTACCCTGCCGCAGTCCGCTGAAGGCGTCAGCATCCAGGCTGAGTTGGATGGCGAGACGATTATCTTCCCGTTAGGTCCAGCTTTAATCGTGAGCTGGGCAGATTGCAGTGTGCGGGTGGAAAACGACAAGACAAAGGTCTATCGCTGCGTACTTAAGCCCGGGTATCGATTCGACTAGCATCTTGGGGGTTGTATGCCACCCGAAAATCTCAATTGACGTAAAATCTAACCTCGGCCCGCCCGTACGGAATCGCCGAAAAATCCCCCACTCGTGAGGTAAGTTCTTGGTTCTCCCGCAAGACGCGCTCTGGTACAAGGATGCCGTTGTCTATCAGGTGCACGTCCGTACCTTCTACGACAGCAGCGGCGACGGGATTGGTGATTTTCGCGGGCTTGCGCAAAAATTGGATTATCTCCAGGATCTCGGAATCAATGCTATCTGGCTGATGCCCTTCTTCCCTTCGCCACTGCGCGATGACGGATATGACATCGCGGAATATCGCTCTGTACATCCCACCTACGGCACACTGGATGACTTCAAGACTTTTCTGGACGCCGCGCATCAGCGTGGGATTCGCGTCATCATCGAAATGGTGCTGAACCATACCTCTGACCAGCATCCGTGGTTTCAGGAGTCCCGCAGCTCTCGCGAAAATCCGAGGCGGGACTGGTACGTTTGGAGCGACACCGATACCCGATATCGCGGTACGCGCATTATTTTTCTGGACACGGAGCTTTCCAACTGGGCGTGGGACCCGGTATCAAAACAATACTATTGGCATCGATTCTTCAGTCATCAGCCTGACCTTAACTACGATAATCCGGTTGTGCGCGAAGAGATGTGGTCTGTGATGAGGTTCTGGCTCGATATGGGCGTGGATGGGTTCCGCCTCGACGCCGTGCCGTACCTTGTGGAGCGTGAGGGTACGAACTGTGAAAACCTGCCAGAAACTCATTCCATCCTGAAGGACCTACGCATAAAACTCGATCAGAACTATCCAGGAAAGATGCTCCTTGCTGAGGCTAACCAGTGGCCGGCGGATCTCCGCCCTTACTTTGGAGACGGCGATGAGTTCCACATGGCCTTTCATTTCCCGTTAATGCCCCGCATGTTCATGGGGCTGAAGCTTGAAGATCGCAAGCCAATTACGGAGATTCTTCAGCAAACACCGGAAATTCCCTCCGCATGTCAGTGGTGTCTGTTTCTCCGCAACCATGACGAACTGACGCTGGAGATGGTCACGGACATGGAGCGGGACTACATGTACGACGAGTATGCGCATGACAAGGGAATGCGCCTCAACCTGGGTATTCGCCGCCGGCTCGCACCTCTGCTCGACAACGATCGCCGCCGCATTGAACTCATGAATGGCATGCTCATGTCGCTGCCAGGGACTCCCATTCTTTATTACGGCGACGAAATCGGAATGGGTGACAACATTTATCTGGGCGATCGTAACGGCGTGCGCACCCCAATGCAGTGGAACGGCGGTTGGAATGGTGGTTTCTCCAACGCGGACCCGGAAAGTCTCTACTCTCCCTTGATGCTGAATCCCGTTTATGGCTTTCAAGCGGTCAACGTGCTGTCTCAGAAGCGATTCGACCACTCTCTGTTGTCATGGATGAAGCGCATCATTGAAATACGGAAGTCGACTCCAGTTTTTGGCCGAGGTTCCATCCAGTTCTTATACCCTGCAAATCATCGTGTCCTGGCATACGTTCGCGAATATGGTAAAGACTCGATACTCGTGGTGAACAATCTTTCCAGTTCCGCACAAGCTGTGGAACTGGATTTGCGAAAATACAAGGGCAATATCCTGATCGAGATGTTCGGCAGAAATATCTTTCCACGTATTGGGGAACTACCGTATCTGCTGACGATGGGTCCTTACCAGTTCTACTGGTTCCGGCTGCGGAAAATCTGACCGGTTCACTGGAGAGTGAACCATGGAGGAATGGTTTTGCCCGAAGGAAGCATTCTGTCGGATGATTTTCTTCGTGAACTCATCAACGTTGGCGAAGTAGATATTCTCGTCGGCTTACCGACGTACAACGACGCTAAGACCGTCGCCCAGGTAGTCCAGGCCATACGAACTGGCCTGTTGAACTACTTTCCCCGCCAGCGTGCTGCCATCATCAATGTCGATGGTGGTTCACGGGATCCATCTCAGGATCTGGTACGAGCCGCCTCCATTAGTGATCTGCAGCATCTTTCCAACATCCACGCATTGCGAACTCTGCATTGCATTAGCACGCGCTATGAAGGTGGACCTGCCAGCGGGATAGCCTTACGCACCATCCTTTCTGCCGCCGAACTGTTGCGCGCCAAAGTCTGTGCGGTGTTTTCCGCTGATTCAACGAATACTGAACCGGAGTGGATCGGCCGACTACTGAGTCCTGTGGTCAAGGATAACTACGACCTGATCACTCCGACGTATCGGCGCAACAAGTTCGATGGCATGTTGGTGCAAAATCTCGTGTACCCCATGAATCGCGCGGTTTATTCCAAGCGTATACGGGAACCCTATCCGACTGAATTCGCGTTCTCGGGGCGCCTGGGCAGCTATTTTGCTGCACAGGACATCTGGTCGCAGGATGTTGGAAAGGAAGGCGCTGGAATCTACTTGACCATTGCGGCCATCACCGGCAATTTTCGCCTGGGTCAAAGCTTCATCGGGACGAAAGCCCGGGTCGATACCGGCGCCACAGATCTAGTTCGAGCAATGCGGCAAACCGTCGGCGTCTTGTTCTGGTCGCTGGATCCTAACTTCTCAGTCTGGAGTTCCAATGGCATGTCCGAGCCAGTGCCCACGTTTGGCGCCGAGTCGGACTTGACTCTGGAACCCTTGCGTGTCAACCGCAAGCGCCTCTTCCAGATGTTCGCTCTCGGAGTGGCAGAACTGGAACCGGTCCTGAAGTCCATTCTTGAGCCTCCGACAGTCGAGGAACTTCAGCGCGCCGCAGCCCTGGGGGAGGAGAATTTTCGATATTCCGATGAGTTGTGGGTCCGCACCATATATGAATTCGCGGCTTCGTATCACAAGCAAGTCATGAACCGCGACCACATCGTTCAAGCTCTGGCCCCGCTGTACCGCGGAAGGGCATTCACGTTCCTGGCCGAGAACCGCGATGCCTCCGCCGAAGAGGTCGAAACAAAGGTTGAGGGTCTATGCCGGGAGTTCGAGAGCCGGAAGCCTTACCTTTTGCAGATGTGGAACGAAAGGAAGTGAGGTCAACATGTGGCTAGCAATCTTCGAACAGCCGGTGGCCGGGGATCTTGGTGCTCCCGGGCCATTGCGCCAGATGATTGTGGACGAACTCACCAAGACCATGCACGAAATCCTACGTAGCTTTGCCCGTTTCTTGCCGCGGGTTGCGGTCATGCTCGTAATCGTGCTGGTCGGATGGTTGATCGCCTTCGTGCTGAAATCCGTCTTGCGCAGTCTCCTCCGCCTCGCACGATTTGACAGGCTTGCGGAAAACGCCGGCGCAGCGCAAGTACTCAAGAAACTCGCCTTGCCGTCTGCCACCGAACTGCTGAGCCGCTTCGTTTTCTGGATCGCGTGGCTAGGTTTCATTCTGGTTGGCGTCAGCGTGCTGGAGATCGTTGGGCTGCAGGAGCACATTGGAGGCTTCTTTGCATTCCTACCCAGGATTTTTGCGGCAATGTTCCTCTTCTTCATTGGGATGCTCGCTGCCAGCTTTTTTTCCCGCGCAGCGCTCCTTGCCGCCGTCAATGCTGACTTGCCCTCGCCGCGGCTGATTGGATCGACGATCCGAACAGTCATCACCATCCTGGCGGCATGTATGGCGTTTGAGGAGTTAGGTCTCGCGGAGCATACAGTGCTGGTGGCCTTTGCGATCGTATTTGGATCGCTCATGTTGGGTTTGGCGCTCGCCTTTGGACTGGGTGGGCGTGACCTGGCACGTCGCTTTTTGGAGCGGCGCTTTGCCCACGAAAGAAAGGAGGAGCGAGAAGACGAACTCTCGCCCCTGTGAGGCATTCGCGTGAGAGAGCTACTTCTTTAGCATCTTGACCGCGACCTCTTTGAAAAAGACGACGTCTTTCTTGCTGTGGTTCTGGAGACCGAAGTACCCAGTATTCGGTCTGGGGCCACGCTGCGGCTCGAAATCGAATTTGCGCTCGGGCACTGGGTCGCCCTCCGTGTAATCGGTCACCTTGATTCCATTCACAAGGACGACAGTGCGAGGCCCGTCGAGCGTGATCTCCATGGTGTTCCACTCCGGCCCAGGCTTGCCGGGACGCGCCAATGGCTTAGTTAATGAATAGAGCGTTCCGGTCACGTGATAGTCGTCTTCCTTGGATTTTTCGGGCTGATTGTCAATTTGAACCTCGTAGCCATAATTGACGGGCATCCACTCCTCCCGCGGTTCAATCGGAATGCGGATAAAGACTCCAGAATTGTCGTTATGATCCTTCATCTTGAACACAACGCGAATCATGCAATCCCCAACGGTCCCTCCAGTCCAGTAGAGAAGACCCATCCCCCCATGGGTACGCATCAGCCCATCTTCCACTTCCATACTGCCTGGGCCAACGTGCTTCCATCCAACGAGGTCCTTTCCATTGAATAGCTGCTTCCAGTCATCGGTCTGACCTTCCATGAAAGTCATAGAGGACATTAAGAAAATCAAAATCATAGCCGAACGCATGGACTCAATCCTCCACACAGAAAATAACAGCACACTAGTGTAATCCTACGAATGGGGAATAAATCCTTTATTGTGAACACCTCTCCGCCGGAAGAGACGATGCTTAAGGAGAGAGACTTTGCTGTCTTTGGTAATGACAGATGCCGGCCTAGCATCGCCTAAAAATGAGGAAGTCTGCATCAAACCGGATATAATAATTATCAGTGAGGAACGGCCAGACTTTACCTTCCGAGAAGATCAATTCGATGTCCATTAAAACGAAGGCAGTAGTTCTTGCGTCATCCGCCGCCATACTCGTGTTTATGGTAGTAGGTGGGCTGGATGGCGTCCGCGCTTCCAGCAACGATGGCGCATACCGACAATTGCAAGTCTATAGCGAGGTGCTCTCGCGGGTTCGCAGTGAATATGTTGAAGAGCCCAACATTCCGCAGGTCACCGACGGCGCTCTCCACGGCCTGCTCGAGTCACTGGATTCCAACTCAAGTTACCTGACGCCGGCGGAATACAAGGATTTCAAAGCGCACAAGAACGACACCCGGGGCGATATTGGCGCGGCCATTTCCAAGCGGTTTGGATATGCTTCGGTTGTCTCCGTGATCCCGGGCGGGCCTGCCGATAAGGCGGGAATCCAGGCGACTGACATCTTTGAGGCAATTGAAGGCAAGAGCACGCGTGAGTTGTCGCTGGCTGAAATTCGTAATCTGTTGAGCGGCCAGCCAGGTTCAAATGTGACGGTCTCAGTGGTGCGCGCGCGACGTGCGGAGCCGCAAAAGATGGTCATCACTCGCGACAATGTGAATATTCCGGCCGTTGCCGACAAGGTCATGGATGATGGAATTGCCTACATCCAGGTAGCCGCTTTTAACAAAGGCAAGTCGCAGGAAATCGCAGCGAAGCTGAAGAGTGTTCAAAAATCCGGGGCAAAAAAAGTCATTCTGGATCTGCGAAACGTAGCCGAGGGAGAAGAGGCTGAGGGAATTGCCACAGCCAACCTCTTCTTGAACCACGGTACGATCACTTACCTGCAGGGGCAAAAGTATCCGCGTGAAGCCTTTAATGCGGACCCAGCCAAAGATGTAACCACGCTGCCTGTCGCTGTGCTGGTGAACAAAGGCACGGCTGGCCCGGCAGAAATTGTGGCGGCAGCTATTCTCGAAAATGCTCGTGGTGACGTGATCGGCGACAAGACCTTTGGCGACGCGTCCGTGCAGAAGACCATTGAACTGCCCGACGGTTCAGCCCTAATGCTGTCCGTGGCCAAGTATTACACTCCGAGCGGCAAAGCCATCCAAGACACGGCCATAACACCGAACATCGTAGTCGCAGATGTCGATGATGACGGCGGCCTGCCTGACGATGACCAGGAGGCTACGCCGCCGGCCGAGGATACGACGAAAAAGCCGCAGCATCCGCAACAGGATGAGCAACTGCAAAAGGCAGTCGAAGTTCTGAAAAATCGCACCAGTTAACCTGAGAGAAGGTTTCGTAGAAGGCACGGCCGCGAGCCGTGCCTTTGTTTTTTGACAGCGCCCCCGCCGCGTCACATAATTTAAAGCGTGCCTGAATCCCCGCTCGTCGACTCCCCACATTCGGCTATTTTGAGGCGTTCCTTCCGCAAAGCATTTCCACCGGCGGTGCGGGGGGAAGGCGTGTATCTGTGGGATTCTGAGGGAAAGCGGTATCTCGATTTCTCAGGCTCCGCCGCTGTCAACTTCATTGGTCATGGCGTCCCCGAAATCGCCGAGGCCATGGCACAACAAGTGAAGCAACTTGAGTTCGTGCATAGCAGCCAATTCACAACACCGGTTGCTGAGCAGTACGCGGAGGAATTGATCGCATTCGCTGGAAAGAATTTTGAAGGTGGCGCCGTCTTTTTTACCTGTGGCGGCTCCGAGGCCATCGAAACTGCGATCAAGCTGGCGCGACAGTATCAGGTAGAAATTGGCGAGAAGAAAAGATACCAGGTCCTAAGCCGCAGCCAGAGCTATCACGGAGCCACCCTCGGTGCACTTGCTGTTTCTGGGAATAAACGCCGTCGCGATATCTACATGCCCATGGTGCGAGAGTTCGCACACATCGGACTGCCCTATTGCTATCGCTGCGCTTATGGATGCGAGGCCTGTGCCTCGAAGTACGCTTCGGAACTGAGCGAGGCCATTGACTCGTCCGGAAGCCAGGCAGCAGCCTTCATTTTTGAACCAATCAGCGGTGCGACGCTTGGGGCAGCCGTGCCCTGCGACGGGTATCTGCAGAAAGTGGAGGAAATCTGCCGTCGAACAGGTGTTTTGCTCATCGCAGATGAGGTCATGACCGGCATGGGCCGTACAGGAAGAAACTTTGCCGTCGAACATTGGGCGATTTCGCCTGACATTCTCGTGACCGCGAAGGGGCTCTCGAGTGGATACGCCCCACTCGGCGCAGTCATTGCCACAAAGAAAGTCGTCGATGCAATCGCCACTGGCACAGGATCGCTCTTGCATGGGTTCACGTATAACTCGCATCCTATCTCTATGGCTGCCGGGCAGGCCGTGCTTCGCTGTTTGCTGGACCGCGGTCTTGTGGGTGCCGCAAATTCATCTATGCCAGGTACTGTCGCGTCGTCTCTGAAGTCCGCCCTGCAGAGGTTGGGGGATTTGCCCGTGGTTGGCGATGTACGCGGGATTGGGCTACTTTGGGGAATCGAGTTTGTTGCTGACAGGACCACCAAGGCTCCCTTCAACTCTGAACTGAATTTTGCCGGCCGCGTTGGACAGGGAGCCGTCCGGAGAGGGCTGCTTGTGTACCCCATGCAGGGCTCAATCGACGGATTGCGCGGAGATCATCTCCTGATTGCGCCCCCGGCCGTGATCTCGCCCGAGCAGATCAATTGGGCCGCTGAGCAATTGCGTGCATCGATCGAGGAAGCAGCCTCCCGAAACTAATCCAGCAAAGGACCAGCTACCCGCGCAGCGGGCTAGTGTCGAATTATTTCGGTCCAGAACCGAGTGAGCAATTAGTTTAGATCTGATTGCATGTTATTCATTCCGAAGTGCTTAAGTGTTGACGCAGATTTCAGGCACAATCTATTTCGAGCACATTGATCAGAGATCCACACATGATGCAAGCTGAGCCAAGAGGCTCAAGTATGGCCACTTCTATGATGAATATCCACGAGCAAGCAAAGTCACAGCCCTCAACAGAATTGCCTTTTCGTGACTCGGAACGAATTCAACAAAGTTTTCTTGCCGGTCCCGAAAAACAGGTGCTGATGGGAATGGCCAGCCGACTCCCCGCTTGGATCAATTCCGATCATCTGACTGCACTCGGATTCATCGCACAAGTGATGACCGGGATCAGCTACGCCTTGTCACGATCGAACCGCCTTTGGCTTATCTCCGCGATCTTTTTTCTGGGATTGAACTGGCTGGGAGATAGTCTCGATGGAACACTCGCTCGAGTGCGCAATCATATGCGCCCGAGATACGGGTTCTACGTTGATCACATCCTCGATACCTTCGGAGCTGTGTTTCTTATGGCCGGATTGGCTGCTTCGGGTTATATGCATCCCTATGTCGCGACGGGATTGTTGATCGCTTTCCTGCTGCTTTCCGTTCAGTCGTACTTAGCGACGTACTCGTTGGGCGAGTTTCGGCTCTCGTTTTGGAAATTTGGACCGACCGAACTGCGTCTTCTCTTAGTGATCGGAAATCTCGCACTATTTCGCTGGCCGATCGTGTTGCACGGCCATTACCGCCTGTTCGATGTGGGTGGACTGATTGGGATGGTCGGGATGGTAGCGATGGCGGTTTCCTTTACTGCCATGAACATATGTCGTCTGTATCGCCAGGAGCGGATTCCATGATGGCTTGGCCAAGTTCGGCCATTCGTTGGGCAAAGTTCAACGCAGTAGGGGGTTTAGGGATTGGCGTCCAGCTATGTGTTCTCGGCTTATCCACGCGGCTATGTCAGCTCAACTACCTGGCAGCGACGGCGGTGGCCGTAGAAGCCGCGATCATTCACAACTATCTATGGCACGATCGATTCACGTGGTCGGATCGGCCTTCCGATGGAAGGGTTTCGAGATTTATGAAATTCAATCTGACTACCGGTGCCCTGTCGATTCTTGGAAATCTGGCGTTCATGCGCGTCCTGGTTGGGTTATGGAACATTCCCTACCTACGGGCCAATCTGATCACGATTGGGATGTGTTCCATCGCTAATTTTCTAATCAGCGATCACATCGTATTCAAAGAAGCGGATCGTTACGCGTAATCGTGGGCTAGACAAGACATGTCTGATTACTCGCCATGATTGTGCATTTGTCTCTGCACCGACCAAATGTCTTCCGGCTTCTGTTCGAACGGGTAGAGGTGGACCATCCATCCGAAAATCTGCGGCATAAACCGTCCACCTGCGGCGTCACACTCTTCCTTGCTGATGATTGAGCCCAGCAATCCAAACTTGGGATGAGCACCCCACATGTCGTTCTTCTTGTCTTCCGGTGGAATGCACATGTTGATGTGGGCGTGCCATTGGGCAACACTGAGCGGAATACGCGCATTAAGCTCATCTTCGCCTGTGCCCTTGCGTGCCGTGTACATGACGCCGATCAGTTTGTAATCGTCTCCATGCTTCTCGTAGAGAAGTGATGTCGGGTGTTCAGAGTTAAATTGCCGGGCCGCTTCCATTCCGTACCAGTAGTTCGTGAAGTGGTATTGCTTCTGTGGAAGTTCAGGCAGGAAGATCTTGTAACCATCGGCGAGCGCCACCTTGTAGTTCTTGTATTTGTCAGCAACACGTCGGGCCACCCTCACCACTTCATCGGCCTTTTGCTGATCGCCGTTTTGTGGCTCACGCAGCGCAGTCATCCTCATGTGCGGCCCCATGTCAAGATGATGCTCTTCCATCGAATGCATGGCATGTGCACTGCCGTCGTTGTTCATGCCGGGCATATCACGCATCGCGTCCATGTCCGATGAGGGTTTCCCTGTGCTCGACATGTCAGCCACATTCTGTTGGGCCCAGCCGGGTGCTAGAAAAAGAACACCAACAACGATGTAAGCGATTGCAAGAATCCTCGTTCTCATGCAGCTTTTCCTCACGATATATAAACCCTGTCCGATGACACGTGTTGCTGCAAGAACAAGGCGTTACTGTGGGTTACGGGAGTAATGAGTACTGGCAGAAGGCACCCGGTTGTCGCTCTCGGATGCGACAAGGTTTGCCGCTTCAGTGCCAGATCGAACACAGTCCGGCACGCCGATTCCACGAAAACCATTTCCGGCGAGTGCAAAGCCCGGCAGTTGCTGGGTGAGCTTAGCAATCCTTTCCAATCTCTCAAGGTGCCCGACACCATATTGCGCCATGGCTCCGCGCCATTTGTAGACTCTCGAAAACTGGGGCTCAGCCCTTATTCCGATGATTTGTTGCAGTTCATTCCGCGCGGTTCGGAGAATTTCCTCGTCCGAGCCTGTGAGAATTTCCTCATCTCGCGACCCGCCCATGAAGCACCGGATCAGCGCTCGGTCATCGGGAGCGCGATGTGGAAATTTGTTGTGCACGAATGTGGCGGCCAGCATCCTTTTCCCCTCGCTTTTCGGAACTAAGAAGCCGAATCCGGGAGGAAGCGCTGCCCGTACGCTCTGGTCGTAACCCAGTGTGAGCGTCACAGAGGAGCTGTACTGGATGCTACGCAGCTCTGAAGCCAACTCAGGACTGGTGCTCTGTAGAAATTTGGCCGCGCTCAGCGTCGGAGTGGCGACAATGACTGCGTCGAAGTAGTCAGATCCCTGCTGACTCCCGATCATCCAGCCATCATCTTGCGGGGAGACCGATTGGATAATCCGATTCGTCCGAAAGGCTGTGGCGGGAAGCCTCGCGAGAAGGGCATCCACTAATTGCTGCATGCCCTCTTTCAGTGAAGTGAACAGCGGTCGCGGCGATGTGCTCGTGTTTGAGTTCTTACGGCGTGCGGCTAGCATCGCGCGCCCGAGACTGCCGTGTTGCGCTTCCATCTCGGCGAACCTTGGCAACACCGCTCGCACGCTAAGTTGCGAAGCATCTCCACCATAGACCCCTGAGAGGAGTGGATCGGCCAGCCGGTCGACCATTTCGGCTCCGTAATGGCGTCCCACGAGTGCTGCGACGGTTTCGTCCCCTTCGGCCTTTCGCGGAGGATGGAACCATTCTTTCGCCATACGCAACTTGCTTCCCACTGAGAATAGCGGAGACAAGATCGTGGGCATGATTTTCGTGGGAACCATAAACATCAGGCCGTCTGGCATCACCACAAGCTTGCCGTTCACCAGAATGTACGTTTTACGATCGACATCATTGGACCCAATGAGTTGGTCCTCGAGTCCCACCTTTCTGCACAGCTCCGTTGCCCAGGGTTTTTCTGTAAGAAAGGAGTCCGGACCAGCTTCCACCAGGCATCCATCCACACGTTCGGTGACCAGCACTCCTCCGAAACGATCAGCGGCTTCGAACAGGACATAATCCAATGCCGCGCCTGCGCTTCGCTTTTCTTCAAGCGAGAAGGCCGCCGACAACCCGGATATGCCACCACCGATAATCGCGATTCGTTTCATGACGAGAGGCGAGCGAGGCGAGTTCGAGCAAGCTCTGCCAATGCCGCCGTCAACAAGGGTGATTCGTTCAAGGACTCAGAGCGCCACAAACGAAGACCCTCATTCTCGGCGAACCGTTTGAAGGAAATATCGATATCGTAGAGCACTTCTACGTGATCGCACAGAAATCCAATGGGATCGATGAAGACACCCCTCCGGCCCTGTTGCTTGAACTGACGGATGGTATCTTCCACCGTTGGTCCTAACCATGCCCCACCAGACATTCCTTGACTCTGAAAAGCAAAGGTCCACTGTTCTCGTTTTAGCGACAGCTCGCGTGCAACGAGGGAAGCAGTCTCCTTGGCCTGTGCTTCATAGGGATCACCATCGGTGATGGTTCGCTGCGGCACACTATGCGCCGTAAAAATGATCGGTATCTCGTCTCCGGCGAACGCGCATGCCTCGCTCCACTTCTTGCGAAGCTTGACCGCGAATGCCTTAATCAACAAAGGATGGTCATGCCACGATTCGATAAAATCCATCGTAAAGGGCATCCCATCTTTCCCCTGTAATGCAGCTCGATAGAGACCAACACTGGTCTGGGAATTTTGGGGAGCCATACAAATTGCAACAACATGCTCAATTCCATCGGAGGACATTGCACTGAGTGCGCTCGCAATGAAAGGCTTCCAGTTGCGCATGCCTGCATAGCAAGGAAGGCCCAACTCGCGCGCCAATTGATCTTTTTGTTGCAATGTCCAGCACGTAAGGGGCGATCGCCCGATCAGGCTGTAGCGGTGTTGGACCTCATCGATCACCGTCTTGGGTAGCGGACGGCCTCCCGTGACTTGCAACAGGAATTCTGGGATCTCATCAACACTCTCTGGGCTGCCATGGGCCAGCAGCAATACCGCGCTTTTTCTGGAAAGGGTCATCAGCTAACGTGAAGCAGAGGCGAATTGAGCCGAATGTTCCTGCACAAACTGAGCCAGCTTCTTTACATTCTCCACCGGCGTCTCTGGAAGGATGCCATGCCCTAAGTTGAAAATGTGACCAGCACGGCCATTTGCACGCTTTAGGATATCCGCGGTACGCGCTTCGACCTCCTTCCAGTCGGCGAAAAGTACGACTGGATCAAGATTACCTTGTACAGCTACACGACGGTTCAAGCTCTGCCAGCCGACATCTAACGGAATCCGCCAGTCCAAGCCAATCACCTCTGCACCGGTCTCCAGCATAGAAGGAAGAAGAGTAGAGCTGTCAGTCCCGAAGTAAATGATGGGAACACCGGTTTCCTGCAGCTTCTTCACCAACTCCGTCGTACGCGGCAGGACGTAACGTCGATAGTCCTCTACACTCAAACATCCAACCCAGCTGTCGAAAATCTGGATAACGTCAGCCCCCGCTCGGACTTGTTCTGCAGCGTATGCCGAGGTCACTGCCACCAGTTTGCTCATCAATTCGTCCCATACATCTGGCGACGCATACATCATCTTTTTTGCAAAAACGTAATTGCGCGAACCGCCACCTTCGATCATGTAGCTGGCGAGAGTAAACGGAGCGCCGCAGAACCCAATGACAGGCAGTTTTTCTCCAAAGTGCCTTGCAACCAACCGAACCGCATCCGAAACGTAGCCGAGGTCGGCAGCACGGTCTACCCGCAGATCCCTGACGTCCCCTGCCTCCCGGACGGGCCTTTCGATGATGGGTCCCTCCCCCGAGGCGAAACGGAACGGAAGTCCCATTACTTCGAGGGGCAGCAGGAGATCTGCAAAGATAATTGCGGCATCAACGGCGAGGACCTCCGCCGCAGTGATGGTGACATCGGCGGCAACGTCGGGCTTCTTACAAATTTCAATCAGGGAATACTGCTTGCGCACGGCCCGATACTCTGCCATGTAACGTCCGGCCTGCCGCATGAACCAGACCGGGGTGCGATCGGTCGGCAGAGACTTGCATGCCTTGACGAAGAGGGAGTTTGGGGCTGACATGAGCCCTCCAATGTAGCACCTTTAGCAGCAGGTCTGCTCGAATCGCTAAGGGAGAACGGGCAGAGGAAATTCGTCAATTTTGCTCCCCGCAGCGGTCCGTTTGCGCGACAAGAAAGGCCCTCGGATGAGGGCCTTTGGCATTTGTTTATGCACTGGTGAAGCCGACTACGACAAGGGCTCGATTTTTTGAACGTGGATGACGGCGCTGCCCTCGTCCAGCATCCCAAGAATCCGAACCCTCTGTCCATCGTATTGCTTGGCCTGATCCTGATCGTCCAGTTTGTATGAAGTCGTGTCAGAAATCTTCAACACATAACTGTCCGACTCTTTCCCGACTACACCAGTGAAGGTCTGAGCCGCAGGGGATGAGGTCTGTCCACGATCTCCCTCAGTCATAGTCGCCGCCGGCGAAGAAGGTGTATCCGGAGCCGGTGGCTGTGTCTCTGGTTGAGGCTCGGGCGCCGGCGGCTTTACATGGGGAGAGCCTTCCGGCACCGGCTCCGGCGTTTGCATATCTGTCCACGCAATCAGTGTGGAACTGAATAGCGGAATAACACCGGGCAGGCTTGAACCCGGATTTTCGAGATCCGATTGCGCCAATGCCGCGGGAATAACCAGAACGGAGCAAATCACCATCATTATGAGACCCTGTTTCATAAAAGTACCTCATTAGGTCAAAAGCCTTAGTTGCTATTGCAATAGGCCAGCCGTTTTGTAAGTCGATCATTCCTCGTGACAGCAGGACCGTGAGATGCCTAAACCGTGCATTTTGTGCAGCTGCTCCGTAGAAATAAGCCGTACATGAAACTCTGTATCTACCCTGAGACTCGGTGCACTCTTGAGTCCGGAATGAACCAAAACAGTACCCATTTCCAACGCGTAAATCGCACTAATATTTTGGGTGAATTCCCGGGAGGTACTCTCAATGGCAGCGAGTCAGGTCGTACTTTATTTCGCGAACCAGGAAGACGCTCTGCTATTCACATTGGCTGCCAGTTCGGTCATTTCCGATGAAGGCCCGCTGGCAAGCCGGGCCGCCAAGATCGCCGAAGAGATTTCAAAGGCTACCCGCATTACGACCGAAGGTGTTCTAGAGCCCAACAATGCCACTCCGATCAAGCGAAAAAACAAGCGCGAGGAACTCTCCCGGTAGCTCACCCAAGAGCTACGGACTTCTACCCTGAAGGTAAGTTCCTGGATTAGTTTGACTCTCCCCGCATAGTCGAGAACGCATAAGCACAGAGCGCCGTTTAGCTTAAACTGCGGTGATTAGGCATCTATGCGATAAGTGTCCCCATCCTAAGCCAGCCTTCCACTTGCGGCGAAAGGACCCCTAAATGGCAAGTTCCTCCATGTTGTGTCGGACACTCGGTCGCACCGGCGAGAGAGTCTCAGCCATCGGTCTAGGCGGCTTTCACATTGGAGATCCAGAAATCCCGGAGGCAGAAAGCATCCGCCTTATTCGAACCGCAATCGATCACGGCATTACATTCATGGATAACTCCTGGGATTACAACGAAGGCCAGAGCGAACTTCGAATGGGGAAGGCTCTCACGGATGGCTACCGAGAAAAGGTTTTTCTTATGACGAAGATCGATGGCCGAACTCGTGAGGAGGCTGCCAAACAACTTGACGAATCACTCAAACGGCTGCAGACCGATCACGTCGACCTGATCCAGCATCACGAAATTATCCGCTTTGAAGATCCAGACAGGATATTTGAGCAAGGCGGTGCCCACGAAGCACTGATCGACGCTAAAAAAGCCGGAAAGGCCCGTTACATTGGTTTTACCGGCCACAAGGATCCGCACGTACACCTGTACATGCTGGAGGTCGCAGAAGCACACGGCTTTCAATTTGATGCGGTCCAAATGCCGCTTAACGTGATGGACGCTCACTACCGAAGCTTTGGAAAGATGGTTCTTCCCAAGCTTGTTGAATCAGGAATTGGAGTCCTGGGGATGAAATCAATGGGCGAAGGAATCATCCTGGAGAGCAAGGTTGTCACCGCCATCGAATGCCTGCACTATGCGCTGAACCTGCCTACATCGGTTGTAATCACGGGCATTGATAGCCAGAAAATTCTTGAACAAGCCTTGGAAGCTGTCGGCAATTTCCGTCCTTTGAATGACAAAGAAGTCTCATCGCTACTGAACAGAACGGCCAAGGCCGCTGCCAAAGGTGAGTTCGAGCTCTTCAAGACCTCAGCTCACTTCGACTCGACGGCTCATCATCCTGAATGGCTTGGCGGACAATCGACTCGGGTGGAAGAAATGGCAGGCCCGCCGGGTTAATAAGCGCTGAGCTGCTTCTTACGCAGCCGCAGTATCGTACTCCGCTTCACGGATGCTGGGATGTCCCAGGGGCTTCTCATGCAAGAGAAGTTCTGTTGCTTGGACTCTAGGCTCGGAATGGAACCAGCGGGTTACGACGTCATCACAAAGGAAGTTCGCAATAGACAGCAACGACATCCCTTGATGATGTGCCATCCAGCAGCGCACAACATCGAAGTGTTGACGCCAGCGCCGACGCCCTGTTCCGAAGTCAACCGCTTCGTAGAAGCCGAATGATCCAAGCCATCCGAGATCAACCATCCGACGAATATTCTGCAGGGCCGTTGGAGGATCGACATTGAGCGCCAGAAAAGTCGAGTAGGGGGAAATCACTAGCGAATTCAGCTCTCGCTTGCGTAGTGCCAGGTGCGGTAGGCCAAAGGCATGATACTGATAGTTGCCCGCATCATCCATTTTGAAGTATGCAGATTCCGAAATCCCCCACGGGATTCCCCGACCCGCAGTATAGGCGCGTTGTGAACGCACGACCGCGTTGCGAGAACGTTCAAGCAATGTGTTGGGATAGGACCGCATCCACAGCGCTGGCATAAGGTATTCGAAGATCGTGCCCGTCCATGACATTAGGACCGGGAGACCGCCATCCAGGATGTGAGTTCTTCCCAGCAGGAACCAACTTTCCTGGGGGATATCTTCCTTCGCGATGGCAACGAACACAGCCGTGCGAGATTCGGTTGCAAGCAGGTCGTAACAGGCTGAATGCAGCTGTTGGTTATCGACATCGTAGCCGATCGACAACAACCCGCGCCGCTCGTTGAGTAAGAAGCTAAAATCCATTCCGTCCGCGAGCTTCTTCGACTCTGCCGCGATGCTGTTGAGATCCTGGATCAAGCCGGACACCTTAGTCCGCGCCTCTGAAAGTTGTGCGATAAACCTTTGCGCGAGCTCGAACTGATCGCTGCTTCCGTTTGGTTGAATCGTCTGCATTCGCAACTCGAGGCGATCGATCACTCTGGGAATGTTCGCCAGCGTCACTCGTTCGGGTGCATAGATCTTTTGTTCCGCCTCCGAGAGCAATCCCGAGAAGTCGGGGAAGAGCCATGGGCAATACAGCCACACGTTTTCCCGAACCTTTTGCAGCCTTTCTCGTGCATCTTGGGAGACCCATTGGACGTCTGCAGGATTCTTGGACCTCGACTCATCGATCTTCAGATGACAACGCTCGGCGAGCGCCAGCAGGCTCTGCAGCCAGTTACCATCCTCAAGTCTGCGCCTGCACGCACTTGCCTCCTTTTGCGGCAGTGCATGCAACTCTGATAAAACGCGCAGGTGATCATGAAAGCCATCCGACAGGCAAGGTTCCAGCAGTGGGCGCCCTAATCGCTCGCGACAGCCCCGCTCGAGGGTCCAAAGCGATGCCAACAGGTTTCCATTGTCCACTGCAGAAACAAACGAAGGCGGCAGCGACGAAAGAGTACGCGTGTCGTACCAGTTCAGCAGATGCCCGCGAAAGCGGGGGAGCTTGGCTACGCTTGCTAGAGTCCGAAGCGTTTGTTCAGTGAACTCAGGAATCGTCAAGTAGCCCAATTCGCAAGCCACTTGCCGTGCATTCAGGAGCAAGCCGAGATTCGTTGGCGAGATGCGTGGCGCAATCGAAGCGGGTTCTTCCTGAACATTGTCAGGAATGAGCCAATTGTGCTCTTCGGTGCTGAATGCAGCAAAATAACGCCAGGTACGAAGCCCTGCACTGCGCACCATGGCGGTGTCTTTCTCCGGCACCTGATTCCGCACCGGAATTGAGGGGCGATTCAGCCACATTGCTATCGGCTTGCTTAACGCCCAGAGCAGAAGAATAGGAACCGCTACGATAAGCGCCTGCCGTTGAAAGACGGCAACCAGGATTCCGATAGCCAAGGCGAGCAGAGGAGTCCAGTTCAGGTACGTATCGACAGGAGTACGTCTGGCAGTTCCCAGTTCCACTTCTGCCGCGGTCTCCCATTCCAGCATGCGCTGGCGAGTCAGGAATCGCCGAACCGACGCTCTCACAACAGCGTCCAGTGACAATAAAGTCTGGTGAGCCAGGAAAATCAATGTCAGAAGAACGTTTACGTTCGCGCCGAAAAATGCGCTGAATGCATCTCGAGCAGTCTTGATACTTCGCTCGTAGCTGGCTCGGGCCAATCCGAATGCAAGCTGGAACCACGCCGGCACAAAGAGGATGGCAATGGTTGCCAGCGTCCAATAGCGCGCTGATCCGGGCAGCACCAACCACCCCAACACGAGCAGAAGAAATGTTGCCGGCTCAACGAGGCTGCGCCTGAGGTTGTCGAAAATCTTCCATTGAGAAATCAGCGAAATCGGATTACGCACCATGCGCCCCGACTCTTCGGGCACTCGGGAGAAGAGCCACCCGGCAACCTGCCAATCGCCGCGCAGCCAGCGATGTTTGCGGCGGTTATAGGCGCTGTAATGCGACGGGTAGTCCTCAATGACCTCAATGTCGCTCGCCAAACCTGCCCGCGCATAAGCTCCTTCGATAAGGTCATGGCTCAATAACGCATTCCGTGGAAAGCGTTGATTAAGCACCTGGTGAACCGTACTGACCTCGAAGATGCCTTTGCCCGTATAGCTGCCTTCACCGCACAAATCCTGATAAACGTCCGAAACCGCGCGAGTATAGATATCGAATCCGGTTTCGCCCGAATAGATACTGGCCAAACGGGAGCGAGCTGCACTTTGCACACTAACCCCAACTCGCGGTTGAAGAATTCCGTACCCGGCAACGACTATGTTTTTTTCTGGATCAATGATGGCTTGATTCAAGGGATGCGCCAAGGCACCAATCATGCGGTGAGCAGAACCCCGTGGCAATTCTGTGTCCGAGTCGAGAGTGATGACAAAACGCACTTTCGACAAGACCGATAAGTTACCGACCTTCACCGGAAAGCTGTCAAACTCTCCTCGCAGCAGCTTGTTCAGATCCAGGAGTTTCCCTCGCTTGCGTTCCCAGCCCATCCACACACGCTCGCGCGGGTTGTAGATCCGATGCCGGTGTAAAAGGAAAAATGAGCCTCTTCCTTGGCTCGTATACTTTTCGTTCAACCGGCGAATCCCATCAGCGCAGACTTCCAGCAACGGATCATCTTCCCGGGTCGCCTCACGTGCATCAGGCAGGTCGCTAAGCAGCGCAAAATGAAGGTTCGGATGATGATTGCCCAGGAACCGCACTTCCAGGTCATCCACCAGTCTTTGTACCTGGGCCTCATTGAACAACAGGCAAGGCACCCCGACCAGGGTCACACAGTCATCCGGAATGTCTTCAGAGAAATCCAGTTTTGGCAGGATTTGTGCCGGCAGCAGCGCGGTGATGAGGTAGTTCATGAGCTGAATGGCGCTCTGTGAACTTGGCAGGACCAGGACGATCACCATCATCAGGATGAACTCGGGAGCAGTGTGCGCCGGAGTCAATGCGAGAAGAATGCCAGCCGCGATCAGAAACGTCAGGATTTCGATTCCGGGTAGCAAGAACTCGTCCGGATGCTGCCGCAAAAAGATCGCGACACGCTCTCCAAACGGAGGGCGATAGCCTACTCGCTGATGCAGAACCGCACTACCTTCGGCAACGAGATAGTAGCCGATATGAGAATGGCGGGCCCGTACTCGCGGATCAGACGAGTAATCATGCTCCCGCGCGAGTGCTAAAGCTGTCGCAGCTACTTCCGTTTCGCTAAAATCTGAATGCTCGGCGATCCGTATGATCTTGTTGCGATAAAGATTCCGGCTCTCAAAATCCATGTTGGGATAGGCTCCCGACGGATCCTGACGCAAGATGCGATCAAATTGGATCAGCGGCTCAAGAATCTCTTTCCAGGATGTCTGGCTGACTTCTCGTAGGCTCCGCACACATGTCCCAACGCCTAATGACTCTGCTGGATGCGCTGCGAGTTCTGTACCCCTCGACACAACCTGATCGAGTAGAGAAAGCTTGAGAGAGGGAACGATCGCCCACAACTCATTCATCTTCAGGATCGTTTCTTCCTGAAAAGCCTCCACGTATGCCGAAAAGGCATCCTCGCTGAATTGATTTTCTACCGCTACGAGCACGCCGTCTGCTATCACGGCAACTCGTGGAGCCACGACACCCTCTTGACTACGTACATGGGGCAGTGACTCGAGGACCCTCAAACTGTCGAGAGCGCTGCCCAACTCACCTCGCAGCAAGTGCGCGTTGTCGTGTAGCCAGCGATAGTCATCAGAAGCAGTCTCGTCCCAGGGCTCCTTGAAAGCCACCAGCAGGTCGTCTAGCGCTTTGGACAGGTTCTCGCAACGCTCCGTGAAGTATTGGGATGCCGCAGTATTCGGGAGCCAGGCCAAGCCTCGTGCATGTTCCAGAGCACTTGCCCTTACGGCTTGGATGTCAGTTGTTTTGCGGGATACCTCGGGCAGACGCTCTGCTTCTGCGGTTGCCAGTTCCACGTGTGTGTTCTGCGGCATTCTAGTGGGCCTTAACGGTAGCTGGCGGCCTGCAATTCGAACATCTCGGCATAGCGCCCGCCCCGGCTAGCCAATTGGTCGTGACTTCCTTCTTCCGCTATCTTCCCATTTTCAAGTACTACGATGCGATCGGCCATACGCACGGTTGAGAAGCGGTGAGAAATAAAAAGCGCCATTTTGCCGGTAGTCAGCTCCGCAAATCGTTTAAATACTTCGAATTCACTTCGTGCGTCGAGAGCTGCCGTAGGTTCATCGAGGATCAGCAGTTGCGCTTCCCGTAGGTAAGCCCTTGCAAGCGCCACTTTCTGCCATTCCCCTCCAGAGAGGTCGACGCCACCTTCAAAACGACGACCGAGCATCTGGTTGTATTGCAACGGCAGCTTACCGATCACCTGATCGGCCAAGCTCTTTGCCGCTGCCATTCTCAGCAGATCCTGGTTGTTGATATCCTCGATGCGACCCACGGCGATGTTCTCCGCTGCCTTCATTTCATAGCGCATGAAATCTTGAAAGATAACTCCGATCTCCTTGTACAGATCTTCCAGACTGTATTCGCGGAGGTCCACTCCATCGAGCAGAACCTGCCCTTCTGTTGGATCGTAGAGCCGGGTGATGAGCTTGACGATGGTTGTCTTCCCTTGCCCGTTTTCCCCAATCAGCGCCACGCGCTCCTGTGGCTGCAAGTGAAAATTCAGTCTGTTCAGGATGAGCCGCGAAGTTCCAGGATAGCTGAATGAAACATTGCGGAATTCAAACCCTCGAACAATCGGTCGCGGGGCAGGTAGCGCATTCTCCTTGGACTGAATCGTGGGACGCATTTCAAAGAACGCCAGCAAGTCTGTAAGGAACAACGCCTGATCGGCAATGCTGGAGGCCGTCGAAAAGATCTGCTGGATGTTGCTGCTGGTCTGCATGATGGCACCCGTCAGCAACTGCAAAGTACCGATACTAAGAGCACCCTGAACCGTTCGCCAGACCACATACGCGTACGCGCCGTAATAACCGGCCGTTCCAATAATGGAGAACAACGACCCAACAATCAGCCGCCGCTTGGCCAAGTCCACATTTTCGTCGTAGATCTGGTTCGATAGGCGTGTAAACCGTTCGGTCAGGAAATTACTTAATCCGAAGAGCTTGAGTTCTTTGGCAGCTTCGCGGCTCCCGCCAAGCACGCGCAGGTAATCCAATTCGCGCCGGATCGGCGTCTGTCGAAAGTTTTTCGCATATCCCAAAAAGGCGAAATGGCTCTCCCCTAAGAAGGCCGGGATTACACCAAGGATCAGTAGAAGCAAGAGCCATGGCGAGAAGACCATGATGACCGCGGATAATGAAACCGCCGTGATCACCTGCTGCACCAGCCGTCCGATCGACTGGATCATTCCCAATCGGTCTGTAGCCTGCACCCGTGCCCGCTCCAAGCGGTCGTAGAACACTGGGTCTTCGTATGCGATCAGGTCCAGCGCTGAGGCATGTTTCATGACCTCGATGCTGACGTGGCGGGTGTACTTGTCGGCCAGAAGCGAGTCGAGGTAATCGATCCCTCGTGTGATGAGGCTGGAAAGAATCGCCAAGCCGAATTCTGCCCCTACTAGCCACCACAGGCTTGGATCAACAGGCTGATGCGTTGTAAGGGCATGCACAATCGCATCGATGATGAGTTTCGTGATCCAGAGCAGCCCGATGGGAAGCAGCGACACCACGACCCGGAGCGCTAACCCCAGAGACACGACCAGCGGACCGGAATCCCACACGATCCTTAGGACCGGGGGAATGTTTCGCATCGCCGTGAGGCGTTCTTTCCAACTGCCCCAAAACTTTGCCTGCTCTGTCATGGAATCAATTCAGCACTGCGGTCGGTAGGCTACAGAACCAACGTCACGTTCACACCGCCCAAGAACTTCTAATATTTTGCTCAATGAGAGATGCCGAAACAACACCTAAAGGTTTGATGACACATACACTTATACGCCATGAAGCGCCGATTGAGAAACTCAGTTTCGAAGCTACGAGGCCCTCGAAGTCAGGCTGTATCCAATCGTTTCTAGCGCTTGCGGATGTGAGCCTTACGACCGCCCTGCCAACAGAGGAACCAGTTCGGGTTCTTCCAGCTATTCCCGCTTTGACTTTCCCGGACCTAAGAGGGCGCGGCCTGGGAACACGTTTGCAACAACGTGGCCTTGGTCGACAACCAAAGTTCCCGCTACAACCAGATAATGCACTCCCACGCTGGGTTCCGACGGTTTGTCAAAAGTAGAGCGGTCCGTGATGGTGTCTGGATCGAAGACGACGATATCGGCGTCGACACCCTCCTGCAGTCGGCCTTTTTTTCGTGCCTGGGGAGTAGAGCGTTCAAGCATCTGAGCCGGCATTAGGGTCATTTTGCGGATCGCGTCAACGAGCCTGATGCTGCCATTCTCACGAACGTACTGTCGCAAAACGCGAGAATAGGTACCGGCATTCCGGGGATGACCTTCGCCCCCATCACTCGCAACCATGACCAGAGGGTGAGGAATCAGTTTATCGACGATCTCCTGGGTGTTCGCAAAGACGAGCACTAGATTTGTTTTGTTGGAGTTGTGCAGTTCGTCGAATCGCTGTTTGTTGAGGTGTTCGCCGGTATTTGGCAGCACAAGATTTTCGTAGCTGATGCCAAGCTTATCCTGCCAGCCGGGATTAAACAGTGCAGAGTTGATGGAAGTCATTCCAGCAATGTACGGATAGGCCTCTGTTGTGACATCGAGACCCCGCGCACGCGCACCCTCGATGAGCGAGAGACATTCCAGTGAATCGCGCAAGCAACTGCTGTTGATATGCACAATGTGAAGCGGTGCTCCGCTGATAGCAGATGCGCCAATTACTTCGCTGACTGACTCGATAGCCGAACCTGGCTCATCCCGCCCTGCGCTGCGAACGTGCGTGTAGACAGGCACGTGCCTCTCGGCGGCCAAACGGAAAGTATCGATGACTTCGAGTCGCGTTGCGCCGGGTGTGTACTGAATTCCCATTCCGACCGCCAAGGCACCGGCGTCCAGTTGTTGCCCCAAGCGGTCGAGTATCGCCTTGATTTGCTCCGGCGTGGCGTGTTGATCCGTTGCAGGGCCGCTCTTGGGCAGGATCTCCGGGATCCCAGCCTCCGCTGTTTCTCCCCCGCTTGGTAATGGTGTGCTAAACACGGCCGCCCGCGCAGCCACATGGCTTGCTGACGTCCCGTAATTGATGATTGAGCGACCCTCTTTGATCTTCAGAAATGTCGCAACATCTGGAACACCGATCTCCAACTCCAATGCCGTTGTCACACCGTCGAGTGCCTTCAAATGTTGATTCTTAAGGTCCTGACTATGCTGATGAAGGTCGATGAACCCGGGCGCAACTACCAGGCCCCCGACGTTCAGCACTCGTCGCCCGTTCAAAGTCTCGGACGAAATGCGAGCGATCGTCCCATTAAGAATTCCGACGTTGCGTACGGCATCGAGACCGGTCTCAGCGTCAATAACCCGTCCTCCAGCCAGGACCAAATCGTATTGCTGTGCAGTCGCGCTGGTGATGAATAGCCCAAGAAGGAGGGGTGAGAAAAGGATGATTTTCAGCATAGGTTCGCAATCACGCGCGACTGGGTAGCCGCCGATCTTGACGGCGTCATCGTACAGGCCCTTCACTTTGCCTGCAACTCAACCCGGACCGATATCCAAGTTCTATCTTGCAGCGAGATGGGAAACCTTCGAACTTGTCAGGAAAGCATGTAGCGGCGGGCCAGGTTCTGAAAGCTGGCGATTTGGTTGGCTTTCCAATCGCTGTCGCAATGCAACTCCCGAGCCATAATCTCGGCAGTGGTCGCCGCCATCTTCGACGCGGCCCGAGCGTCAAGAAATAGAGCCCGTGTCCGACGTGCCAGGACATCTTCAACCGTGCGAGCCATTTCGTTTCTGGTAGCCCAAATCACTTCAGCTGCACAATAACTCAAGTCTGAGTGTAGAGGTTCCGCCAAACGAGGATCTTCGCGTATCAGCGCTTCAATGGTGGCGGCATCTGATCCGTAGATAGAGAACCTGCCCGTCCTCTTTTCTTCGCAAAATCCGTGCACCCGAAGATCCTCTGTCTTCGCGGCACGCTCCGGAAGCCGCGCCAAGGTCCCCGCCTGGTTCACAACGTCTTCCGCCATTTTCCGATAAGTCGTCCACTTTCCTCCGGCAATACTCACCAGGCCTGAGTCATCGATCTTGATCGTATGATCACGCGAAATGGAAGCCGTGTTTCCTGCGCTACCGTTCCCAACCAGCGGGCGAATCCCTGCGAAGACACTCAACACATCCGCGCGCGTAGGAACCCTATACAAGTAGCGGGCAGCATTCTCGAGAATGAAATCTATCTCTTCATCAAGTGGGACTGGCTCCAGTGATACATCTGTGATCGGAGTGTCGGTCGTTCCGACGACCGTGTGGCCGTGCCATGGAATCGCGAAGATGACGCGCCCATCAGACGTGTGCGGCACCATGATCGCGCTGTCGCCAGCAAGAAAGGACCCGTCAAATACCAGGTGAATTCCCTGGCTCGGTGTAATGAGCGGAGTCACCGATGAATCCGCCATCTTGCGAATCGAGTCACAGAATGGCCCCGTCGCATTGATGACGACATCCGCTCGAATAGAGAATTCGTGTCCATTTTCGATGTCTCGTGCAGTGGCCTCGTTCACAAAGCCGTCGGAAGCTTTGTTTAATCCAGTTACTTGAACATAGTTGACGACTACGGCGCCGTGATCCGCCGCCGTCTGCATAAGATTAATAAGCAGGCGTGCGTCATCGAACTGGCCATCGTAATAAATCACTCCTCCTCGCAAGCCATCCTTCTTGATTGTCGGGAGGCGCGCAAGAGTCTCCTCGCGTGTCAGTAGTTGTGATGATCCAAAACCATATTTCCCGGCTAACAGGTCGTAGACCTTCAATCCCAGCCCGTAGAATGGAGCTTCCCACCAATCGTATCGAGGCACTACGAATGCCAGGTCGCTGACCAGATGTGGGGCATTTTGTCGAACGATGCCTCTTTCACGAAGAGCCTCCATGACCAGCGAAATGTTTCCCTGCTCAAGGTAACGAACTCCGCCATGGACCAACTTAGTGCTTCGGCTTGACGTTCCCTTACCAAAGTCGCTCTGTTCGACGAGCACGACTTCATATCCACGCGAAGCAGCATCCACCGCGATGCCTGCCCCAGTAGCTCCTCCACCAATGATGAGGATTTGCCAGGGCTGAGTGCGATTTAGAACTCGCTCCAACATCTCGCTACGGTTCATGGCTGGCCCTCCGACCAGCCACGGGCACGCGACAGGGCATCATTCCATCGAGCATGGAGTTTTTTCGCCTGGGAGCGATCCATCCGAGGTTCGAACCTTTGTTCTTTCTGCGTGAGATTCGATATCTCAACGATGCCGTTCCAAACGCCAGCCTTCAATCCGGCCAGGTAAGCCGCTCCCAAGGCTGTACTTTCAGTCATGAAAGGACGCACTACGGCAATGCCGAGGATGTCAGCTTGAAATTGCATGAGCATGTCGTTCGCGGCAGCTCCGCCGTCCACCCGTAATTCGGAGAGAGCAGTCCCAGAATCTCGCTCCGCACATTGCAGCAAGTCGGCAATCTGATACGCAATACTCTCGAGTGCCGCCCGGGCAATGTGTCCCGCATTACTCGCGCGGGTCAGGCCCATGATCGTTCCGCGTGCATACTGATCCCAGTGCGGCGCTCCCAGCCCCACAAAGGCCGGAACAAAATAGACGCCACCATTGTCCGGAACTGACGCTGCCAATGCCTCTACATCGGACGAGTTGCGAATCAAGCCCAATCCATCCCGTAGCCACTGCACTACGGCTCCGCCAACGAAAACACTGCCCTCCAGTGCATACTCGATGTGTTCTCCTACTTTCCATGCCACGGTCGTGACCAGGCGGTTCGAAGACATAGTGGGAGTACGCCCGATATTTTGAAGGAGGAAACATCCAGTGCCGTACGTATTCTTTGTCAGGCCAGGACTAAAGCATCGTTGTCCAAACAGTGAAGCTTGCTGATCACCGGCAACGCCAGCGATGGTGATCCCACCCAACCCCGAGGACTCCGTGACTCTTCCGAAGTCCTCACTCGACGCCTTCACGGTAGGCATCATCGAGAGAGGAATCTCGAAGAGCCGCAGTAGCTCCTCGTCCCACTGATTCGCATGGATATTGAACAACATAGTCCGCGATGCGTTCGTAATGTCGGTGGCATGAACGCGGCCGTTGGTTAGTTTCCAGATCAACCAGCTATCAACAGTTCCGAAGGCGAGCTCGCCACACTCAGCCATCTGCCGGGCCCCGGGAATGTTGCTGAGAATCCATGAAATCTTAGGCGCAGAGAAATAAGAATCGATGACAAGGCCGGTGCGCTTTTGAATCGAGGGCTCATGCCCTTGCGCTTTGAGTTGATCACAAAGCTGCGCTGTCCTCCTGTCTTGCCAGACAATGGCGTTGTAGATGGGTGTCCCCGTTTTGCGGTCCCACACGATTGTCGTCTCACGCTGGTTGGTAATTCCTATCGTGGCGACATCGCGCGCTTGCAGATGGGCCTGGGCCAATGCTTCAGTGGCGACTGCGATCTGCGACGTCCATATCTCTTCCGGATCATGTTCCACCCATCCTTGCTGCGGAAAAAACTGATTGAACTCACGCTGTGCCACAGACCTGACTGCACTCGTATGGTCAAAGACGATCGCTCTCGAACTGGTCGTGCCCTGATCCAATGCTAAGACGTATGCCATTCGAGTCGATCCTCGCACTACGCGACTACGTTGACAGCCTCGGGCCCATCGCTCTCCGAAATCATAACCCTACAGCCGTTCGCGAGATGGAGTAGAGAGCCTCGCTGAACCTTCCATCAAACCTGGGGACAGTGGTGGTAGCCTGATCCGGTGCCGAAGCAGCCAGCCAGCGAAGTACTAAACGTGAACGGACACGAGGTCCGCATCACTAATCCCGAGAAACTCTATTTCTCCCAGGCGCGAATTTCCAAGCTCGATCTCGTACGGTACTACTTGTCCGTAGCGCCGGGGGCGCTGATGGGAATTCAAGACCGCCCCATAGTTCTCAAGCGTTTCGTCAATGGCGCCGAGGGCGAGGCGTTTTATCAAAAGCGGGCGCCGGAACAACTGCCCGAGTGGATGCGCACAATTACGCTGTCTTTCCCCTCAGGCCGAATTGCGAAAGAAATTGTGGTAGACGACGCGGCAGGGCTCGCATGGATCGTTAATCTTGGCTGTATCGAATTACACCCGCATCCGGTACGAGCCGGCAATCTTGAACATCCTGACGAATTACGCATTGACTTGGATCCCGTTCCCGGCGTGAGTTGGGCCGATGTCCGCCGCGTCTCTCTGGAAGTTCGCGTCATGTTGGAAGAGTTAGGGCTTCGCGGATGGCCCAAGACGAGCGGTTCCCGGGGCATGCACATCAACGTACGGATCGAACCACGCTGGACATTTTCCCAGGTCCGGCGCGCGGCTGTTGCTTTATCACGTGCCGTCGAGCGTCGCATGCCATCTCTTGCCAGCTCAAAGTGGTGGAAAGAAGAGCGTCACGGCGTATTCCTTGACTATAACCAGAACGCCAAGGACCGTACCACGTGTTCTGCATATTCGGTGCGCCCGCTGGCTGATGCACGAGTCTCAACACCTCTCGATTGGAGCGAGGTCCCGGGTTGCGATCCAGCCGACTTCACGATGTTCACGGTGCCGCAGCGATTCTCGCAGATCGGCGATCCCCATGCCCGTATCAACGACACTCCCGGTTCTTTGGAAAAACTACTCGAGATGTCGGACAAAGACGAAGCCGCGGGTCTCGGCGATGCACCCTGGCCTCCACACTTTCGCAAGATGGAAGGCGAGGCTCCTCGCGTGGCTCCCTCGCGTGCGAGATCCGTCTCGAAAAAGCCACGCGTAAAGATGCCGCTCATTGTGGTCGCAAATTCTCCCGATAAAGCAGCTGCACTCGCCGGCCTGGAACGCTGGAAGGAAAAGCACCCCAGAGTGGCCGAATTGCTGGCGCAAGACGAGGTACTGGTCGACTCCATGCGAGGCAGGTCATCCACGTGGACGCGCATCCGAATTAATCTTCGCAATGTGCCGGAAGAAATTCGGCCGCCACAGGAGATTCCGGACCCGGATGATGATCCAACGCGCGAGTGGCGCGAATGGAGAAGGAAAAAGTCCGAAAAGTAATTAATCAGCGCCCGTGAGGGAAAATTGCTTTCAGCTCTTGTGGCGCGACCACCTCTAGTTGGTCATAGGTGCAATCGCTGGGCTTCTTGTCGTTTCGCCATCTGCGGAACTGTGCGGTGTGTCGGAATCGATCTCCCTGCATGTGGTCATACGCCACCTCCACAACCAGCTCGGGACGCAACGGCTCCCACGACAGATCCTTTCCCTGGCTCCAGCGGCTCTGGCCACCCGGCATTCGCTTCACTCCGTCGGCTGTCACTCCTTCAGCCTCAGCCCATGCCTTCCACGGATGGTTAGCGAGCGCGTCTTTTCGATAGGGATTGAGAAATTCCGCAAGTTCGGCACGCTTCTTGACGCTGAAGCTCGCAGATACCCCGACGTGTTGCAGCGCGCCCGCCTTATCGAACAACCCCAACAGTAACGACCCGACCAGCGTGCGATCACCTTTCTTGTGCCAACGGAAGCCGGCAACCACGCAGTCGCAATCGCGCTCATGTTTCACCTTCAACATGACGCGCTTATTGGGTTCATACGTTCCTGAAGTCTCCTTGGCGATAACTCCGTCGAGACCTGCTCCCTCAAAACGGCGAAACCAGTCTGAGGCAACACTGTGGTCCTGCGTTGCAGGCGTAAGGTGAATTGGTGGGGACGCCCCGGCGAGCAGCGACTCGAGTTGGTGCCGTCGCGATTGGAATCCCTCGCTGCAAAGACTCCTGGCTCCCAGGCAAAGCAGGTCAAAGAAAACAAATGAGGCCGGTATCTGGTTCGAAAGAAGCTTTACGCGGGATGCTGCCGGATGAAGACGCAATTGCAGAGAGTCGAAGTCGAGGCCATCGTTCCTAACGATGACTATCTCTCCATCCAACACAGCGCGTTCAGGCAGGGACTTGCGCAACGGATCGAGCAACTCGGGAAAGTAACGGTTGAGAGGCTTTTCGTCTCGACTCTGAATCAGGATCTCATCTCGGTCGCGAAATACCAACGCGCGAAAGCCGTCCCACTTGGGCTCAAAAATCCAATCTCCCTCCGAAGGTAACTCGCTGACACGTTTGGCAAGCATGGGGAGTAATGGCGGGTTAACAGGAAGGTCCACGACTCATGGTATACCGCAATGCTTGCAGCGGTGAACGCCATGAAATCGTGGACCCATAGCCCCTCTTAACTTCCCGAGGCGACCTTCCTTTATGGACCGGGCATGTAAGCTCCACCCGTGAAGGTATAGGTCGAAGCCTCATCATCGAAGCCGCCCCAGGAAATCATTTCGCTGCCTGTCCATACAGACGGGAAGACACTTCGAGCACTCGGTGCACCAGTAACCAGAGTCGGAGTCCAACTATTGGATGCAACGTTATAGCGACCACCAGTTGGGACCTCGGCACTGCACGCTCCTGAGTTCGTCGTGCAACCGCTCCAAACAATCAGATCGGTTCCCGTCCATACATACCCGAAGAAGGCACGGGGTTGCGGCGCGTTGACAAGACTCGTCGGTGTCCAGGAATTGCTCACTGGATCATAGAGAGCGCCATCATTGTGGTAGTCGTACACACCAGAGTATGTCTGACCACCCCAGATCAACATCTTCGATCCGGTCCACACCGCGGCTGTCCAATTACGCGCGCTTGGAGCTCCGGTCAAGCTGGTTGAAGTCCATGTGTTCGTCGCGGGATTGTAGCGGCCGCCGGTATTCGTGTCGAAGGTCGAGGTTGCACCGCCCCACACGACCATCGTGTTACCCGTCCACACAGCGGAATGGAAGTAACGGCCAACTGGAGCGTTTGTCGTGCTGGTCAACGTCCAGCTGTCCGTCGTGGGATTGTAACGGCCACCGTCATTCGACCAGGTGCGGTTATTGGTTGATCCACCGAACACAATCATTTCCGTTCCCGTCCACACAGCCGAGTGTTCTGACCGTGCTGGAGGAGCTCCTTGATTGCTGATCGTCTTCCAGGTGTTACTCGTCGGGTTGTAACGCGCACTTTGGGTCGCAATGACAGACCCATATGCGCCGCCGTAGACGATCATTTCAGTACCTGTCCAGGTTGCCGTGTGCAGGTGACGTGGTGAAGGTGCTCCGACTATGGAAGTTGGCAACCAACTATCCGTCGCTGGAGTGTATCGGCTTCCGGACTTGACGGTGCCGTTCAAGCGATCGTCTCCTCCCCAAATCACCATTTCTGTTCCGGTCCATACAGCCGTGTGCCACTCGCGAGCGGAAGGAGCGTTGCTGGGATTCGTAGGTGTCCACGTATCGGATGCTGGATCATAGCGACCCCCAGTCCGCCTCTGTCCTCCCCAAACGATGAACAGAGAACCAGTCCACACGTATGCTGGTGCCTGCCTGCCCTGAGGAGCATTCACTGTGCTTGTCGGAGTCCATGCATTGGTTAACGGATTAAAACGTGCACCTGTATTTGGGAAACTGCTGCCATTAAAGCCGGCCCAGATCAGCATCTCACTTCCGGTCCAAACAGCGGCATGCGAGTACCGTGCGCTTGGCGCACCACCGTTAGGCACAGGCTTCCACGTATTCAGAGCCGGATCGTAGCGAGCTCCAGTGCGCATAGCGCCTGTGGGTAGACTCGCAGCCCCGCCCCAGATGATCATCTCCTGTCCAGTCCATACCGCAGTGTGGTTGAAGCGGGCTAACGACGCGGGTAATGACGCAGTTGGAGTCCAACTATCGCTGGCAAGGTTATAAACCGCGCCAGTGTTAAGGGGATCATTGTCATCGAATCCGCCCCAGACAATCATCTGACTGCCCGTCCAGACCGCCGTGTGAAGCGTGCGGGCCTTGGGAGCGCCACCAGTATTCGTCGGCGTCCAACTATCAATGGCTGGGTTGTAGCGGCCACCTGTCGTCCCAACGTTCCTGGCGCGACAAACATCTTGCGAAAAAGAGCAGCCACCCCAGACCACCATTTCCGTGCCCGTCCAGACCGCGGTGTGATTAATACGCGGCGACGGCGCGCCCACCAGGGTGGTGGGCGTCCATGTTTCTGTTACGGGGTTGTATCGGGATCCATTGTTTGTTTGGCAAGAATGCTCTGGCAGATGGCCATTGCAGCCGCCCCACACAATCATTTCGGTGCCTGTCCAGACAGCCGTGTGCTGTAGGCGGCTATCGGGCGCGCCGGCTCCCGCTGTACTGTGCCAGCTATCTGTCGCGGGGTTGTAGCGCGATCCGCTTGCAAATACCGACGACCCAGTTTCGGTCCCACCCCACACGATCATTTCTGTCCCTGTCCACACAGCCGACATTGCAATGTCGCCTTCAGGCTGCGCATAGAGCGATCGCCAGGACTCGGCCGCTGGTTGCGCATTCGATTGCACCACCGCTTTTACCGAATACTGAAATGCTGGCTCCTTCACGACTGCCTCGAAGCGATCGCGAGTTTGTTCCCACCACGTATTGAAGGACACCTTTTTCGCATTGAAGCGGCTGTCCTGCTCGTAGAAGTTCCGTGCGAGACGCTCGGCGAGGATGGGCCGTGCCAGCATCTCTGCAATCAAATGAGGATCATTACCGAGGGCAGCGAACAAGTCGTCCAGTACCTCGGGCTGTCGGCTGGCGCTCGCCATGCGATCGATTTCCATCTGCAGCTGTGCACCGCTGAGATTGACATGCCAATAGTGAGATAGAGCGTTGGTAAGCCGCAGTCCTTCGTCCGCTCGCGTACTTATCTGCTCCGAGCTGATGACTGCTTCCAAAGAGGGCTTTGGTCCCGGATTCTCAGCGGGCCATATTCGATGCTGCCAATAAACTTGTTCCATGGCCCATTGATATCGGACACGCGTATTGAGATCCAGCGGCGTCGACTCTTGTGCGAAAACGGGAAAAACAAGACAAGAAACTATGAAAAGGACGGCAGAGACACTTCGCCACATATAACTCCTCCTGAATTTTGCTTGATTACTGCCCCTGAGCCGGTTCCCTGACGCCAGTTCGCGAAGACTAGCGGGCGTTTTCACGATGATTGCTCGAGAGCAATCTCGTAGCGACATGACTATGACGTTCGGTGACGATCGGCTGGAACAGGAATTTCCACGCCCCGTGTAATTTCCTGTGCCCTCTGGTGCGGCCAATGCCCTCATGGGTTGTATGGCGGCGCGAAAATCATTGTCACAGAATCACGACACAACAGTCTGTGACTTCAATCACACCTGACGATCACTTCGCCACCCAACTTTAGTCCCGAGCACCTCTTCGACAGCCTTTTTGTGTCGTTTTCCAATTTTCTTGTTCTCTGCCCTCTGCCTCGTGTGTCTCAGGATAACGAGTCTTCAAAACTTCTCATTGGAGGAAAGTCAACATGTCCATCAGTAGACTCGCCCTTCGTTTCGCCGCCACCGCCTGCCTGGCATTGTTGTTCGCGATGCCGATGCACGCACAGAATGCATTGACAGTAACTGCAATGGTTGAAAATCAAGTTTGCCTCAGCAAAGACTTCGTCCAGGTCACATTCACTGCGGTCGCAGATTCCGACTCTCAACCAGTTGGTTTTCGCTGGGACCTTAATAACGACAACAAACCCGATACCCAACTCAACACCGATCCTACCGCCGTCCGGGTCTATGGTGACGAAAGCAACATTACGGTGAAAGTCGTTGCACTCAACAAGGCTGGCGAGCGGGCACGCGACATTTTGAGATTCGCAACCCTCAAATGCAGGTAATGACCACGCTGCAGAGCCGCCACAGATGCAGGTGGCTCTGCAACAAATGAATTCACGCACCACAACTAGACATAGCTGTCTCGAGCACCACCCGCCGGTGTCGCAGGCAGACCCCGGAGAAATTGAAATGAGAAACAAGAATTCGCAAATCCTGAATCGTTGCGGCTCTGTTGCCGCCTTGGCCTTCGTCGCCATCCTCTTGCTTATCACCTCTGCTTGCGGTGGAGGAGCATCAAGTGCAGCGCCTCCGTCCGACCCTGGTGCCGGATCTCCGCCACCAGCAGGAAGTTCGGCGGTTCAGATCAAGATCGGTGATGCACCGGCTGACCGTGTTGTATCGTTCGAGGTAACCGCAGGTCCGATCACCTTGACCTCAACTGCAGGAGCGGTCACAACGGTGATGTCCACTACGAGACGCATCGAACTGACTCACCTGTCGGGAACCAGCGAACCGCTGGCGCTGCTGAGCATTCCCCAGGACAACTACAGTAGTGCGTCTATCACGGTGTCCCATCCCGAGGTGTCATTCATTAACAGTTCCGGTGCCCTCGTGAAGCTTCAGCCTGCACTGAACCAGGTTGTGAATGTCAACTTCAATCCGGCGCTTTCGGTAACCGCCAGTTCTTCAGTGGTCAATTTCGACCTCAGTGTGGCCAATTCACTTACATTCGACGCTCAGGGAAACGTTACCGGCGTCAGCATGAGTGCCTCCTCATTCCTGATTTCGACTTCTGCAGTCGCCGCCGAAGATCGGCAGCATGCTGAAGATGGAGAACTTGAGGACATCTCCGGTGTCGTAACCAACGTTTCCGGAAGCTCGTTCACCATGGCGCTCGGTCAAAGTGGCGTATCACTTACGTTTGCCACCGATGACAACACTGAGTTCAACGATGGTGCATCACTCGGGACGATGTTGAACACCATCGTGACCGTGGAGGGTGTCACCCGAACCGATGGCTCTCTTTACGCAAAAGAAGTAGAGGGTATCGAGAACGAGCACGGCATGGAACTGGAGGGTCTGATCACGCAGGTGACTGGCAATCCTGCATCCTTGATCACCATGCTCGGTCACGACGGTTCCGGCAACGGCATCGACGACAACGTTACTGGGACTGAAGTCACGATTGACATGAGTGGCGCGCGTTACAAAGTCAACAAAGGCAACATTGACACGAGTGGAATCGGTGGCTTGCCGGCGCCTCCGCAGTTCCCCTTTGACGCCTCTACAATTCGTGCCGGACAACGAGTCGAAATTGAGAGCGGAAGTGCCTTCACGGGCAGCACGATTGCGGCCGAGAAGGTTAAGTTACAGCAGCAGGCTCTGGTGGGAACGGTATCGGGACTGCCCGGTGCTACATCTTCCGGACCGGTGACCTTCACTCTCACCGTTCCAGCGGACTCCGCCTTCGCTATGCTCTCTGGAAAGACCTCAGTAACCGTTTTCTGGCAACCGGGAACCGACTTGCATCACCTGTCGTCCGTGAACAACGGGGACAGTGTTCGCGTTCGAGGACTGGTCTTCTTCACCGGCAGTAGCTTCAATACGATCGCTCGCAGGATCGACCAATAAGAGCTTCTGCATGCCGGCCGCGATCTCCCGCTCAGGGGATCGTAGCCGGCACTCTTCCTAACAAATCGCCGAATCCCTATCCATCAAAGCAAGGCTGACTTCCCATACAATTCAGGTGAATGCGCCTAAAGAGCAGGTTCTTTGTTCTTTTGCTGGTCGGAGTACTGGCTCATGCGGAACAATCGGGCCTTCATGATCGTCTTTTAGAGGCGAAATCTCTCCAAAAAAAAGGCGCCCTGGAGCGGGCGCTGCCTATTTACGAAGCATTGCTGAATGCGTTGCGCTCTGGGCCTGCATCCGCAGAGTTGGGCGAAGTCTTGAGCGGCATAAGCCAGATCTCCTTGTCCCAAGGCAACTATGGGAAAGCGATCGAGTCTGCCAATGAGGCTGCAACTGTTTACCGCTCTATGAAGGATACTGTCGGCGAGGCGCGCGCCTTGAATGACAAAGCGATTGCCGAAATTGAGCATGGAGACTATCCCGCGGCGCAGGTCGACTTGCGAACGGCCCTTGCACGTTGTCGCGATGCGGGCGATGCCGAGACCGAAGTCAAGACTCTGAACAATCGGGGGAGCGCCTATTTCTTCCAGGGGAAATACCTGGAAGCCCAGCGGGACTACGAGAGTGCGACACACGCTCTAGCCCAGAATAAGAGGCAATCCTGGACGCCTTATTGGGAGCAGATCACCGATTTCAATCAGGCCACTCTGTATCAACGACTCGGCCGGTATGAGAAAGCGTTGCAAATCTATCGGGATGTGAGGGATGCGTTTGACAAGGATCTCAGTCCAAGTGATCGTGCACATCTGCTCACGAATCTCGGTGCTCTATACAGGCGCTTGGGTGATCCGGTCAAGGCTCTGGAAAGTTATCAGTCTGCACTAGATCTTTATTCGCGGCAGCGAGACGCAGATGGTGAAATCGGCACCCTAAAAAACATTGGCATCGTGAACGCGATGGACGTGGGCAAGCTGGACAAAGCACGTGAGGTGTTCGGCCAGGCGCTTACCCTCGCGCAAAAGTCCCACAATCGCCGCGAAGAGATGCAAGCTCACCTTTATCTTGGCGAAACCTTATTGCGGAAAGGAGAGTTGCAGAATTCCAGCACGGAGTTTCAGACTGCCTTGGATTCCGCTATCAGTTTGGGAACCAGCGAGGAGCAATGGAAAGCGCTGTATGGCTTGGGAAAAACCAAAGAAGCCGTCGGATCGGCTGATAGAGGCGAGTCCGATTTTCGGCATGCGATCTCCATCATCGAAACTACACGCGCACAGCTACAACTCTCCGCACTACGCGCGGAATTCCTCGCCGACAAGCGCGACGCTTACGATGCACTGATTGCGCTTCTTCTGGAAAAGGGCGACGCGGAGGAAGCGTTTTCGATATTAGAGCGCAGCCGGGCCCGCACCTTTCAGGATCGGTTGCTGAATAAAGACAGCGCAGATCGCCCTGCACTAAGCTTGGCAGAGACACAGCAACATCTAGATGATTCGACCGTTTTGTTGGAGTTCTGGACGTCGAAAGACCACATCGGGCTGATCTGGTGTACACGATCTGCGCGTGGCATGGCCGAATATCAACTGACCAGCCAGGAACTAAGCAACATTCGTGACTTGCTCAAGGGATTCCCGCATGACCTTGCCGAGAATTGGAAGCAACAGGTCGGCGTCCTGCGCAAGCTCCTGCCTGGCGACGTATCCTTCTTATCCGCCAATTTGAAGCACCTCTTGATCATACCCGACGGTTGGTTAAGTTTTGTTCCTCTCGAAGTGGTCCCACTTTCCCAAAACTCCTTGCTTGTGGAAAACTTCGATATTTCTTACTTGCCCACAGCCGCTCTGCTACGCCGAGACCCGGTTCAACCACGTCTGCGCCTTCCATGGACCCGGGAGCTGATCGCGTTCGGAGATCCTCAGACGCAACCAGGTTCTCAAGCGTTGGCAACATCCGACGGACTCGCTGCCCTTCCCCACTCCGGTGAGGAGATTCGATCGATTTCCAACATGGCGAATGGAAAAACGGAACTTCTTCTTGGCGGAAGCGACCTTAAGAATGTATTTCTTGAAGGCAAGGCTAACAGCGCATTGATCCTTCATGTCAGCACCCACGCTGTGGCTGATGCGGACAATCCTGAGAACTCCCGCCTTTTGTTTTCAGCGGAAGAGCCAGAAACAACGCCCGATTATGTTTATCTGCGCGAACTCTACGACTTGAAACTTGACGACGTGAATCTGGCGACGTTGTCAGCCTGCGATACCGAGCGTGGCAAAATGGCGCGCGGTGAGGGCGTGGAGGCTTTCAGCCGTGCACTGCTGTCGGCGGGCTCTCGAGCCTCGCTCACTACGCTCGGTCGTGTCGACGATCAGGCGACCGCCGAATTCATGAAACAGTTCTATTACTTCGCGCTGAAAAAGCGCTACACGAAATCGGAATCGCTGCGATTAGCCAAACTGAAATTCCTTCATTCCGGGACAAAGCTGTCGAACCCGGCATATTGGGCGGCTTTTGTACTGAATGGGGAGGGGCTTACGCCGTTGCCGAAGGTTGTCTCGTGGGCGGAACTCGCCATGGGCACAGCAGGAGCCATTCTGATGCTCCTGCTGGCTGGCTTCTGGTTACGGAGTCGTTCGAGGAGGAACGGGCAGCACCACTCCTGAAGCGTCGTTGCCCAGCAATCCCAACATTTGGATAGGCGTCGGCGCTGTCACGTGCAGGCTGGTGCCATTCGAGGCCACCACTCCCGGCAGCAGTTCAGCTAGGTCGCGGGCGATTCGTGAACTCGCCTGCAAATCCACGCTGACCGAAGTAAGAAGGCTGCCGTCGCTGGCGTATAGTTCGACCGTTGCGGTTGTCGCAACGTTCGTCACATTCTGCAGGGCCAATCCGCTAAATACGGAACCACTCAACACGGGACGGAAGTAACCTTCCGTATAGGTAGTACGGGAGAACATCGGATAGCTGGCAGCAATCAGAGCATGAGTGCTCACGCCAATCGGTGTCGTGAGCTGGTAGGGGAAGAACTCCACTCTATCGTTCGAATCCTTGTCTCGCACACGAATTCGTTGTCCCGTGATGTCGTAGTCACCGGCTAGTGTTACTTCAACTCGAGAAGAATTTACAAAGCGCGTTGTCTTGACGATGGCCTCGCCAACGTCGACTCTCACGCGCTGCGGGAAACCCAGCCCCTTGATCACGAGTTTAGTACCGGCAGGTACCACACCCGAACTCGGAACCACGCCAGAAACAGAGATCTTTCCGCCCACGGTGACTGAACCCGACGTCAATTCCACTGGATACTTTTGCGAGTCTGGATCGAGCCAGCTTGAAACCTTCGGGTCGAGGGAAAGATTTGAAGTCTGACCATTTGCCGCTGTGCCCGCCACGGGCATAGTTATGGTCACCATCGGATCGTCAGAATCGGTACCCAGGTTGGTCAGAGGCGAACTCAAGTTGACTCTAGTCGTTCCATTTTGCGTAACTGCAACTGCACTCACGTCACCGAGAGGGCTGTAGATTCCCATCCCTTGCACCGGGCCAAGGAAGTTCGACCTGAAACTCATCCTCTGTCCTCCCTTGAGGATCGGCTTGGGCTCAGTTGTGAACAATTGGAGTTGCAATGTCCCGCCTGCGGGGACCGTCTGACTTTCGATACGCAGACCGAGTGGAGTATTTTGCGCGAAAACAGAAAAAGCTGATAAGGGCAAAAGCAGGCCAACGGCAAAAACCACGATCAGAAGTTTATGAGACCTGGGCTGGTACATATACTCACCTCTTAAACTTTTCAGCTATTGTGGCGGGAGCGCATCAGTTGATCCTGCATGCTCGCGAAACAGAAAGCGTTGCGTGGAGGAGGCCGCTAGAATATTGCCGGTTGGGCCAATGGCTGTGACCCGCCACAGAATTGGCTTATTAAGAACGATCCTAGCACGCACTCCATTTTCAATTGTCACAGTTGTGTATTTTGTTTCCGTGCTCCAGAGCAAGGATTGATCGACCTCCATTACCTCAACCTTGTAAGACTGCGCTCCCTGAAAAGCCTGCCATTCAAGGGTTCGTGGCTTTTCACCAACGTCTCCGACAGGACTGACCACTTGTACAGTCCCAGATCGGTACACCTCTGACTGGCTTCCGAGCCCTGCGCGTAGCTCTGGCTCCTTCGAAGAGCGCAAAATCAGACCAGCGACCGAAATAACGGCACACGCAGCGCCCACCGCAGCGAACCGCATCCGACCGGTGCCGAACCGTCGTGCAAACCAGGAAGATGCCGATGCCGAACGCGCGCGAACATCGTTGCGGCGAGAAGGGTTCTTGATCTGATCGAGCCTGCGATCCAGGTCCGATGTGATCCACGCAACCGCCGCCCCCTCGCCCGGCAGCGCCTCACTTGACTCGAACGATTGCAGCAGCGACAGCTCCGCCTGACACCTCGGACACTGTCGAACATGCGGATGATCCTTATTCTCACTAGAGGCCACTGCCTCCAACTGCTCCGGTGACAGGCAGTCGGGCGTAGAAGCCAGGGCGGATTTAATGATTTCACGGTCGGACATAATGCCTCTTCAAGTCGAACAGTTGATTTACCGGCCGCGCGCCTTCCGTTGCTGCGCAAGGCGGGCCAGTTTACGCTTTGCGCTTACGATATAGGCTTTGGCGCCACTCTGATTTTCCAATCCAAGCATGTGCGTGATTGTTGCCAGTGGCACATCTTCCGCGTAGTGAAGCGTGAACACAGTTTTTTCGGTCGGATCCAGCGCCTCATTCAAAAGTTCTCGAACCATTTTTGCAGTGGATTCTTTCTCCGCCATCGCATACGGTCCCAATCCAGCGTCGGGAACGGTATCAAGGAAGTCCTCTTCGACGTCTCCTTTGAGTTCAGCCGCGTTGCGCGCATTCGAACGCACATTGTTCAAACAATGATTTCTTGCAATCGTAAACAGCCAAGTCGAAAACTTGGACTGTCCTTGGAAAGAACTGAGATTCTGGTAGACCTTCGTGAAGATTTCCTGAGCGAGATCAGCCGCGGTTTCGCGGCTTTCTGTAAACCGCAGGCACCAGCGTCCTACTTTGGCGTAGTTGCGCCGGAATAGCTCGTTGACATATTGGTCCCGAGTGGCAGCGTTCTCGGTGCGGAAGTACTGGGCAATCAACTCCTCATCGGAAAATTGATCCAGGGACACGCAACCGATTATAGCAACGGGATTCTGCCCAATTCGCCGGGCCGGGTCCTGACTTCGGACCATTTCGACCTGGCAGCCAAGTGAGGCCGCATGCGACATGGTTCCTGGTCTCCAGGGGGCCGTGGTAAGCAGTCTTCCTCAGCCCTCCAGGGGATAGGACACCCGCATTCCCTCTGACGGAACAGATTTTTTCGCCAGTAGGGCCGAGCGTCTGCCTGGCCGCCCAGGTCCGGATTTCGAGCCGATTTCGTACTTCAATAAAAGTTGTTCCAACGACCGATCCTCGGTTGTCTTACTTTTCGAACGATCTGATGAGAATGGCAGCTCTGCCCTCCCCCCCCCAAGGAACGAACGGGATTGCAGGATGTCACGCCTCAGGTAGGGCTTTTCTCGCCGGTCCATTCATAAATAGGAGAATTTCACAATGAATTCGTGCATCACTCGCCTGAACAAATCTCTTCTGTGGGGAGCCGCTCTCGTTTTCGCTGCTACCAGTTTTCTTGCTACACCCGCGCATGCCAAGAAGTCCTGCAGTGCGTTCTCGGTCACAATCGGTAACAAGGTATTTTCGGGAAAGCAAAGCATCATGGTTTCCGCCGCCCGCGTCAACAACCAGACCGCACACGTAAAGGGCAAGTTTGCAGATTTCTTCGTCGATCTGAACACATTCACCGTCACCAATTACACGCTCAACGGAACCAGGATCTTTAATTCCAAGGTGCCCACGGTTTCTTCTCCTCTGAACAGCCCTCTGTTCCTCAAGCTTAATAACGAGCAACTGGTACTCCAACGATCGGGAGATGGCGAAGATCAGGATCTGAAAGTGCAAGCGAAGGACTGCGACAACGGCGGAACATTCCAGTTGGAATCTGATTTTGCGGGACAGCAGGCGAATGAGCTTGCCAGCGGAATCAACTACTGTCTGCTCGATAGCGTCAGCGGAAGGTTGTTCTTCACGAACGGCCCGCTGCTCGGCTACGACAGTCCGCAGTCAGCCCAGAATCTTTCGTGGAGCGCCACTAACTCTTCGTGGTCGGTGAGCGCTGGTGGCCGAATTGGCATGGTCACGGGAGAAGACGCTCAAGAGGCGCTACAGGCTACCGGCAACGAAGCCGCCTGTGGACGCTAGATCTCCCTCAATAGCACGCACGGTTGGGGACGAAGGGCTCTCCAATCAGCGTGCTCTCTTGCGACATAAAAAATTCGATCATTCTCACAGAGAAACCCGCCGACCGAAATCGGCGGGTTCACAAATAGTTACAAGCGCAACAAGATCCCTACGCAGCGGCCCTGTGTCCCAAGAACTCCTTGGCATTCGCTATCTCAGCATCCCACTTTGTGAGTTGGTCGGGTGTCAAGAAATTGACCAGGCGTTGACGGATATTCGCGCGATTTTCCGCCAAGATTCTGACCAGATCTTCTCTTGAGGCATTCGGGTTCTTTTGACGATATTCCTGCACTTTCTCCGATGCCTCGGTCATGAAGGTTTGCAGCTTTTGTTTCTGATCATCTGACAGGTTTAGGCTGGTGCCGAATCGCTTCAATTCGCTGACTACCGCATCACGTTGTTCGGGGGTAAGAGGCATGATGTTTCTCCTTTCAGGAAAAGGCTGGTTCTGGTTGAAAGGTGGGGCGACGACTATGAGATTGTGCTGAGTTCTGCGGCCAGCCTAATTCCGTTCCAAACAGTCGTCAACTGTCAGTTCTTGCGGGTCCTAGGCGGAAGTTCTGCGTTGCCTTGTCGATCCATCAGAAAGACATATGCGCGGTGTCAACGGATCGCGATGATTGATACCTGTTCTAAGTCCGGATAGTGTCCATCTTTGCTGGGATTTCGATCAGCCGGTGGAATTTGTTCAATCACCGTTCTTGCCGGCATTACCCCAACAAAATACTGTGCGTACACTTCGTCGAATACCGGCATCTCCGACAAATCATCCAGGTAAACGGTTGTGGACACGACTTGGTCGAACTTCATGTCAGCTTCTTCGAGATTGTCGAGTTGATTGCGCATCGTCTGCCGTAATTGGTGGCTGGTTGTGGATGCGTATACACCACCGTGGGGCCCGGGGATGAACCCACTCTTTGCTGAACAATACAATGTCTTGCCAGCAAAAACACAAGGGCTCGCGGTTGGGCTGGGCGGCATGTTCTTGGGCCGGATCGCTTGCCTCTGCTTCAAATCACGTACCGCAACCCCCGTGTACTCGATGTGAGCGCCCCCAGGAAGGCTCGTGACTTCTATGGTTGCGCGCGCCGGAGTGTTCCCGAATTCGAAACGCTGCGCGTAATGTTGGTTCATCACCTGCATCGGAATGTCTTTGGTCAGATAAGGATTGACGAAGACCATGTTGCGGAGATCAAGGCCTGCTGCTTCTACTAGTGATTTCATGCGATCAAGTGCAAGGTCAACTTGTGCAGCGGCATCGTCCGGAACCTTGCCACTTGAAGGATCACTACCGAGCATCGCGGAAACAAATAATCGGTCCTGCGTCAGGATGCCGGGCGATGCTGGCTCCTTAGACTTGACGTTGGGCGGATAGACCGCCTTTCTGTCCGCAAGATTTCGCACCGCCACAGCATTGATCTGCACGCCCGGATCCGGGAGTTTGGCTACTCCCAATACGGCCCGCGCCGGCGGAGTCTTCAGTTTCAGCTGAGTGTAGACATCCGAGAAAACAGTATTCAGCTCATCGTACTTGTTGATGTCATCGAGGTATACCTGGCTGTAGACCACGTGATCCATCGTCAAGCCTGCGGCCTCGACTACCGATTTCACATTTTCGAGAGCTTGCCGGACTTGTCCTTCGAAAGTTGACGGCAGGTTCCCGTCGGGACGGCGCGGCCCTTGTCCGGAGACGTAAACATAATCGCCGGCGTCCACTCCGGGTGAGTAGACCCGAGTCATGCCAGCAAGTGGCGGAGAAGGGACGACTGCCCTCACTTGCGCTTGCACAGCGATCGTAAATGAAAGCAAGAGGCAGCCCAACAAGATTCGCATATGCATTCCCCCGGTTGGGTGAGACTCTCCGGGCTCGACCTTAGGCGGGCGATTTCCCTTTTTGTCCGGCGCTCAGGATTGTGCGTAGCGCTTGTCCCACGATGATTTCCTGTCCCGGCTGAATAGTCATGGAAATCAGCTCGATGTGGTCCGCTTCTTTCGGCTCTTTGCGATTTGGATTACCCTCACGAACAGCAGTCACTAGGCTGGGATTGTCCGATCCGAGAACCTCGATGACAGGGTCGTTCTCGCGCAACTTGTGCACGCAATCAGATGTGGTGAATCCCCAAGCCGCCTGATCCCACGAAACCTTCAGCGTGGGGAAGCGATTACCGTCGTCGGGAATGTAGACTTCTGTCTTCACGCCCGGCACAGTGTCAACCAGCTTACGGATACGGTCAATTCGCCGGTTCCACTCGCCGTAGATTTTCTTCTCATCCAGGTTCAGCCAGGTTTCAAGTGCTGTAACGCAACCGACAATCTCTTCTTTGCCGACTTTCATGGCTCGGCAGACGGATCCTTCACGCGGACTACTATTCATCAAAGCTGCCTCTATGAGATCCGCTCGTCCAAGAAGTAAGCCGCTGCACTGAGGACCGCACAATCCCTTCCCACCGGAAAAGGCGTAAAGATCGATTTTCATCCGTGCATACAACCGTGCGTTGTCGGCCGGCGGAATTCCGGCCGCATCGTCCAAAAGCATTGGGATCTTGTGATCCTTCGCGATGTTCAGTTCACGCTGCAACTTGTCACCAAGATTCGTGGTGTAGATCATGGCGGTGTTGTCATTGATCGCGTTAATCAATTCTTCCGGCGAATAGACCAGAACGAGTTTCGCTCCGGTCAACCGAATTGCATTATCAAACGCGCTTCTACCGCCCACCATGATGACTTCGTGTTTCAACCCGGTCGTGTCCGGCAGTTGCCATACATACTTGTCGTTAGCGCCCGCAATGCATGCTGCTGCCGCCGCAGCCATGGCCCCAGCCGCACCAGAAGTCACGATTCCGGACTCCGCCCCGGTGAGCTCCGCCAGGCGACGTCCCGCAGCCCGCTGCAACTCGATCATATTGACGAAATGTTGCGCCGCTTCCACCTGGGCTTGACGCACTTCTGGAAACTCAAGAGACCCGCTAAGGTATGTCCACGTTCCTCGGCAATTGATAACCGTCTTCACTCCAAGGCGGGTATAGACATTCTGGCGAGGATCTTTACCCATCGCAGCAGCGGCGTTGGCATACAGATTCCGCACTGCAATCTGGCTCAACAGTGGTGTTGCCACGGCAAGCTTTATGAATGATCGTCGGCTGGAACTGGATGCGCGCATGATGGTCCCTTCAACGCGACTTGGTATACCACACAACAGGGTTCAGAGCTATCATTTTATTTCTTTTTATTTTCTTTTGTTTCGTTTTAAAAGAGACTGGCTTAGACTCTTGCGCGAGCTTTATCTCAAGAGGAACAATGCTAGCGAGAACAAGTTGTATGCGACTCGTCGTCGTCGCCGCCATGATCTTTGGAAGTCTCGAGCTGGGCCTCGTCTTCGCCCAACAAAAGACCGCAGCGGCAGATCGATCTGCAAGCCCGACTTGTCACATCGAAGCTGCCGATTACAAAGGCTGGCATGCACAACAACTGTCTAATCGTTGGGTTCAGCTCGTTATCGTGCCGCAGAACGGAGGGCGAGTCATGCAGATAACGTTCGCTGACCATCCTTATTTCTTCGTAAATCCCGAGTACGAAGGCAAGTACATGCCGCCGAATGGGAACAGATGGTTTAACTACGGTGGCGACAAATTGTGGCTTCTGCCCGAGGGGAACGACGACGAACAGCATTGGGCGGGTGGGTCCGATGTCATCGATGACGGGCCATATTCCTTTCGAAAGCTTTCGGAAGGCCAGCATTGCGAAGTTGAGCTGACGGGCCCCGCGGATCCAAGGACCGGAATTCAGTTTCTGCGGACGATCAGCATCGAAAACGATTCTCCACGAATCCTGTTCCGCGCCACGATGAAAAACATTACCGGTCATCCCGTGGAGTGGTCAATGCAGTCTGTCTCGCAGTACGACACGTCCGATTCGAATAGCCCGACCAAATTCAATCGCGACTTCCGAACCTTTGCCCCTACGAATGCGGTCAGCGGGTATCTGAATCGCTATCATGTTCGGTTTGGCCCGGCAGAGAACCCCTCCGCCTCGATCCGCGAAGACGGGTTGTTCACTTTGCGCTACGTTCATATGGCTGCCGAACTGTGGTTGGACTCGACCGCAGGATGGCTCGCTGTCGTTGACGGCAGCAGTCGTTACGCGATGGTCGAACGCTTTCGGTACCAGGAATTGCTGCCTTATCCAGGTAAAGCCTCAATCATTTTTTGGACAAACGGTCCTGAGGTGAAGTTGAGTCCTGATGGTATTGCCTCCTTGACTTCAGGAAGCGATGCATCGCCTCATTACCTGGAAGCTGAGATCAATTCCCCGATGTGCCGCCTTCGTCCAGGCGAAAGTTGCAGTCTGGAGACGGAATGGTTTCCGACGCGCGTAGGAAGCGAATTCCATGGTGTAACCGATGCCGGAATTGTGGTCACACCGCTTCGCGTCGCCTATCAGGAAAAAGACAAGATCAAGCTAACCGGTTCCTTTGGAGTGTTCTTCGCCGGACACTTAGTCGCGCACTTATACGACCAGCATGGTTCAAGCCTCGGCACCGTTCGGGTGGCTGAGGTGGATCCGACAGCAATAGTTTCACTCGTAACCGAAGTCACCCCAGAGAAAAAGCCGAGCCGTGTCTCGTTGCACTTGGAAGACGAGAATGGCCTGGACCGCGGCGCTGTCGGGGAAGTTCGCGTGGAATCAACAAACTAATGCCTAAAGTTGCGTTTCGCAAAAAGCTTCGCCCTCGGAACTCCACTGTTCAAGCCGACATGCCGAAGCGTTCCTGCAGTACACACATGCTTACGAGTAGCATCAATACCTGATCGTTTGCTGTGCGCGCACCTTCATCCATTTGTGGCATTCTGTCCAACAGTTCAATTACACGCTGCTGATCGAAAAACGGCATGGCTGCTAATGCCTTGCCACGCAGTGTTTCCTGAACATAGGTGTTGAATGTATCGTCTGGATTGAGAGTCGCCGGAGGGCTGAGGAATGGGTGCTTCTGCCTCCGGTAGACCGTATCCGTGATTATGTCTTTCACGGCTTCGCGAAGCACATACTTCTCCGTCATTCCATGAATTTTCTGACTTGGAGGCTGTGACACGATGAGCTCTACGACCTTGTGATCCAGAAATGGAACTCGTCCTTCAACCGAGTGGGCCATCTCCATGCGGTCACCCAACATAGTCAAGATGTATCCCGACAACGCGGTCTTCGACCATAGGTACAGAGATTGGTTGAGCGCATCACGCCCGTTCAGTTGGCCACGAATATCGATGTCATCCAGAAAGCAGTAGGTCCCTTCCATGGGCCCGAATATGGCTTGAAACTCCTGCGCGAGCAGCGGCCGAAGCTTCACAGCGCGTGTGGAGAACGTTTCGATCCACGAAGGAATGTAACCCAGCATTCTCTTGACTCGGTCCAAGGGACCGATTTCTCCGTCCGGGAGCAGCAGCCCACGCGACACCGTGTTATGCTCTTCCAACCAGGCCATGAGTTGATTGATCTCTGCCGGATTCTGGCCTTCGCGGTTATACAGCAGCATGTCGCGCCGGAAATGCGCGTACCCACCCAGGATCTCGTCCGATCCCTCTCCAGTAATGACCACCTTGTAGCCTGCGTCGCGCACGGCGCGGCTCAACAGGTACTTCGCGACTCCGTGCGCATTCACGCAAAGTGTTTCAGACTGCGCAATCGCATCGGCAAAGTGATCGGCTAAATCCGTTTGCTTGATGGCAGTGGGGCAAAATTCCGCTCCGGCAAGTGCTGCCATTTCTTTGGCAATCATGCCTTCGTCGTACGCCGCTTGATCAAAAGTCAAAGTAAATGCGCGAATCGGGTTCGGATGATGCCGGGCCGCCAGCCCTAACACCGAGCAGGAGTCCAGTCCGCCGCTCAAGTACACGCCCACGGGAACGTCCGCTCGCAGACGTATCTTTACTGCCTCTTCGAGCTGCCCTCGAAACTCCTCGGCGTATTCTGCATCCGTACGCTTAGGGACCCCCGAATCCGCCTTTGGATAGTTGAAATCCCAATATTGGTTTACCTGTGTGTGCTTCTCGCTCGCGAGCAGAAAGTGTCCGGGTGGAATTTCGAAAACTCCGTCATACAACGTCCGTGCCTGATGTTTGCTCATGGTCACGGCATGAAACACATTTTCATGGTCCCAGCGGGCGGGGACGCCTGCAGCAAACAATGCCTTCACTTCAGAAGCGAGGTACAGCGCTCCCTTGTGCCAGGCATAGAACAACGGCTTGATCCCAAACCGATCGCGGGCTGCAATCATCCGCCTTCGCGTTTCATCCCACAGCACCAGGGCGAACTCACCACGAAGGTGGTGCAGAAACTGCAATCCGAAGTCCTCATAAAGATGAAGCGCGATTTCGCTGTCGGACTTCGTGCGCAGATGGTGGCCGCGCTCTTCAAGTTCCCGCTGAATCGCTTCAAAGCCGTAAAACTCACCGTTAACGACGATACGTAGTCGCTCGTCCTCGTTGGCAATCGGCTGGTCCCCGGTTGTAAGGTCGATGATGCTGAGCCTGGCATGTCCGAGAGCAACTTTGCAGTCGGCTGATACCCAGTGTCGCTGTCCGTCCGGTCCGCGGTGATAGAGACTCTTGGTTGCGCGTTCAACAGCCCTCGTCGAAACCGGGTTAGCTCGATCAAATACCGCAACAATGCCACACATCTTGTTTTGTCCTTGAAACTCCGGATTTCCTATGAAGCCCCAACAGCCGCTGTATGGTGGGAGAAGCGTTTTTGCTGCATTATACGGACCCTTTGTGCACCCTTGGAATGAATCCAATCAACAAGTGCACAAATAGCATTACGGCCGTAAATCGTTTTGATGATGCTCTACGGTCGCGCGGTTCTAAACTTGTGAAGTCTCAAGACACAACTATGCGGTGCTGTTAGACTCAAAAACATAGTAGATATCGCTGCATTCGTCCTGTCGGTGTTGCTGTCCCGAACGGCCCTATTAAATTGACCGTGCGCACTTCATATGCAGGTGATCGAGGCTTTTCGGGATAGCAAATTCATGCGGCAACTACCCGTTTGAAGACCTGTGATGCCTGACCTGGCCTCTGATGTTGAAAGGAAGCGTTCGTGATCGGTCAAGTTCTCGGTCACTACCGAATTATCGCCAAGATAGGCGAAGGTGGAATGGGTATCGTCTATCGCGCCTACGATGATGTTTTGCACCGGGATGTCGCCATCAAGGTCGTAAAGAAGAGCGCCGATCTTGATCCCTCAAGCCAAAATCTCCTCCGGGAAGCCCGCGCGTCTTCGTCCCTTGCCCATCCAAATATTTGTACGATCTACGAAGTTGGAGAGACGAATGGTGAGCTCTATATCGCGATGGAGATTGTCGAAGGTAAGTCTTTGCATGCCATGTGCACAGATGCGGGGCTTCCATCAGAATCTGTCATGCGCTATGGCACGCAGATAGCTGCTGCGCTTGGGCGTGCTCATGACAAAGGTATCGTCCATCGGGATCTGAAGACTGCGAACATTCTTGTCACTCCTGAGGGCTTGGTAAAAGTTCTCGATTTCGGTCTTGCCAAGCAAAGCGGCGGCGGATTTTTCGAGGGTACTACGCGATCGCTCGCGACGCTGCAGGACGTATCGTCCGTCAGTGGAACTCTCCCTTACATGGCCCCGGAAATCTTACGTGGTGAGCCTACTGATCACCGCACTGACTTATGGGCGCTCGGAGTTGTGCTGTACGAGGCTGCTTCCGGGCGTTTGCCCTTCGAGGGTCGCACCGGATTCGAAATCAGCTCTGCCATTCTTCGTGAGTTACCGAAACAGATAGGCCCTCCCGTGCCTATCGGGCTTTGGGCCATCATTCAACGCTGCTTAACCAAGGAGCCGACGCAACGATATCAGCGAGCCAGCGAGGTGCAAGCAGCACTAGAAGCGATTCAGTCTGCATCGATCGTTTCCAATTCCGCCACTACGGAACCAGAGGGGCCAAGAACAAGCGTTCTGCACAGCCTTCGCCACATCCAAGTAAGAAGAGGAGACTTCCTGCTGTTACTGGGGACGGCAAAGGGCGCATTCATCCTGCGTTCAAATGCTCGGCGCATTCGCTGGGAACTAGGTGGTCCTTATTTTCACGGGCATGCGGTCTACGCATTAGCCTACGACAATCGTGGTGGCCAGCACCGCATCTGGGCATCAACGCAGAGTATCTGGGGCACGCTCTTGCGATCGAGCGACGATTTCGGAAAGAGCTGGACCAACCCGCGAGAAGCCACCCTCAGATTTCCCGTTGATACTGGCGAGTCATTGAAGAATGTTTGGCAAATCGCGCTCGGCCCAGACGATAGTCCGTCGGTCCTTTATTGCGGAGTTGAACCAGCAGCGCTCTTTGTGACTCACGACGCCGGAGAAACCTGGTCGTTGGTGCGCGGGCTCTTTGACCACCCTCATCGTCCCCGTTGGGTACCGGGTAACGGCGGACTTGCCCTGCACACTGTGCTACTCGACCCTGGCGATAGTCAGCGTATGTACGTAGCAATTTCCTCGGGTGGTGTTTATCGCACCGATGATGGGGGCCTAACCTGGTCAGCGCAAAATAGCGGCATTCGCGCCACGTTTAGGCCCGACAAGTATCCTGAGTTTGGACAATGTGTTCACAAGATCGCCATGCACCCCGATCGACCGGAACGACTCTTTCTTCAGAATCACTGGGGACTTTATCGTTCCGATGATCACGCCGAGAACTGGATAGACATCGCAAATGGCGTCCCGTCAGATTTTGGTTTTCCGCTCGTCACACATCCACGAAATCCAGATTGCGTCTATGCCATCCCGGTTGAGTCCGATCAATTTCGCTGCACCTGCAATGGCCGGCTGAGAGTCTATCGAACCCGCAATGCGGGAGCATCATGGGAACCTCTAATGCGGGGGTTGCCACAGAAAGGGGCCTACGAGACGGTCGTCCGTGATGCAATGACCATCGATTCGTTTGATCCCCATGGCATATACTTCGGCACGCGAAGCGGACAAGTCTTCGCCTCTCGTGACGAAGGAAAAACGTGGCACAAGATATTCGAAGGGTTGCCGTCGATCGTCTGTGTGCGGAGTGCAGTCGTCGGGGACCCATCCCCGGTTTCGCGGCCAGCGTCAGTACCAAGGCCACCTTCGCCTTCCTCAAAAACAAGATCTCGTTCCAGTCGCGTTTCTCGCCGAAGAAGGAAACACTGAGCTTGGTAATTGTTTTTCACATTCCCGGCGCGCTCCGCGAATACACTAGTGGGCAATCCAAAGTCTCGATCGATAGCAAGCCGAATACCCTGCAAGAAGCCCTAACTGCTCTTTGGAGAGTACATCCCGGGCTTAAAGATCGGATAGTCACTGAGCAGGGACAATTGCGAGAGCATATAAATATTTTCATCGGCGACGAGAACATTCGTTACACAGGCGGACTCATGAGTTCTGTCCACGCTGACGCCGAAATCTCCATCGTCCCTGCAATCAGTGGCGGTGTGTGACCTGTTGTTTCCCGTTGTTGTTTTGCTACCGCCGTATTCTCCAAGAGATAGCCCTTCCACGGCATGGGGCTACCTGTTCCCGATTCACGGTCAGCACCGTATCACTACCTTTTGGATTCGGCGTGGCCCCGTTCGCGGAACGAACACCGATACCGTGAAGTGATCCTTGCATGCTCGCAGAACGATTTCCCCGATCTCTTTCTCGCGAGTCTTGAAGGAATAGATACTGCAGCAATCAGCCAGCACAAACCCTTCCAGATCACCGTAACAATCGAAGATGATCTCCGCGACGCGGCCAGTGTATTCGACAACATCTTCGCATGGCTTCGGAGTTCGAACCGGCGCGCCATCAGGCGAGGGTGGGATCGCATCCGGATCACCGCCCAGTCCCTTAACGCGATCGGCAATGAAACTGATGTATCGTTTGAGGACGGGATACCAGCGGTTCCCCGGCGGCACTTGTTGGAGACGCCATTTCATAATCGCCAGCGTATTTTCCTCAGGAAACAACATGACCTCAGCGGTTGTTACCGGAATTTTGACCTGGAATGTACCGATCACGTAGCGCCAGTTGCCCAACTGCGGCGGGATGTTCTCCGACTTTTCTCTGCGCTGGAGCAGAATGATGGGCGGAGGTTGTCGAGTGCCAATCCTTCTGACAACTACATCGAATTCCTGTCCGGTGACAACAGTAGTCGGAAGATCGACAGTCAGCAGGCCGGCGAAATTCTCGCCTGCGCTCTTTGGAATTGGCACATACGTCACACCACCAGTCACTTTCACCTGCACGGTGTTTGCGTCGGACGCCTTGAGCGAGTGCCTTGGGTAAAGCTGCGATGCAAGCGCAAGAACCTCGGAGGCCTGAACTTGTGGCCAATAGATCGATGCGACACTGCCTTTGGGGATCGCACCCCAATCGATCATCAACTCATCCACTTCGGTAGCTTGCTCATTGACTTCGCTCGGACGAATGTCGAACGTTTGCGGGATGCGGTGCGTGGAAGCCGGACCCGGATTATCCGAGTGCGTAATCTGGAGATTGCGCTGTGCGAGCTTATCCGAACTTTCCGGGTTCGCGCCGCTGAAAACCTCTGCCCCGTCAAACGCGATTTGCGCCACGATGCAATGATGATTCCCATTGAGCCACCCTTGGATTTGTTTCCCGTCGAGTACATTGGCCGAGTCGTACAGGTTCAGGAAGCATCCGAAATAAGCCCAGGTAGAGTCTCGCCCGTCCGGAATCTCTATGTCACGATTGTTGACTCCGCCTGGATCGTAGTCCGTGTTGCTACCGAAGTTTCCAGTCGCGAAGAACGGCAGAGTAATGTGGTCGGCACCGACTTGAGGTGAGCCCGGCAATCCCGCCGCGTCCGGATTGAACGGATAAGTCGTCGAGGTTTGATAGTCGGTATCTGGAGTCTGCGTCGTCCACATGCGGAAGAACACCCGCGTGTTGCCGGCTTGCCCTGCCGCACCGGATGACCCGCGCAATCGCACCCTGGCTACCGCAAAGTTGTAATTGTTAAAGATCTTCGGGAAGAAGATGTTACTGAGATCCACGGTGAACGGCGTTACAGAGGAATCCGCCTGCAATGCACTCCCCTGGCTCGGAAGGATTGAGTTGAAAGGATCAGCGCCGGCTGGGTCATTGAAGTTGTTGTTCAAAAAGTCCAGCAGTTGCTGAATATAGGTGAAGGCTCCATCCGGGTTATCGTTATCAAAGGAAGGTCCACCGGCGACCGGTGTCGTATTCAGCTTCGGCGTGGCTGTGAAGACTCGAAGGTCCTGGCTCAGGTAGAAAACGTTGTCCTGTGTAGGATCGATATTTGTGAAGTAAGGGTCGGCGCCCGCTACCAATTCGAACTCTGTCGAGGCATCCGTGCCTGGTACTTTGCTGCCATTGATGGCAATGAAGGCATTCGCCTGGAATAACTGTGAACCGGAAGCGGGAAAATCCGCCAACGCCGCACTTGAAAACGTGATGTCAAAGGGCACACGAATCCGCTGCTGGGCGGCCGGATCCGCCGCGTTTTCAAAGTCGATATCCGGATTCTGTGTGATGCTTACACCACTCAGGTTTACAAATGGTCCGGTGGGGTTGGGAAGTGAAACATTCAGCGCGGCGAATGTGTCTTTGCTGAAGCCTTCCACCACCAGCCAGAACGCCTGCTCAAACTTGCCGCCACTGGTATTAATGACATCCTGCACCTCATCCTTTCCAAAGGAACTCTTATCGACCCAGAATTCCAGAGTTCCAGTGGGCAGAATGCATAGATTGTCTGCTTTGCTCCAGTAGGCTTCCACTGAACATGTAATGCCATTCATGTCCAGCGTGGCGAATTGACCGTTACATGTGTCCCCGATCTCGTCGTTCTTGACGCTCGAACCGTCCGGGTTAGTGCCATTCACCAGGATGCTGTCGTTGGAAGTATCAACGTCTGGATTGGTGCAGGCTTCCACCAGTTCATGCGAAAACACTTTCGTTACAGAGTTGCCGCCAGTGAGGGAACCGTTGTTGTCCACCCAGCAGTAGTAGCCAGTCTGTCCGTTGTGAGTGAAACTCTGATGCTGTCCGACGAACTTGGTGATGCTATTGTTGACGCCCTGTGGCGGGAAGACGGCATAGAAGCGGTTGTGACCAGCCTGCGGACCAGGCATGCCCGCGTTGTCAATACGGTCTTTTAGCATGTTGACCAAATCGCCATTGGTGTAACCATTCGCTGGATCCGAACTGGCATTGATCTCGCTAAAAATGATGCTTCCTTGACCAACTCCGCGATATTGTCGCAAGCCGCCCATAAACGGGCCTGTGAGAATTCCTATGATTGCAGTTTCGATTTGAGTGCGCGAAGGTGAAGGTGGCGGGTTACTGTTCCAGGCAGTACCCCAAAAACAAAGAATTACTTCCACATCGGTGAGGACACGTCCTCCCCCATCGGTGGTACTGGTCACTGTGTAGTCGGGCGAAAACGTAACATCGCCTCCGACATTTGTAGGCTGATTGTGGGGCTCTAGACGGTGAACGATTCCTTTATGCCTCTCCGGCTGTTTTTCGTTTTTCATCTAAGTTTTCCTTCGTCGGTGGGCGTTTCAAAGTACTTACCAATAGTGAAGAGGAAAGCTGAATCGTTTCATGCAGAACGTGTCTGCGCTGATTGAGAGCCGCTAACTATCGCCAACATTTCAAAAGAGATACTCTTTCATTCAATGCCGAATGGAGTGCGGCATCCCTTGCGGTGGGCGGCGATCAAGATCTGGTAGCGGAAGGAGCGAATTATGTCTGAAGAGAAGATAACCGCTGATCGGTTGACTGCATTCTCCGACGCTGTCTTCGCGGTAATTGTTACCGTCATGGTGCTCGAACTCAAGGCGCCAGAAGAAGCCGCATTCTCGGCGCTCGGGCCTCTTTGGCCTACCGCTATAAGCTATGTGGTGAGCTACCTATTCATCGCCATCATTTGGATTAACCATCATTACTTGATGCGCTTCGTTGGTACTCCAACCCTGGGCCTAATATGGATCAACTTTGTCCATCTCTTCGCCGTGTCGCTGCTTCCCTTTGCGACTGCCTGGGTTTCGCGGACTCGGTTGGCCTCGTCTTCCGTGGTGTTTTACGCAGGACTGTTTGTGTGTATAGACATCGCCTTCAATGTTTTCGAGCACAATGTATTGGCCCGTGCTGACAGTTCGCAGGTATCTATGCGAACTCGACGTCTCGCCCGTCGTCGATCGCTCCTCGTCCTTGCGTGCTTCACAGTTGCGATGCTGGTCGCGATTATCGCGCCTCGACTTGGCTTCGGCCTGATTTGCGCTGCTCTGGTCCTACACCTGCGGCCTGAAGTTACCAGCGGTCGGCCATGACTGTCCGGGAAAAGCACAAGCAAAATGAATCGACGGAACGAATTCCACTCAGCTATTACAAATCAATGACGACGTCGCCTGTGGGCTGTGAGCAGCAGACAAGAAGGTTTCCGTCAGCGGGCTTCTCGAGTGGCTCTGGCCCGTAGACGACGCTTCCCGATACCAGCCCGCTCTCACAGTTATGGCAGACACCCGTCCGACACGACCAGCGGACCGGAACGTCACACGCCTCTGCCAGTTCGAGAATGCTCTGATAGACCGACGGCTTCCAGTGGGCGGCGATGCCGCTGCGTGCGAAAGATACCAACAGGCCAGCGTCCGAATCGTCTTTCGGAAGGTGAGGGACTCTCGTCGTTGTACTTACAACGCCCGGCGTCATCGACTCGCTTCCGTTAAAGATTTCGACATGAATCCGTTCTGGTGCCATGCCCACGCCTGTAAGCATCTCTTTCATGTCTGCCATAAAGCGAGTGGGTCCGCAGAGGTAAATATCCGACTCCAGCGGAACCCCCATCTCCTCGAACACTGCTTGCGACAAATGCCCGATTGCGTCGTAACCTTCACCCATTTTGTCGCCTGAGCCTGGCCTGCTGTAACAGACATGGCTTCGTCCCTGCTTAAGCGCGAGCGTAAGACGTCGAACCTCGGTGGCAAATGGATGATGCTGTCCGTCGCGAGCCGCATGAAGCCAAAAGATCTTTTGTGTCGAGTGAGCCGCCTCCAATGCATATAGCATTGCAAGAACGGGCGTCGCCCCGATTCCCGCGCTGATCAGCACCACCGGTCCTTTGTTACCCGAATTCAGAACAAAACTCCCGCGTGGCGAACTGACGTCAAGAACATCACCCACCCGAACGTGATCGCGCAGGTAAGTTCCAGCCGCCCCGTTCGGTTCGATTTTTACGCTGATGCGATACCGCTCTTTCGAGAGTGGACCCGAGAGCGAGTAACTCCGGAACAGTGGCGGGCGCCCCACCACCCGCTGCAGGCGCAAGACCACATACTGTCCCGGCAGGGACCCCTGCAACGGCTGACCGTCCTGGCTTTGCATCGTCAGCGAGATAACGTCCGCAGACTCATGATCGATGGATGTCACTGTGAGCTTTCGAAATCCTGGCGTGACGGGGTGTTCAGCTGCCATCGGAGCTAAACCCGCGTTACCCGCGGCAGCCGGATTTCTTAGCAACGCCTCAAACGACCAGCGCCATCCAGGGGAAAGCGCCTTGATTCGGAGGGCCCGCTCGAGTTCGTCGCGCGGATGATTGGGTGAATACAGAAGCGAATTGACCTCCGCAACCGTCATCCGCTCCTCTGCCTCTCCCACCTTCACAATCTCGTCTCCAGCAGCCACCTCTCCTTCCTGTAGGACACGAAAGTAAAACCCCGGCCTTCCGCTGGATGTCAGCAACGCCGGCATCCGTGGCTCATTCATCCGAATGCCGACACGATAGCAGGTAACGCGCGGCTGAGAGACCTCAAAGACTGCGCTGCCAATCTGATATCGGTCGCCGATACAGACCGTCGCATCAGGCAATCCTTCGACCGTAAAGTTCTCGCCGAACTGTCCGTGAACGAAGCCGGTCCTTTTCAGTTGCTCCTGCCAATAAGAATAAGATTCGATCTGGTAGACGAAGACTGCGCGGTGCTCACCTCCGTGTCCGGCCAAATCGCCCTGGCCGTCTCCTTGCAGGTTCAATTTGCCCACGCGACGACGGCCAGGCATAGGATCCTTCCAGATCGCCGTATGCACAGTTCGCCCCTTCCACTCGATATCACGTGGAAGTCCAACGTTTACTGATAGCAATCGAGCCATACCTTTCCGATGCTCAGCTGCCCGCGCCGGACGCTTCTCGTGCAGCCTTATTTTTGCGATATTCTTGCGATTGCTGCCCTTGCGATGGCGATTTTTCACCAGTCATCCGCCAATAGCCGCGGAAGAGCTTTCCAAAAAAACAGACAAAAGCTAAACTTTCCGATGCGATTTCGCAGGTAGCATAGTTCCTTGGGCGACTTAGGTGTATGCCATGACGGTTATCCGTGATACCTTTCGCCTCGCATGCCACATCGCGGAATCATGAAGAGAGTACGTTCCGCTGCAACTTGAGTACGTCGCCTCAACCTGAGATTGCGCCGCATTACGCGGAGGCTGTTTGCAACGAGCAACAACGGTTCTTGTGGTAGATGATTTTGCGGCCTTTCGTCGCTTCGTGAGTGTGGCTCTCGAGGAGATGGCGGAGTTGCGAGTCATTGGAGAAGCCTCCGACGGATTAAGAGCAGTCCAGAAAGCCCAAGAACTGAAACCAGAACTGATCCTGCTTGATATTGGCCTTCCGAAGCTGAATGGAATCGAAGCGGCCCGCCAAATCCGAAAAGTATCGCCTGCCTCCAAAATTCTGTTCGTGAGCGAGTACCGCGCTCCCGATATTGTGGAAGAAGCTTTGCGTTCAGGTGCACTGGGGTATGTCGTCAAGTCAGACGCTGCACGTGATCTGTTGCCTGCAGTGGCATCGATTCTTCGAGGAGCCCGGTTTATTAGCGCTGTTTTGGCTACTCGTGATCTCGTCGATGATACAGATACTCAGTTAGCCAGTGAGACCGGAGGCGGTAGAACTGATGCCCCTAGGTCGCTGCAAACTGCGAGGGGTGCTCACCATCGAGCAGCGTTTTATTCGGATGATCGTTTGCTCCTCGAAGATGTGACCAAGTTCATGGGAGCTGCTCTCGATGTTGGCAACGCGGCTGTCGTGGTCGCCACCGAGTCGCACCGGAAGAACCTTCTTCCAAGCATGAGTGCATACGGCATCGACATGGACGCGGCTGTTGCCGAAGGTAGATACATAGAGGTGGATGTTGCTGACGCAATCTCTATGTTCCTCATCAACGACATTCTTGATGAGAGGAGATTTCTGGACACCGTAGGCAACCTCATTCAGAAGGCGGCCCAAACTGTGAAGGGAGAGCAATCACGCATCGCATTTTTCGGAGAAGGGGCGCATGTGCTTTGCGCACAAGGTAATTCACAAGCCGCGATTCAGGACGAAAAACTATGCAACCAGTTGGTTCAGATGTACGGCGTCGATATTCTGTGTGGATATTCCGGGACCCGTGTCTCAGCAGGGATTGAAGATCACGTCTTCCAAGAGATCTGCGCAGAGCATTCAGCCGTCTATCATCTCTGAACTGAGAAAGACACCCTCGCACTCAGTTGAATCTCCTGCCCAGGTGTCATGGGCCATGGCAATAGTTCCGAATTGCGAAGTGTTCACCTACCGGTTTGGCGTGCCCAAGTGACCTTTTTTAGCGCATTGAAGCAGTTCTCTGAGGCGGTATTGTGCTTCACTTGTGCTCCAGATGAGGCGAAAAGTAGCTCGTCATTGATTCACTGAAGCTTGCTAAATCCTTTGCCACCTATCGACTGCGTGGCGGAGGGAGAGGGATTCGAACCCCCGGTACCCTTCCGGGTACATCGGTTTTCAAGACCGACTGTTTCAACCGCTCACACATCCCTCCGCGGTGGGAAACAGCCTTAGTTTACAGCAATTTCACCAGTCGTTCTCTTCCGCAGGGAAGCATTGGCGGTTACCGAACTTCTGCCAATTGTGAGCGTAACTTATGGGTAGCACGAAACAGGGTATTCTTGATGGTACCTTCGGTGGTATTCAAGATTCCTGCAACTGTGCGCAGTTTCATCCCGTGATAGTGCTTCAGTTCAAATACCATTCGCTCGCGGGGAGAAAGCCTGGTCATCGCGCGCAAGATAGTAGCGCGCAATTCACGTCCTACAAAACTACGCTCGGGGCTCGCACTCGGACGATGATCGGGCATGCGGTCGAGTACTTCCTCTTCTTCCCCTTGCGGAGTGATGGTCGTGGTGAGATCTCGATTGCGTGAAGAACGCTTGCGAAGATGGTCCAGGCAAAGATTCGTGACGATGCGATAAATCCAGGTGTAAAACGAGCACTCGAAGCGAAATCTGGCGAGGTTGACGTATGCGCGCAAAAATGCTTCTTGGAAGATATCCTGGCCATCTTCCTGCGAGCCGGTGAGGTGAACCGCCAGGCGCAAAACTGCGCGGTCGTATTGACGAACCAGTTCTTCGAATGCAGCGGCATTTCCCTGCTGTGCTTCGCGGATCAATGCTGCGTCATCCGGCCTTGACGGGCGCGCATTCGGCAATGCTCCGTGAGAAATCGTCGGAGCGCTGCTCATGAAAGTAGGAACGCTACGAATTTTGCTCAACTCAGCCACAATCATTTTCCCAAGCCTTCAAGCATTCGTGTCACGGTGCACAACTAGCAACGCGAGATCGTCTTCACGCTGACGATTTCCGGCAAAGTCTTCAACCGCACCCAACAGCGAGAACAATGTCCCGACGGCAGAACCAGCGGTGTTTTGCGTATTCTGCAACACTCGATGTACGCCAAATTCATCGCCCGCCTGAACTCCACATTCGATCACTCCATCCGAGAATCCGAGTAACGTCGCACCCGGCTTAAGTCTTGTCCTACCGGTCTTGTAAGAAGCTCCACCGACTGCGGCCAACAGCGGACCGCCTTCTGTCAACATTTCCACCGACCCTTCTTCGTCGAGCAACAGCCCAGGAGGATGTCCGGCATTGCAGTACTTGATTTCACCTGAGGTCAGGGAAAGTCGGCACAGCAACAAACTGGTAAAGGGCATGTCCATGTAAGAGCGCAACAAAGCGTCATTCACAACACTCATGGCAGCGGCTGGATCGCTCTTTGTAGCGGCATGCATGCGCACGGTTCCAACCACATGCGCAAACCACATTCCTGCTGCAAGACCCTTTCCGCAAATGTCGCCAATCGCAAGAACCAGTTCGGTTCCAATCTCCTGAACAATCACGAAATCACCGGAGACATGATGAACGGGAAAGATTTCGCTGGCGATTTCGTACGGCCTGCGCAAAAGATGGCGAGTTCCGCAAAGTTTTCGTTGTACTTGGGCAGCCTCGAAGAGAGCGCGTCGCAGATGATCATGCTCCTGCCGCAACTCGCCGAGTTGCTCCTCTACATTTTGGCTACGTCTTAGAACCTCGGGCGTAGAGCGCTGGTCGGGGCTGTGCCGCTCAACACTACGGTGGTCCCAGCTCTTGCTGCGATGATGCCCTCGAATTGCCACAACGCTCTCCAAAGTTCTCTCCGGTTGTTGAATCAGCCAACGAACTTGTAGCCCGTGCCGTGCACGGTAAGGATGAAGCGTGGATCCTCAGGTTTCGATTCGAGTTTCTGACGCAGGCGCACGATGTGTGCGTCCACTGTTCGCGTTGTTGGAAAGCGGTCGTAACCCCACACGTCTTCGAGCAAACGGTCGCGACTGAGCGTCTCGCCCGAATGGCATAGGAAATACTTGAGCAGTTCAAACTCTTTGGTTGAAAAGTCCAAGCTTCTCCCCGAACGGGAGACCTGGCAGCTCTTCAGATTCACTTCGACATCACCGAACGAGTACTGTTCTTTTTCTTTGGGAAGAGTGTGTGAGCGACGCAAGACTGCCTTAACCCGGGCAAGCAACTCCCGGATTGAAAACGGCTTCGTGACGTAATCATCGGCGCCAAGCTCAAGTCCGACAACTTTATCGACTTCCTGTCCGCGGGCGGTCAGCATGATGATAGGAATGGATGGCCGCTTGCTCTTAAGCTGCTTGCAGACATCCAGTCCGCTCATGCGCGGCATCATGACGTCGAGTATGACGAGGTCCGGAGATTCATCCAGCGCTCGCTGCAGGCCGGCAACTCCATCGGGGGCGCTCAGGACTTCGTATCCCTCGAACTCAAAGTTGTCGCGCAATCCGGCAACCATGTTCGGCTCGTCTTCCACGATAAGGATTCTGGTCATCCTCACTTCTCCAAGTGTCGCCTCAGTCCAATGATTCTTCGCTAGTTTGTTGCCACTGCCACTTTGCCCAGTTTCGCCTCCAATGGGAGGGTGATCACAAACCGGCTTCCCTGCCCGGGGGCGCTGTCAACTGCAACTTCTCCGCCATGCGCGCTGATAATGTGGCGCACCAATGACAAACCCAAGCCACTACCTTTGGTGTTGTGAACCAGGGGATCTCCAACCCGGTAAAACTTTTCAAAAATCTTTTGTTGCTCCGGTACCGGGATCCCGATGCCATGATCAACAACTTCCAGCTTGACCGCTCCATTGTCGCGATACAGGTTCACGCCGATGTACTTCCGGTCCTGCGAATATTTCAGCGCATTGTTCACCAGGTTCAGCAATGACCGTGCCATGGCTTCTCGATCCACCATCATCGGCGGTACGTTTTCGATCTTCTCTACAAAGGAAAACCCGTTTTGCTCGATTTGGTAACGGTACGACTCAAGAGTGTTGTGAACCAATTCCCGCAGATCGGTCTCACGGAAGTCATATTCTTTACGTCCTGCCTCAATTCGCGAGAAGTCGAGAATGTTATTGATTAGCGCCGTGAGCCGCTCGCTTTCCTTGCGAATGATCTGGTAATACTCCTGGTACTTGTCCGGACTCGTCAGCCGCCCCATCTCCAAAGTTTCCGCGTAAAGACGGATTAACGACAGCGGCGTCCTTAATTCATGTGAAACATTGGAGACAAAATCGGATTTCAATTTGGCCAACGCCATCTCCTTGCTGACGTTGCGGTATGTCATAAAGATTCCCGCTCCCAGCAGGAACGACAGCACGCCGAGAATGACAAAGCTGGTCTGCATGAAGTGCTCACCCAGAGCTGCCAAGGTCGTCCCTCGTAGCTTGATCGCCAAAGTCAACCCAGGAAATGCGCCTTCAAGATTTCGTTCAACTTCGGGGCTACCGCCATCCCAACCGTTGCAGGCCGCAATCGGCGTTGCGTCATTCTTCGGATGAATCATCATCACCGCCGGCGGCAGTTCGCTGCGTGTCTCCGCGGCATTACGGCTCATTAGCGTGTTCATTGCTTCCGGGAAAAACTTGTTCTGCAGAAAGTCAGCATCGAAAGTGATGCCCCCCATCTCAATCTTTCCGGTCTCTTCGTCCTTCTTCACGAACATCGCGGTGGACTGGTATAGGTGCTTGTCTCCGCGCGACGGGTAACTCACATCGATGTAATATGGGGTTTCCGCCTTTTTCCCCATCTTGATGATCTTCTTCGAGAGCTCATCGAAGTCCATCGCAAACCAGCCGTCGAACATCTTCGAAAGATATTCATTTTCAAGCTTCAGATTCGGATCGTTAGTCCGTGACGGCTGTGAACGAAATAGCAACCCGCTGCCGGGTTCATATACGAAGACGTGTGCTACATAGGGATGGGCGGCGAGGATCTTGTCTAACGTTGCGGCACAAGCCCTTCCCGGCCCGGGAAATTCAGCTTTTGCATCATCGACGAGGTCATATGCCTTCTGATTAAGCTGTTTCTCAGAGATTACCAACACCTGGCTGAAGTCCCGCTGGATAGCTGCTTCCACCGCGCGGTCGCGCTTGAATTTCTCCAGGTGAAGGGCGCTCAAAATCACCAGGGCGGCGGCCGGCAAAACAACGGCCAGTTCCAGCATCAGGATCAGCCGTTTTCGTTCGTTACCCGCCCATTTGAATTTCATTCTTTGGTCTCCTGATCCGAATCATGCCAGATCAGCATGGCAGCAACATAGTTGACCCTCACAAAACACGTGTCAAACAAGGGTAAAAATAGGTAAAAAGTTGTGAACTCGTTGATAAGAAAGATTCGCAGTCCGGTGGCGAGGTTGTTGCGGGAAGCAAATTCCTGGTCGGCTCAGGGGCAGGCTTTAATCAAGAAACGCTAAGGAAGAGCAAAGTCCACGGTGACGTACGTTTGCATCTCAACTGCTTGTCCATTCAGCAGATAAGGCCTGTACTTCCATTGCTTAACAGCGGAGTAGGCCGCTTGACCGAGAAGAATCGACCCGTGAATCAATTTGAGATCCCGAATATTTCCATCACGGCCGATCCACGCCTGCAAAACTACTGGACCCCGTAAGCCCACCTTCTGCGCCTGGATCGGATAACTGGGTTCAACCTTCTGCAGGAGGAGCTTTTGTGTCACATCCTCGGAGACGTTGACAGGTTCGAGCCCGCCGAGCAAAGAAGTGGTGACCCTCGCTGAGGCGGTTCGAATGGATTGTGACGGAACTCGCAAGCTATCCGGAATGCTCGCAACCGCAACAGAAGGATATTGCTGTGACGATTCCGGATTGTCTCCGGAAAGGCTTTCTTCATCGTTTGCCGGAGGCGGGGTTGGCTCGACGTATTCTCGCACTGGCATCACGCGGATTTTTGCCCCGGTGCGAGTATTAGGACGTAAGTTGTTCTGCGCAACTTTTGGCGCGCCTTCTTCCCCGCTCTGGGCCGACTTGTCCAGCCAGTTCTGCGTCTTGGTGAGTGCCTTTTCGTAAATCTGCTCGACCGATTTGGCGATCTCCTGTGTCCGCAAAGGCGCGCTGAACACGTAGCCAGCTGAGGAAAGAGCAATGCCAAGCGTGCAAGCCAACAGGATCAATCGAAACCAGTGACCACTCGTTGACTTAATACCCCTCCGCTGTTTGTTTTTTCGCTCTATATGAAAAAGGGTCTTAGACGTTCGCGGTCGTTCTGCAGGCTGCTTTGAATGATCCTCATCGGCTGAACCGGCTCCTGCTACTGGCGGCAGCACCAGTTGAGGACCAACCGGCCGTGAAGTTCTCGGATGAAGGTTGAGCTTCGGGACCCAGCTGCGCATACCGCGAAGAAAATCGTCCGAGGACAGAAACGAGTATTTCGCCTCTTCCGGAACGATCGGTTTCTTAATAAGGATTGCGGCGCCCCCTTGGCGCGCGATTGGCACCGCCTCGTCGTTGCGCAGTATTGCCGCAGGTACTGCATCATGATTGAGCTTCAGTTCCCGCGACGTTTTCAGGAGAAAACTCGCCTCTAACCCCTCATCCCAATCGACGACAATCAGCTCGTAGGCCTGGGTCGTGACCTTTTCGATTGCAGCAAATATTTCTGTGCAGGGATCGACTTCAAACTCGAGGCCCTCAAGTACGTGGGTCAGTTGGCGTAATGTCTCCTGGTCGGAGGAGAAGAACAAAGACCTTGGCGACATGTACCTACGATAGGGTTGGTACTACCCGCCTACAAGGTTACGGACTGTCACCCAATCCCGCGAATCAGGCCAATAACACTCAACCCCGATTCCATGTCCTAGAGGACACTGGCCCAAAGGACAAGTATCTAGATTGTCTCAACTTACGCGGCTCGGCCTCTGTTGGTCTCCGACTTTACCAGGTGCCCGACGAGTGCGGTCAGATGCGGCAGGCTGGCCGCAACCCTGGGTGATAGCCCTTCACCATACTCAAAATCCTCTCCACAGAGGGTTACCTGGAAACCGCGGGGGCTCCGAGAGTAAAGCTTTTCGCAGTATTCGAGTACGGTTCCCGGGGAACATTCATGACTAAAGCCGCCGCGCTCGGCGTGCGGTTTTACGCGCTCGCAGGTCAGGTCTCCCGGCTCCCCCGCTTCTCCGGCGTCTATGAAAATGACTGCGTTGCTTTCGCTGACGACGTCGGCGAGCTCAGGGGTTAGCTGATAGCGGATCAGTACATCTACGTCGTCTAGCGGCAGCCATCGAGCCAATTCCTCCGCTGCGCGCCACCCGATGGCATCGTCGTGTCGCAGCGGATTTCCGTAGCCAATGATCAGAACCCGAATCACTCGATCCTCGTTTCATCCTCGGCAGACACGGTCCACAACTTCTCCATCCGCGTTCACCAATTCGACATTGAGTGCCATGTGCCCCGCGGCATGGGTGGAGCAGCTCAGGCAGGGATCATAGGCGCGAATGACCGCCTCGACTCGATTCAGCATCCCCGGGTTCAGCCTATCTCCGTGCACGAAGTGCTTACCGACCTGCAGGATGCTCTTGTTCATGGCCACCGCATTATGTCCGGTTGCAATGATCAGGTTCGACCACCGCATCAGCCCCTGTTCATCGATCTTATAGTGATGAAAGAGCGTTCCGCGTGGAGCTTCACAAGCTCCTACTCCTTCAAGCGCATTCGGACGCGCGAATGCGCGTACATGCTTCGAGAGGATTTCCGGATCCGTCAGGAGTTGCTCCATCCGCTCGATACAGTAAAGAATTTCAACCAAGCGCGCGTGATGATAATGGAACGAGCTTAGGACCGCCGTACGCTGCAGTTCATGAAACTCCGCCATCTCCTGGTCTGCTCGCGGCGTTCCGCATCGATCCGCTACATTCATTCGCGCCAACGGACCAACGCGATACACTCCTTCCGGGAAGCCCAGGGGCTTGTAATACGTGGACTTCAGATAGCTCCAGGGCTCTACCTTCTCTCCTATGTATTCCGCGTAGTTGACCGGCTGTAGTCCGTCCGCGACAACATCGCCCGATGCATTCGTGATGCGCAATTTGCCGTCGTAGAAAGTGAGCCCACCGTCCTGCTTGGTGGTTCCAAGAAAGAGGGTTGGGAAGTTTCCGAATACCGAAATCTCTTCCCGAAAGCCCTCCGTAACGCTCTTAAACCATTCCAGCGTCCGTTCAGCAATCTGGAGAGCTTCCGGCAGTGTCTGAAGAATCGCGTCCCGGTTATTCTCGGTCAGAGGTTCGCTTACTCCGCCTGGAACGATCCAGGCGGGATGAATACGCTTTCCGCCTAGACGTTCGATGATCTGTTGCCCAAACTTTCGGAGTTGGATCCCATCTTTTGCTAATGTCGGATTCTGTTCCAGCACTCCAAAAATATTGGTGCGTGCCGGATCTCCGTCCATACCAAAGATTAGATCAGGTGAAGCGAGATGGAACAGGCTCAATGCATGCGACTGCACCACCTGTGCTAACCCGAAAATGCGCCGTAACTTATCGGCAGTAGGTGGGATTTTCACCGCCAGCAGCGCGTCGCAGGCCTTCGCGGAAGCAATCAAGTGGCTGACCGGACAGATCCCGCAGATGCGTGCCATGAGTGAGGGCATTTCGGAAAAGGGACGTCCCTCGCAAAGCTTTTCAAATCCTCGAAATTGAGTGACATGGAAGCGGGCATCTTCGACTCGTCCCTTCTCGTTCATGTGCAGGGTAATCTTGGCGTGCCCTTCGATACGCGTTACAGGATCGATGATGATCGTCTTTCGTTCCACTCCAACTCCTAGGCTCCGAAGCGGGCCCTCAGACTCAATTCCGGCTTGCGCCCTTCCAACAACTCAGACAATACGAACGAAATTACATCCGCGGATGGCGGGCACCCAGGTACAAATACATCCACCGGCACGAACTCATGCACCGGACGCGAATACGGCAACAACGGCGGCACCACCTGATCCGGAATCCCGGGATCACAGGTCACATTCTCGCGATACGCCCGGTCATATACATCGCTGTTGCGGAACGGATTGCGCATGCCCGGTACGTTGGAAGTCACCGCGCAGTCTCCTAGGGAAACTAGAATTCGGGTGCGCTCGCGGACCAGTTTGATCTTGCGCAAATCGTCCTCGCTGCTGACTGCACCCTCGACCAGCGTGATGTCCACCAGGTTGGGAAATTCCTTGGTATCGACCAAGGGGCTGTACACCAGGTCCGCCTTCTCTGCCACCATCAGCAGTCGCTCATCGAGATCGAGAAACGACATATGGCAACCGGAGCAGCCATCCAACCAGACCGTCGCTAAAGTTGGCTTACTCACTCCCGGTCCTCCCGCATCAGCGTCAGATAGGGCAGAAATTGCCGACGCTTCAGCATTTCGGCAACAGAACGCCCCTTTTCCGAGAGCGCTCCCGTTGGACATACATGCACGCACTTGCCGCATGTCGTGCAGGTTTCCGACGATCCCCAGGGCTGATTCATGTCCGTAATCACCTTCGCATCGATCCCGCGTCCCATAACGTCCCAGGTATGTGCGCCTTCCACCTCATCGCACACGCGCACGCATCTTGAGCAGAGGATGCAGCGGTTGTGATCCACAATAAACCGCTCGTGAGAAGCATCCACATCTGTGACGGGATATCGGTACGGAAAATGAACATGTGTGATTTTGAGGCGCTGCGTCAGCGACTGGAGTTCGCAATGACCGTTGGAAACACAGACAGAGCAGACGTGGTTACGCTCCGTGAACAACAACTCCAGGATCGCTCTCCGGTACCTGTCGAGCCGCTCAGAGTGGGTAGTGACGTCCATACCTTCTTCCACCCGGGTTACACAGGCGGGAAGCAGCTTTGTCGAACCCTTGATCTCCACCAGGCAGAGTCGGCACGCGCCCAGGGTTGAAAGGCCTTTCAGTTCGCAGAGCCGGGGGATAAATATGTTGTTCTGCCGCGCAACCTCAAGGATGGTCTCATCACTGCGCGCGCTCACGTCCTGATCGTCGATCTTCAGCGTCTTGATGTTCGCTGCTGGGATCATGGGTTCACCGGGTTTTGCGGGGACTTGCAGACACCCGCTGGACACCTTCCCTCTTCCACATGCGCTTCATATTCCTCTGCGAAGGAACGCATCGTGCTGAGCACGGGATTGGGCGCCGACTGCCCCAATCCGCACAAACTGGTGTTCTTTAGGAGTTCACACAACTCGTTCAGCATGGCGATATCTGTTGCATCGGCCGACAGGCTTGTAATCTTCCCCAGTAGCCGATTCATCTGGTACGTCCCTACACGGCACGGCACACACTTGCCACAGGACTCCGTCATGCAGAAATCCATGAAGTACTTGGCGACGTCCACCATGCATGAGCTTTCATCCATCACAATCATTCCGCCCGAACCCATGATGGATCCCGCCTTGGTCAGCGACTCGTAATCCACTGGCATATCGAGCACATCCGCCGGCAGGCAGCCGCCCGAAGGTCCACCGGTTTGCACCGCTTTGAAACGTTTCCCGTCCGGGATTCCCCCGCCAATTTCGAAAACAATTTCGCGCAGCGTCACACCCATCGACACTTCGACCAGCCCGGTATTCTGCACTCGTCCGGCAAGCGCGAATACTTTCGTTCCTTTGCTCTTCTCTGTACCGATACGAGCCAGCCATTCTCCGCCGTTACGAATGATGGGGGGAATGTTGGCGAATGTCTCGACGTTATTGATCAGTGTCGGTTCACCAAACAGGCCTTCTTGCGCGGGATAGGGTGGCCGCGGCCGTGGCGTGCCACGCTTGCCCTCAACGGATGCGATGAGCGCAGTCTCCTCTCCGCATACAAAGGCTCCCGCACCCAATCTCAGATCGATCCGGAAATTGAAGCGTGTTCCACAGATGTTGGCTCCCAGCAAACCCAGCCGTTCGGCTTGCCGGATAGCTGTCTTCAGTCTTTTGATCGCTAGTGGGTACTCAGCCCGAACGTAGATGAAACCTTCGCTCGCTCCAACTGCGTATCCGCCGATCAGCATGCCTTCGAGCACCCTGTGAGGATCGCTCTCAAGCACGCTGCGATCCATGAATGCGCCAGGATCCCCTTCGTCGGCATTGCAGACGACGTACTTCACTTTTCCAGATGCTTTGGCGACCGTGCTCCACTTCAGGCCGGTCGGATATCCGGCACCACCTCTTCCTCGCAGACCACTCTTTGTGACTTCCTGAATCACTTCAGCCGGCGTCATCTCCGTCAACACCTTGATGAGCGATCCATATCCCCGTAATCCGATGTAGTCCTCGATTCTTTCCGCATCGATGATGCCGGAATTCTCCAGCACAATCTTGTTCTGCCGCGTAAAGAACGGAATGTCCGTGGGACAGATCAGCCTTTCGAGCGGCGCCCCGTCTATGCTGTCGAGTATCTCGGGGGCGTCGGCTACACCCACGTGCTTATACATGGCGTTCGCGTCAGTCGAAACCAGCGGACCCTCAGCACAAAGCCCCATGCATCCAACGCCCTTGGTCTGGCACTCACCTTCCCATCCGCGTCGCGTGATCTCTTTGTCCAATGCATCTTTGACGGATTGACTCTGACAGGACAAACATCCGGCGGCCACGCAGACGTTGACCCGATGGGGAATGCGCGATTGTGCTTCTTGCTCCGACTGGGAGATCTGCTCCAGTTCTTCGGGGGTCATGGAGCTCTCCACTGTGCCAGCCGCTCTCTCATATTCTGTGTGCTGACTTTGCCGGCAACATCGCGGTCGTAGACGACTGCCGGTGCCAATCCGCAGGAACCGAGACACCGAGCAGTAAGGAGCGAAACGTTCCCGTCAACGGTGGTCTCACCCGGCGCAATACCGAGATTCTGCTGTACAGATTCCAGAAGTTGTGGCGCTCCCTTGATGTAGCATGCCGTTCCCATACACACGACGCAGGTGTGCTCTCCGGCCGGCTTGAGAGTGAAGAAGTGGTAGAAAGTCGCTACGCCATAAGCACGGCTCAGCGGAACCCGCAAGGACGTAGCTACATAGAGCAAGGCATCCTTATCCAGGTATCCGAATGCCTCCTGCACTGTGTGCAAAGTTTCAATCAGGCCGCGAGGATGCTGCCCGAGTCGCCGCATCGTCGCATCCACCAGCCGCCATCGCTTGTCCTGGTTTGGTGGAGTAGGTTTTGCAAATACGTTTGCTACTCCAAGCGCCATAGAGTCAGCCCTCTCCCTGCCAGACCAGAGGTTTGGGTACGTTTCAGTTTAGGCATGCCCAAATTGACCCGGATGTGATGGAAATCACTCCAACGAGTGTGGATTCCCACAGGAAGTATGGTTGAAAAACCAAATACTGACGCCAGTCAAGGATCGTATCGAGGTTGCGATCATTCCTGACGCGACCTCCATCGCCGAGCAACCCCAACTTCGCCCACACGGCATCACAATGTCTGAAATGGGCGATTGAATTGAGCGTTAACATTGATGGAGCGCTTTTCCGGACCGATCAGCTGTGAGGCACGATATGACTGCGACGAACCGTATCTCGATTCCTGATTCTTCTCACCTTCTCGCACTGACAGTGCGCGGCTGTGAGGTTGCTCGGCTGGCAGCTGTCGCAGTTTCAGAAGGAATCACTTCCTCATCAACCATCCTGAGCGACCAGGTCCGCAAGTTCGAAGAGGAACTCGATACCCTCGACCGTCAGGTGAATGAGGACGTCACTTCGACGCTCGAGCAGGGCTGCGGCAACCGTACTCGCGAGTTACTTTCTTGCCTCAAGTTCATTATCGAACTGGAGCGTATTGGAGACCTTCTGCTCGATGTTGCTAATCGCCTGCAGACCGTCGGTCCGCGTCTGCAGTCTCAGGACGCTCACGATCTATCCCAGATGGCTGCCATTCTCTCTACCATGCTGGCGGATGTTGGCCAGGCTTTCGGAAAACGCGACGTCCGACGTGCACTGGAAGTCTTAAAAGCCGACGCGGAACTCGATCGTCTCCGAAACCTGCTCTTCGTACGTCATATTGAGAATCCCCAAAACGAGCCTCGCCAGGAAAGCTTCCATTTAGTTTTCATGAGCCAGGCATTGGAGCGCGGCGGAGATCACGCTAAGAATCTGGCGGAAGAGATCTGCCACTTGGTCAGCGGCCGCAGTGTGCGCCATATTCTGCGGGATTACGATCGCCCAGTGGAGCAGGTCTATCTTGAGCGCATGCGCCGAAGTCGTCCGGAAAAGTAACCCTTATCTATTTCGCATCATGAAAAATAATGCCCAGCGTGAAGCGATGCCCGCTACGCAGCGGGCTCACTCCGTGACGTAGATTTGTCTTGTAGGTTCCGCGCGTGCCGCGTACGGCACGATAGCGCGTCGGAAAGATAACTGCCTGACCTTGTTCCGCCGCGATTACAGTCGCTCTCGACTGCATGCGGGGCCGCTGCTCAACCAGCACAAATTCTCCTCCCGAGTAATCCACGCCAGGACGGCTGAGGAAAAACGTCAGCTGGAGCGGGAACGCCAGTTCACCATACAGATCTTGATGCAGGCAGTTGAAGTCGCCCACCTCATAACGGAGGAGCAATGGCGTGGACTTCGTCTGCCCTGCCGCATGGCACTTTTTCAGGAATGCACCGTACTTTTCCGGGTACGAGTCCCCACCGATCTGCGATGCCCATCGATTCGCGATTGGCGCTAGCCGCGGATAGACTTCCTGGCGGAGCTCCGCAACGATCTCCGGTAAGGGATCGTTGAAGTACTTGTATTCGCCGCGGCCGAACCCAAATCGCGCCATCACGACCCGGCTTCGAAAAAGGGAATCATCATCGTAAGACTTGGCTAGCTGTTTGCAATCTTCTTCCGACAGCAGCATCGGGGTGAGAGCATAGCCATCTTGATCCAGGCGTTCTTCGATCGTTTCCCAGGGCAACGTGCGTACCCGCTGCACAACTGATTCATTCATGCCCAGAGTCTAGAACGCCGCCCGAGGACTATCCATCCGCATATTGCGGTCAAAGTCTGATCGACCCGATCACGCGCTTAACCGCGCCGCATTGACACCCTTTTGCGCTAGCTCATAGAATCGAAAGAGGCTGGATAAGGCGAGTCTATCCTCGTCAGAAAGAGCGTTCTGCTCTGTTCGGTTTTTCCTTAATCGTATTCACCGTGGCGGTGTAGCTCA
>DATBFG010000072.1:0-152737 GCA_036558645.1 Terriglobales bacterium
GGCATGTACGCTCTGCGTGCTGAGGACAATTCCACCCAGGCATACCAGAACGGTGGACATTGCGCGCAGACTTCTGCCTGTTCGCCGCAACAATCGCCCGCCCGGCGCAACGTACCTCCTCGCCCTTGCCCCTGTAGCCCCTAGCGCGACAATGCTCGTCAATAGGCAAGCGTTGCGATTGCCAATGGCCCAGGGCAGAAAAAGCAGGATGCCAAAAAGCAAAGTGAGCGGCGCGAGCTTGCGATACGACAACGACTTGGTGAAGGCACGATGTATCCGGGCATATCCTCCGCATGCCGCCACTTCAGCCCAGCCGTAACCCACGATTCCAAGGTGAGGTAAAAGAAGGTAAGTACCCGCCCCTAATAGGGCTACATGCATGAAGTAGGAGCGGGTAACGACTCTGGTTGCGCCGCGCACGAACAGGGCCGCTGCCTGCAGGTTGTAAACGGAGTTCACGAGAACTCCGAGTGCAACAAATGGATAGACACTCAAGCTAGGGGTCCAACGCTTGCCTACCAGGTGATTGACTACGAACGGACCCGTTAAAGAGAACATGCAGAGCAAGGGTCCGAGGAGAATGACCTGGAGATGCAGTGATTCCTCGAGTGTCCGAGTAAGCGCGGTCACGTCGTGCTGCAGGCGGGAGAGACTCGCGACGGCGACTCGCCCTGTTGCTTGCCGTATCGAGCCAAGCGCTTCGGCGATTCGGATTGCCAGAGCAACGAACGCCACCCCCTCAGCTCCGGCGAATCGGCCCACCAGAAGCGGATTTACCAAGGTCCGCAATTGCCACATTCGCAAAGAAATGGTGATCCCGGAGCCGTACGCCAGCATACGTCGCATCTCTGGCAGATCGATTCTGATCGCCACAGGCAGGCGTGCGTAAGCATGAGCGAAAATCATCAACGACAGTTGCCAAGCCGTTTGGCCCGCTACTGCCGCCCATACGCCGAAACCACGCCATGCCAGAAAAAATGAAACTGTCAGCCCAACCAGTTGCCCGGCAAGTTCGATCTGCGCCGCGCGGCGGAACTGCAACTCGCGTTCGAGTTTCGCGGTCGGAACTCCTGTCAGTCCAGTGACCGGGATGCTGAGGAGCAAAACAAGATACGGAGTGACAAACTCATCACCGCCAAACCAGCTGATGAGGAAAGGAATAACCGCTGCCGCAACGATCATCAGGAGCAAAGAGAAGGCCAACACGAACGTTCCAGCAGTGGCATACAGTTGCAGATCTGGCGCCTTGTCCCTTCGGACGAGATAGGTATCCACTCCGAGGCGAGCGATACTCGCGAAGAACGCCACCAGTCCGATTGCGGTTACGAATAATCCGTATGCGCGGGGCCCGATCCACCAGGTCAGCACCAACATGTTGCCGACGCCAACCAGCACGCCGAGGCCGTAACGCGCCGCGAGGTACGCCGCTCCTGACCCCAGCAAAAATGATGAGGGCTGGCCGTTAGTAGGCTCATCGCCCGGTGGCGAATCAGTTTGAGTCTTGACGGATCGGTTCAATTTCTGAGCGACGATTCTGAGCCGCTAGCATCCCTGCCAAAGTGAAGAGCAGTCCGCTGACAAATTGGTAATTCATCACGACGAAGAGGGCATTCACGATGAAGACAAGTATCATCAAGGGCCAGAGCGAACGGAATTGAGAATCAAGAAAGGTTCCGCGGGGAGCAGGGAACGTGCCCGCGCGACCGATACGGAATAAATCCACAAGAAGCCAGAAGTAAAGCGCAAGCCCAACCAAGCCGTGTTCCACTGCCATTTCGAGATAGGTATTGTGCAGAATAAATGTTTCTACGTGGAAGTCGCGGATTCGCGACGAAAGCTCGGGCTGGATCTGACTTGGACTCCATCCTAGCAGCGGTTTCTCCATGAACATCTGCCACCCGGCATCGTACATGGCTACCCGGTAGTCAACTGGACTGGCGTCCCTGAAACGTTCCCCGAGTGAACTGCCGTAGGTGGCAAACATGGCGGCGACAAACGCTCCGGCCAACATCACCAGGACAATGGCATGGCAGGCACGCCTGACACGGGGATCGCGGCAGAAGATAAGAAGCACAGCCAGAGCTGCAGCCGAAGATAGCCATACTGCGCGAGTTTTCGTGGCGGCGATAGCAATTGGAAAACACAGCATGAAAACAATGGCGGGGCCCTTACGCAGGCGATGACGGCGATAAGAGTCCAGTGCAACTAAGCCCAGCAGGTTCATGCTTACGCCATTGGCCACTGCCTGCAAGAAAGGTCCGCGCGCACGGTCCACGTGGATTCCGATACTCTCGTCGAGGATGAAGCGAGGGAAGATCAAACTGCGCGCACCAACCGCAAATGCAATCGCAATGAACATCAGGTACGCCAGAGTTATCAGTGCGAATGTTTCAAATCTCCCCAAAGAGGCCGAATCCTCAAACACCAGCCCGGCAAGATGGAAGAGAACAAAGGGGACCACATATTTGGCAGCAAATACACTCCAGTTTGCGGCATCGAATGGTTGCTGGAGCACACTCGTGAAACCTAAGATCGTCAGAAAGAGCAGCGGAAGGGCTACTGCACCAACAGAAGGCAATCGCTGGTGCGTCATAAGAGCGCGAAGTATGATTGTAAAAATCAGAATTGCGAGAGCGAATCTGTCCAGCGAATAGAACTCGATGTTGGGAGGACGAAAAAGCATCACGCCAAGGGTCCCGAGAAAAAGTAGAGATGGGACCGTCATAAACCACTGAAGGGGTCTAAGAGCTAGTATTGTGCCCTGCTCAACTCCGCGCACGAACCAAGTCTTCGGCGTCAGCAAGGCTTCGGCGTTCACTTCAAACCCCAGTCCCTCTCAAGACGACCGAAAAGGTTTGCCAGAGGATGCGAAGGTCAAGCCACAAACTCCACTTTTCGATGTACTCGAGGTCAAGTGCCATATTGCGTTCGAAGGAGGGATCCCGACGTGCTGTCACTTGCCATAGACCCGTGATGCCGGGAGTTACGTCAAGCCGGCGGCGGTGATCCAAATCGTATTGAGCGTAGTCATCCACTGGATGAGGCCTTGGTCCAACAAGGCTCATGTCGCCCAGCAGAACGTTCCAGAGTTGCGGTAGTTCATCGAGGCTGTAGCGACGCAAGATTCGACCGAGGCGGGTGACTCGAGGGTCTTCCGCAATCTTGAAGAATGGTCCCGCACGCTGGTTGCGTTGACGGAGATCGTCCTTCATCGTATTAGCGCCGTTTACCATCGTGCGAAACTTGTAGCACCTGAAGCGTCGTCCTTTTCTTCCGATTCGGGGTGCGACATAAAACACAGGTCCAGGTGAATCCAGTTTGATCATCAAGGCGATTGTCCAAAGAACCGGCGACGCGAGAATCAGAGCCGTGGCCCCGCCGACGAAGTCCATCATCCGCTTGAGTAGAAGTCGACCGGCCGGAATGGGTTCCTCATGCAGCGTAAGAACCGGAACGTCGCCTAGTTCTGCGAGGGCCATGTCGTTTCTGCGGGAGCCAAACAAGGCAGGAACAACTTTGATATCAAGGTGATTGCGCTTGGCTTCGCGAATGGCGGCGCGCGCCAGGAAAGGGTCGACGCTATCAAGAACGATGATTTCATCGACAAACTCAGCGCGAGCGACCGCAGCGAGGTCATTAATGGTGCCACGTACATCACTGCCAATGGGCCCCTTTTCCGCCAGAAAACCTCGAACCGACCGTCCGTATCGGGGATTATTGTCGAGAGCGGATGCGAGTTCGTACGCCAGGGTCCCGCTTCCAACAATCAGCACGTTTCTTGTCGAGCGGGCACAGTTGCGAATGGCCGTCCGCCTCTGAACTTCACGGCCCGTCAACATGGCAGCGTAATTTAGTGGGGCGGTGGCAATGAGAAGAGTGAGCTGAACCAATTTCGGATTGAGCAGATAGAGTCCCACGCCCAGCAGTATGGTCCCCAGCCCGACGACTTTTCCCAGAACGACCTTCTGTTCTGGTGGCGACCACGTAAGCTCGGCACGATACAAACCCTCGGTGTAGGCAAGGAGCGTCAGTAACACGGCCTGCAGGAAGACAAATCCAATGCTGGAAGGAGAGACAATGGCGCGCCCCGAAAACGGAAGCGCTGCTCGCACGAATACGCTCTGAACCGCCGGCAGTGTCAGCGAAATGCAAAGGAAATCAAAACACACCAGTCCGATGAGGCGATCTCTTGTTGCGGTTGGAGTCGGCAAAACGGCTTTGGCGAGACTCTGCAAACCATTGTCGCGAGGAAACTCTTGCGGGTGGACGACTTCGTTACCATTCCAGTATCGGACGGCAACGGATTGTGGTTTCTTGCGGCGGATCTCGTGCGGCAGCAACGCCGCTCCGGGAATGAGCCGCCCAATCGGTTTACCCGGGCGGAGATATTTTCCTGTTGTTGCTGGAGAGGATGACACTTCAGACCAATTCCAATTGATACCCGTCAATCTGCACCGCCACAGCTTGCTTAATGCAGGCGATTGAAATCACCAGTTTTTTTTTGGTGCTCTCGGCGAGAATCCCTTCGAGTCCGTCGAGACACCCGCCACGGATTCTGACTCGCTGTCCCACCTTCAGGAAAGCGTGGAGAGTACATGGAGACTTGCTTGCGAGAAGCCTTCGCAGATCTTCAATTTGTTTCGATGGGATCGGAGCGGCTTCTCCGCCGAAGCTGACCAAGCGAATGAAGCCTTGCGTCTTTAAGACTCTGTCTAGTGTCTCCTTGGAAAGATTCATGCGCAGGAATACATATCCGGAGAACAGCGGAACCTCGATGAGCTTTCGCCGGTCGCTCCAGGTGTGGGTCTGTGCAATCACCGGCAGGTATGTTTCAAGTCCTTTCTTGCCCAGTTGTGCCGCCACTTTTTTTTCTGCGCGGTAGCGGGTCTGGACGCCGTACCAGGACAGGAATGACGTGTTGTTTCGAAGAGGAGGGCTTGAGAGAGATGGGACATCCGACGAGTGGCTGGAAGCTAAAGCTTCGCCATATAAGTCCCAAGCCAATTTATCGCAAGTTTTACACAGGGCCGACATTAACAAAGCCAGAGATATTGTTTCTTACAAGAACTATCCGCTCTTCAAACCCTCCGGTAAATTCGCTCAGGAATAGGAAAGGTTCGTTCAGTCAGAATCGTTCCGAGGAGCCGTGCATTAGCCACCTGCAGCACGGACTTCGCATTTTGCGCGGCCATGCGCCGCGTTGTGCCTGCATTCAGCAGAAGAATGACACCGTCCAACAAATTTCCGAATACAGCAGCTTCGCTAGAGATTCCCAATGGCGGCGCCTGCAGCAACGTGTAATCGAATTCGAGACGCAATCTCTCCACGCGGCCACGCAACCACGCTGCGGAGTGTCCTCCAGGGCAACCCTGGAGGAAGATCTCTTTTGTCATGAGCCACGTTCGGTCGGAAATCTGTTGAGATGACTTCCACAAATTACCCCGATCATCCTCATCTACAGGCAAGTCTGTGAGTCTCTTGTCGTTCGTAGATGTGTTGCAGGAAAGTTGAGCTTGTGCACTTGCTGACTCGTCAGTCTGGACCAGGCAGATGCGACCAGATGATTGAGCCTCGAGCGTTGCCGCGACCTGCAGGCATATCTCAAGCGTTCGAGTCTGCTGATCTACGGATGAGAAAACAACTTGTCGAACGGACTTTGACCAACCTGGGAAAAATATTTGCCGCACCAGAAATTGCAGTTGTTCTCGCTCATAGCGGTTGTTGGCGCACGCATGGTTTGCTGTAACAAGGGTTTGCTCAGCGCCCGGCACTTGCTCAGATTCTCGCTCCCCTTCGTACGCGTGCGGGAGTTCCGTCAGAGTGTTCATCTTGGAAGCCCTCCGACTAAGTTTCGCCGTGGGAGTGATGCAAGTACCGGAGTTCCAAGGCAGGCGACGACCTCGTCAGGAGTTCGAAATGCCGGATCAAGAAAATCCGTTGCGAAGGCAATTCCGGTGCTAAGCGTGCTAGCTAGCAAGAGACCCATAAACGCAATGGACAAAGATGAGCGAATAGGCAATGCCGGGGCTACCGGAGGCTCCGCTATGGCCACGTTCAAAATGCCGCCCTGGTCCAGGGCATCGCCGATTCTCGACTCTTCACGCTTGCCGGCGTAAAGCAAGTATTTGTCTTCTGCGGCTTTGACCTCGCGCAGCAGTTCTTCCTGCTTGATGGAGTCCATTCCCAGCTGTTCCGCAGCCATGCGCGAGTCGGACAGTAGCTTCTCTGAAGTGCTGTCGCGAGCTTCGAGGGCATCAAGCTCCACCTGGGCCTTGATTAATTCAGCTTCCACCCAATCGTGAGAGGGATCCTGCTCCGTGGTTTGATCCTGCACAGGCGCTAGGCGCTCGGACGCAATGGCGGCCTTGGTATCTGCTATCTGCTGATCGACTTCCAGGACCAGCCGATACGACGGTTTGAACTTGGTGACCAGTTCAGTGCGTCGCAATTCAAGTTCCAGGAGCCTCGATTTCATTTTCTCGAGGAGCAGGGGATTATCCGATGTGCGCACCTGTGCGGTTCGCCGCTCCGGCAACGTTTGCAGTTTTGTCTGGAGAAAGCCGATGCGTTTCGAGTTGTCGGCAATCGCCATCTTCGTTTGCAGGCGTGCGAGTTCGGCGTCACTCATTCTCTGAAGAGCCAAATCCCTCTGCAGTGACGCTGAAACTACGCCGTGCCTCCGGATGAAGTCGGTCAGTCGAAGCTCTACGGCATCTAATGCACGCTTTGATTCAGTCATCTGCTGCTCGAAGAACTTGAGTTCACCGGAAGGCCGGCGTAGCTGGAGATGCCGTTCAAGGTAGGCGTCCCCGAGCATCCGCAGCACGTCGGCAGAGCGCCCGGGATCCGACGAACGATAACTAACACGGATGAGGTTTGTCTTTCTTCCCGGTTCGACCTCCAGGTGCGAAGCCAGGCGACGGACCGCTCGCTCGATCCGGGCGCCTTCATCATCCCGCGAGAACAGGCCAGTGACAGTTTGGTGGTTGGCCAATCCCGACCTGATGACGACACTTCGCAGAACACTTTCGTCGCGCAGCAGAGTCACCTCGGAGTTGATCTCTTCTTCGCTGACCTCGCCACGGATGAATTCAGGAGAGGGTGTCGGTACTGGGGTCATAATGGGATCAACTCGACCCTTGCGGACTATGACCTTCATCTCGGCCTGATAAGAAGGAGCAAGCCATCCATAGAGGATGGTCCCGGCAAAGATCGTGACAAAGGAGAAGATGACAACGCGGCGTTGCCTGAATAAGACAGCCAGTATGTCGCGGAGGGTGGGAGTCGGCGTACGCGCCGTCCTGCGATAGAGGCCGAGTTCTTCATTCATGCGGACACAAGTAAGGGCGACGATAGGCGAGACGAGGGACTACCCTCTACTAAAACGGGCCTGCCGCCAATTTGAAAAATGGAACTGGAGTTTCGCCAAAGCCCGTGTCGTCGCCGGCTGTACGCTATGGGTTCACGTACATTGCCAGGCTCGATACGGGCAAATATCGACTGATTTTGGAAATCACGTTTTGAGGCACAAACAGCATGTCGTCCGGCCTGAGATAAAGGTCTTCGGCCAGGTTTCTTGATTTCAACATTTCCTTTACGTTGAGTAGGCGCGCCTCAACCTGCCCGGGGGAGGTGTGCCGGAACAGCACGACTTGCGAGTGTTTCGCTTTTTCTGTCAAACCGCCAGCCATTGCCAGTGCTTCGGTCACGGTGATTTCGGGGCTGAGTTCATATTTGCCGGGGCGAGTTACCTGACCGCTTGCAAAGAAACTCGGCCTATCGAACTGCTTGAGAACCAGGTTCACTTCCGGATCGTTCAAAGTGCTTGCGTACGCGACCTGGACAGCAGCCTGCAACTCAGGAAGCGTATTGTCCTCGGCGTACACCGGAGGAGCACCTTTCAACATGACGTATCCGTCTGGTTGGATGGTGAGTTCCTGATCGTATTCGGGGGAGAACGTGAAGCTGATCTGCAAAACGTCGTTCGGATGGAGCCGGTATAGCGGGCGGCGTTCCCCCGTCAGGGCTGGACTCCATACACCGTCCGCTATCCCGGGTACTGTGGTATCTGTCTGCCCAGCATGATTTATGGCTACCCTTGGCCGCTGATCCTGGGCTACAGCCACCACTGAAGCCTGCTGCACCGCGCAACAGGCAAGAGCAAGAGCCGCGATGGTCAGAGCGCGCATCGTTCGTTTTCCTGGCGCCTGAGTCGCCAGCGCCCAACGCTACGTCCGAATTCCTCCGATCGCTGAGTGCAACTTATATCCTGCTGCCTGAAGCGACAAGACATGCAAAGTGTCGCCTACCTTGGTGGATTATGGTTCCCGGGTCTTTGTCCATCCCCTGATCGGCTTTGCCTAAGTGCATCGAAAAAAAGCACTAAACACGCGGTGTAGGATCGATGATCCACCTCTCGATAGCCGTCCGCTTCCGTGGACTCCACCAAAGTAGACCTGCCGCGCCTGTGGTTACCTTTGGGTCCCTGATCACTATCGGATCTCCTCTTGTCCGCCACTGACCTACACCCGTGGCTCAATTTCTATTCGAGAACGAGACCTTGTTTTTCCACGGAAAAAAGATTTCTCAGCTTGTGAAATGCGTCACAGAAAAATCATGGCGGCTGCCCTAGGATAGATGGTGGCATCGGTTACGAGTCCCAGGTGCGCCACCCGGTTCATGAGATGTCCAAGAATTCCCTAGAGAAACTGACCATCGTGGTTGCCGATTCCAACCAGATGCGTTCGCAGCTGCTGGTCGCCGCCTTGCGACGGCGGCCGGAGCTAAACGTGGTGCCGTGCAAGATGGAGGTCGATGCCATTCTCGCCATCACGACTGCGAATCACGTAGATGTGGCAATCCTGAACGCTGACCGAGGCAGCGGCTTTCGTGATATGGCAACGATTCGACGGTTGCACTTGGCACGGCCGGAAATCGCCAAGGTCGTGCTTCTCGACTCCTATGACCGGGACTCCGTGATTGATGCTTTCCGCTCCGGCGTGAGAGGACTCTTTTGCTTTTCGGAGTCGCCGTTTCGCTTGCTCTGCCGGTGTATTCAAAGCGTGCATCGCGGAGAGGTATGGGCGAACGCCAAGCAAATGCGCTACTTGCTGGAGGCTCTGAACCAAGTGCCGTCCTTGCGAGTGGTGAATGCTAAAGGAAGAAAGCTGCTGACTCCACGCGAGGAACAAGTGGTAGCTCTGGTAGCCGATGGATTGAGCAATCGAGAAGTGGGCGCGGAACTTGGGCTGACGGAGCACACAGTAAAGAAGTACTTATTTCGAATTTTCGATAAGCTCGGCATTTCCAGCCGCGTTGAGCTGGTGCTGTACGCCGTGAGCCACGGAAATCACCGGGAGGCAGAATGGGTTGCTGGCGTCGGCCTCGGCGATTAAACAGCCCCCATTAACCTATAAGGAAAGGTCAATTACCGTTGCCGGCGGCCTTTTCGCCGCCTAGCTTGTAATTTCTCCGCTGCTTTTGCTATCGTTGCGTCCCTCTGCATCTCCTGCCTGAACGCTTGATCGTGCCTGTGGGGGCATATGAAAACAAAGAGCATCATTATCAATGTTAATGGAACGGACCGCCGCGCCGAGGTTGAGCCGCGCTTGTTGTTGGTTCACTTCTTGCGAGAAGTCGTCGGACTCACCGGAACTCATGTGGGATGCGAGACTTCTCTCTGTGGCGCCTGCACGGTGTTGCTGGATGGCCGAGCGGTGAAGTCCTGCACCGTACTCGCGGTTCAGGCGAATGGCCGCAAAGTCACGACGGTAGAAGGACTGGCCCAAGGCGAGCAACTTCACGCGATTCAGAACGGATTCTGGGAGGAGCATGGCCTGCAGTGTGGCTTCTGTACTCCCGGCATGATCATGTGCTCGCATGATCTGCTTTGCCGTAATTCCAATCCCAGCGACACAGAGATTCGCGAAGCCATCAACGGCAACATCTGCCGATGCACAGGCTACCAGCACATCATCAACGCCGTTCGAAACGCGTCCCGTAAGATGAACGAGGCTGTCACTGCGGACGTCGCCGCAACGAGGTGAGCCATGTCAAATAATGGAAAGGCAGCTGTCGAGAACAAAGCCGCCAACTGGGTGGGAAAGAAGCTTAAACGCAAGGAAGATCCTCGCCTGGTGCAGGGAATCAGCCATTATACGGACGACCTAAAGCTGCCCGGCATGTTGCATTGCGTACTGGTGCGATCACCGCACGCTCATGCGGAAATTAGCAGCATTCGCACGGATGCCGCCAAGGCATTGGCGGGCGTGGTTGCCGTGTATACCTCGACTGATGCAGCAGCAATTGGAATGGTTCCTTGCGCTATTCAGATGCCGGATCTCAAGGTCCCCAAGCATCCAGTCTTGGCAACGGATCGTGTGCGGTATGTAGGAGAGCCTGTAGCGGTCGTGGTCGCAGAGAATCTCTACACGGCTCGCGATGCTGCCGAGTTGGTCGAAGTTGATTACCATCCGCTGCCAGTTGTTACCGACATGGAGAAGGCGCTCGGCAATGACACACCATTCGTTCACGAGCAATTTAAAAGCAATAAGGGATTCACACATGTCCTGAAAAACGGCGACATTGATCAAGCCTTCAAGAATGCCGACCGCGTCATCAAGCAACGAATGCTGAACCAACGTCTTGCCCCCGCGGCGATGGAAACGCGCGGCGTCGTCGCGGAGTATCTGCCCGGAGAAAAGCGGTTAACGGTCTGGTCCTCCACCCAGATTCCCCACCTTCTCAAGACGCAAATCTCGCTGATGCTCGGCATGCCTGAGACATCGGTGAGAGTGATAGCACCCGAAGTCGGCGGAGGCTTTGGCAGCAAGCTCAATGTTTATGGCGAAGAAGGCATCATTCCCTGGCTGGCAATGAAGTTGGGCAGGCCGGTGAGATGGTCCGAAAGTCGTCGAGAGAACTTCCTCGCTACTATTCATGGCCGTGACACGATTAACGACGTCGAACTAGCCATCGCCAAGGACGGCAGTGTCGCGGGACTCCGCGTTCGAATTCTTGCGGATCTCGGAGCCTACCATCAGCTCCTGACGCCATTGATCCCGCAGCTCACTGCGCTGATGCTTGCAGGTTGCTACAAATTCCCCGCGATCGATATAGAAATCGTCGGTGTTTTTACCAACAAGATGTCTACGGACGCGTATCGCGGAGCGGGGCGGCCGGAAGCCACATACATCATCGAACGAATTATGGATATTGCCGCCCATGAGATGGGCATGGATTCGGCGGAGTTCCGGCAGAAGAGCTTTCCCCAGGCAGCTGAGTTTCCTTTTACGACCGTCACTGGTCTCACCTACGACTCAGCGAAATACCAGGAGGCATTGCGCAAGGCGCGTGAATTGGCGGAATATGACAAACTTCGTGCGCGTCAAAAAGCGGGATGGAAGGATGGAAAGTACTACGGTATTGGAGTTTCGACCTACGTAGAAATCTGCGCGATTGGTCCGTCGGCAGCGACACCCGCAGGCGGTTGGGAGAGCGGCACTGTGCGCATCGAGCCGACAGGGAAGGTTACGCTTCTGACAGGGGCATCACCGCATGGCCAAGGCGAGGAGACTACATTCGCTCAGTTGATCGCTGATGAACTGGGGATCGATCCAGATGACGTCAATGTGATTCACGGCGACACCTTGGCCGTTCCCTACGGTATCGGCACGTTCGGGAGCCGGGCGACAGCAGTTGGCGGAACAGCCGCGTACCTCGCAACTCAGAAGTTGAAAACCAAAATGGCAAACCTGGCTGGCCATTTGCTTGGCTGTGCGCCGGGCGAAGTGACGATTGGGCGCGGAAGCCTAACGGCTAAAGGTGGCAAATCCATCTCGTATGGCGAACTCGTACTCTCCGCCTACACGGCGCGCAACATTCCGGCAGGATTCGAACCAGGACTTGAGGCAACTCACTTCTTTGAGCCTTCGAACTTTACCTTTCCGTTCGGAACTCACATCGCCGCGGTTGAAGTAGATGTTGAAACAGGCGAAGTGAAGATCGAGAAGTACGTGGCGGTCGATGATTGCGGTAACGTCATCAATCCGTTGATTGTGGATGGGCAAATTCACGGCGGCATTGTGCAGGGTCTTGGCCAGGCGATGTGGGAAGAACTTATCTACAACGAGGACGGCCAGCTTGTTACAGGGTCACTCATGGATTATGCGCTTCCGCGAGCTCACTTCTTCCCGGAGTTCACGCTCGACCGGACCGTAACGCCATCGCCAGTCAATCCCATGGGAGTAAAGGGTGTCGGTGAAGCCGGGACTATCGGCTCAACTCCGTGCATCGTTAATGCTGTGTGCGACGCCTTGTCGCCGCTCGGCATCCGGCACATTGAGATGCCACTGAAACCAGAGCGTGTCTGGAAAGCCATCGCAAATGCTCCAACGCCAGCCACGGCGGGCACCTCATCCGCACGGAGGAACGCATGATTCCGGCAAACTTTGATTACGAATCACCCAGCAATCTAAACGAAGCCCTCGATCTGCTCGCTTCCCGAGACGATGCCAAGATCCTAGCCGGCGGCCATAGCTTGCTGCCGGCGATGAAATTGCGCCTGGCTCAACCAGCAACGCTGATCGACCTTGGCAGAGTCGCCGGGCTGAATTACATACGCGAATCCGGGAGCCAAATCGCTGTCGGCGCCCTGTCGACACATGCCGACATAGCTAAATCGTCACTGCTGCTTCAGGCTTCACCATTGCTTGCCCTCGCTGCCACACAGATCGGAGATATCCAGGTGCGTAACCGAGGTACCGTCGGAGGCTCACTCGCGCAGGCGCATCCGGCAGCCGATTATCCCGCCGCCATTCTTGCTCTTGATGCGGAGATCGTGGCGCGTAGCCGCAGCGGTGAACGCGTGATTCCTGCAAGCAAGTTTTTCGATGGGATGTTCGCTACCGCGCTCAAAGCCGATGAGATTCTCACGGAAGTACGAGTTCCGAAAACGTTAGGTGAGCGTGTCGGATACAAGAAGTTTCATCATCCAGCCTCGGGCTATGCCGTCGTTGGAGTAGCCGCCCGTGTCAAGTTGGCGGGCGCAACCATTCAGGACGTGTGGGTCGCGATCACGGGAGTCGCTGACATTGCCTATCGCGCAACCGGCGTGGAGGCTGCCCTTCGAGGGAAGGCGAGCAGTGAAGTCGAAGCCGCTTCAGCCCATGCCGCGGATGGCGTGGATGCGATCGGCGACGCCTTTGCATCAGCTGAATACCGCAAACACCTTGCGTCAGTCATGATTAAGCGGACGCTCTTGGAAGCAATAAAGGGATAGAAACCGAAAGGGCGAACAGAAAACGGTTGGCAAGTGCTGCTCGGTTGGATTCATCGTAGATGCCATCCGAAGAGCACTCGCCGAAAGCAATTCTAATTCAAGAAATTATCTCCGCTGTAGACGGTCGACCAATTCTTCGAGCCGGTCGTAGCTGATGCCAGCCCCTCTCTCCATGCCGCTCTTCAGCACGATATCGCGTACTTCTATTGAAGGATAAAGGCACTTAGCCGTGAGCCGCGTCTTGCCGTTCTCTTCCGTCAGGATCGATGTCACGACTGACTCGGCATGGGGGAATGGCTCATAGATTTCGGTGAATACCACTTTTTGCGGGGCCGCGATCTCGCGATATACGCCGTGAAAAGCGTATTCTCCTTTTGGGCCACGTCCGACAAAGCGCCAAGTCCCACCCGGCCGCAGATCGATCTCGCATATAGTGACCGAATGTTGATCATCCAATATTCCCCACCACTGGCGAACGTGCTCAGGTTTCGTCATAGCCTCGAACACCAAACTTCTGGGCGCATCGAATAAGCGGGTAAGCTGGATCTCGCGATCCGATGGTGTGGTCGTACGAAAACTATTGCTGTTTGCTACGGTACTTACGCCCATGTTTCTTCTCCTTTGATTGCAGCTTTTGCAGGTATGCGTCCAATTGATCGAGTCGTTGTTCCCAAATGTGACGATAGCGCTCCGCCCACTCCGCCACTTCCTTGAGTGGCCGCGCCTCGATGCGACAGGGTCTCCATTGCGCCTCTCGACTGCGAGCGATGAGACCCGCGTTTTCAAGAACCCGTAAGTGCTTGGAGACGGCGGGGAGGCTCATCTCAAATGGCTCCGCTAACTCCGTGACCGAACACTCGCCTGAGGCAAGCCGCGCGAGGATTGCTCTTCGAGTTGGATCGGCCAAAGCTGCGAAGGTAGTGCTCAAATGGTCCATTGTCATTCGTATTAAACCATAAGGTTAATTAACCTACTGGTTTAATACCACGCGCCTACAACGATGTCAAGGTTGTTTGGGGAGCCAGGCTAGATGCGGATGTGCTCAGTCCGAACCGTTGGCTTGCCTACCTCAGCGTCCAAACGATATATCTGGTTGCCGCATCGCTGGAGGGGGCAGTGGCAAAGAGCGCCTCAAACTTTACAACTCAACGCTCGCAAGTCAGTTCGACTCTGTCTACAATATGGCTGCGTAACTTCGACACTTGAACGACACGGTCAAACATCGGCGCTGGACGGTCATCGCTTCAGGCTTGCTTTGCGGCATTCTTGCCGTCGTGGTCTTATTCACCAATCGGAGCGCTTTTGCCAGTCCAATGGCTGTGGTAGTGGTGGCGGCCATCGGTTCGGTCGCTGTTCTTCTCCGTGTCCGCTTACGCAATCGTGAGGGCCAGCAGGAAACTCGAGGACCGATTTGGCTGAACCTATTAGGGATTGTTCTGGCACTCATCGCGCTATTTTCCGACTTGCTTCATCTGAGTTCGAGTCTCACGCAGATAGCCGCTCTCGGAGCGATCGGAAGCTTTGCCGTGAGCAGCGCCGTTGTCCTGCATACCTTCCGCAAACAGAGATTCACTTCCAAGTAGTGGAGATTAGGCTCCAGCGAACTCCAACTCTGTGAGGCTGTGAGCGCGGTTGACTCGCTTTTGGTGGGAGAAGTCAGTAACGATTGCTGCTTCATGAGCGGTGATTCCAGTTCTTGCCACTCACGCTGCCATTTCCATCCCGCGGCGAATACGATTAAAACGAGCAATACGAGCGCAGCCCAAAGCACCCATCGCAATGACGTCCGGGACCGTTTCGTGTCCTGCTTCATCGACTCGTTAGGAACCGCAGCTCTTTGCCGGATTGGTTGAATCGGGTGAGGGACCGGCTCGAGAGTTTGATGCCAGGTGTGGATGATCTCCTGCTGATCCAGGCTGAGAGATTGGAATTCCAATCCGCAACAAAGGCGCTCGTAGTGACGGACAATGGCTTTCGCGTGGAGCGGTTCTATCGCTCCTTCAAGCTGCAAGGTTACTCCGACTGTGTCACCTTGACGAACCTCGCCCGCGAGGAAGGCGGCGAGGCCGTCGTCGCAGAAGTTGACGGTGCGTCCGGGAATGCTTTCAGGAACTCCGGAGCGCAGGATGGTAATGTCTACAGGAACTTCGATCCGGGAACGAGGAATCCGGCGTCGATTGGAGAGGCCTGGCGCAGAACTAGCTGCACTCATGTTTCAACCTTTTTGATTGCAACAACGCACGAACAACTCGGCTAGAGTTTACGACGAAGGGCATTAACGACCGCGAATTGGTTGGAAGTATAGCACTGACGCGCGGACAAGCAGAGAAGGGGAGTCTTGAGTTTGCTCGCAGAGAGTTGGTGTAAATCGAATGAGAAATAAAGTGAGGCCCGTTTATGGACGTACCGGGCCGCCGTGTCGTAACGCGGACTTGCGAATCAGCGCGGAATCACGGCCAGCGCTTGGCCGTATCTTCCCATCCTCCGGCTGCGCGAGCGGGTTGCGGGCTCGCATTCACCGCGGGCTGTGGAATGCGGATGGGCTGCTGCGTGGAAGTTGGAGTGGCGAGAGTTGGCTTGCTTACCTCGGTCCCGGAATCCTTTTCGTCGGAGAGTAAGGGCGCTGCTACTCGTAGTGCTTCTACTTCCTTTTCCAGCCTTGCTAATTCGAGTTCCTTCTGTCTGAGAACCTCGTACACGTTCTTCATACGTTGGCACCTGCGAAAAGCAATGGAGATTTTTCACGAACTCTATGCACCGCCGAGGCTTTTGTCAAGAAAGAAGAGCTTGACGTGTGACAGATGTTTCAACCGGTGTTTCTTATTTGGGGAGTGTTCCGGCTCGCTGCTAGCGGTTTCGCTCGACTCCGATACTTTCTTCATCCACTGTCTTATACGCCCAGGCCATTCGAGGGGTATTGTGGGCGATACCGAATCGCCCGCGTGCGTCCAGAAGGATGATGCCACCATGCCCATCTACTCGCGTTTTCAGGTAGTCAATGGCCTCGGCGGCCACCCACTCGGGGGCATTTCCGGTGGCAATACGATCTGCGGCCCACTTCGCCAACACCAACTTCATGATGGGTTCGCCCCATCCTGTTAGAGACGCGGCAGCGGTCTTGTTGTCGGCATAACAGCCGCAGCCGATAAGCGAGGAATCGCCAAGCCGGCCGGGAGCTTTGTCGAGCGTGCCTCCGGTGGAGGTCGCGGCAGCAATGTTTCCCTTGGTGTCGAGCGCAACGGCGCCGACGGTGTCATGCGAAATGGCGGGTGCAAACAGGTCGCCGCCTTTAGCCGCTTCCGAGCGCGACTGATATTCGCGTAGACGTTCTACCTCACGTGGGATCACCAGATCCTCGTTCTGGCAAAGCTCGATTCCATGTTGCTCGGCGAAGCGTTCTGCGCCTTCGCCGACAAAATAAACATGAGGACTTTCGCTCAGGATCTTGCGGGCTGCCCGGACAGGATTTCGAATGTGCTCGACGCACCCGACGCCTCCGGCACGGAGAGTGTTGCCGTCCATAATGAGAGCGTCAAGCTGTACTCGGCCCTGCTGGTTCAGGAAGCTGCCGCGTCCGGCATCGAAGGTCTCGTCGTCTTCCATGACGACGACGGCTTCTTCCACAGCGTTCAGGGCCGATCCGCCCTGGGTCAAGGCATTCCAACCGGCGGCAAGGGCATTGCGAACTCCGTTGAGATGAGCATCTACCATGTCGTCGGGCATCGCCCAGGCGCCGCCGTGCACCAGCAAGACAGGATGATTCGCCACAGTTTCCCCGCGGTAGAAGAAATGACCGGATAGTCTAGCAGGAAAGCAGTCGTCAGCTTTTGGTCGCCAGCCAGGTCGTTGGTCGGGAGTCGTTGGCTCAAGGCCGCAATCGTCAGTCCTCACTCCTCAGTCTTCAGGCGTTCGCCAATCATCCTCTTACAATCGCTGGTCGTTGGTTCTTGGTCGTTACCCCGAGAAGCTTGGCTTCGGGATGGAGCACGCGTTAGAAGATGTACGCCAGTTCTATAACTGTCTTGCTGGGAACCCCCACCCCCTCCCCCTGTTTTCTCGCAAAATCTTGATTCTAAAGATCCGAGCTGCAGAAATTTCCGCAAAATCTTCCAAAATAAAGACTTATAGGCAAAATCTTGGAAACACGGAAGTTAGCCGTTGATCCTCGGTCGTCAGTCGCCAGCGGTCTGTTCTTGTTAAGCCGGCTTCAGCCTTCAGGTGCCGCTGCCTGCGCGAACCATCAGTTCAAGTTTGTCAAAGAGCAAAACAACAAAGGCTCCGTGAGGAGCCACAGGTGCGGGCCTGTTGGACACACGAACCCAAGATTAAGTGTGCAGGAGATGCGGATAGTTGTCAGTGACGAGCGTCACAAACTTCTTCGTGCACGACCGCGCATCAGTTTTTCGGAAAAGGCAGAGACGTCGCGGTCCATCATGACCCGGGTCTCGAACACCGCGAGACCGCGGGGCACCCACTTTTGGTCATGATGTACGCAAGAGCACCCCGGCCATATTCTTGAGCCGAGAACCGGGCCACCCGCCAGATGTTTTCTAAGCACGCTTGCCTCCTTGAGCTTTCGCCCGGTTTAATTTCAGGGTGAACCGAGTCATTTGCCTGTTCTAACCCGCAGCGCAGGTTGGCGGGTAGAATTTTTAGCGACGGGCTCTCAAGGCCTGAGTCTGAACGCCACGCCGCTGCCGTGGAGCCCGCCCAGGCTGGTTGTTCCGAAAATCGTTCCATCAGCGTCAACCATTAAGGTCGTGATGGGATTGATTCCTCCGATTTCGTCGAAGTTATGCAAGATAGTGAAAGTTCCGCTGGCATCGACTCCGAACAGGATGCCACCGTTTAAAGTACCGCCGTACTCCGTCGTTCCATATACATTGCCAGCCTTATCAATCGCAACCCCAGCCGCGGGCCGCAGACCGTCGGTACTGAAGTAGGAAAAGTCATGCAGCACGGTCTCGGTTCCATCAGGAGACACTTTGAAGACGGTTCCTGCGTCATTTGCTCCCCCGGAATCGGTTGTGCCGAAGATATTGCCCTGGGAATCAAGGGCAATTCCGGAATTCGGGTATCCGCCGTCCGGACCACCGGTGAAACTATAGAGGACGGTCTGCTTAAGCTGAGAGTCTATCTTGTAAATTGTTCCCACATCGAAAGCTCCGCCAACTATAGTGCTTCCGTAGAGCGTTCCGCCCGCCCCTTTGACGATCGCACCAGGAAAGTTCCCATCCGGCCCGCTAAAGTTGTAGATGACGCCTCCGGCTCCATTGCTCGGATTGATGCGATAAATGACGCCATAACCCGAGGTCCCTCCGCCAGCGGTTGTTCCTAACAGAAACCCATGCTTATCGGGAATCAAACTAGTCGTGGGATTTTCTCCGTTGACACCTAGAAAGAGAAAATGGTGCATGATCGTCTCAACGCCGGAAGGATCAATCTTAAAGATGGCTCCTCCCCCACCATAGCCTGGCTCCCAAGCTAACGCAGGGCCGTAGATGTTGCCTGAAGGATCGACGGTCACCGCGGACGAAGGATAGAAGCAGTCATCAGACCAACCCGGGAAGCTGTACAGCGTTGTAAAGGTACGGTTCTGCTCTAACTTGTAAACCGTTCCTCCTCCCGTTCCTCCATACTTCGTTGAACCGTAAAGCGTGCCGTGGGAGTCCAGGAACAAAGGCTGCGGAAGGGGACTAGGTCCGTTCGTCTGATCAAAATGGTGAAGTACGGTGTAAGTTTGTGCGCCCGCTAGCGGCGACAGGAAAACGCTCACCGCGATCGTCGCGAGAAGCGAGATAGGAAGAAAGATTCGTTTTCTTGAAACTACCTTCGGAAACATGGGCATCTCCTCTCGTGATTTCAATTGTGTGTTTCTCGCAGGGCAGCCTTCCCGGCATGTCCCGCAGCTCGAAGCTCCAAAGAGGTTGCGCCCTCCGAATCCATTGCCATAGGTGAATCCGCGGTCCCGGTTCTTTGTCCTGCGCGGATCGGGGTGTTGGGCTGAGTTTCGTAAGCCCAGCCGCTGAATTTGGCTTCGAAATTCCCTTCCGTCTGTCGAAAACCGATCCACCCGTAATGCACCTCGCCCTTGATGACGAACCTGACTCCCAAATAACGATTGGTGACGTTTACCCAAGGACCGTCTGGCCCATAGGAGTCAAATACGAGCATGCGGGAGCCGTCAAAATGGTCCTGCGGACGCCCGATGTGATTCCCTCGAGTGAGTGCCGCCTCGAAACGAGTACCATCCTCCAGCGCAACACCGTTCCTTGGTGACGTGTTCCCAGCACGCATAACACCAAAAAAGCCACTGCAGGAAAAAGTCGAGGTGCCACATCCACTGATATCACCCGACATGACGAAGTCAAATGCGCCGTCGTTGTCGATGTCTATGTAAATGGTTGACCCGGTGAACCGGAGGTTGCTGGGCGTGAAGACTACCTCTGCTTGTGCGGGCTTACCTGCGGCAAGCGTGGCTGCGGCAGCCAGGGTATACAGAGCGAGATTACATTCGAACTTGATGTCAGGAGTTCTCGACATATGGCCTCCTTATCTGTCTCACTTAGGAGAGTCCGTGCTGCTGAGCTACGGCTGGATTCTGAAAATGACTCCGCAGGTCAATCTAAACGAACACGTTTTGCCGCCGCCAGCGTTGGTTGAAAATATCGTTCCGTCCGGACTGATTAGAAGCGGTGAGTACGGATTGGAGCCATCATTGCCATTGAAAGAGTGCAGAATCGTCTTATTTACCGTGGTGTCAATTTTGTAGACGGTTCCGTCACCCGATGCCCCACCGTAAGAAGTGGTGCCGCAGAGATTGCCATCGGTGTCCATCGTCAGCCTTCCATACGGCCAGTTACCGTCGGCTCCTCCCTGAAAATTGTAGACGACGGTGAAGTTACCTAGAGCATCGATCTTATATACGGTCCCGTAATCGTATGCTCCGCCTTCTATAGCAGTGCCATACAAGCTGCCGTCGGGTGCCAGGATAACTCCGGAGTAAGGGAAGTCGCCGCCATCGCCCGACCAGGAAGCGAGTACAGTCACCGTTCCGTCGGGACTAAGTCTAGAGACGCCGTAGTGAAAAGAGAGCAAATCAATGGTAGTGAAGTAAATGTTCCCAGCCTTATCTCTGGTTAAGGGGCTTGCGGGCGCTTCGGCTGCGTTCGTGAATTCGATCAGCAGCCGGCTCAAGCCATTAACTCCGATCCGGTATATCCCGGTGTTGGCATTTACTGAGCCACTGATATAGAAGTTACCGGCAGGATCTCTAACAGGAGTTGCTAGTGTGAAAGAGTGAAATTCGGGAAAGTTATAGATAGTCGATATGGCGCCGGTAGGGTTAACCTCATAAAGAAACCCGTACTTGTTAGTTCCTCCCGGATAGGCGAGGCCGTAAGGATGGTATCCGTCAGTTCCATCGAATTCATGAATGATAGTGAATGTTTGAGCGACTGCGTGTTGACAGGGGATCAGGCCGATCAGGATCGTGCCGCAAAGTAAGGAGTTATACGCTATTTTTAGCAGTCGCATGCGTTGTGGTCTCCTGGACAACCTTCAACAAAAATATGGACACACAGGTCGATCTTGACGAGATGAGGCGGCATATTGGCAAGAGACCCATGTCTTGAGGTAATTAATGTGCGGGTTTCTGGGTTCTCGTCCTCCAGTTCTGAGTGGCAGAGTGCCCGTTCGCGAGCATGCCCAATGAAGTCGGTTCGGTAAGGTCGATTGATTCGGATTCGAGAGCACCCGTGTCTCCAGCGCGTATGGGAGTGTCGGGTCGGGTTTCGTAGGCCCAGCCGCCTAGAGTAACCTGGTAAAGGAAGACCCTGCGAAAACCAATCCAGCCGTAATGCACCTCTCCGCCGATCACGAAACGAACTCCAAGATACTTGTTCCTGACATTTCTAAAGCGCGTGTCACCGCTATTTTCAATGAGGGCACGAGATGTGAAAGAGGCGCCGCTTCCGATTTTTTGGCCTTTTAGCAAAGGGGCTGCCACGAATGAACTGATTCCAACCTTGTTGGAAGGTTGCATTCCATTCATCGAGAGAATGTTGTAGTAAGACAGATGAGAACTGACTGAACTTACTCTCGTTCGGTAAGCGTCCTGGAGGAGGAAATCTGCGACGCCATCGTGATCCACGTCAATTGAAAAAGTCGTGCAACACTCGACCACGGCGTTGCTAAGGGTATAGTGAACCTTGGCATCCGCTTGCGGAGCGACTACCATCGTTGCTCCCGCCGCTAACCCATAAAGCAACAGCCGTCGCTCCAGAGAAGGATCAAGCGCCATCAAAGCCCTCCTTCTTTTAGTGGAAAGAGATTGATTCGACATTCAACCTCCGGGCATGCGAAGTGGTTTACCAATCTTCGAGTGCAACCAAAGTGGGGGGTTAGCGGAGCCTGACGGGCGTGAACGATATCACAGGCTTATCCGAGTCGCAACACAATCATTGTAGAGTTTTGTAAAGCAATAGAAGAACGGAGTTGAGCAATGGTGCAGTTTGAATTGTCATCCCGAGCCGCGCGTTGTTTCGCGTTTTTTTCGAACAATAATCGCGCGTTTGGCTCGCTTCGTTGTCAACCTGCACCGTTACCCGGCGTTGTCGTCGATTGCTTCGACGATCCTGCCTTCCTACGGACGGCCGAATCGTCCAGCGTCTCCCCTGAAGCTGGCCGAAGCAGGCCCCGTCCGGCTGAATGATTGGGAAGTGCTTCGGCTTAAGATACGAGCACAGACAATGTAAGAAAGGTTAGAGTCGCGGTCCATCGTGACCCGGGTCTCGAAGACCGCGAGACCGCGGGGCACCCACTTTTGTGACTAGGTACGCGAGACCACTTGCGAGGGTATTCTTAACCTGAGAACCGGGCCACCCGCCCCTCGACCGATGGTTGGTGAAAAATCCCAGTTACATTCATCATCCACTCAAGGTCGAGAGTCTCTACCTAGGCTTCTGAGTGTAATCGTCTGTCGACATCAACAGGTCAGTTCATCGTTGATCTGGTCAAGGCGAACGGCCGGGGTTCGGCTCCAAGCTGTCGCCACTCTCCCGAAATCACATCTCCGCGCAATTGACCGATGAATACCACCGCAGCACTAAAGATCTCGATCCGAACATCCTCATCGCGTTGCTGAACAAGATCGATGGGGAGTTCTGCACCCGGTTCGTCTAACCGGGAAATACCTCCCACGGCCGTGCCGTCGTTTCCGGTCGAAAACCGAATGCGAATGCCGAAAGATGCACCCTCCGGCGTGTTGCCTTCAGGTGGAGTCATTTCGCCCCATGTTTTCCCATACTTCAATACGCCTTGCCATGTTCCCTCAAGCTGTTTCGAAATGGTAGTGCTACTCGGGTTCGTCAAGGGTGGTGGGGCGGAGGTTCTCTTCAACTGCACAGGTCGGAGTCTTGCGGCCAATTGTATTGAGCCCGTCATGGTTTGTCCGTCCGCCGCAATCGTAGCTTCAAACTTCGAGGTCGCAGGACTCTGAAAAGTCACCGAATCAGCCTTGATAGTGATTCCCGACAACCTCATAGCACTGCTTTTCTCGTCCGGAAAACTCATACTGCCTGACCACAAGTTGGTTCCATCCTGCGATAGATCAACTGCGATGTTGATATTGTGACCTGGAATGGTTGCCGATCCCTCCCAATGGCCAGCGGCCGAAGGCATATCCTGCGCGTAGGAACTGCATACCAGCAGAAGAATTATCGTTGCAGTAAAAATGGGTCTAGACATAGCGTTCCCTCGGCAGTGATCGTAATCACTCCTGCTAGCCCTTGGCTGTGAGCGGAGTCACTGAAGCCTTGTTCGCTGACCGATAGGGTTGAAACGACGACTGATTCGCAAGGGCGGGTGGCCCAGTTCTCGCCCCAAGAATATGGCGCGGCATCTGAATGGAAGTGCTTCGGCCCGATGCGAGCACAAACAATGTGAGAAAGGTTAGAGTCGCGGTCCATCGTGACCCGGGTCTCGAACACCGCGAGACCGCGGGGCACCCACTTTTTGTGATCAGTTATGGGAAACCACTCGCGGCGGTATTCTTAACCCGAGAACCGGGCCACCCGCCCTGGTCCCCAACCACGAGAATCTTCATTCGATCAAATCCTAACGCACCCTCCATGAGTGTTGTTACATCGCGATAGCACCCATCGACCTCCCCGGTTTGCGCTACTCAACGAGTGCCCTGTTCACAACAGTTGACATCACGTGGCTGGGCCGATCTCGGGCGCAGGCCGCGCTGTCCCGCCTCTAGTTGATCGTGAATGTCACATTGTTGGAAGTCTCGCTTGGCGTGTTGCTGCCGCCACCATAGGGACCGCCCGGGGTACTGCTACCCGGATTGGTCACTGAGACCTGCACCATGCCAGCACTGGCAATCTGTGCAGCGGGGATCATGACGCTAAGCGTGTTCGCCATCGGGTGGGTTGTGTTGGTTTGCGGCGCGGCGTTCCAATTCACTACTGCGTTTGCGTTGAAGCTACTGCCAGTGACCGTCAAGACGAAATCCGAACCTCCGTGAAGCTGGCTGGCAGGCAGGAGTGCTGCAACGACCGGAACAACGCCGGGCTGTGTCATCTGTTTTGGAGAGCTGTACCCGCAGCCAGAAGCTGCTAGAGATAGGAACAACAAAAGAATAGTCCTCATGAGAGTCCTCTTATCGGGAATCGCTTCCAGATTAGTTAATCAAGCAGAGGATCGGTGGGTGTCAGGACGCTGTCATTTTCGTGTAAATGAAGCGGTGATTGCGTCCGTCGATCTGCATCCAAAATGGGAGCCAGTTCATCTGGGTAACGATCCGGCCAGGCATGTCAGAAGCATCATCTTTTGAAGTGCTCCTTAGGATAACTGCTGAACAATCCCGGTAGCGCTCATTGACGTCGTTGTGGACGGGTGGATGGGTAGCCCGGATCTCAGCGCAGGAATATAGCCCAGCGAGTGCTCCTTGCCAACATCTTCGCAAATGTGGGTGGCCCGGGTCTCGCGCCTTTCGAGACCCGGGAGAGGACGGCCGCAGCAGTTGACGCGAGAAATCATGGACCTCCGCCAGGATCACTTATTTCGCCAGCGCGCCACCACTTTTGTGGAGATCTATGCAAGGAGCACAAGGCGCATATTCTTGGGCCCAGAACCGGGCCACCCAGCCTGCGGCGTTGTTTTTAAACTTACTAAGTGATTACGATAAACTGGGCTACCCGCCCACCGTTTAACAGAATCCTCCCAGCTAGTGAGGACGAATTTTGAACACTACGCCTCCGTTGTAGGCCCCGCCGCCAAGAGTGGTCCCATAGAGATTGCCTAGTTTGTCCATGATTAAACCCGCACTGGGAAAATCGCCATCTGCGAGGTTGAAGCTGTGAAGCGTCGTATACGTTCCCGCAGGGTCGAGCATGTACACGTCGCCATAGCCGTAAACTCCTCCCCCATAAGTTGTGCCGTAAAGGTTTCCGCGAGCGTCGAGCACCAAGTTTCCATTCGCCCCGTTCAAGTCGTTAATTCCCTGAAAACTATGCAATACCTGGTACACGCCATTGCTGTCCAGCTTGAATAACACCCCGCAACCCTGGGTGTTGCATCGGCTCATGTCACCACCCGCGCTGGTCACTCCGTATAGGTTCCCCTGGTGATCCATCGTCAAATCTCCGATGGGGCGCGCCCCCTCGGGTCCTCCCAAGAAGGAGTGGAGAACCGTCAAATTTCCGCTCGGGTCGAGTTTGAAGATGACGCCAGTCGTGCCGTACAAGTTGCCGGCGCTATCCAAAAGGAGTGCCCCCGTCGGATATCCCCCGTCCGCGCCACCAGTGAAGCTATAGATAATGGAAAACACCCCCGACGGGTCCACTTTGTAGATACATCCGAGCCTGTAGATTCCGCAACTGTCGGCTTGCCCATAGATATTTCCAGCAGTGTCGATGACCGGCGCGCTCGTGGAAAAGCCACCATCGTCCTCACCCAGAAAAGAGTGGAGAACGGTTTCAGTCCCAGAGGGACTAACCACGTAGAGTACTCCGCACATCCATGCCCCCCAAACACAATCGTTGGCGCCGCCGTACGGTGTCGTGCCATAGAGGTTCCCATGCGAATCACGCACCACACCGCTCATTGGCCATTGTCCATCCCGCTGTCCGAACTTCCATACAGATACTTTCACGCCAGTTTTCGTGTTCAGCTTCCACACAGTCCCACACCCAAATCCGCAGAGAGGGCCCAACCCTCCCATGTAGGTTGTTCCGTACACATTCCCCACCGCGTCCTGGGCAAGCCCCGACCAAACCTTAAAGCCGTCCGCGCCACCGTGGAACGAATAGAGGACGCGAAAGACAGGCGCCTGGGCGAACAGCGTCATCGTCGTTGCCAAAATGATGATAAGAAAACACACGCCGCGTGCAGGGACCTGAAATCTTGTCTTCATATTGAACCTCCTTAGACCTTGATAGCTTCCTGTTCCGCGCGTTCACCTAATTCATGAACATTGGGATGATGTGCTCCTAGGTGGAGAACGAGCTAGCCTTCTATCTGGGGGTAGCGTGAAGAAGACATATATCTTGTTCCACGACCTTGTAATTTGATTTGTCGGATCGATTCGCGAGCAGGGGCCTACGTCACAACGCGGTTAAGACAACGACACTCTATGCGTGATCTCCCTTAAGGAGAAGGAGCCAGATCACAACGCCGCGTGATTCTGACAGACTGGAAGGATTCTCTATCTTAACTCGAATCAAACTCGCGTAGGGATGTTGGTCATGATGTACGCAAGAGCACCCCGGCCATATTCTTAAGCCGAGAAGCGGGCCACCCGCCAATTCGCTCGGGCAACCAAGCGATGACTCGATCCATTCCACTATGGGCATAGGACAGGGGGTCGTCAACCGCCTGAGCTTCGTGAGAACGATATAATCAACAGCGTGATAAACGAAGCAGACGCGTCAGTGAAATCAGAGAAGAACGAGTTGGCCCGGCGGGCCGCGGAGCGGGCGCGGGAGATGCTCCACTCCGGAGAACCACAAGCAGAGATTCTAACCATGCTCGTAAACACGGCGGAACATCTTGCCGGCAAGAATTCCGTGTGTTCGATCCTACGGGTGGATGATGAGGGGCTCTTGCGAAATGCCGCATCGCCCAATCTTCCGACAGATTACCTCGCTGCAATCGATCGGCTGAAGCCAAATCCCCAGGTTGGGACTTGCGCTGCTGCAGCCGCGACGGGTTCGGTAGTGGTCACCTGCGACTTCCAACTTCCACGAGCATCGTGCGCCGACGCCGGAAGAAATGGAAAGCGTGGAATTACTGGCCGCTGCAGCCGGATTGGTGCTGGATAAGTGCGCGTAAGAAGGTACAACTCGCTATCCGTCCGATGATTTAGGCAACACCCTATGCCGCTTCATGTGTGGCGGGGAGAGGTTCCATGGTCTTGGTGCGGCTCCAGGTGTACTGGATGCGATGGATCACAGTGATCGTCGAGAGCACCGCGACAATCCAGAGAACCGGAGCCATCCGATTAAAGAGTGCGCCAATGATGATCAACACCAGCCGCTCTGGGCGCTCCATGAATCCGACCTTGCATGATCCGATGAGCGACTCAGCTCGGGCGCGCGTGTAGCTCACCATGATGGAGCTGATCATGACGAACGCGCTTAGCACAACATAAAAGAAGCGGTCACCGCGCGCATAGAAGACCAGCAGGCCGAAGTACTGCGATGCATCGCTGTAGCGGTCGATGACGCTGTCGAAGAATCCGCCAAAGCGCGTCACTTGATTGCTGGCCCGGGCGACACGTCCGTCAACCAGATCAAAGAACCCCGACCCGATAATGACAAGCCCAGCGTAGAAGAACATGCGGGCCTGGTTGTCGCCATTGGCGTAGCCGAACAGGCAGGCCGCAATCGTGTTAACGACAAGGCCGAGAAAAGTAAGAACGTTCGGGTTGATGCGGGCGAGGGCCAGCCAGCGCACGATCGCATCGAGCAGGACGCCGCATCCTTTTCCAACCGCGCGGGTCCAGGTCATTCCGCTCCTGCTTCTTTGGGGGGGTTGGCGTCGTGCATGGTAACCAGGCTGAGGATCTCCATTTCGCGCTTGCCATTCGGCGTTACGACCTCAGCGGTGTCTCCTACTTTCTTATTAAGGAGAGCGCGCCCGATGGGCGAGGTGGTTGAGATCTTGCCAGCGGCTACGTCACTTTCTTCGCTAGTGACGAGGTGGTACTCCATCTCTTCATTCTTGGTGTTGTCGAACACTTTTACGGTCGAGCCGAGTCCCACCTTGTCTTTGGGGATATTGCTCATATTAATGAGCGACATGTCCGCGAGGCGACGGCCAAGCTGGCGGATGCGCGCCTTCACGAACTCCTGGCGCTGCTTGGCCATGTGGTATTCGGCGTTTTCACTGAGATCTCCCAGGGCAACGGCCTTTTTCAGCTCTTTGGGCAGCTCGTGGGCGAGCTCGTGTTCGAGGGCGTCGATCTCTTCCTTCAGCTTCTTCTTAATATGCTCGGTCATACTTTGTCGGATTATAACGCCAAGTCTTCAATACGGCGTTCCACAGGGAGGATTCCGGAAACATTGGCAATTTGACTGCGTTGATTTCTGCTGTTTTCGCGTGGTGTGCCACGAAGCCTTTTGATGGCTATCGTTTGTAGATGTACGACGGGTGAATAAAAGACGAAGCAGAGTGACCGAAAATGGCCGCCCTGATTGCCTTTTGACCCTGAAAGGACTAAAATTTTTGAGTGTCGTTCCTCTTTTGGCCTGCATTCGTAGGTATCCCTCGATGATCACTGACGGCAATTTCCACATTGGCGACAAAGTCGTTTATCCCAATCATGGCGTAGGCGTTATTGAACAGATCAGCAGCCGGACGATCGGTGCAACAGTGGAGAAGTTCTACCTGTTGAAGATCAAGGCCAGCAGCCTGAAGGTCATGGTGCCGTTCCACAATGTGGATATGGTTGGCCTGAGGCGGGTGGTCAAGAACGGCGAGATTCAGAAGATCATAGAATTCCTGACCGACGGGGAATGTGACAATAACGCTGACTGGAAGTATAGGTTCAAAGAGAATTCGGAGCGCATGAGGACCGGGTCTCTGCTAGAGGTGGCGGCCGTCCTAAAGGGCCTGCTGCTGCTGAACCAGTCGAAGCCACTTTCCTTCCGCGAAAAGAAGATGCTGGAACGGGCCCGCTACCTCCTGGTAAGCGAACTGGCCATGGCCAAGAACGTCGAGGAGACGGAAATCGAGGTCGTGCTGACGGCAGCGTTGGCGAAATGTCATTTGAGATTTCCGGAAGCAGCGGAATTTGAAGCTTAGTCGTTGGTCGATAGTCGTTGGCCGTTGGCAAACCCCGGCCAGCGGTCTTTAGTCGTCGTTAGGCAAACCCAAAACAACTATCTGGTTTGTTAGACAATGCCAAACCCAACGTCGGCCGTGGGTGGTTGGCCCGCGCCTAGACGTTAGTCTCTCGACGCCAGTATCCTGCTTACCCCCGCATCCATATTGAGATCTCAGGCCGCGGACGCCTTTTGCGTGGAGCCTAGGCCAACGGCCAACGACGAACGACCAACGACGTTCATTCTCCCAGCCAATTTCCCCACGCTTTGAGCGAATCAACGTGGTCGAAGATGATCTTCATGGCGGCTGTGAGAGGAATTGCCAGAAGAAGGCCCAAAGCGCCCCACAGCCATGCCCAAACCAGCAGGCTCATTGTGACTGCCAGAGGGTTTAGTTGCAGGCGGGTTCCCATTACTTTGGGATAAAGAACATTCATCGCAATCAAGTGCAGGATCAGCACACTTAACATGATGGCGAAGACGTCGGCTGACGCGATGTTCGCCATACCCACAAACATGGGCGGCAGCATCGCGAGTAGCACGCCCATGTACGGGATCAGGCTTAGGTATCCGCTGATGAATCCGATGAAGTAGAAGAATGGCAGATTAAGGACCCAGAACACGATGGTGCTTGCGACGCCTAAGAAAAACCCGATAAGGAGATTTCCGACCATGAAGCTGCGGATCATCTTCGAGATCAATCCGAGTGTCTTATAGGCCTTGTGGCGATTCTCCATCGGGAAAAGCATTACCGTGGAAGATCGCACATGGTGTTGCCAGGTCAGCATGAAGTAAACGAGAAACGGAATGAAAGAGATGGCTAAGAAGAATTCGGTAAACGATCCGAAGCGGCGGGTGAGGACAGCGTTCCAATCGGTCGCGGGCCGAACGCTCAGAATACCCTTGTCTTGCGGGGAATCACCCAATACATCGAAAGATTCCGCCTGCTGCCGCAAGCGTTGGAACTGGTCTTGAATCTTGCCGGTGTACTTAGGCAGGTCCTGCGCGAAAAGCGAGGCCTGGTTGTAAGAGTAATAAATAACGCCGCAGGTCAATACCAGTAGAAGAATCACGGCAATGGCGGCCGCGACGCTGCGTGGAAGGTGTAGGCGCATGAGCCACTCGACCACAGGAGCAAGAATGAACGCCAACAATGCAGAAATAAGGATGACCGCGAGAGCCTTCTCGGCGTAATAGCAGATGGCAAGGATTGTTCCGATGCCGACGGCATTCAACGCCCAGTGGCGACGATCGGGCCTCTCGCGCGATACGAGGCGCCCTGAATCGGTGGTCTCCTGATGGACCTCGTGGGCCATGGCGGTATCCTAGCTTACTTCATGGCTTCGGACTCGACATATAATCGCGGGGTGCCTTCCGCTCCACCTGCCCAGAAGCGCGGCCGCATCCTGGGTCTTGACGTCGGCTCCCGCCGGATCGGGGTGGCGGTTTCCGACCCGCTAGGCATCACCGCCCAGGGACTGGAGACCATTCAACGGCAGAACAAGCGACAGGATCGGGCGGCCCTGGAAGCAGTGATCCGCAAATACGAAGTTCAAGAAATTGTCGTCGGGTTACCTCTGCGGATGAGCGGCGCGGAAGGCGTGCAAGCCGAAAAGATGCAAGCCTTTGCCGAAGCGCTTCGGCAAAACTTCCAGTTGCCGGTGCACCTGTGGGATGAGCGCCTGACATCGAGCCAAGCGAATCGCTTGCTCCGCGAGACCGACATGTCGATCCGCCGACGCGGCGAGGTGGTCGATCAGATAGCGGCGGTGCTTATCCTTCAGTCATTCATGGACAGTCGCAGCGTGCAAACCCCGGACGAACCGGGCCCTCCGGACTCCTAAATCTGCATCCAAGGCAGGTGGAGATCGGATGAAGCGGAAGGGGAATCAATCTTTTTGGAAGGTTCACTCTCTCAGTATTGTTTCAATTGCTGCTCTGATCACATGGATTGTTCTTTACCGTGTTTCAAGCCCCGATAGCCATTGGGGATCGTTCTTCGGCAATGCGGTTGCGGACTGGACGGGACTCGTAGTGGTAGTGCTGGCGACAAAATCGATGTATGAAAAAGGGTCTGCGGAGAGTAAGCAGCCTCCTCCCGCAGGATGGTTCCGTCCGGTTCATCAATTTGTCAGGAACCACTCGCTGACTATCTTTCTCGTGCTGACAGGAATCGGCTGGGTTATCTTGTACGCCCACTCTGACGTACAAGGGAAATGGGGGCAGGTAGTGGGAAACATTGTTTCGGAGTGGACCCAGATTCTTGGACTCGTTCTCATGACCAAAAAGCTGGTGGAGCGAGGGTCTAAGGAGAACGGCCGAGGTTAGCCGCGGTAACGGGACGTTTGACCGCACGCCCAAACGAAACCCCGGGAGCGAACGGCTTCCGGGGCTTAGTAGGGTCGGACCACTTAGGCTTGCGCCACAGAAGATGAGTTCATCCAGACCTGCCGCGTTGCGTTCTTCGGCAGAATGTCCAGACAAATAACGGCGTAGCGAAACGCCATCACGGCTGCCGTGAGAACGGCGAGGCTGGTGGCAAACTCCGTCCACTTAGGGATGTAGTAAACGCCGGATGTGGCCTGGAGTCCGGTGATCGAGACATTGAGACGGTTAGCCATGAATCCCATCACGATGACGGCGCACGTCCAATAGAGATATTGCGGATTGTTCCTTACCTTCTTGCGAGTGAGCAGTAGCAGCGGAACGATCACGAGCAGCAGAGCCTCAAGCCAGAAGGAGAGAGTTTCCTCGCGCCACATGAACAGGTAAGGTGTGGCGTCATGCGTAATCAGGTCAAGGGCGCGGAACACGCCCCATAGAGCAAGCAGCGGTGCGATAACCCGGCTGACATCACTTAGAATGCGCAAATCCAGTCTCACGTTCAGCGATCGCACGCAGAGATACAGGGCGATGATGGTCACGGCTAATCCAGCAGGAATGGCGGACAAATAAAATTCGGTCGTCAGATAGGGGCTGTACCAGAGCGGATCAAGCTTGCCCTTGGTGATCAGGTAGAGGCCGCCCAGGAAGGACTGATGCATGGAAGAGAGCAGAGTGCCTGCCAGAACGAGAGCAATCAAAATTTTGTGATGCCATTTCAAGTAGAGTTCACGTAGCCCTCGCCACGGGATTTTTTCCACCAACGAAGGAGAGAATTCCAAGGCGAGAACCGTGGTGTAGAGCATGACACACCAGGAAACCTCAAATAAGACCGAGTGCCGGTTCCACATGAAAATGGGGTGCCAGATCCTCCACGGCAGTCCAAGTTCGTACATCATGCCAGCGATTACGGATGAATATCCGAGGAAGGAAACCAAGACCGCCGTCCGCAAAACCGGACGGTAGCGTTCGAAGCCCAACAAGTACACGGCGGCTGCGATGGCAAAGCCTCCGGCAGAGAGGCCGACGCCGCAAAGGGTCCCCAGCCCGACCCAAAGTCCCCAGGGTTGAGGATCGGTGAGGTGGGTGGCTCTGGCGAAACCGAGTGCGAAGCGGGCGTAAGTTGCGTAGATTCCGGCGGCGAAGATGACACCCACGATTACGCGCCATAATGTGATTCGTGCCATCAACCTGGTAGTCATAGAGACTCCTTTCTAGCGGCATCAAATGTGCCGCATCCCATCAATGGCGATTCTTCCCGGTAATGTTTTCGGGCTCACGGTTTTCTGCAGCAGCCACCTCGGCACGCCGTTGCGTAATCCAATACAGCCCGGATAGAAGCGCGCCGCCCATGAGGATTACCGTGGGACCATCTCCGAGAGCATTCGCGGTAAGCATCGGCATGGGCTGTTTAGGAGGCGCTCCGAAACCCAGCTTCTCGAAAGGCACATCGGATATGAAGAACACGGATGTGCCACCCGCCTCCTCGCTGCCATAAATATGTTTCACGTAATGCGAGTCATTCAAAATTCGCCGTTCGGCCTCTTCCAAGATTTCCTCGCGTGTGCCGGAAAGAGAAGCACCGGTGGGGCAGGCTTCCACGCAGGCTGCCAGTTTTCCGGCGAGTTGGCGCTCAGCGCACATATCGCATTTCTTGACGTAGGGAACTAGCTTGGACCACTCGTAGCGGGGAACGTTAAACGGACAGGCAACAAGGCAATAGCGGCAACCGATGCATTTCGAGCCGTCATAGGTGACTGGCCCAGCTTCCGTCTTTTTCAAAGCACCGACAAGGCATGCGGATGCGCAGGCAGGATCCTGGCAGTGCATGCACATTCGCCGGACGAACTTGTCGCCGCGCTCCTCGATCACCGTCAGCGCGGTCACCGACAGCTTGGCTTCAGTCTCCATCGGGAATCCGTGAATCTGCTTGCATACCTGCTCACAGCTTCGGCATCCGATACATTTCGTAATGTCCACCAAGATGGATCTGCCGTTTTCCATAATTTCTCCTCGCCATAACCTGCCGCGATTCGCGACTATAAGAAGAACTCGTCCACCAGTTTCTGTTTCAACTCAGGCGTCACTTTCGACAACAGCCCTTTGACGGGGAGCCCGCCGTCCTGTGCTAGTTCCGGTGTAAGCGGCGACAGAATTCGATTCAAGCGCGTGATGCTGTTCTGCAGCCAGGGCGCGATCATGGCCCCCTGAACAAGGTTTTTCTGATTGAGGCTGAGGTCTGGTGACTTCACGATGGCAATCCAGCCATTCTTGTAAGGATCATCCGTAATGGCGGCGGCATCACGCAGCACGTCGTTATTGACTGCCGTCACGACACCTTCGACAGGCGACAGGAATTCCAGCGGCATTCCGCCAGAAACGACTTTCACGATACGTTGCCCCTGGCGCACCCATCGATTCAGGCCCGCCACTTCGACGCGGTCGATCTTGCCGAGCAGGTTGGCGGCAAAACTGTCGAGGCCGATCCGAGCTGTATCGGGAGTTTCCTTCAATGCCCAGGTATGTCCGGGATGGAAACTGTACCCCTGCGGAATATCAAAGCCGTACTCGCGATCGATACGGGGTGTTGGAGGTGCAGAGAAGACTTCCGGAGCCTCTGGTTGCTCCTGAATCTTCCGTAGCGAGCTAAGACTGATGATGAGCAAGAATGTCAGGAGGACAAATAGGATCGACATGGTGGACCTCCTCGCGAATCGCGACTACGTTTGTCGCAGCATGCTGAAGAGTGCACGTCAGGGGCAAAACCTAGATTTATTCAGAGATGTTGACGGAATGGAACTTACAAGCCGAGGGAGCGAGATGATGACGATTCTTGCCTCTGCAATATGCAGTAGTCACTGCGTTTTGCAGGAGCAAATTGAAGGTTACTTCGGGATTGGGCTAGATAGAAAGTATGCGTGCCTTTTCGGCCTGGTTTGAGGCAATCGAATTCAGCGCCGGATACGAGGCAGGAACTGTCATAGTGCGCTCTGGGGGCATGCCGCCGGTGTTCACCGCCTGTACAAGCATCTCGATGGCCTTGCCTGCATTTGCGGGGACGATGACGGTCGCCGTGAGCAGGCCACTTCTTACCCAAGCCTGACCGGTCTTCGGCATGCCATCACAACCAATGAAAGGGATGCTCAGCCAGCGATCGCGCGCCGGGCCGGAGGTCAGTTGCTGAAAGGCTTTCTTGGCGCCACTAGCCATAGAGTCGTCTTGAGCAGCCACAACGTCAATCGGAGTCTGGTGAGAGGTAGTCAATCGCAACCAGGAAGAAACGGCCTTGTATGCGCTGGCATCCGTCCACTGTCCTCGTATGACTTTCACCTGGATATCGGCAGGCTTGGTCTCATACATGCCGGCGGTTCGCTGCTTGGCAGCCGAACTCTCCGAGGGGCCCTCGATGTAAAGCACGGAGCCTCCCTTGGGAAGCAATGCAGAAAGCTGGCGTCCTTGTATGCGTCCGATCTCCTCATGATCGGAGGTGACGGAAAAGATTGGAACCTTGTTTGTTTTTCTGAGTTCCGAGACGTACTCAACGTCGCGATTCAACAGCACCCAACCCATCCCAGCGCTGATCGCAGCTTTGGCAACTTGGGGCAGTGCAGTTCCTCCAGCAGGTTCCAGCAGAATCGCGTCCGGATGTGCGGTGGAGTGCGATTGGATGACATTGAGTAACTGCTGGCTCTGCACGATGCTGTCGTTTTCTGCGTGAATAATTTTCAGGTCGATACCGAGTCGGCGAGCCGCCTCTTCCGCCGAAGCTGCCTGCTCGATCTGGTAATCGTTGTCGTTGTTCGTCAGGGAAAGCAGAAAAGACAGTTTCTTCATGAGAGTGCCTATTGCGGATCATATTCCGATCCGCCTTTGGGTTCATGATGACGATGGTAATAGGGTGATAAGACGTGTTGTCGATCCGCCAATCACATCTCGCATGTTGAACCGGTGCTACAATTCGCTGCTTGGAAGGAGATGTCTCATGCGCTATGCGCAAAACGTTTTAATAGCACTGGTTCTCTTCGTTGGCTGTATCACAGCTTCCAGCCAAACAAAGCTTTCGGTCCACTGGGAGGAACTTACGGCTGCGGACTTCCGTGCAGGGATCCAGCAAGCGCAGGGAACCTGCGTCCTTCCGTTCGGGATTTTGGAAAAGCACGGGCCGCATCTACCGCTAGGGACGGATCTACTAAACGTTCGGTATGCGACCCTTCATGCGGCGGAGCAGGAATACGCGATCGTATTTCCAGAGTATTACTTTGGCCAGATTTTCGAGGCGCAGCAGGAACCTGGGACCGTTGCCTACAGCTCGCACCTGCAGCTTGAATTACTGCAGGAAACTACCGATGAGATGGCGCGGAACGGGTGCAAGAAGGTCATTATCGTGAATGGACACGGGGGCAATGAGAGCCTTCTGCCGTATTTTGCCCAGAGCCAACTGGCGAAGCCCCACGATTACGTCGTGTACGTCCTGGGACTGGTAGATACTCCTCCCGGCGGGCCGAAGAAAAAAACCTCCATAGACATGCACGCGGGCGAAACGGAGACATCCACTACTCTGATCTCGCACCCGGATTTGGTTCACACGGACCGGGCGCGAAGCGAATCTGGCGAGGATCAGGCGCGTTTGCACCTTCCCGATAACCTGTACACCGGCATATGGTGGTACGCACGCTTTCCAAACCACTACTCCGGAGACGGCTCTGCTGCCAGCAAGGAACTCGGGGAGTTCAAAATGAAAGCCTGGCAGGATGCCATTGTGACTGCGATTCGCGCTGTAAAAGCCGACCAGGACACGTTGAAAATTCAGAACGAGTATTTCCAGAAGATTAGCCATCCACTGGACACAAGGCCTTAAGGCAGCGTCCAAGTTAGTCCTGGCCAGTAACTTAGGGTAACTTGGGTAACCTTGGCCGGTACCCGGCTGGGTGCTACGCTCCTCTTCAGTACAAATCAAGCGCTTTTCGAGGAAGAGCATGCGTCACCTGCAGTGTGCCTGCCTGCTCGTGGTGTCGGCGATCGTCGTGTCCGCGGGTGCACAAGCCCGTCCTGGGATCGCGCACGCCAATGCGATCAAGCGTATTCCCATAACAACATCGTCAAAGAGTGCACGTCGGCATTTCGAATCTGCCATGATGAACCTGGAGGAGATTCGAACCAAGGAAGCGCTTCAGGGATTGCGGGCTGCGACAAAAGCTGATCCGAATTTTGGGCAGGCCTTCATCATGATCGCGCATGTGAGCCGCGATCCGGAAGAGCAGGCCAGGGCGCGAGCGACCGCAGAGAGCCTTGCCCCGCGTGTGAGCAAACCGGAGCGTCTGCTGATTCGCTGGCTCGCCGGTGTCCAAGAAGGTGATTACATTCAAGCCATTGCCGCGATGAACGATCTCTTGTCGCAATATCCCCGGGATCAGCGGCTGGCATTCCTAGTGGGAGCGTGGTTTGTTAACCAGGAGCGCTACTCACAGGCTATCGTGGTTCTAGAAACGGCCGTGACCCTCGACCCGCAGTATGCGGCCGCCTTGAATGAACTAGCATACGCATACGCCTTCAGCGGCAGTTTTGAAAAGGCTTTCGCGACCATGGACCGCTACGTCGCGCTGCAGCCGGATCAGCCGAACCCACATGACTCCTACGGCGAAATCCTTCGCCTAGCTGGACGATTTGAGGCAGCGCTCGAGGAATACCGCGCCAGTATCCGCATCGATCCAAATTTCGGATCGGAATTAGGCGTTGCCGACACTTACGCTGTAATGGGCAAAGAACAAGAAGCGCGGGATGAGTACGAGCGTGCCATCGTGTTCGCGGGCAGTGAGCCGGACAAAGTTGCTTACGAATTGCAAATGGCGATCACGTGGATTCGGGAGGGGAATCGAAAAGAAGCAGAGCGAGCTCTACGGGAAGTCGGTCGTCACGCACATAGGTCAGGCTTAGCCAAACTGGAAGCCGAAACATTAAGGGTACGTGCCATGTACGAAGCTGACTACAAAGATTGCGTTAAGAATCTGCAGGCAGCGCGTCTCGCACTCGAGGAGCACAGGCTTTCTCGGAGCGATCATGATGATGAGCAGGCACTCATTCTGAAGGTCGAGGCAACACGCGCCGCGCAGGAAGCCGACTTTAGGACGGCGGAGTCGGTCACGGAGCAGCTGGAAGAGATGGCCACAAATACGCGGAGTCAGATCGTACTGTTTGCGTGGCATACGGCAGCAGGGGCTACGCTCGCAGCTCAAGGTAAGTATCCGGAGGCGATCTCGCACCTGGAAGAAGACACGCACAGTCCGCTCTCGATGCAGTTGCTGTGGGATGCATACGAAAAGACCGGAGCCGCTCCAGATGCGCAGGCTTTAGCCACCAAATTAGCCGCCGTCCATGAGCCTACGATCGAGCAAGCGCTGATCGTACCGAACTTCAGAGCCAACCTGGTTAGCGAGGCACAACACCCCTGATTTCGATTTCGGCCAATTATGCCCCGCATTCCATTTCTGAAACTCGGCCACGCAGCAGATGAAATCATTCCTCCTAAACTTTCGGGGTATGTGCCATCGCTTTCATTAGAAGGCCTTCAGGTAGGAATCGACAATCTTCGCTACGATGTCCATCTCAGTGCCAAGTTTGTAGAGCAAGCACGGCAGCACATTACGAGACTGATCGCCCGCGACGGAAATGTCGTGGCGCTTTTAGAGGCGGAGGTCCCGGAGAAAACGGGCGGAAGCTTGCGGCGAAACGCAGTCGAGCCTCCTGACCTGAAGGCTTTACTGACGGCGGTGCAGGTCGCAGCCCTCAATCGTGCCAAGGCCAGCAACAACATTTCCGTGGACCTTCTGGCCCGGCTTGCGGTCGTCAAATTTCTGCGGGTGGAACTGCACTCGCAATTTGCCCTTCTGCTCGAACGCTGTCGCATGATGCTGAAGAGCTATGAGGGAGTTCGCCAGCAGAAAGCGACGGAATACCGCGAGAGAGTGGCGGAGTTTCAGGTCGCCAAGAAGATCATCCTGCGAAAGACTGGGCAGGAGTTGTTTCGCGTGCTGCGCGAGGTGGAGAAAGAAACTCTCGCCCGCATGCGGCGATCGCTGTTTGGCAATCGAGAAGAACCCGCATATAGCTTGTTCTTGAATCCTCTGCTTTTCACCGATGAGGGACGGGACGCTTACCTCAACGCCGAACACTACGTAATGCTCGGCAACTTCGACCGGGATCCGGATCGCTTCTCGAACATCCGCCGCATCGTTTGCTCGTTTCTTCAGACGCTCGATCTCGGCGGTGAAGCACACGATGAGGCTAAGCTCGATTCGTGGCTTAACATTCCTGAAAATGCGCACGAAATGGTAGGTGGCGGCAATCCGGAGGACTCCACGCCATCGCAAAAGGCGAGGTTGGCGGCCTGGGTAGAGTTGTTGCAATCCGAAGGTGTGATGGAGTACATCATCGCGTCGTATGAGGTCGCCCCACTCTTGCCGGAGTACTCACCGCGCATCAATGCCCAACAATTGAAGAATGCGCTGGTTTCGCGGGAGGAACGCGAGCGCGTGCAAAAGCTCATCGAGGAGCATGGGAAGCTCTCTTCAGGATCGCTGGAGGCGGCATTAGCTCGGGTGGCCGGGTGCCGCGGAAACGACCGCGCCAAGGTTGCGGGCCGGTTCTTGCGGGACTTCCTACGATATCACCGTGACATGCGACGCCTGGAGGTGCTGTCGGGCGCGCTCGATTCGGTGAACATGATCGGCAACGAGAAGATGCGGGAGCTTTCGGCGATGAACCGGACACTCTACGATTACCTTCCGCCCGATGAGCAGAGACCGGCCGAAGACAGGATTCTTCGCCACGTAATTATCAAAGCGGATGTGCGTGACTCGTCACGACTGACGCGGTCGTTGGTCGAGCGAGGGCTGAATCCGGCTTCGTATTTCAGCCTGAACTTTTATGATCCTGTAAATAAGTTGTTGCCGAAGTACGCGGCGGTCAAAGTGTTTCTCGAAGGCGACGCGATTATTCTCGCGTTGCTGGAGCGGGAAGATGAGGGAGCGTTTTCGGTTAGCCGCGCGTGCGCGCTGGCTCGGGAAATCGTCGAGATTGTTCGAGGGTATAACCACCTGCTGGTACGGTCTGGTCTCCCGACGTTGGAATTGGGGCTGGGCATCTCCTATCAGGATTCCGCGCCCATGTACCTGATGGATGGAGAACAGCGAGTGATGATTTCAGACGCGCTGAATGAGAGCGACCGCCTGTCCTCCTGTAATAAGCGAGTGCGCAAACCCGTGGAGGCGCTCGAGAGTCCCTTTAACGTATATGCGTTCCAGCGTCTGAGCGACGCGGAAGCACAAGAGACACCTGACGATGCCATGATGAACTACAACCTGAACGGCATCCGCCTTAGCGAGGTGGCGTTTCAGAGACTGCAGAAGGAGATTTCGTTAGAACCGTGCGCGCTCTCCTTGCCCGAGTTGTGGGGACAAGAAGGCTTCAAACTGTACAGCGGCATGGTTCCCGTGGGCAAAGATATCTTTCGCAGGATTCTGATCCGCGTAAGCCGTATCGCTCACATCGATCCCAAGGACTTCAGCCTGCAGCGCTGGACTGAGCGCGCCTACTACGAAGTGTGCTCGAATCCGGCGGTGTACGAGCAGTTGGAAGCGAAAGCCGCCGCTGCAAGATAAATACAGTTATCCTCGGCGTCTCGGTGGCAAATAATGCAGTTTTCTATCTTCCCGCCGCATTCGGCAAAAAGACGGCCTGCCCCCATGTATCCGCAAAGATCAGATCCGGCCATCCATCTTTGTTGAAATCCGACACTGCGATACTCCAGTACCGAAGGTCCCGTGAATAGGGCAAAAGCTGCTCGCTTTGGAAGGTGCCATCTCCATTCCCAAGCAGGAGTCGCAGCGATTTGAATTCAGTCTTGTAACCGTTGGATCCCACTACGACGTCCAGGTTGCCGTCCTTGTTGAAGTCTCCTACAGCGAGCGCAGCAGACCCATCCGCATGAAGTTTGGTCGTCATCTTTGGTTGAAAGGTCCCATCTCCATTCCCCAGATAAGTTGCCAAGATTGTGGGCTCATCGAATCCAATCAGAGCGAGGTCAATCTTCCCGTCGTTATTAAGATCTGCTGAGACGATGGCACTGATCTCAATCAGTACTCCCGTATCGACACTCACGGGAGGTTGAAAAGTCCCATCTCCGTTGCCGAGCATCAGAGAAAGGCTGTTGAGATCGGCCACGACAAAGTCGAGCTTGCCATCGGCGTTGAAGTCAGCAGGAGCAATCCACACAGCGTTAGGCGACCCCAGATAATGAACTGCCGGCTGAAACGTTCCGTTTCCGTTGCCGATCAGCACCAGGACTTCAGTTCCGGTGCTAATGGCAACATCAGTATTTTCGTCTCCGTTCAAATCCGCAGCGAGCACTTGATTTGCAAACTCGGTGTTATTGATTGTTCGCTTGGGAGCGAATGTGCCATCGCCATTGCCCAGCAGCAGTTCCACGGCGCTGCGAGTTGCGGAGACGATGTCGAGTTTCTGGTCGCCGTTAAAGTCGGCTGCAATCATGGAGAAGCCGCCGCCCGACATATCGAGAGTGGACGCCCTCGAGTAGCGTCCTCCGGGCTGGCTGAGGAGAATTGTGTCATCGTAATAGGAACCGACAACAACATCCGGCGAGCCGTCACGATTAAAGTCGGCAACTAGCATGCCGTCTGGAACTTGTGTTACTTGGGCGCTGTATGCGGCAGCACCCGAAGGAAATCTGCCCCTGCGATTGACTAGCACTCCGATAGAACCGTTCTGAGGCGCATCAGCGACCAAGTCCGCGAACCCGTCCCCATTGATGTCACCGGCAACGATGCTTGTGCCTAGAAGAATTCCGGTTCGGTAAGAGACGGGGTTATAGAATCCCCGGCCGCCACCGCGGTTCAAAAGAATCTCGTTGTTCAAGCCAGCCGCATTCGTGAAGATATCAGGGACGCCATCCGCGTTGAAATCGAGTACATGCAGCCCATCACCTGAACCCTCGCCCATTGGGAAGAGTCTGGGAGATCGAAATGTTCCGTCTCCATTTCCATGGAGTACAGCCAAGTCACTGTTTTGTTGAGTTGCCAGGTCGACGATTCCGTCAGCGTCAAAATCTGCCGCAGCGAGAAAAAATGACGAGGGAAGTTCGATCGTCAATGGGCTCTGGAACGTCCCATCACCATTGCCTAGGAAAATGTTAAGTCCACTACAACAAAAGGAGGTCGCAACATCGGTCTTGCCATCTCTATTGAAATCGGCAGCGACTAGGGAGGCTCCTATGGGAGAGTAGAGATTTTCCATCCCCCGACGAAAAGTCCCATCTCCTTTGTTGAGCAGCACCACGATTTCACTCTGAAAAGTGTGCGGCTGAAGCTGGACCAAAACGATGTCGGGGTCCCCATCACTATTCATGTCCGCTATCACCGGAGTCTGGGGATCCTCTCCGACTGGATATTGGGCTGCATCGTCAAAACTCCCGTCTCCCTTCCCAAGAAGTATGTGGACCACGCCTGGGTTAGAACCGATATCAATCGCAACTAAATCCAGGATGCCATCTGCGTTGATATCTGACACAACAGGATGACCGGTCAAGAAAGTAAGCGGAGTCTGAATGAGTCCGCCGAATCTTCCATTGCCATTCCCAGGCACTACGCCGAATGAAGAAGGCCCGCCAAGGGGGCCATTCCGCACCAAGACGTCAACGTTGCCATCGCCGTTGAGATCGGCAAGCGATTGAACGGCCGGATTATTCCCAGCAGGAAAGAAAGTTGGGTGCACGAACACGTTTCCCGCGTGCGCAAGTAGACCTGTCAAGAATAGAAGAACAACCAACGCATTTCGATGCAGAGGCGGGCGCATACAAGTCTCCATAGAAGTTGGAAGGTAGTTCGGTACGTCTCAGAACGCTCGGTGGGGGGAGTCGTGCTTCGAGCTTAGAGACGAGGAAGTTTGTACTTATTCGGTAATGGTGTCAAGCTCTACAGGTACTAGAAGTATTTTGAACAGCCCCAATCACTTACAGCCTGCGTGACATCCCCTTTTGGATGACGAGCAGTTGCCCGGTTCCGCAACCTCGCCGTCCGGTCCGATACAGTTTTGAGTATGCATGCACCAGAACAGGCCGTCGTTGCAGGCGGGAACAGTAGGATCGCGTTGCGCGAAGATGAACTGGCCTTTCCATCGCAATGAAGGGCAGAGGTCAGGATGTTTGGTATCGAAACGATCTGTCTGCTGGCTCACGCTGCACCTCCTGCTGCTTTGAGAATCGCACGCTTCACCGAGACGCGCGCCAATTGGATCTTGTACGAATTATGTGTGAGAGGCTTGGCATCTTTCACAGCAATATCGGCTGCGGCTTTGGCGGTTTCTTCTGAGATGCGCTTGCCTTGTAATGCCTGTGCCGCATCGGCAGATAGCCATGGCGTTGGCGCGACGTAACCCATCACGATTCGGGCTGAGCCGACGTTGTCTCCATTCATCTGCAAGGCAACAGCGGTAACGGCGAGAGGCCAATCGAAGGCCTGCTTCTGGCGAATTTCGTAGTGCGCCACTTTCCAGGTTCCGGGCGCTGGGAGAACCACTTCGGAGACAATCTCGTTTGGTCGCAAATCGTGTTCTCTTTCGCTCTCGGCTTTTGGCATCACGTAAAACTTTTCCAGTGGAACTTCACGGGACCCCTGGGGACTTACGAGACGTATGCTCGCTCCATAGGCGATCAAAGCGGGAACAAGCGTCGAGGGACTAACAAACTTTGCTGGCCCGTCGTTGCCGAAGATCGCGTGATATCGATTCTCTCCCCCTATCACCAACTCCTTGCCATCTTTATCTTTTGGAAGGAGCCCAAGTCCGTTGCGGAAGTACCAGCAGCGGGGACGCTGGCAGAGATTTCCGCCAAGGGTTGCCATGTTGCGAATCTGAGGGCTCGCAGCTTCGTTTACGGCTTCAGAGAACGCGGGATAGCTCCGCATGACGTTTACGTTGTCGGCCAGTTCGCCGAGCGTAGTCAGAGCGCCAATCCGGAGACCTCCGCCATCAGAGCGAACGCCCTGCAGTTCCTGGATGCCCTTGATGTTCACGAGCCGCCTGGGATGAACGACATCGGATTTCATCAAAGCTAACAAGTCGGTGCCTCCAGCCAGGACTTCAGCAGCGTCCCAATTCGTGCCGAGAAGTGCGACCGCCTGTTCCTTCGTCTGTGGAGATGCGTATTCAAATGCTCGCATGCTTGCCTCGCTAATCCAGATTCCGATCGTTAAGCGCCTTGAGCACTCGATCAGGAGTGAGTGGGAGGAAAGGTACTCGCACGCCAATCGCATTCGCGACGGCGTTTGAGATCGCTGCACCGGGCGAGATGACAGGCGGCTCGCCTAACCCGATTACACCTTTTTCGTCGTAACCTTTGCCTGTCATCATGTGAACCACGAGCTCGGGGATGTCACTGATGCCGGCTAGACGGTAAAACTCCATGTCCGGGTTCAGCATGCGGCCGGTGAGCTGGTCCATCACTTTCTCTTCGAAGAGCGCATAGCTGATGCCCATGATGAGAGCGCCATAGCACTGCGTTTCGGCTGTCTTCACATCGATAACCAAGCCGCAGTCTTGTACGGCCACCATCTTCTTGACGTGGACTACACCGGTTTCAATGTCGGCTTCGACTTCGGCCATCTGCACGCCACCGACGCCGCTGTTGGTGAGGTCCGGTGGGTGCTCTTTGTCGGGATTCTTGCCGCGGGCTGTAGCCGGCATTGCGCCCAGTTTGGCGCAAGCTTGCTTCCAGCTCAGCGAACGCTTGGTATCAGACTTCACTCGAACCGACCCCGCTGCACATTCGAGATCGTCCGGCTGAGCATTCAGTGCGGGAGCGACTTTTGCGAACAACATTTCGCGCGCTTGCACGGCAGCGCGGCGAGTTGATGAGCTGACACCGCCGATCGTGGTGGAACCGCCCGAGCCCCCCGAGGTGGGATAAATGGTGTCGCCGATGTGCAGGCTGATGGCTTCCATAGGGATGCCTAGCGTTTCAGCCGCCACTATAAGGATGCAGGTTCTTGTTCCGGTACCGAGATCCTGCGAACCCATCTTGATGTCGACTGATCCATCAGGATGGATGCTGAGATCGCAATTGCTCTCATGCCCGCGCCCGCCCCAGGTGTGAATCGATAGGCCGAGTCCGCGAGCGGTGCTGCCGGAGATATTCTCACCACGTGGCCGCCACTTATCCTTCCATCCCATCAACTCGGAAGCGATCCCGAACTCCTCGCGGTAGATGTCCTGACGAGGCTTGGCGAGGTCGATATTCTTTAGGAACATCTCGAGAGGATCCATCTTCAACTTTGCCGCAGCGTCTTCAATCGCTCCCATGGTGATGACAGCGGCCTGAGGATGATTTGGAGCGCGCCAAGCCCGTGCCGGCCCGGTGTTGGTACGAATGGCAATGTGCTCCTTGCGTTGGTTGGGAATGTTGAAGACGTAAGGAATGGGTGGCATGCCTCCGCCGCCCACGCCGCCGGTTCCCCAGGATTGCGATTGCCAGCCAGTGATCGTGCCGTCCTTGTTGAAAGCTACTTTTACACGGGCGAATGCGGAGGGACGGGCCCCAGCCACTTTGAGCTCAGAGTCACGCTCGAGCATCATCCGAACAGGTTTGCCACCAGCCTTGCGGGAGAGCTTGGCGGCTGCAATGTCCCAACGATCAGCGGCAAACTTGCTGCCGAAGCCGCCACCGACATGATCCTGTTTCTGGCGCACATTGGCTGCGGGAATCCCGAGCGGATCGGCCATCTGTCCTGGTATTCCTGAGACATTCTGGGTGGAGAGGTGGACTAGTAGCTGATCCTTGGAGGGCCACTCTGCCGTGGAGCCATGGGTCTCTAGGCAACAGTGTGTGATGAGGGGAACGCCGTAGATTCCTTCGATGGTGCCCTCGGCGGCCGACATTGCCTGATCGACGTCGCCCTGCTTGATGACGGCTGCTTTTTGAAAGTTTGAGCGCGCTCCTGTCGTCTCGTGAAACTGTGCTTTTGCAACTGCCTGCACGACCGGATCGGGCACTTCGGAACTCTTGAGCTCGTTCAGGAAATCCTGATCGACATGGAAAGAGACGCCATTCTTTTCCAAGAGTGATATCAGATCCTGGTCAGGCATCTGGTTGCTGAGGGCATCGTAAATATCGTCGTCGCTCAGCGGCCCTGCGAGGGACGCGGCATTGGCTGGAGGCTCAGCATCGCTTACGAGGTGCGGGAGAGCTTCGTACTGAACCTTTATTGCTCGAACCGCATCTTCGGCGGTTGACTCATCCACGGCGGCGACGGCGGCGATTTCGTCGCCTTCCCACTGCACCGTCGCACCGACCTTTTGTAGAATCTCGACTGCCTTGACGCCCGGCATTTTTTCCGCAGCGGTGCTATCGATGCTAACGATGCGCGCCTTCGCGTGGGGAGACCGCAAAATCTTTCCAAAGAGCATGCCCTGCTGGAAGTAGTCGTAGCTATACTTGGCGCGGCCGCTGACCTTGTCGGGCGAATCCACTCGCGATATGCGCTTGCCGATGAGAGTTCGTTGTTCGGCGATTGGCCAACTGTAGTCCGGCATGGATTACGCTCCTTTCTGGGCAAACTGTGCGATGACCTGCTGAATGCCGTGATAGGTGCCGCATCGGCACAGGTTGCCGCTAAGACCCCGACGAATGTCTTCATCGGTGGGATGCGGGTGCTTGTCGAGGAAGGCCTTGGTGGCGACGATGAATCCCGGCGTGCAAAAACCGCACTGCGAAGCGTCGTTGTCGACGTAAGCTTGTTGCACTGGATGAAGCTTGTTTCCCTGTGACAAAGATTCTACTGTCGTAATGGATTTGCCCTGCGCGTCGATTGCCAGCACCGAGCAGGCGTAGACAGCTTTGTTGTCGAGGAGAACGGTACATGCGCCGCACTCTCCCCGATCGCAAACGCGCTTGGCTCCAGTGATGTCCAAGTTGTCGCGCAAGGCATCGAGCAACGTGACCCGCGGCTCAAGCTGCAAGGTTTGCTTCTTGCCATTTACTGTGAGCTCCATGGGGACCTTGCCGGGACCGTAGATCTTGACCGGTGTTCCCGCCGCTTCGACAACTTGGCTTCCGATCAGCGGAACTACGGCGGCGGAGATGCTGGAGATCTTGAGAAAGTCACGGCGCGAAACACCAGAATCTGATGCAGTCGTCTTGTTGGGATCGTCTTCTGACATCGCTTCCTCCGCGTTTCAAACCACACTTCTGCGATTGGTCACAGGACTGAAAGACTTGGACAACAAGGAAACAATTTGGTTAGCAGACATGAGACAAGCAGTGTCTTTGGATGTTGCTCAGGAGAAAAGTATACAACCGCGGTTGGAGTTAAGGTCGGTCGAGGTGAGTCTCAGGAGGGCTCGAGACCAGCCGCAGGTCCAAAATGGATAGCGGCTGGTTCAGAACCACAAGCATTCTTGAAAGTTCCTACCTCTTTAGTGACCGGATGAACTTCACCAGGTCGTCAATCTGTTCCTTGCTGAGCTTGCTGCCGTACTCCGGCATCTTGTCTTTGCCTTTAGTGATAATGCCGTTCAGGTCCGCATCGGACATGCCTTGGACTTCGGCGGACCCCAGATCCTTGAGCCCGAACTTCTTGCCCATCGCTGTGTCACCCTTGCCGTCGGGTCCATGGCACATTGCGCAACGGGACTTATACGTATCAGCGCCACCTTGGCCCAAAGCCAGCGTGGATGATGCCAGGGCAACAACCAGAACAGCCATCAGAAGTCTCACGACATTCTTCATCTCATATCTCCTCAGTTGGGCGAGGCCGAGTACCCCAAGGGCTGGCGTCGCGGTTTACGGCGGCGGATAGCAAGCAATATTCAGGCCAAACAACGCTGAACCTGAGCACCTTAGCTGCTTTTCACAAACTGTGCAAGGACGGAATTTCTCGCCCGGGTAAGCACCCGGCATGCGTCCGTTTATCCACGCGTTGCATCCTAGGGCGGACATTTCGGGTCGGAGCGTGCGAGAGGAGACACTGTAAGGTTGTCTACAGTTCCGTCCGACGCGTTTCTACAGTTTCTTTGTTATTAACACGAGACTTCGCCGGCACTTTCGTGGTGATAGTATTGTCATGATTGATGACAACTCGCTATCTCGCCGGTGAGTGGCCATCGTTGTGCTGCGGGCCCGTTCGTGATGCGGCTATCGGCACTATGTGTTTTAGATCTCCAGAGTTGCATGGCACGAATCCTTATCGTCGACGACAGTTTGCTGGTGCGTCAGCGGTTGCGAGACCTGTTGCAGCAGCATGCTGATTGGAAGGTTTGCGGCGAGGCCGTGAATGGCCGGGATGCCGTCGACAAGGCTCGGGAACTCAACCCGGACGTTATCGTGCTCGACTTCTTGATGCCTGGAATGGATGGTCTGCAGGCAGCGAGGGAGATCGGCAAGGTCGTGCCCTCTATTCCGATCCTGATGTTTACCATGCACATGTCGCGGCAATTGGTGCATGAAGCTCAAAAGGCCGGAATTCAAGGCGCAGTAGCTAAATCGGATGTGATCCGGGTCATCGAAGGCCTGGAAGCGCTTCTACGGCACGAACAGTTTTTCAAGTCCGTAAACTAATCTGCCAAATTGGTTCTGCGGCAGAGTGAGAAGACCCATCCTCCAGCGCGATCCGCCACAATCCCGCCACAAAGGGCTGTCTCAGTGATGGCCTAAGATCCGCAAGCCATAGAAAAGAAATGGTCATCCCAATTGCTGGGAAGGCATTCGTTTGGCCGACAGCCTGCACTTGTCATGGAGGAGTGGGCCGAGAATTTTCGACTCCCACTCAGCAGTGGAGGAGGAGAGATGACAACCGCCTGGGCAGCAACACACGAGGCACGGCAAGCGGAAACGACCTGGACCAATACTCAAGCCTACGCTCTGGCGGTGTTTTGCCTGCTTCTCGGTGTGGCTCTAGGATATCTATTCCGCGGTTCGGCGTCGCCGAGCGCAGTCACCATGGCTGGAAACAATGCGAGCGCGTTGTCGCAAGGCGGGGGCCAGAGTCAACCCACCGCTGCGCAGCAAAAGGCAATGGTCGAGCAAGTTGCAGCCCCGTTGCTTGCAGCCCTCGAGAGCAATCCCGGCGATTACGACAGTATCGTGAAGCTGGGCAACATTTACTACGACGGGCAGCTCTATCCGCAGGCAATCGAGTATTACGAACGCGCGCTCAAGATTCGTCCGAACGATCCCGACGTGATTACCGACATGGGTACAGCGTACTGGTATACGAATGATGCGGACCGAGCCCTTGCGGAGTTTCAACGTTCATTGAAGATTCGACCCGATCATGCGGGAACGCTATTCAACATCGGCATCGTGCGATGGCAAGGGAAGAACGATCCTGCAGGGGCGGTCGCGGCATGGGAAGAATTGCTGAAGCGGAATCCGAACTATCCGCAGAAACAGCAAGTCGAAGAAATCATCGTGAAGGCAAAGCAACATGCCTCAGGAAAGCCTTCGGCGTCCTGATACAACTCATCCTCATAGGCGCCAAAAAGGGGAAGCAGCGAAGCGCTTCCCCATTTTTCTTATTAAGAAATCTCTAGACTAGTACGGTGGTCTTCGCCCGCCCTGGCGTTGTCCAGGACCACCGGGACCTTGGCGAATCGCACTGATGTGAAGTCCCAAGGATCGCAAACTAGCGGTGCCATTGGTTCCTCCACTCATCTTGACTTCGATTCGGAAAGGGTAAGGGTTGTCGGCATTCGTGGCTCGAAAGCGAGATATGGCGTGCTGGTAGGGAGCAATGCGGCGCTGCTCCATGCAGTTTTCTTCCGGGGCGGATGAATCGCAGCGGAAGTTGCTGGAGCCGTCGCCTTGCGTGCAATTATCTCCGCAGTCCACCTTGGTGATGTTTTCCGAATAGCCGTCGCCCGTGGCGGCCCGTTCCGAATGGAAATGGGGCCAGGTCAGATTCCCCGTCGCGCCATACACGGTCCCACGGATAATGACGTGAATGCTCTCATTAGCTTTCACATTCCACTTGTCGGTGCCGCCAACCAGCAAGGTGTTGGGCCCGTTGGGATCGCGGCGCATGTGGATCTCAAGTCCATGTTCTCCCAGGCGATCGCAGATCTTGGATGGTGTGCTGGTGCATTCGTAGGAGACCCAGTGATAAACCGCCGGAGGCAATGCGCAGGTGTGGCCCATGTAACTGGCCACGGTTCCCGGCTCACAAACCGGAATGTTGGATTCATCTTCTTGCGGCGCAGCTTGAACCTGACTAGGCGCCGCGGCGAATGTGACAACTCCGAGTAGCAACAGCGTGGCAAAAACCCAAAACCTCAGTCTTCCAAGTTGCATGAATCAGCTCCCACGCCCCCGATTTTCGCAACAGTATATTGGATGCGGGGTCGAATGAGTACACGATGGTTCTCTTGTGTACAAAAGTGAGACAGTCGTAAACTCCGGGTTCAGCTGACATTATGCCCAACGACACTGGTATTGGCGGCGATAAAGGCGCATTTCCCACAACCCGCTGGTCGCTGATCGTGGCTTCGCGCAGCGAACAGGCCGAGGAACGTCATCGCGCTCTCGAAGTGCTAATCGCCGCCTATTGGAAGCCGGTTTACAAGTACATACGGCTGCGCTGGAACAAGGAGAACGAGGAAGCCAAGGACCTGACACAGGAATTCTTCGCGCGACTGCTAGAGAAGGAGTTTCTCGATCGCTTTGACCCCGAACGCGCCAAGTTGAGAACTTTTCTTCGCGTCTGTGTCGATCGCATGGTTGGCAACGAAGAGAAGGCAGCTCATCGGCTGAAACGAGGCGGAGAAATGCAGGTGCTCTCGCTCGATTTCGAGTCGGCAGAAGGCGAACTCCGGCAGATTGACGTTGCGGCGCCTGGTGACATGGACGAGTTCTTCGCTCGCGAGTGGGCACGAAATGTATTCAGCGCGGCGATCGAGCGACTGCGCGAGGATTGCGAGGCGAGAGGGAAGCAGATACATTTTCGTCTGCTTGAGCTATATGACGTTGAAGAAGGCGGCAAGGATCTGACCTATGAGGAAGTCGCCAAGCGGTTTGGACTGAAACCATCCGACGTTACCAACTATCTTTCCTATGCGCGGCGGGAACTGCGGGGGATAGTGCTCAAACAGTTGCGGCAGATGACCGCATCGGAAGACGAATTCAGGCGTGAAGCCCGTTCATTGCTGGGAGTGGAGCTGCCGTGACGTATCTATCTGATTCCGCCCTTAATCGCCTGCGTGCCGCGGCTGATACTCCCGACCTCAGCAGTACGCGTTATCGACCGATCGACAAACTTGGACAAGGCGGCATGGGTGGCGTGTATCGAGTGGAAGATACGGTTCTACAGCGAGAAGTAGCGCTGAAGATTATTGCGGCTTTCGATTCGGGCACCGAGCTAGGTGAGCGGTTGCTACATGAAGCGCGCGTGATTGCGCAACTCGAGCATCCGGGGATTGTTCCAGTCCATGATGTGGGAAGGCTTCCGGATGGATGCGTATTCTACGCGATGAAGTTGGTCCAAGGCGATCGACTGGACGACCACATCAGTGGTTTGGAGAGTCTGGCAGAGCGCCTGCGTATCTTTGGAAAAATCTGTGAGGCGGTCTCGTTTGCTCATTCACGCGGAGTGCTGCATCGCGATCTGAAGCCGCAGAACATTATGGTAGGGCCGTTCGGAGAGGTTCTGGTTATGGATTGGGGCATATCCAAAGTATTGGGAAATACAGAAGCGAAGGCGAGTGGACCATTGGCGCTTCTCGGTACGAACCATGGTACCGTGCTCGGAACTCCAGGGTTCATGGCTCCCGAGCAAGCGAGAGGCGAGCATGTTGACCATCGCGCGGATGTCTTTTCGCTCGGGGCGCTGTTGCAATTCATGAATGTAGGATCGTCGAGAGTGATCGGTGCAATTTCGTCCAAAGCAATGGCAGAAAAGCCGGGCGATAGATACGCATCAGTTCACGACCTCTCAACGGACGTCGCGCATTTTTTGGATGGGCTGCCTGTTTCGGCGTATCCCGAGAGCTGGACGACACGGCTACAGCGCTGGGCGGGGAAGAATAAAGCATGGTTGCTCCTGATCCTGGCGTATCTGATCATGCGTACACTCTTTATCCTTTGGCGGGCGGCAGAGTAGAGCCGGGTTGGTGCCTTTGAGCGCAGAGCTTAAAGGATTTCCCGTGGGCGTTGAATAGAAGCTCAGCGGAATATTCCGTAAGGAGGCAACATGAACAAAGTCGTGTTGGGACTGATTGTTGGCGGAATACTTGGCATCTTTGATGGACTGACTGCCTGGTTCACCCCGGCGGTGCGCGCACAAATGGTCGGCATAGTCGTCGGTTCAACCTTCAAGGGCCTGATCGCTGGCGTGATCATCGGCTACTTCGCGCGCAAGGTGAACTCTTTAGCGCTGGGCATTCTGTTTGGGCTGGCAGTCGGCTTGATTCTGGCTTATGCAGTGGCCGCCATGCCCGATCCATCAGGCCATCACTATTACTTTGAAATCATGATTCCGGGCGGAATCGTAGGCATGATCGTCGGCTACGCCACGCAACGGTATGGGAGCGCACCGCAGCTGGCGCGGTAACAATCACGGACATTGTCCGGTGTTCAGCTCAAACGAAACCCGGTAGAAGTCGGTGAACGCCAAATCGGGGCGTCCGTCGTGATTGAAGTCTCCCGTGGCTGAGCGGAACACTCCGACGGCAAGATTGGAGGAAGTTATGGCGCGTTGGAAAGTGCCGTCGCCATTTCCCATAAGAATTGACAGGTTCGGCACAGGCCTGTTGGCATAGCTGTTCGTAACCAGATCGGTCTGCCCGTCACCATTGAAGTCGGCGAGGGCGATGTCCCACGGTGTCTTGGCGGCATAAGTGACTGCCGGTTGGAAGGTGCCATCACCCTCACCTAGCAAGATGGCGACATTCCCTGGGCTCGAAAGAGGGTTGCCTGTGTTCGCTACGGCCAGATCGATCTTGCCATCCTGGTTAAAGTCTCCAGCCACCGCATTCGACGGGGAATCGCCGTGGGATGCCACTCTCGTCTTAAAGGTGAAAGTTCCGTCACCGTTGCCGAGATAAATCAAGATTGGATCCTTGAACTCCTGGTCATTGGAGCTGATGGATGCAACGTCCAACGTGCCGTCACCGTTGAAGTCGGCTACCAGCAAAGCCCATGGCCGGAAACTACCCGGGGAGATCGGCATCAGGTCGCGCATAGTACCGTCTCCGTTGCCCAACAGCACGCCAAGCCTGCGGGTGAAATAGGGAGCGATGACAGCATCGAGGTTGCCATCGTGGTCAAAGTCCCCTACTGCGGCAGTACTCAGTTCTCTCACCTGCTTTCCGCCGCGAGAGCCTAGGCGGAACGTCCCATCTCCGTTGCCGAGGAACAGATCGATTCCTTCCTTGTTCTCGTTGTCGTCCGGGTTGGCAACGACGATCAAGTCTATGTTCCCATCGTTGTTAAAGTCGCCTGCAGCTATTCCGATTGCCCCAAAGCTGGCCGGAAAGCGTTTTACCGGCTGAAAGGTTCCGTCTCCGCGACTTAGGTAAATGTCGAAGTTGCCGTCGTATCTAGGGGACTCGGAATTGCCGCTCACCGCGGCGATGTCGTCGATGCCATCGTTATTAAAATCGGCGACGGTCAGGTCCCACAGATAGATGACGGGGCCGGGCATGAACTGATATGGCGTGAAGCACTCAGCAGAAACAAAAGGAGCGATCAAAATGAAGGAAAAAGAAAACAACACTGCAAGATACTTCATGGCGGTCCTCGGAATGGCGTGCTGCCGGAGGGGAGGAGATCGGTCAGCCGAAGCCCAAGAATTCTGTTATTTCTCTAAGTGTTTGTCAACTGAATCGGGCACGTATTGCGGTATACTTTGCTCGCTCGTGGCGTGTCCCCGCGCCACCACATTGTCTGTCATTCCATTCCATGGGGATACCTACATGCAAAACTTAAAACCAGCAGTCCTGGTGTTAGCGGCTGTCGTCTGTTTAGGTGCCTCGGCACAGGCCTTAGATCAGAAGGCTGCAGATGGTGTCATTAACAAGTATCTCGAAAAGCAGAAGACTGCAGACGGCGAAGGACAATCGTCTGGAAGCGTGATTGCCGATCTCAATAGCGATGGCAAGCCTGAGATCGTGCTTTTGTGGGCTTTCATGGGCCCGACCTATGCTACGAACCAGCTCACCGTATTTGCGGATGCCGGCAAGGGATACGTCCCGGCTGCGTCATTCGATGTGGTCGGGCAGGCCGACGCAGTGTCCGTTAAGAATGGCCTGATTTTGGTAGATCAAATGGTTATGGGCAAGAACGATCCCCTGTGTTGCCCCAGCATCAAGAAGCAGGGAAAGTATCGTTGGGCGGGCGCGAAGATTCTTGAGGTGAAATAGGCTCAGTGTCCGGACTCAGCGTCCGCAGCGGGTTCGGACTCCTCATCTTCGGCGTGGATAAGTCCAAACTTCTTCAGTTTGTAACGCAACGCGTCGCGCGAAATATCGAGCAGTCGGGCGGCATGCGTCTGATTGCCGTTCGCCTGGCGCATGGCGATCTCAACCATGTTTCGTTCGACTTCTTCGAGCGACGTGCCACCCTCGGGAATGTAGAGGCGAGGCAAGCTGCGCCCGTTGGGCAGTTGCTGGCCGTTGTCAGCAGAGGAGCGCTCGAAGGCCGTCAAGCCCCCTGATTCTGCCACCGAAAACGGCAGGTACACGGGGCGAAGCTGCTGCTCTTCTTCCAGGATCATGGCGCGCTCAATCGAGTTCTTGAGCTCGCGCACATTGCCAGGCCATGTATGGGATAACAGCAATCTCTGCGTGTCCTCGGTAATCCCCCGTACTGCTTTCTTGAACTTGCGGTTGTAGCGTTCGATGAAGAATTCGACTAACGGAAGGATGTCTTCTTTGCGATCGCGCAGAGGCGGAATAAAGATGGCAATGATGGCCAGGCGATAATAAAGGTCCTGCCGAAACTGTCCTTCGCGAACGGCTTTCTCCAAATCGCGGTTGGATGCCGCAATTACGCGCACATCCACCTGCATGTCGCGCACTCCTCCAACGCGACGAATTACTTGATCTTCCAACACGCGTAGCAGTTTTGCCTGTAGCAGTGGAGAGAGTTCGCCGATCTCATCGAGGAAGAGCGTGCCGCCGTCCGCTACCTCGAACAGGCCTTTCTTCATCTGCTTGGCGTCGGTGAAGGCGCCGCGCTCGTGCCCGAATAACTCAGCTTCCATGAGTGTCTCGGGAATCGCCGAGCAATTGATGGCGACAAACGGCTTGTCCTGGCGGGTGCTCTCGTAGTGAATGGCCTTGGCGATCAAATCTTTTCCAGTGCCGCTCTCGCCCTGAATCAGAATCGTCGTCGCTTCGCTGGATGCGACCTTGCGAACGAAGTTCATCAGCTCGGTCATCTTGGCGGATGTTCCAATTACCTCGTGGTAACCAGTACGGCGGCGCATTTCACCACGCAGAGACTGGACTTCGCTGCGCAGGCGAGTAGTCTCGAGGGAATTCTTGATGGCAACGTTCAGCTCTTCGAAGTCAACCGGCTTGCCAACGAAGTCATAGGCCCCCAGCTTGAGAGCGGCCTTGACATCGTCCAGCTGCGGATCGGCGGTGATCATGATGACGGCGCGGGCATCGCCGTTCTTTCGGAGGTGCTCGAGCACTTCAAGGCCGCTCATGTCGGGAAGTCTGACGTCGAGGAGGACAAGATCAGGAGATTCGTGCTGAGCGAGCTTCAGCGCGGGCTCGCCAGCTTCGGCCTCGAGTACGTGGTACCCCCACTCCTCACACTTCTGCCGCAGGGACCAACGCACCAGGCGCTCGTCATCCACCACGAGGATCTTGTCAGCAGGCATGTTGGGACGCGATTAGATTACTACGGAAACAGCGGATCGGCGGATCATTGGCCTCCGGCATGTGCCGAGTTCAAACGAGATTCAGCCAGTGCCAATGCTACAAACAGTGCTGAGCGGTTCCAGCCTAGTGGATTCTCAGAAACCCGTGATCCTTCTGCTGGGCATCGACGTATGACCCGGAAATATCTCCATTGTCATTGATGTCAAAGGCATTGATGGTCGCGTCCGGTCGCGTCAGACGGATGTACTGGCCGTTGGAAAAGAGAAACCCCGCCTGCTTGCCGTTTTGGAAGGTCGCGAATCCTACCACCTGCTTGCGGTTATTGATTCCCGTGGGGAAAGTCTCGGTGGCTCCGGGCACCGCAATGTGCTGAAAGTGACCATGGGTGCGGGCGAAGCCGTGCGCCAGGTTGTCTGCCAGGAACGCGGCTCCCAACAGATCTCCGTTGTCATTGATGCCGGTCACTTGCGTTGACATGGCATTGGGAGCGTCAATCGAAGTAAACACTCCGCTCACCAGGGTGAATCCGTGGAAGACGGCGGCAACATCGAGATAGTAACCGGCGATATCGCCCAGATTGTTCAGTCCATAAATCAATGTATAAACCGCGCCGGGATAGTCGATGGTGGTGTACGTTCCACCCTGCAGCAGGAATCCGTGCATCCGTCCCTCGGCCGTAACAAAATAAAGCCCGGCGATGTCGCCGTCATCGTTAATGGAGGTGGCGGACGTGAGATCGGCGCCCGGGACGTCGATCGTCGTGAACACACCGCCTTTCAAAAGGAAGGCGTGAGTTGTGCTCCCCAAACCATAGGCGCCGACCACATCCAGGTTGAGATTGGTGCCTGAGACAGAAGTCCCGTCCGCTCCAGGATAGTCGATGATCTGCCAGGTCACGGCAGGGGCGGAATGGGCAAACAATACTGTGGCGACGATGACTAGGGAAATAGCCCGCAGCGAAATCATGACGTGCCTCCAGGATCTTAACTACTGGCTTCTAAGGTGGCCCGAACGCGGCGAGCATTTTGTACGAAGATGGCTTGACCGTCAAGTGACGGTCCTGATTTCCGGGAATCCGGCGCCCATCAGCATACTCAGAGTATCGGAAAGGGGCGACTCAGAGAGTCATTTCCCGGTGCTACAATTGATAGTCCAATCCTGTCTTTTAAGGCATCAATATCTCCCGAGGTGCAATTATGGCAACTATTGAAGCCCCTGCTCGTCCGCGAACTCAGCTGCACGAGGGGCCTTTTGTCAACGAGACGTTGACCGATTTCAGCAAGGAAGAAAATGCGCGGCAGATGCGTGCTGCCGTCGAGAAAGTCCGCAGCCAGCTCGGCCGAGAGTATGACCTGATTATTGGCGGCAAGCGCGTCAAAACAACCGACAAGATTAAGTCTGTCAATCCCGCCAAGCCGTCGCAAATCGTGGGAATCCATCAGAAAGCCGGTAAGGAACATGTTGAGCCTGCGATGCAGGCGGCGCTCAAGGCATTCGAGCCATGGAGGCAGACGTCGGTCGAGGAGCGCGCATCGTTGCTTTTTCGAGTAGGCGACCTGCTGCGCGAGCGCAAGTTCGAGTTCTGCGCGTGGCTGGTGTTTGAAGTCAGCAAGAACTGGGCCGAGGCCGACGGCGATATCGCCGAGACGATTGATTTTTGTGAGTACTACGCTCGCGAAGCGCTGCGTCTCTCGAAGACTGAGCTTCCGGTACAAATGGCGGGCGAACGCGACACGCTGCGATACATTCCGTTGGGTGTCGGAGCGGTGATTCCGCCGTGGAACTTCCCTTGCGCGATCATGGCGGGAATGACACTGGCGTCCATCGTATCGGGTAACACGGTCATCCTGAAGCCATCGAGCGATTCGCCGACGATTGCGGCAAAGTTCATTGAGTTGTTGGAAGAGGCAGGCATGCCGGATGGCGTCGTGAACTTCTGTCCCGGCGCGGGTGGCAGCTTTGGCGATGCTATTGTCGCGCATCCGAAGACGCGTTACATCGCGTTTACCGGATCGCGTGAAGTCGGACTGCACATTAATCAGGTGGCGGCAAACCACGCGCCTGGCCAGGTCTGGATCAAGCGCACGGTCCTTGAGATGGGCGGCAAAGATGCAATTATCGTCGACGCCGATGCTGATCTCGACGCGGCTGTCGAAGGAGTTGCTTCCGCAGCTTTCGGTTTCCAGGGGCAGAAGTGCTCAGCCTGCTCGAGGGCAATTGTCGATGAGAAAATCTATGACAAGTTCCTCGAAAAGCTTAAGCCGCGTGTCGAGAGGATCACAGTTGGTGATCCGGCCGAGAACACGAACATGGGCGCAGTCATCAACGAAGGCTCGATGAAGGACATCTTGAACTACATCGAAGCCGGCAAGAAAGATGGGCGGCTGATCACCGGTGGCGCTCGCGACAGCAAGGCGGGCGAAGGATACTACATCCAACCGACCGTGATTGCCGACATCGCGCCGAAGTCGAAGCTCGAGCAGGAAGAGATTTTCGGGCCGGTGCTGGCCGTGATCAAGGCAAAGAACTTCGATCATGCGATGGAGATCGCCAACGACACCGAGTTCGGCTTGACTGGCGCGGTGTACACGACTTCGCAAGACAAGATTGACCGTGCGATCCGCGATTTTCACGTCGGCAATCTTTACATCAACCGCAAATGCACGGGTGCGACGGTAGGATGCCATCCGTTCGGCGGCTTCAATATGTCAGGCACGGATTCAAAGTCCGGCGGTCCGGATTATTTGTACCTGTTCACGCAGGGAAAAGCCGTAGGCGAAAAGATTCGGTAGTGCGAACTTGTAGTGATTTGGCCGGAGGCGAGAGCTTCCGGCTTTTTCTTTACGCAGAATATTTTTTCATGACGCGGGCGTGCTTCTGAGGCGGATTGTGATGGCTGGTTACTTTTGTGCAGACATCGCGATCGATTCTGACAACGTGTGTGCGATGCGGTGCTAGAGTTTGAAAAATGGGAGACTCTATGTCCCGCAGCGATTATTGTTTTCTGGTGCGACTTGCTTCTCGCATTCTCATCGCCGTGTTTATCAGTGCGAATCTATCGTGTGGTGGCGGCTCTTCGCCTGCGCCAGGGCCGGGACCTGGCCCGGGTCCAGCCCAGTTTGACCTTGTCACGGTAGCGACTGGTTTCACAGAGCCGCTCGACATCCAACAGCCTAATGATGGCAGCGGTCGTCTCTTTGTAGTCGAACAGGTCGGTTTGATCCAAATCATTCAGAGTGATGGAACCCGAGCTGCGTCTCCCTTTCTCGATATCACCGGCCTTCCTGGATTTTCCTCGGGTGGCGAGACGGGCCTGCTTGGGATGGTGTTCCATCCGCAATACGCGCAGAACGGCCGCGTCTTTATCAACTACACGCGCGACATTGGCGCGGGATTGCAGAGCGTGATCTCGGAGTTTACGGTCTCGGGAGGGGATCCCAACTTTGTCGATCCGGCTAGCGAAAACATCTTGTTTACGCTCAACCAACCATTCAGCAATCACAATGGCGGGGGCTTGGCATTCGGCGCCGACGGATTTCTCTACATTGCTTTTGGGGATGGTGGCGATGCCGGCGATCCGTTGTGCAATGGGCAGAACATCAACTCACTGCTCGGCAAGATTCTCCGGATCGATGTCGATTCTGCGCCCGATTTCGGGCTCAATTATCACATCCCATCCAACAACCCGCTGGTGGGCCAGGGACGCGGTGAGATCTGGCTCTACGGCTTGCGCAACCCCTTCCGCTTTTCTTTCGACAGCGCCAATGGAAACCTCTGGATTGGCGATGTAGGACAAGACGCCTATGAGGAGGTCGACCTGCTGACTCCGCAGCAGGGTGGCGCCAACATGGGATGGAACCTGCGTGAGGGTACGCATCCTTATTCCTCGCCGTGCGCACAGACAGGCAGCACGTTGACCGATCCTATCTTCGACTACGATCACTCACAAGGCGACGAAACTGTTATTGGCGGGTACGTTTATCACGGCAGCGCAGCCCCAGGGCTCGCTGGCGCCTATGTGTTTGGCGATTTTATTAGCGGTCGAGTGTGGACGCTTACGGGGAGCGGTTCGAGTTGGACGCGCACGTTTCTTTTCGATACTGCCAGCAACGACTTGTCCTCATTCGGGCAAGATCAGGCCGGAGAGCTGTATGTGGCACGCATCAGCAGTGGAGAGATTGCGCGGATTGAGCAAGTCGCGAGGCGGTAAGCATCTAACGGTACTTCCACACCTCTCAGATTGAGAGCGGCGATACACTGAGCAACCTGCAGTTCACGTTACACGCAAACGATCATGACGGTTACCTGGCACGGTGCGGTCCGTCGTGGCATGCTAAGTTCCTCGCCTGCCACTTGAGCCAGACAACCACCTGAACCAGCACTCCATCGAAAACGCCGGGCGGTGATACTTCCAACAGGATGAGCCTCCAGCGCGGCATCCGCCACTTTTGTAGCTCCAAGAGGTGTGTCATGAAGTTCACTCTGGCTGGTTTTCTCTCGTTTCTGCTTCTCTCCTCGTTCAGCTATGCCGCCACCGTTCCTGTAGTGCATGTGTTATCTCCAGCGCTCGTGCACTCGCCGAACTCATCTCAATTCACCGGGATCTCCTCTATCCATTACGTCGCTTACTCCGACAGTACCGATTGCGCGGCGGGCATCGCGTCGATGCAGATTTATACCAGCGGTGGAAACCTTGCCTACTCCACCCATTCCAGTTATCTCGACGTGCAACTTCCCTTGGCTCCGGGAACTTATCCGAGCGTGGTGAAAGCTTGGGATAACTGCGGTGGAGTAAGTGCTGCCACGATCACTGACACGGTGCAGAGCAGCAGCGGAAGCATCACTGTCAGGCAGCCTATTTCCAATGTCACATATTCACCCTCTGTTCTATTCGCAGCAACTGCCACGACCACCTGCCCGACGGGCGTAGCCGCGATGGGTGTTTACGATGCACCGCATCATCGAGCTGTTACTCAAAAGGGCGCCAAGCTGGATTGGGGCGGCGACTTCTATCCTGGCGTGTACAACGCTGTCATCGAGGAGTGGGACAACTGTGGAGGCGCCGCCAGCGTGACGGTGCGCCTTGTCGTAGACCCCAAGGGAATGCCAGATTCTCCGCCGTACGTCTATGCTGCTGACTCGCTTTCCGGCACTGTACTTGATTATTGGCTCGACACTCCGAGTTGTGGTCTGCGCGAAATCTTCGGCAATCCTTCACCCGCGCACTACAAACCAATTGGAGTCGGTGTCGATCCCGTCTCGCAATTTGTCGTCGTGCTCAATTCAACCTCCGAGGATCTCAGCATCTATGCCATTGATCGCCAGGTTACGGGAGGGCTCACGCAGATTCCCGGATCGCCCTTTCCGCTAAATGGAGCCCGCGGGTATGTCCCAACCTCTATTGCTGTCGCAGACGGTGGAAGCCTGCTTTATGTATATGTGACGAATACGAATATCGACGCCGCAAAAGGGGGCAACATCCTGGAATTTACCCTTGATCGCACCACCCAGCAGCTCAGTCCAGTGGCGGGGTCGCCCTACTATTTGCATTCAAAGGTGCAGCCAACAGAAATCATCATCGGACCACAAAGCGCTCTTGCCGGACGCTTCATCTTCACCGCTAATGGAGATTCCATTAGCTCATTGACTGGCGCCGCTGGCGCAGGCGATCTGTCGGAAGCGACGAACTCGCCTTTCCCCGTCAAAGGGCATTTCGGCAACGACCCCAGTGTGCAGGATATGGTTGTGGCCGACTTCGGCTCGGACGGCCGATATCTGTACAGTGGAAACTTGGAAGGCTCCATCTCTGCTTTTCGTGTGGATGATTACGGAGTTCTCTCCCCGGTGCCGGGAACGCCATTCGTTCCGCCTCTCGAAAACGGAAACACTCAGAATCCCTTCTCACTGGCCGTGCTGGGCAACTGGCTTTACACCATGAACTCGGGAACGGACGACATCGGCTTGTGGTCGATCAACACAAACACCGGCCACATTGCTTTCGCGCGTAACGAGCAGCAAGGGCGCGTTCTAACCAACCCGCAAAACCGCATACGGATACTCAGCAGCTATCCGGATAATTGCATGGTGACCTCGAACGGCTACTCCATGTCGATCAGCTATCCAAGCGGAACGACGACGCTCGCTCCCGGTTCGCCGTTCTGGGCAGGAGGGATCTACCCGAGCGTCGACCTGGTGTTGCCGTGAAACTGTGCCACGGTCCTTTTTCCCCGAGAATTGGAAAGTAATACTCTGCAATCTTTTATCGCCAAGTGTCAGTAGACATGATGTGAAGAAAAGGGCCAGCGAACAATTGCAGGCCTTTTTTCTGATTTAGAGAGTCTCTGAGGCAGTTGAAAATTGATGTCCGCCGATAACGCCCACGGTTTTCAAAACGTGGCATCAACCAAAAGCCTACCTATTCATGCCTCAATACAACCATTGGGTTCGTATTGGCAGCCCTTCGTGCCGGAACATAACTTGCTGTCGCTGCGATGATCAGCAACAGCAGCATAACCGTAAGGAATGAGAAAGGATCTGCAGGACTGACACGAAATAGCAGGGTAGAGAGCGCACGGGCAGTTCCCAACCCCATAGGAATGCCAACGATCAGTCCGGCAAGCGCCAAGCTCAAACCTTGCCGCAGGACCATCTGCTTTACAACGCCGGGTTCAGCGCCAAGAGCCATGCGAATCCCGATCTCGTGTCCCCTTTGAGACACCAGCTGACTGACCACGCCATACAATCCCACCGACGCCAGAATTAACGCCAGACTCGCAAAGACGGCCAACAGGCTAAGCACGAAACTGCGCCGTCCGAGCGAATCGTGCACTACCTCATCCATTGTGGCCACTTTCGAAACTGCCTGGTTGCGGTCGATTGCGGCGATGGCACCTCGAACCGGGCTGGCCAGATTTGCAGGCGCAATCGTGCCGCGCACAACCAGCACTACGCCGCTGTCGGTGAACTGGGTTTCGGGCATATAGATCTGATCGGTATGTGCGGCATCAAGCGCGGCATGCAGAACGTCGCCTACGACGCCCACTACCATCCTCCACGGCCCATCCATGCCGCCTACTTTAACCCTTGCCCCAAGCGGATCTTCATTGGGCCACATATGCCTCGCCAACGACTGATTGACCAGTACGACCGGCAGCGAGTCACTGCGATCCTCATCATTGAAGCCACGCCCTTGTAAGACTGGAATCCGCATGGCGCGCAGATAGTCAGGAGTGATGCTGTAGCGGTCGGCGCTAGGATCGTTCTGCGGGTTCGGCGACACTTTGCCTTCGACGTGAACGCCGTATCCATCCACGTTGCCGCCCAGCGGCAGTTGGCTGGTGAACCCGGCAGTCTCGACGCCAGGCAACGCACGAACGCGTTCCAATACCTGTTGATAGAAGGCAATGAACTGTTCGTCTTTGCGATAGTTCGGACCGGCCACATCAACGTTGGCAGTCAGAACATTGTGCGCATCGAATCCGGTGTGCACTTCGAGGAGTTGTTGCAGGCTCCGGACTAGCAGTCCCACGCCCAACAACAACACGAGAGCCACAGCAACATTGCCAATCACCAGTGCGCTGCGTAGTCTCTGTCGTTTGGCGCCGGTCGAGCTTCTGCCTCCATCAGCCAACCTTTCGCCCAAGTCTGCTTTGCCGAAATGCAGGCCGGGAGCAAGGCCGAATATCAGACCACTGAGTAACGAAAGGACCAGCGCGAAAGCGAATACTCTGGCATCCAGCGAAATGGTATCGACAAGAGGAACCTGATTTCCGGCGATGGAGCGAATCCATTGCACGCTCCAGTACCCAAACAGAATTCCTGTTGCACCACCAAGAAGACACAGCAGTAGGCCTTCGACTAGCAGCTGCCGCAGTAAGCGCCATCGCGATGCTCCAAGAGCGGTACGCACCGCCATCTCTCGGGCACGCTCGGTGGCCCGGCTGAGAAGCAGGCCGGCAACATTCGCGCAGGCAATCAGCAGGACAAGCAACACCGCCGCCAATAACACGTATAAAGGAGTGCGCACTTTGCCAACGAGATCTTCCTTGAGCGGAACAAGGATCACCCCCGCTTGTGAATAAGAAGTTGGATAAGCGTGAAACAAATCACTTGAGATTGCCGTTAAATCGGCCCATGCCTGATCGAGTGAAACTCCTGGCCGCAGCCTCCCAATGGCGCGTAGGTGGCGGCAGTCACGACAAGCTTGAGGTAGGGTTACGTCGTATCCAAGGGGCGCCCAGATCGACACCTGCTCGCCTTCGTTGTCGAATACCGGAGCGAAATTATCGGGAAGCACTCCTACAACGAGATACGACCGCCCGCTCAAATCGATGTTCTTTCCAACGATAGCGCGGTCGCCCCCGAAGCGCCGTTTCCATAGTCCGTAAGTCAGAATCACCGAACGATTTGCGTTTTGGCGATCTTCCTCGGGCAAAAAATCCCGCCCGAGAAAAGGCCTTACCCGCAAGACATTGAAGAAGTCGCGTGAGACGCGACGTCCGGCAAGCCGTTCTGCGGCGGAATCTCCGCTCAGGATGGGCTGCCACTGACCGCTCACCGCCATGGCTTGAAACGAACGATTGCGCTGCTGGAAGTCAAGGAAGGTCGCGTAGCCTACATTGCTCTGACCGTTCGCCTTATCGTTTTCCCAGATCGTGGTCAGCTGTCCCGCTTGCGAGAACTCCAGCGGCCGCAGCAACACCGCGTTGACGGCGCTGAAGATCGCAGTGTTTGCCCCGATTCCCAGCGCTAGTGTCAGTGCCGCAATCGCAGTAAACGTCGGCTTTTTGGCCAGCATTCGTAGACCGTAACGAACATCGAATAGAAAGCTGTCCATGTCGTTTCTCTCTCTCGCGCCCGATGCCGCGTTGCTTCTGGCACGGACAACGTTTTGGTTTGTCAAAAGCAAACAACTGGAACCTAGAAAGCGGTGACACAGCGCCAAAAATCCTGGTGCTCTCGACGCACGCGAGATGCCAACACAACCAACGTAAGTGGCTCCAAAGGAGGAAGTTTATCCCGCTGTGCGCGATTTCTGAGGGGCAGACTGTTCAAATGTGGGACGCGCTGTCCGAAAGCGTGCATTCGCGGCAGACCTTCCCAGTGGATAGCCGGCAAGCAAACGAGGAGAGGAGCGTATCGCCGACTGCCGTCGATGGCAATGTTGGGCAAGGCACCCGTATATCTGTGGGCGAAGCAGGGTGAAATCGCTGTGAGGTAGGTCTGTAGTAGACTCGCGCCATGATCTGCCGAATAGCGCCTCAGTTCTTCACCAAGGACATTCCCGCCACTCTTGCCTATTACGAAGATAAGCTGGGCTTCAAGTGCCTGGGAACATGGCAAGATCCACCGGTATACGCCATCGTTGAACGCGACCAGCATGCGATTCACTTTCGGTGTGCTCAAGCTCCTGCAGCTAATCCTGACAAATACTCGGAAGAATTGCTCGACGCATACATATTTATCGAAGACGCGGATGCTCTTTATGCCGAGTATGCCGGTCGAGGTGTGGAATTCGCGCGTGGTCTTGCCAACATGCCGTGGAATTCACGTGAATTTGTAGTAAAGGATTGCGATGGTCGCCTCTTGGCGTTCGGCGCTAATCTGTAGTCCGGTTCGTGAGATGCTGCGTCGCAGTGGACTGGGTTAACACTCTCCGCGTGTTGAACTGTGCAAGCGACCGCTTCTCGCATGGTGTGCACTTCTGCGTCATGAAATGTGACAAAGACGAAAGTCTTCCACACTCCCGGCGGATTGCAATCGCATCAGAATCTGTGATGAGATAGTCATCCGCCTGCTGGTTGCTCCCGTTCGAACCGTAGGGTACTTGCCTGGTCGCGATTCGCATCCTCTAGACCGCATACCGGGTTTGCTCTCCGGGTCAGCCTTTCCTGGCGCAGGCACCCATGCGCGTGCGTATTGGCCGGAGCAACAAGGTGTGTACGTACGGCGAGCCGCGCATCGAGCGACTCGCGCGGTTAACGGTAAGTAGGCCCAATTTGAAGGAGACCCATGGTAGCTCGTGTTCTTTGCAATGCAGCGAAAATGTTTGCTCTCGCTGTACCGATCGCTTGCTTCGCATTCGCCGATTCACAATCCACCAATCCGATTACTGCCGCCAAGATTGAACAAATGTGGCGGGGAGCACCGGCGGCAAAGACTCTTCCTCGTGCCGTTTCGCCCTCCCAGCGACAAAAGCCGTTCGTTGACCCTTCACGTCCGCAATCCTCAACGCAGGGGACGGGCTCGAATTTTCAGCCCTTCTTCTCTGCTCCGTATGTCAGTGGCGCGCCCAGCGGCAACGCCAGCGGTGTCTTCACGTCGGAGACCGGAGATTTTGATCATCAGAATGGACCGGACGTAATCACAGTGCAGGTGGATGGGACTCTGAACGTGCTGTTCAACAACGGCCAAGGGAATCTTTCGACGACCTACACGAACACCTCGGCCCAGGCGTTTGCGCCGACCATCGCGTACATCGAAACTCCAGATTTGAACAACGATGGTTTTGCGGACGTGGTCGCGGAAGATGTCGCCAACAGCGCGTTTTTGGTGTTCCTCAACCACAAGGACGGTACGTTCGCGGATGCGACACGGACGAAAGTGGCTCCAGCCAGTGGTGCTTTGTTTCAGAACGGCGGCGGCCTCACAGTGGCCGATGTCGACGGAGATGGAAAGCTGGATGTTGTAACTGTTGCGAATCTGCAATCCAGTTCCGGAGATTCCTTCACCACCGTCTTTTCACAGCAGATGTTTCGTGGAAATGGCGATGGAACCTTCAAGCTGCCCAAAGGCACCGATACTACTCTCAACGGATTCTTCTTCCTGGAGTTCGGTCAGGTTTTGGCGCTGGCTGACATGGATCATGATCGCCATCCTGATCTTGTTATCGAGATTGAAGAGGCGGACACGCGCTCCGCATTGATCATTGGCGAAGGTCGGGGTGATGGGACCGGGGGTTTTGCGTCGATACGGCCAACGGGAGCTAGAGTGGCCGCAGCCGGGCCGCCCCAGGCGACGCTCAAGATGGCAGACATCAATGGTGACAGCAGTCCAGATGCGCTGTTTATCGATCGCGACTCCAACGTGTATGTGGCTCTAGGGAAGAATACTGGTGGACTGAAGCCGGTCACAGCGGTTCTATCGAACATTTTCGGCGCTTATCTACTTGGCTTAGGAGATTTCGACAACGACGACAGGCTGGACATGATTGTGTATGGCTTCGGGCAAGTCGGAGTTTTCTCGGGTAAGGGCGACGGGACGTTCTCGCCGATCTCGCTCGGACAATATTCCGGTAGCCTGGGCGGAGATCAGCAGCCGGCGCCTGCAGACTTCAACGCCGACGGCAAACTTGATTTCATTTGGACAGAGACGGTGTACGGGAAGGTCTCGCTTTTCACTAATCGGGGCAATGGTACTTTTGTTGCCGCGAACGCCGTCCGGCCCTCAAATGCTTCTCAGGATTTTCCAAACAACACCGAGTGGGGCGGCAATGTCATAGCCGTGGGGTCAGGCGACTTCAATGGTGATAGCTTAACCGACACGTTGGTTTTCGACTTTACTCGGGCCGCGAACACGGGCTTTGCCGATATCGATTTCGGCTTGAGTGACGGAAAGGGCAACTTTCAATTCACTGTCGCAATTCCTGGCAATCAGATCGCGGCCAACAACATCGTCACTGCTCTGCCCACGACAGGCGACTTTAACGGGGACCATCGCTCTGACGTCATCTTCACGACTCATCAAGGGCTCAGTGTCGCCCTGGCCAATTCGGATGGAACTTCTCAGACGCCTATCGTTCTGAACTTTCCAGTTCCCATCGCTTGCGACCCGATTTATTACGGAGATGTAGGCGATGTGAATAATGATGGCAATCTCGATATCGTGGCCTCGTACAGTCAGAATCCCAACTGCGGGCCGACCAAGGATACTCCTACCGGGATTTTCGTCATGTTGGGCGACGGAACCGGTCACTTTAACGGAACTTTCACTCAGTTTGGAGCCGCGCTCTACTTCATCAGGCTCGCGGACTTCAATGGTGATGGCAAGCTGGATATCACGGTCCAAGATCTGGTGAAAAGTGGTGGTGTGTTCAGCAATTACGTCATTCCCGGCAATGGCGATGGCACCTTTAATACTTCGGTTGCTGTTGCACAAAAGACGCAGGAAATCATCAGCGGTATTGTGACGGGCGATTACAACGGAGATGGCAGGCAGGATCTGACCCTGTTGAGTGCCGGCAAGCAAGATCAGGATGGCAACTTGATTCCCGGAACTGAGGGAGCGATTGTTATGCCTGGCAACGGAGACTTCACCTTTGGAACTCGCACCCTTCTCGTGCCCGGCCTCTATCCACTGGCCGGCGAATTTGCTGATTTCGATCACAACGGCAACATGGATCTGGCCGTAAGCCAGTACACGTCGTCCCAGGATCCAGTCACCAATTTTGGACTTACCATTGTGCCGGGCGCTGGTCAGGGCAAGTTCGGCGAAGCGACGAGTTATCTCCTGCCTCAATACTCGGGGTTGGGCATCACACAGACTATGGTGGGAGATTTCAATGGAGATGGCGCTCCTGATGTTGTCGTAGGCAACGGCCCGTCGAGTGCGCTGTTCCTCAATCGCAACCGATAGGCTGCGCTAGTGTACTTACCACCCAACAATACAAAAGGCCGGGTCAACGACCCGGCCTCACATTTTGAGATCCAAGCTTTCCTACGAACTCGCCCCGGCTCCCGCCGATTGAGGCGGAGGCGTGGCTGCGGCTGCCGTGGCTGCGGCTGCCTCGTTCAAGATTCGGTGATGAATCGTAAACAACGCCAGCTCCAACCGATCGGACACGCCGATCTTGTCGTACACGTTGCGCAGGTAATTCTTGATGACCTGCTCGGTCGTGCCGAGTTGGGTGGCGATTTCTTTGTTCTTGTACCCCTGCACGATCAGCGCGACGATGCGTAGTTCTTTTGCCGTCAAGCGATCGCGAACGCGCAATCCGACCATGTCGTTCTCAGTGAGTTCGCTTGGGACGGCGATGTCCTGCACCCAGGTTTCGCCACGCGCCACTTTGCGGACACAATCAACGAGTGCAGCGCTGGTGACGTTGCGGTACACGACGCCGTGTCCACCTGCGCCCATGTAGCGCTGGGCGCTCTCGCCGGTGTCGGCAAGAACAACCACTCGCGTCTTGTTGCGCGCTGCGGTCTGTAAGACTCCGTTGAAGTCGGAGTGGAATCCTCCCGCGACGATGAGCACTGCGGCGCGGAACTTATCGAGCGCCATGAACATCTGCTCGGGCGTTTGCGCCTGTGCCACGATGCGCATCTCATCTTCGACGGCTAGTACCTTCGCGATACCTGCACGAAAGATAGCCTGGTTGTCGGCCAGAATCAGTTTCAGCATTGCGTCAGCACCTCGTTAATTGTGGCGGACGAAGTCATACGAATCGATCACGCAGGCGACACCGCGCGCCTCCGTGCTGCTGCCGGCGGGTTCATCCGTACGCACTACTCTCCCGCGGCATTGAATCACCACGTTTTCCTGGGCCCCCGTCATTTCAGGCGGCAGAGCGATCTCGAATTCGACAGCGGAACCTATGTCGAGGGAGGAGTCGGCGCGAATGTAGACGCCCGCGGCGCTCAAGTTTCCTGTGACTCCGTTTGCATCTCCGCTGCTATCGCTCTTATGAATCTTTATCGGCAGCTCTAACGGAAACCTTTTTCCAGTCCGTGCTTCGGACACAAAAACCTCCTTGCGCCTGACCCAAAATTCTCGGTCAGTTCCGTTCGGCTCTCCAAAATGGAGTGGTAAATGCCTAGCCCGTCCTGTATATCACGGATGATCTTCGTACAAAAGCCTGATATCTCCGGCAAGCGGGGTAAGAGCTAGGTTCCCCCACTTTTGGGCCACGCAGCGGCGATGCATGGTTCGTCGATTTTTTCGGCACGACATTCCTGCGAAATTTTTTAGTAATTGCAAATTAGTGAGAATACTTGGGTTAATGGATGCACAGAGAGTGGAGTTGGTTGAACCGTGGCTAAGATGAACGTCAGAGCTGAAGCTACACAATGTCGATAAAGTAGCAGTTACCAAAGTTTGGGGTGGAGGGAAAACAGGAGCGAAAATCGCGCCTCAAACTTACCCACCCGCTTCGAAGACCACCAGAAGATCGGACTCACGAAATTACTTCAGCATTGCATTCAGAAGGTGTGCGCCGGCTGACGCACGGGGACCGAGACGCGATGACGTTGGGGCTCCGTGTCATTCTTGGTGGACCTTTTCCACAGAGCTGCCAAAGCATTCGCGGCGTCGGCTAATGCACGCTTCTGGGCGGTGTGCGGGTCGACCGGTATCTCGGCAATGCGACGGCGTGCCACGATCGGACGGCTACGCGCGCTGGATGGCTCATCGGCTGCGCCGAGCTCGTGAAGCGCAGATTCAAAAGTCTGTTTCCATTGGTTGGAACGCTGTGCATCAAGGGCTGCTGTTTCGTTCGTCATGGATGATCTCGCAATCAACTGGGGCCTATTAAAAGGCGAAAGATGATTCCGCACAATACGGTCAATCCTTGAGGAGGATAGAGGTAACTTCGTATTGCTGAAGCGGGTACAGTTCAGAATGTAAGCGCGCAGCGGGAGAACTGTAGAACTCAGCTTGAGAATGATCGCGTCATGAAAGGTGCCCGAAGATGAGAAGGCGGGTAAAGCGATCCAGACACCGTAATCTAGAAGGCGCTGCCGCCACCGCCACCAAAGCCGCCGCCGGAAAAGCCACCTCCACCACCGGAACTGAATCCGGACCCAGAAGAGCTTGCGCGAGGAGCGGAGACGAATACCTGGTGCATATCCGAGGCCATGGTGTGCATTGAGTTGGTGAAGAACACGGGGTTGAAACCGCGATATCCGACGGGAGACGAGTACCACGTTGGAGGGTTCTGGACGATACCGGCAAAGGCCTGCGCCCACCGGTGCTCCACGCCTAGTGCCATCGCGTAAGGCAGGAATTTTTCGAAAGTATCCGGGGGCATCCGCTTGAGGCGGTCGGCATCGACGCGGTTCATAAAGTCCTGGAAACCCAGCACCGCGATGCGAGTTCGGCCTCCCTTGACTGTTTTTGCGGACATCACGCGAGCGAACATCAACCAGATCGCGAAGGACGTCGCACCGCACACAATTAAAAGCAGGATGGAATTGAAGACGTTATGTCCGGTGAAGTGAGCAACGAGAAAAGGAGCGATGGCCAGCGCGCCGGCTCCGAGGCTGTACAGGTTCGCCGAGTCGGGATCAAGCAGGTACACACCTTTATTCTTAAGGGCTGACTTGATGTCCTGCTGAATCGCAGGCAAAGCTTTGTAGAAACGATTCTTCAGAGACGACAGCTGAGTGGAATCTCCGGAGCTGAAGACGTTCTCAAGCATGACCTGCTCGTGCGGCGCGAGACCTTGCCATTCGTTGCGCGGCTTTGTCAGATGGAAGACATAGTCTTTGCTGTGGAAGACGAGCAGGGTGGTGTCTTGCGTCTCTTCAATCTTCAGATAACCGCGAACGGCGAGGTCGATCAGAGTGCAAGTAATATCGCGTGGGTGAATGGTGTCATCAATGATGGTACCTGCCTCGGCGGGGGTCATTCCAGCAGGCGGTTCGTACATGGGGGCGACAGAAAGGCCGGGGTCAGGATCTTTCCCTTTGTATCGCCACAGAGAGTACATCACTACAAACATGACGATGGGCAAAAAGATAATGGGATTGCTACCCAGGAACCAAATCACGCGGGCAAAGGAACTGGGTTCGCTGATGAATCCTTTAGGGGCATAAATGTCGATGGTGAGCCCACCACGCATTGGCAATGGATTGGTGGTCTCGAAGTGAACCGTGGCGCCCTCGATCTGACTAGTGGCTTCGTGCTCGCTCGAGCCGTAGGCTCCGGTAAATGCCTGAGCGCGCAGGGAACCCGCGGCGGCGGGGGGCAGTCGGACCGTGGCGGTTGCGTGATCGATGGGAACTGGCCAGTCATTTCCTGTGACGTTCCAATAAAATTCGTCATGATCGGGAAAGAAGCGGACTGCATTCCGCAGGCTGTAGGCGATGTCTACGGTCTTGGTAGCGTCGACAGCGCCGGGGATGAAGATTTTGAGGTCACGGAACCCACCCGAGGTGCTGGACTCGAACTTGAGCTTGTTGCCGTCCCCGTCGGTTACGCTCTTCACATCAAGGAACAGCGTGTAGTTTGTACCATTTGGGCCAGGGTAGTCGATGGGAATGACACGATGGATGCCGTGCCACTCACCTTCAAAAGCCAACTGGATGTGCTCGCGGACGAAGGTAGATCCGTCGGCTGAAACGACAATTTCATCGCTGTAGTCGGCGATGCGCCAGGAACGGGCAAAGGCAGTCGTCGCGAGCGCAAGAATAGTCAGCAGGAGGGGAGAGAACCGCAGCATCTTGCGTCGCGCACGAAGGCAGCGACCTTGACTCAAGGAAAGTACGAGTTGCATCTGCACAAAGCGCCTGCGAAGGGTGGTCATCGGTTAGAACTTTACCGCGACCGGTTCGCGATCGGCGGCTGCAACTTCGAAGAACTGCCGCGTCTGGAAACCGAACATGCCTGCCAGGAGATTGGTAGGGAACGACTGGATTTTCGTGTTCAGGTCCCGCACGACGGCGTTGTAATAGCGGCGGGCATTTTGAATGACATCCTCGGTTTGGTTGAGGGAATCCTGAAGCTGGGTGAAATTAGCGGAGGCTTTCAGTTCAGGATAATTTTCGGCCACGGCGAACAGGCTCTTGAGCGCTCCGGTAAGTTGATTTTCGGCAACGGCCTTATCGGCCGGGGACGTCGCCTGCATAGCCATGGATCGATACTTCGCGATGTTCTCGAAGGTGCCTTTCTCATGCCCGGCGTAACCCTTGACGGTTTCAACTAGGTTAGGGATGAGATCGTGGCGACGCTTGAGTTGTACGTCGATGTCGGACCATGCGGAATCTGCACGCACGCGCAGTTGGACAAGACTGTTGTACATCCCGATCAGGACGAAGGCGATGACGACCAGAAGGCCTAAAAAAATCCAGCCGACCATGAGGTTCTCCCGGTACCAGGGATAGAAATCAAGGCGACGGTAACACAGTGGTAACAAGAGGCGCAATGACAGGTCTTTTCATGCGGGATTCACAGAGTAGAATTGACGTGGCCCACACACGGCTACAGCCCGATTCGAGCAAACTGCATCGTAGGAGGTAGCCGATGAAAACAAGGAATAGGCTGTTCATCATGACCGCTAACGGTATGCGAGTAGGTTGTCGGAAACCTGGCATGGTCTTTTGCGCGGTTCTGGCCCTGTTCGCGATGACGAGGTTTTCGGTTGCCCAATCCTGTACGACAGCGAATGACATGGATGATGCCACGCGCGGCGCGATTACCAGCGCGGCGAAGCGCTACTACGATTTTGTATCGCGCGGCGATGCCGCGGGATTGCGGCAGAATGCGATCGCCGGCCTGGCCTCGGATTTCGCTGGGATCGAGAACGCCATTAAGGATAGCCAGCCGAACCTAGCGGGAAAGCCCGGCACCCCACGACCTCCCTATGTGCTCAAGGTCGAAGGAACGGCGCCGGTGGAGAGAGCCGAGTTTCTGTGCGGGGTGTTCGGATCCCAAGGGCAGACCGCGAACAGCGCAGTTTTCGTGATACCTAACTTGCCGCCGGGAAATTATGCGATCGACACCGTCGAGGCGAGTACGGATAAGGGACCACAGACCGTGTCGTTCGTTTTGCAGCAAGCTGGCACTGACTGGAAGCTGGGAGGCTTGTACATCAAGCCGGCACAGGTTTCGGGTCACGACGGAAACTGGTTCGCCGACCAGGCACGCGTATACAAATCCAAGGGACAGAACCACAATGCGTGGTTCTACTTCCTACAAGCGCGCGAGCTGCTTGTGCCTGTGCCTTTCATGAGCACAAAGGTTACCGACAAGTTGTATGACGAAGCCGAATCGGTGAAGCCTGCGGATCTTACCTTCGACCTTGTTACCGGAACAAAGACCTACAAGGTGACGCAGATCTTTCCGCTTGTTGTGGGTAATGACCTGGACCTGGTGGTGAAGTACCAGTCGGCTGACGTGTCGAATACTGGTCAGGCGTTTCAGGACAATATGGCCGTGATGAAAGCACTCGTGGCGAAGTATCCGGAATTTCGAGAGGCATTCGCCGGAGTAGTGGCACGGGCCGTAGAGCCATCGGGAAAAGACTACGGATCGCTGCTGCCGATGAAGGACATCAAGTAACTGGCGTCGCGCAGTTCGATAAGGATCAGCGACATTTGTTTGATCATCATGTCCCCGCCTCTTCGGGTGCCTGCTCAAAGGTGCATTCTTTCGGCTCTTTGTCCTTGCGCAAGCCCATGTAGACTGGGGCACGCAATTTCAATCCTCCATCAGCAGTTTCGTGAGTCCACTCGGTGAACTTGATTTCGGCCACCAGTTCCGGCTTGATCCAGTGAGTTTTCTTCAAATCTACAGGGCCGTGAAATGGGCTGGTCTTGATTTCCCGCGGGTGCATGATTTCCCAGACATCCTTGAGAGTGCTCTGAGTAAAGCCGGTTCCGGCGTTGCCGACATAGCTGAGCTGCCCCTTTTCGTTATAAAGGCCGAGGATCAATGAACCGAAATACTGGCGGCTGCCTTCAGGATCGATATATCCGCCGACGACGCAATCGACCGTCTGCGTGATCTTGATTTTCAGCCATTCGCGGCCACGGCGTTCTTCGTAGCAACTCGCTCGGCGCTTGGCGAGAATTCCTTCGAGCCCCTTTTGCTTGGCCACTTCGAACAAAGCGATACCCTGTCCGGGGTAGTGGTCCGAGTAGCGCATGGTTTCACTGGAAATCACGATGGTTTCGAGAATCTTCTTGCGCTCTTCAAGCGAGACGCGACGGAGATCGTAACCATCGACATGAAGCAAGTCGAATACGTAGTAGAGAATCGGGAGATCGGTGCGCCGACTGCTACGTTTATGCGGACCTCGAAGGCCGGTGCGTTGCTGCATCAAACTGAAGGAAGGGCGGCCCTGGTCGTCGAGCGCGACAACCTCGCCATCAAGCACAGCGGATTCTACTCTGAGATAAGTGGCCAGATCGTGCAGTTCGGGGAATTCATTGGTGAGATCGTTTTGGTTGCGTGATACCAGGCGCGTGCTGCCTTTTTGCACAAAGGCGACGGCTCGATAACCATCCCACTTGATTTCAAAGAGCCAGTCGGGATTGTCGAAAGGCTCTTCGATGGATGTGGCAAGCATCGGCCGGATCACGTCCGGCATGGAGCGCTTAACCGCTCCCGGGAGATTTGCCACCACGGACGCCACCGGAGAAGCGGGTTTTGTGGCAGTCGGAGACTTTGCGGCAGTCTTCGCTACGCTATCTTTTTCTTTTTTTTTACCGGCGACGCCTTGGCAGCAGGAACGGACGCCTCAGCCGCGCGTTTCTTCTTATCCAGCTTGGCGAGAGTTTCGTCAAGCCATGCGGCTTTCGAACCTCGACGCGCTGCGGGACGGCTGCTGGTCCACTCATCAGAACCACTGTCGCCGGCAATTTCCTTCATGGTGCGATCGGTGAGCACGGACGTGTCATAGTCGTCGATGTTGAATCCTTCTACGACAGCTTCGTCGTGCTTCTTAATGAGTAGCCACTCATTGCCTTTGCTTCCGGACCGGCGTGCCTTAATGTGAATGATGGCAAAGTCACCTTTCAGGCGCTTGCCGCGCAGGCGAATTTTCAGGTCGCCTTTGCGCAGCATCTCGGATGCCTCGGCATCGGTGCCGGCGACATATTGTCCATTCACTGCCTTGGGAGAAAGAGGTTCCCAGGTTCCCACATCCCATACCATCACGCTGCCTGCACCGTAGTTGCCCTCTGGGATGGTGCCCTCGAAATCGAAGTATGAAACGGGGTGGTCCTCGACGGCCATCGCGAGGCGTTTGTCGGCTGGATCAAGGGATGGACCTTTGGGGACCGCCCAGGATTTCAGCACGCCTTCCATCTCGAGGCGGAAGTCGTAATGCAGTCGTGTAGCGCGATGGCGCTGCACAACGAAGCGATGGCGAGATTTCTTCTCGACTTTGGGTGGAGGCTCGGGAGTGCTCTCAAACCGGCGTTTTCGTTTGTATTCTTCGAGTGCCACGGGACTATTGTACCCATGATGCGAAGGGTACGGCACAGGTTGCAATTGTGAGCTTCCGTCTGGCGACCTAGGACCGACTTGCACCGCTTGGATATTGTTACAATCCCTCGCACATGAAACGCGAATATCCCGAGATGCCGTTCGTCGGCGTTGGAGCCATCATCATTGAGGATCAGCGTGTCTTGTTGATCAAGCGGGGACATGCACCACTGCTGGGAGAGTGGTCGATTCCTGGTGGTGTGCTTGAAGTCGGAGAAATGTTGCGTGAAGCGGCGGTGCGAGAAGCGCGCGAGGAAACTGGATTGATCGTGGATACCGGCGAGCTACTCGGTGTCTACGATCGCGTATTACGCGACGAGAGCGGTCGGACGATGTATCACTATGTGCTCGTCGACTTTTTGTGTCGGCGCGTGGGTGGGAAAATGGCGGCTGGAGAAGATGCCACTGACGTGCGCTGGTTCACGCGAAATGAATTTGAAGCGCTGGGCCTGTCGCCGGAGACGGAAGAGGTGATTCGGTCGGGATTTGAGAAGGCAGTGCAGTCCGACGATGTCGGATGACAAAGCTCCTTTTAGTCCCTGGTCCGGTTAGCGATTCATGCGGCGATAGTAGCGGCGGGCCTTGTCGCGATTGCCGCAAATGCGCATGTCGCACCAACGGCGGCGATGATTCTTGGTTTTGTCCAGAAACACTGCCGAGCAACTCGTGGATGCACATTGGCCTACGAGCACCGCATCTTCTGAGGTGAGGAGATCCGCAGCGGCTCGTGCTACCGGCCAGAGGATGGAGTCGAAATTCTCGTCGGGATCGATCCACTCCCAGACAAAACGTCGGGCATCGTAAACCAAGCGAGCATGTTCCGCTGTGCGGTGAAGCGAGCGGTTCAGGCATCCCAGGGCGACATCCGGAATTCCTCGGCGTCCGGCAACCGCAGAAAAGATTGAGTAGAGGGCATCGCGGAGCTGTACAGCCTCGCGCAAGGCGGCCTGTGCCTTCCCCGGCGTTTCCGCCGCCAGGAATCGAAGTCGCGCAATGCTTTTCGCGGGCATACCTTTGCCTTCTTGTCCCCACTGGAGTAGGTCATCGTAGGACTTAAGCAGGTTATTGGGATGATCGCTTTCAGGGTTCTCTAATGTATTTGCGAAGTCGAGGGCAAGGTGCCCACCAAAGAATTCAAATTTCGACTTTTGTTGGGGCTTAGACATCAAAATAACAGCTCTCCCATTATCTAACCATTAAAACGCTATTGACAAGTTAGGCATTTCAAGCATACTCTAATCTCACCATCAAAACAACGTTTGATGGTGAGTGTGGATCATGTACCATCGCGGCACATCCCGTGCTCAAACTGTTCCTGTGGCGCCTGTCACAGGACGAAGACACCCTTCGAGGGCGCAGCTGGTTTTCGGTTTCGCCGCGATTTACCTGATCTGGGGATCGACCTATCTTGGAATTCGCTACGCGGTGGAAACGATTCCGCCCTTGCTGATGATGGCAGTCCGCCACTCGGTAGCGGGAATCATTGTGTACGTCTGGGCGCGTTATCGCGGGGCTGAATCGCCCACCCTAAAGCAATGGATGTACGCCGGCATCGCGGGAACGATTCTGTTTCTCGGGGGACACGGCACACTCGCGTGGGCCGAGCAAAAGGTGCCGTCGGGGCTGGCTGCGTTATTGTGCGCAACGTTGCCGTTATGGACAGTGCTTCTAGCCTGGATCTACCGCAGCGAACACAAGCTCGAAGCAAAGGCGTGGGCAGGGATTCTGCTCGGGTTTGCTGGGGTTGCGATTCTGATTGGGCCAGATGCTCTTCGCGCGCATGGATCATTGGATCTGCTGGCTGCCGGAACGGTAATGTTCGGGTCTTTCGCGTGGGCTGTGGGAACGGCCTACAGCCATGGCGTGAAGCTGCCGTCATCAACAGTGCTTTCGGCTGCCATGCAAATGATTGGTGGCGGTAGTTCGCTGTACGTCGCGAGCATCTTCTCTGGCGAAATGAGCAATGTTCATCTGGCGGCATTCACTGTACGCTCGGTGGGGGCGCTCGCCTATCTCATCGTTTTCGGATCGATTATTGCGTTCACTGTTTTCACCTGGCTGGTCTCGGTATGTCCGCAATCGCGAGTGTCAACCTATGCATATGTGAATCCGGTGGTGGCAGTTTTTCTCGGATGGGTTCTGGCGGGCGAGGCGATCGGGATCCATACGATTGTGGCGACGATTGTGATCCTCGCGGGAGTGGCGCTGGTAAGCACGCGAACTAAGGGTGAAGCTCAGGCGAAAACGGAGACCGAGCCGTTACCTGGTCAGGAATGCGAAATCGCGAGCTGAAGGAAAGCACTCCGGACCGCGTAGGAATTCCCTCACCAGCCATGGCGGACCGGAATCCAAAGACCATATTTTCCCTTCGGCGAAGCTGGGTTCTTTTGGTGACGACTTTCCTCTTTAAAGTATTAGCGTTATAGGTATATCATTTCTGCAATGAATGTACCTGAGCCGCGACCTGGTTCCTGGATCCTGTTGCTCTTCACTCTTCCGGCATCGAGGGCAACGCAGCGGGTTGAAGTCTGGCGAAAGCTGCAGCGTTATGGGGCCGTGGCTCTGCCATCGGGAGGGCACGTGCTACCCGACAAAGCTGAAAATCAGGAAAGACTGGAATGGTTGGCGGCTGCTATCCGAAGCTACAAGGGGTCTGCCTCGGTCGTGAAGGTAGGAGCGTTCGACGACCTGAGCGATAAGGACCTGCAGCAGCTTTTTGTCGATGCCCGCACGCGAGATTACCAAGATGTAGCCCGGGAAGTGCGCAAGCTGCTGTCAGTACCGGCGGCAAGGCGTCCTGCAGGCCGCCTCACCCGCTTGCGACGCAGGTTCCAGGAAATTGAAGCCATCGATTTTTTCCCCGGTCCTGCGCGTTCGCAACTGGAATCCTTGTTTGCGAAAGCGGACCGACCTGAAGCGCAGACCCGCAATAGGACGGATTCTACGAAATATGCCAATCGAATTTGGATAACGCGTTCCCGTCCGGGAATCGACCGGGTCTCATCGGCTTGGCTGATTCGGCGGTTTATCGACCCGAAAGCCCGCTTTGTTTTTGGGGATGATCCTGCGCGCAAGCCGGAGGCGATCCCGTTCGACATGTTCGTTCCACAGGGATTTGGGCATCGCGGCGACAACTGCACATTCGAAACGTTATGCCGTGAGTTCACGATTCGTGACAAACGAGTCAAAAAGATTGCGGAGATTATCCATGACGCCGATCTGGGAGATGAAAAATTCGGCCGCGAAGAGGGGACCGGACTGGACCAAGTTTTGCGTGGGTGGGCAGGCCAGGGCGTCGAAGATGCCGAACTGCTGCGGCGGGGCATTGACTTGATCGAAGGATTATATGTTGTTGGCGAACAAGGTCTGAGTGATTCGAAAGCACCTGCACGGCGAAAACTGGCTTCGAAGAAAAAGAACAGTTCATGAAACGACTTTTGCTCATCAGCAACTCAACGCTGTATGGCAGTGGTTACCTCGATCATGCAGAAGCGACGATACGCAGCTTTCTCGGGGCGGCCAAGCGAATTGCTTTCGTCCCCTTCGCCATGCACGACCGTCAAGGCTATGCTGCACGCGCGCGTGAAAGATTGAGCTTGCTCGGCGTTAGTGTGACATCTGTGCATGACGTCTCGAATCCGAAGCGAGTTGTGGAGGACGCTGAGGCCGTTTTCGTGGGAGGCGGAAACACGTTTCGTCTCTTGAAGGGCCTGTATGAGTGCGACCTGATGCGATCTATTCGGGAAAAGATCGAGTCTGGCGGAAGCTACATTGGTTCGAGTGCGGGGTCGATTGTGGCATGTCCGAGTTTGAAGACGACCAAGGATATGCCGATCGTGCAGCCGCCTTCGTTTACTGCGCTCGGACTGGCGGACTTTCAAATCAGCCCGCATTACCTGGATCCAGATCCGTCATCCACGCATATGGGCGAGACACAGGAAGAGCGCATTCAGCAATTTCTTGAAGAGAATGAAGCGCCGGTGATAGGTCTCAGGGAAGGGTCGATGCTTCTGGTCGAGGGTGAATCGGTGATTTTGACGGGAGTGACCGGCGCGAGGGTATTTCGCCGAGGTGAGAAGCCGTGGGAAGCACTGCCAGGCGATGAATTGAACAATCTACTGCAACTGACTAAAGCCGCATGATGACGTCACATCCAGTGCTGATCTTGTCTCGTAGCGATGTTGCCCGCTTACTCATGATGCCGGAATGCATTGCGGCGGTGGAAGCAGCCTTCCGGGCGCTGGGGCAGGGGGCCGCGTTACCGAGTGTACTGACGGTTCATAGCGGCGATGGAGGATTTCACATCAAAGCCGGCGTACTGGATTCGACACGTGGGTATTTTGCGGCCAAGGTGAATGGCAACTTTCCGCTCAATCCTGACCATTTCGGGCTTCCCACTATTCAGGGAGTCATCGTGCTGTGCGACGCGCAGAATGGAAGACCGCTAGCGGTGATGGACTCCACCGAAATTACGGCCATGCGAACCGGGGCTGCCACGGCAGTTGCAGCGAAGTATTTGGCGCGGCCTGATTCGAGTGTGATCACGATCTGCGGATGTGGACAACAAGGAGAGCTTCAACTCGAAGCATTGATGAACGTCCTCAAGATTTCTAAATGCTATGCCTTCGACCAGGTAACGAATCGCGCGAATCAGTTTGCCAAAAAAATGGGCAACAAGTTCGGCATCGAAGTAGAAGCGGCAGCAGTTCTTAGCGCCGCTTCACTGCAGAGCGATATTTGTGTGACCTGCACAACATCGCGCAAGCCGGTACTGTTCTCCAACAATGTGAAGCCGGGCACATTTGTATCGGCGGTGGGCGCTGACCACCCCGCAAAACAGGAGATCGATCCGAAGCTTCTTGCCATGAGCAAGGTAGTGGCCGACATCCTCGATCAATGTGCAGTGATGGGAGATTTGCATCACGCATTCGAGGCTGGAGTGTTGAAGCGCGACGATGTTCATGCCGAGTTGGGAGAAGTTGTTGCGGGCTTGAAGACCGGGAGAGCGTCCGCAAGTGAAATCACCATCTTCGATAGCACAGGCATGGCACTTCAGGATGTCGCAGCCTGTGTCGTTGTTTATGAGAAGGCCATGGCTGAAGGACGAGGACAGACAGTTGATCTCGCAGCCTAGATCTTAGGGGCCAATGCAAGAGATGACATCGGAAAGCGTTGCTGCAATTCAATCCCGTCCTGTTTCACTTGCGCGCTTCACGGGCTATTTCCTGTGGCTGGGCACGGTAGGATTTGGCGGGCCGATCGCCCTGGCTGGGCACATGCAGCAAGATCTAGTCGACCGCTACGGTTGGATCGCCAAAGAGGACTATGTCGAAGGGCTCGCACTCGCGCAGCTGGCGCCGGGCCCATTGGCAGCGCAGCTAGCAATCTATCTGGGCTACGTTCGGGCAGGAATCCTTGGAGCGACCACGGTGGGCGTCGCATTCGTGCTGCCTTCGTTCGTCATGGTTCTGGCGTTGTCGGCTGCGTATGTGCAATTTGGCGGACTCAACTGGATGCAGGGAATGTTTTACGGCATCGGAGCGGCAGTAATTGCGATCATCGCGCGCTCAGCGGTTAAGCTCAGTAAGTTAACACTGGGTAAGGACAAGCTGCTGTGGTGTATTTTTCTGGCACTCGCGATTTCGACAGCGAGGACGTCGCGCGAAATCATATGGTTGTTCTTGTTGGCAGGGGTGGTGGCAGTCGTCATCCAGGCGCTGCCACGGAGTCGAGCAGCGGGAGCAGTTGGCGCGTTATTCTTGACGAGTTTCAGCTTGCCATCCGGCGGTCGGCTTATGGAGATTTTCTTGTTCTTCTGTCGGGCTGGCCTATTCGTCTTCGGGAGTGGGTTAGCGATTGTGCCATTCCTCTACGGCGGCGTCGTGCAAGGACATCATTGGCTGAATGACCATCAGTTCGTTGATGCCGTCGCAGTTGCGATGATCACTCCAGGTCCAGTGGTCATTACAGTCGCTTTCATTGGCTATCTTGTCGCAGGCGTTGCCGGCGCGACGGCTGCCGCTGTCGGAGTGTTCCTACCCGTGTACCTGGTGGTGATTCTTTTGGCGCCGTCGTACAAACGATGGGCAAGGAATCCGCAACTGAATGCGTTCGTGCGTGGTGTTACGGCGGCAGCTACGGGTGCGATAGCGGGAGCAGTAGTCGTGTTGGCGCGACGTTCAATCTACGATCTAACAACCGCCACGATCGCTTTAGCTAGCCTTGCAGTGTTGATGAAGTGGAAGGTACCGGAGCCCATCATCATAGCTGTGGCGGCGGCTGTTGGAGTAGGCCTGCATCACTAACAGGTCGAGAAAAGCCTCTCAGGCGACTGTCTTCTTACGACCTTTCGTTCGAATACTTGTTGGGATTGGCATTGACACCCATGTTTTGGTGAGAGAAACTCGCGCCATGGGCGAGTTTCGCGGCCCTTGATAAACACTCGCTATGAACCGTTTCTCGATCCGTTCGCGACAGGAAGAGCCAGACCCGCTTCCCGTTCCCCTGGTGGACAGGGAGTCGGACGTTGCTCTGCCAGTGCCGCAGGAAACCCTTCGTTTTCCTAAAGGTGATGAGAGCAAGACCCTTGCGGAGATAGCGCAACGCGATCTGAATGATGCATTACAGCTGCTGGTCGAGCGCGCGAAGTACATCACGGGAGCATCCGGTGCGGCGATAGCCCTGCGCGATAGGGATCATATGGTTTGCAGGGCGAGTTCTGGCTCGTCGGCACCGATGAAAGGGGCAAATCTTCAGATCAATTCCGGGTTATCCGGAGAAAGTATCCGGACACGCGAGATTCTGCGTTGCGATGATGCGGAGAAAGACCCACGAGTAAACCGCGAGAGCTGTCGCGCGATGGGAATTGCGTCAGTGGTTGTGCTGCCTCTGATCGATGGTGACGAGGTCAATGGCGTCTTCGAGTTGTTCTCGACTCGACCATGTGCATTTGAAGAGCGCGATATTGCGACACTCCAACGCCTTGCGGAATTGATTCAAACTGCTGTCGAGCATGCCGAAGCTACGCGGAGGGTGGAACTTGATTTCATGGCTGTTTCGGATGTGGAGACTGCACATCAGATCGAGTCCTCATCGACTGAGCAGGAACCAGCTAAGAAGGAAGAGCATCTGACCACGACGCCAGCAGGAGAACTGAAGCAGACGACGACTCCAGCACAGGAAAAGCCTCCGCTGCCGGAAGTCGTTGTTGCGACTGAATACAATCTTTCCACCCAGAATGCTGCCAACAGGGCTTCTGCAGAGAACGTCCCACCACAAGAGCAAGAGAAGGAACCACAAGTGCCGGAGCTTCAGGCAGAGATTGAGACTCACGCCGCAAAGCCAGAGCAGGTTCCCTCTACACCATCGTCACGAGGAAACATCGGGGCCTGCCAAGCCTGCGGATTTCCGGTTTCTGAGGGGCGCACCTTCTGCGTCGATTGCGACGCCAGTGAACAAGGCCGCTCAAATCCAAACTCCGAGGTCACTCCAGCTTTTCTATCTTCTATTGCAGAAGGACGGGACTCGCTCTCAAGCACGAAATACCTGATCGGCATCGTGATTGTGGTGATTGCGACAGTTCTTCTTCTGTTGCGGTTTCACTAAGAAGAGCTCATCCGCAAAGTTTTTAGCCGAAACGATCAAGCACTCACCAGTTCAGCGCTCGAAAGTACCGACAAACGCGCTGCGCTTTCCGTGAGATTCCCAATCAACCCCCAAGCCCGGACCGTGGTACTTGTCTATCATGGCTACCGCGGGCATGGAATGGGCGAGAGTTGTGAGTGGCGGATAGAACGTGACTTCGTTTCCGCAGAGATGGTCATGCTCGTTCAGCGAGCGGGTCTGAATCGTTGCAAACTGGCCTGCGCGCAACCAAGCTACGCCGTGGCGTTCTTTGTTCACGATCAGCTCCATGGGCGCGGGTATTACGTCGTGAACATTTTTCAGGAGGGTACCACCCATCTGATGCGCGAATGCCACCAGGGCCTCGCGCTGCTGTACATTCGCCGACTCATCCACGATCAGCACGGAGTTCACGGGATCTGGATTGGCATAGGGGTCGCCAAGTGTCGCACTGGCTCGCAGGGCCGCGGCGATGGTGAGACCCTCAAGAGAGACTCCATTCCAGCTCCCGCTCTGTACATGCCACGCCATGATGGCTTGGTTTCCGACCAGGTTTACCTCGCCGTTGGCAAAGCATTGTCCTGTATAGACGTCGGCACTACGGCTCTCCACGTAGTCACCACGGATTTGCTGGGCGGGCAGGTAAGCAGCGAGTGCAAGCACTACTATCATGAATCGGAGATACATAAGTTCCTCACTCCCATTACCCATATTTTCCTCCTCTTTCCAGCCAAAAGAAAGGCCCTGCCAAGTTATTGATAAATTGAATTAAGCCTACATTTTCGCGAGCTGAGCTGTGTGTCACGGTTGATGACAACCAGGGGATGTCGAAATTGCAAGAAAGCCCTACAGGAATCATCCCATCCCTTACCAGAATGCAATCCCTCAAGATACTGCCTCCCACGGATGTACAGGCCAGGGGTGATTGCGGCCTACTGGTGAAGGTATGGGTCTACATGGACCTTGACCATTGCGGCTTCTGAGGTTTTCGCTGTCATGGAAAATGTCATGAATGCTCTACCGTACTCTGGTCGTCCGTCGCGCAGATCCTGGGTCGCAAAGGCAGCCTTGTTTGGGCGATGTACGCTCGCTGTGGTCTGGGGGGTGTTCATACACAAGAAACCTTCCCGTAGCGAAGTCACTCTGCAATCCATACGTCAGGAAATCGACAAAAAGGTGGAACAGCAGACCACAGCACTCCATCGTTTTTCCCGCCAGTTGCAACGTGTACGGGATGAGGAGCGGCGAACACTTGCGCGCCGGCTTCACGATAGTACGGCGCAGCAATTGGTTGCGTTGAAATTCAACCTGGAGATCGCCCGCCGAAGGGTGCCTGAAGACTGTGTGCAGCTGATCGACGACAGTGTGCAGGTTACCGACCGGTGCATCAGCGAAATTCGGAGCTTGTCGTACCTGCTGCACCCGCCACTATTGGATGAGATGGGTTTGGAGTCGGCGCTCCACTGGTTTGTGGATGGATTTTCCAGTCGAAGCGGCATTGCCGTGAGAGTGAATATTGCTACCAATCTGAGTGACTTATCACCCGATACGGAACTTGTCTTGTTTCGTGTCATGCAAGAGTGTTTGACGAATGTTCAGAAGCACTCGGGCAGCCGGATCGTCGAGATCGCGGTCAGCCGCGATGAAGGTGCATTGAAGATGGACATTCGAGATTATGGGCGAGGGATTTCCCCCGCAGGCATCAAACGTTATCTTGATCCCGCTAGCTCCGCTACGCTGGGATTTCCCGGCATTCGCGAACGGGTTGATGAATTGAGCGGGCAGTTTGAGGTTATCAGCGGACCCGTCGGGACGACAGTTCGAATCACATTGCCGGTCCAAAGCCAGAGTCCGTCTGCCTCTGAGGCAGCGTAGCTGCCAGCGCCGACTATTGCAGCTTGGCGTACTCGGTTTTTGCCTCCTCGAGCACCGGTAGATTTGGGTCGGCATCTTTCCACAGTGCGAAGAAGTTCTGATACTCGACACGGCTGCGAGCCTTATCTCCCTGCACAGCGTAGGCTCGAGCCAGGCCAATACGGGCAAATGTAGTAACCGGATCCAGGAAGTTCACCCCACGTAAGTCGATGACGCGCTGAAAGGCCTCGGCTGCTTCCGAGCCTTTGCCCAATTTGAGAAATGCCATTCCTCGGATGTACTGCAGTCCATTGTTGGCACGAGCATAGATCATCGCGCCATCCGTCTCGTCGATGGCCTTTGCGGCATCTCCACGGTGGAGAGCCAGGATGGCCCGAACCGCCGGGAGCTGGACAAACTGAACCATGGTGTCGTAGGGGCGCCGGGCAGCAACATCCTGGGCAAGCTTCAACGTCTGTTTGTCCTCGCCCGTAATCGCCAAAACGGTAGCTGCGTTGAACACCAGGTTCGGCGACTTCGTACGCTTGAGCAACTCCTGAGCATCAGCGACAGCAGCAGATTTTTCGCCGGACAGGACCTCAGCAACCGCTTTCACACCAAAAACACCCGCGGAAGCTTCTGTGAGCTTCAGCTGAGTGGCAGCTTCGCTTGCCCGTTTCGCATACTCGCGCATCAGAGACAGCTGGCCCTTGTTGGCCGCGACCAGGCAGTGAAAGAAGGCAACATTCATCTCGCCGTCTGGTCCTTGCCCCGATAATTCAATTTCCCGCAGGGCTGTTGCCTCATCACCCTGATTCCAGGCCAACGACGCGAGAAAGCCATGAATGTTGCTGGTCGCAAGATTTCGGTCTTGCGCTTGCTTAAGAATGGTCCTGGCTTCTTCGTACCGTCCCTGGCCCGAGTAAGAGTTGGCCAAGGTTATATAGCCGTTGATGGTATCCGGGTCGAGAGTGACAGCCTGCCGAGCGTTTTTCTCGCCGTTTTCAAATTGTCCAAGCTGGTTGTAGATAATTGCCAGGTTGGTGTACGGAGTGGCATCGCGTGGGTAGGTCTGCTTGTAGAGCTCCAAGGCGGTGATGCCTTTGTCCAGTTGCCCGGAATCAGCATAGTAGTGAGACATGATGTAGAGCTTTTCGTGTTCGCTGGCTCGATCACGCAGCTCAAAGGCTCGCTGGCGATTCTGTTCGGAAAGCTCGAACTGTCCAAGGTTGCTATTGACCGCGCCGAGCCGCGCATATGCCATGGCGAAATTGGGATCCAGCTCCACGGCATGCTGGTAAAAGGGCAACGCGCCAAGCTCATCGCCGACTTGATGCCGGGCGTCCCCGAGAGAGAGCGCTTTGAGTGCTTCGAGCGATGAGGTCGTTGCTTCCGAGAGAGGCTTGTCAAATTTCTGAACCGAAGCCAGGGACTCGCCCAGAGTTCGGCGGAGACTCGATCCCGCCTTGTGCAACGAGTTCAAGACAGCTTCTTTATTTGTAGCTTCCACCTGTTCCCGGGCAAGTGTCTCACCGTTGCCGGCATTGACCGCTTCCAGCGTGACAACGTACTGGCTGCCAAGGTTTGCAATGGAGCCGTTGAGCATTGCCTTGATTCCATTGCGTTGGCAAATTTCGCGGCCGATATCGGTGGTGATTCGATCATCGGGAGAGCGACCCATGAACTGCAGAGTCTGGCGCGCCTTCTGCTCGGGAAAAACATTCAGGTAGGGAGATTGACCAAGGTCAACTGCGAGCGCTTTCTTCAACGTGCCATCAAAGACAGGGTCGGCAGTAGTGTTTACAAAGTCCGTGACCAGGATGGAGTCACGTTCCGTCATCACTGCCTGGCCGCGCTTCGCGAAATATGTCAGCGTCAAACCAGCGACAGCGATCGCAACGACAGCGGCAACGACGAAATTCCAAAGATTGCGTTTCCTTCCGGCAGTGGCATTCTGTGCCCGGATGGAGGTCGAGCTACTGGCGGCAGCAATGGAACCGGATTCCGTGTCTCTCTTCAGGCGCTTCAGATCTGCTCGCACTTCCGCGGCGCCTTGGTAACGTAAATCGCGATCCTTCTCGAGTAGCTTCGTGATGATCTCTTCGAGTTGCAGCGGGACGTCCGGATTCAGGCGGACCGGCGGTACAACTGGTTTATTCAGGATTGCTTCGAAAATGACCGCCGAGGTTTCACCCCGAAATGGCAATGTTCCTGTTGCCATCTCGTAGAGAACAGCGCCAAAGGAGAATAAGTCGGTTCGCGTGTCCAGTTCCTTGCCGCGAGCTTGCTCAGGAGACATGTAGGCGACTGTGCCCACTGTTGACCCTGGACTGGTGAGAAGGTTCTGGTCGATGGTCGCCGCTGAACCAGCGGTAACTCCCCCAAGCACACTTTCAGGTTGTAGACCCTGCTTCGCCAGCCCGAAGTCGAGTATCTTTGCCTGATTTCGCTTGGTGATGAAGATATTCGCAGGCTTGATATCGCGATGAATGATGTTCTTGCTATGTGCGGCTTCAAGGGCATCCGCGAGCTGTATACCAAGATCCAGCAAGAGATCGATAGGAAGGGAATGCTTGCTGATGCGTTGCTTCAGCGTCTCGCCTTCCAGCAACTCCATCGCGATGAAGAAACGGCCGCTTGCCCGTGCGATTTCATAAATCGTGCAGATATTAGGGTGATTCAGGGCTGAGGCTGCACGCGCCTCCCTCTGAAAACGTTCGAGGGCGCCCGGGTCTTTTTCCACGTCTGCAGGGAGAAACTTCAACGCGACGTGGCGGCCAAGATTTAGGTCCTCCGCCTCAAATACCACTCCCATTCCGCCGCCGCCGAGTTGCTGCAGGATGCGGTAGTGGGAAATTGTCTCACCAATCATTGAGAGGGTTTGCTCCGAAACATTCGATGGTAGGCGGTACGACAGGCCAAGTCAACGAGCGTAGACCTTACACTCTTCATAGATAAAACCGTACCGAATACGTGCTATCGAAGAGTTGAAAAGAAGCTGGAACGTTCAGGAAAGATTTGCGATAGGCCCAAAACCACGGCTTGACCGGTTGCGAGCGGTAGAGTAGCCTCGCATTCGATTTCCCGACAGACTTGGCACCCTAAGGAGGAATCTCATGGTTCCCTTGACTGCTTTGTGGCTGCCTATCATTTTGTCAGCCGTTGTCGTGTTTATCGCCAGCTCCATTCTGCACACTGTTCTCACCTATCATCAGAAAGATTGCAAACAAATTCCAAACGAAGACAAAGTGCTAGCTAGTCTGCGCGAGGCGGGGTTGCAGCGCGGCTATTATCACTTCCCCTACTGCACGCACAAGGAAATGAAGTCTCCCGCCATCGTTGAAAAGTTCAAACAGGGCCCAGTGGGGTTCCTGACGGTGTTTCCCACCGGCTTGCCGGTCATGCCCAAGTTTCTCGGGCAATGGTTCGCGTACTGCCTGGTGATCAGTTTTTCTGCCGCTTATCTCACAGGACGTACACTGGGTCCGGAGACGCCGTATCTGGCGGTCTTTCGTGTATCCGGCACAGCAGCCTTTCTCGCCTACGGTCTTGGTCAGCTGAGCAATGGAATCTGGAAAGGCCAACCCTGGAGCATGACCGTTAAGGAAGTCATCGACGGACTTATCTATGGGTGCCTGACGGGTGGGGTATTTGGCTGGCTGTGGCCGCGGTGATTGTGCGATGTCAGAACTTCTTGATGGCTTTGAAGGGAATCATCACCACCGCCTCCAACGCGACAGGGGCGCCATTCTTTGTGGCAGGTTGAAACAGCCAGCGAGACAGCGCATCCATAGCGTATTGGTCGAGACGGTCGTCGACACTACGCAACACTCGGATGTCGCTGACATGCCCGTCACTGTGAATGACGGCATACAGGGCAACGGTTCCTTCCACGTTGTGGCGCATCAGTTCCAAGGGATACGCAGGGTCAACCTTGTGCGTAGCAACCGGAGCGAATAAGTCTCCTTGGGAATCGTTGTTCTTCAACTCGGCGAATCGGACAATCCAACTTCCTCCGGCAGAGTTCAGGTTAGGCATGTTCAACGCCATGGAATAGAACCTGCGCCCGCCGAAGACTTGCCTGTCAAGAGAAGTGGCCTTGTCATCCAATACGGGCGCGGCTGCTTTCGACGGAACCGCCGAAGTTCTTGGTGGCGTAACACTGGCGACCAGGGTACCGCCATCTTTTGCGGAGCCTCCATTGCCCGAAGTGCCTACGCCCGCGACACCACCAGTTGTTGCCTCGGGCGAAGCTTTGCCAACGAATAATCCCGGAGGGATGCCAGATGGTTTTTGTCCCGAACCGGCGCCACTACTTCCTTCTGCTCCGCCAGCCAAACTAGGTGTGCCGGTGGCTTCAGGCTTTCCTTCCGGAGAGGCTTCAAAATTTCCACGACGATTTCCGGCAGGAGGTACGGGCGGAGCCGCAGCGTCGGGATGGATGCCGAGGGCGATGATGCGTCCGCTGCCGGATGAGTTCACTCCCTGCGTGGTCGGCGGCGGCGGTACGGCAGCGGCTGGGACGCCACCCAGTGTTTGTTGAGCCATATTTAGCGTCCGTTGTTCGGACATCGGTAACTGCGGCGCGGGTGCAACTACGTCTGGGTGTCCAATGTTGATGTCGCCGATATTCCGGGTTGACGCAACGTCAATAGCTGGCGGCGGTGCAATCACGTCGGAGGTCAAGTTTGGCGATCGGCGTGAGACATCCCGGGTTACTTCCGGGGGTGGGGCGACAATTGCATTTGGCAGAGAAGGGAGTTTCATCTCCGACGCGGCGCGGCTCGTAGCCGCGAGCGGTACAGGAATTGACGAGTTCGACCAAGCTACGATGTTCGGCAGAGGAACGTTCTGCTTAAGTTTGATATCCGGCGGCGTCACAATCGTTTGTGTCCGGTTATCGCCTTCCGGTGGAACCGAGAGAATGGGTTGTGTTGCCAGGACTGGATCACCTTTTGTGAGAACCTGTCCGCGATGGCTGCGTGTGTCCAACGGAGGCAGGTAAATGGGACCGGATGTCGCAATTACGTCCGCGGAAGTGAAGATTGGCGGTGCGATTTGGGCCGGAGTGGGCATGAATCGAACAAATCCCCACACGGCCAGGATGGCAAGAACATGGCAGAGGGCCGACTGAACGAAATGGAACCAAGGAAGCCGGGATGTGACAAAGACGTCCGACCAGAAGGTCCCGGGAGAGGGATACTCGCCCGGCTTCTCTCGGAGTGGCAGGAACTCGATCAGATTTCCGCTGAACGCCTTCCAGCGCGGCTCCAACTCCACGAGTAGCCCAGGCGGCTCCGCGCGGGGCTCTTCCCCTGGAGGGGCAGACAACGATTCGGGAAGCACAGAGGCCGATTTCATGGTTCAGTCGCGGGGCGGGCAGTTGGCAATCATTATAGCTGCCAGTGCTTCAGGTTTCGCGGAGTCTTTCGGTTGATTTTCGTGATCTAATACCATTGAAGTTGAGAGTTGATGAAGCTTGAACGCGTGTCATGCGGTTCCTGACATGTGAGTTAAAGACTTATGAATAAGTTATTTGTATTGTCAATCCTGGTCTTGGTAAGCCTGGCTGCAGCGCAAACTCAGGCCCCAAGTACGCCCCCAGCAGCCAAGACCCCTGGCGAAGATTACTCGCGGATGTACTCGTTTTTCCGCGAGGGCGAATTTGTGCAAATTACCGTAGAGGAGGCTGGGCGAGTAACCGGCTTTGTGTCACGGTACAGCGAGGATAATTCGGGGAATTTTCTTGACCACTTCTTCAAAGACGGCAAGTTGGATGGGAACAAGTTGACGTTCACGACCAAGACTGTCCATGGTGTCTGGTATGAGTTCAACGGTACGGTCGAGCGTGGAGAAGGCAAGAATCCCGGCGACGAAGCCTACTATGAATTGAAGGGAACGGCAAACGAGAACACGCTGGATGCCGATTACAAGACGAAAACGAAGGCGCGCGAAGTGGTATGGAAGTCATTCCCGTCCGACGATGAGAGCACTGGGGCAAAGAAGTGAGGGAGCAGCGACATCAAGCAGGCTTGCTGTCAGAACTGCGCTGGGCCTCGTCGAGTTTTCTGTCGAGCCAATCGCTATGATTGCTTTCGAAGGACACGAACTCCTGATAAAGCCTGCGTAACTCGGGATCGTCGGAAGCGGTTGCGAGCTTCGTGTAAAACTGCAGGGCATTCTGCTCGGCTTGATTTGCGATCTGAAGCGCCAAAAAACGCGGCGACCTGCCACCCTTTGCACTCTTGATGCTGAAAAGCTCGCCACTCTCGAGCTTGGGTACTTCGATAAAGTCGCGAATATCCTCTTCGGTGATTGAGCAGGGCCGTGTGCCGTAACGCTCGAAGTAGCGTTTTTGCAGGATCGTCCCATGGTTCCGCTCTTCCGTAGACATTTCCCAAAAGGCGGCAGCGATTTCCAGTGATTCGGGATCGCGAAACTCGGCAAACATCTCCGCTAACTGGTGGTAAATGTCGGCGTTGCGCTCTTCGATAAAGATCGCAACATGGAGCGCTTCCTGTGCGCTCAGCGAAGCAAAATCGCGTTTCATAAACTTCCCCTTAACGCATCTCCAGAGAATAGTCTTGAAGGGTATGATTTGGGACAATTTTGAAAGAAATTGAAGACGTCGATTCCCAAAATGGTGAGAGGGGAGGGCATTCGAGAACAGCGAGGGCCGGCCTATTTAGATGGTGTCTTCGGCTGTTTGGCGCGCTCCGATTCAATGCGGGTGATGGTTGCCTGCAGCCATTCCTTAACCGCCTCCTCCAATTCAATCTGGCTTGTTTGCCGCTCCATGCTCTCTACGGTTTCGCCTTGCACATTCAGCGGAATGTGATGGCAAGGGATACTTTCGCATTGAGCTTCAGTCGGTACCATCTCGTTCAACAGGCAGTGGGAGCACGGCTTGGAACGATCGGGATCGTTGAAGTTGATGCAGGAAAGGGAGTCCTGAAAGATGGATGTCGGCTTCCAAGGCGTTTTCACGGAGCGGCCATAGCCTCCTTGTTCGAGGAATGCGAGCTCGAACTTAAGCACTTCCAGAACATCACGCTCGTCGTTCGGCATATAAGTTCTCCCACAGCAAGAGGTTCGCGGGGCATCACCCTGACTGCCTGATTGTCGCTCCCCAATAACCCGAAAGCGGTGATTCTCCTCACAAAAAGAAGTGACGACTGTCACACGCATGAGTTTCCCGGCGGCGGGTATCTGCGCAACACGCCTCGCATCACTGCTCCACGTGACGAGGTTCACAGCCCACTTGGTCGACGGTTGATAGGGTTCAACGCAGGAGAATGGATATGGACAAGAAGTTCACCTACCATGCGGCCGCTCATTGGACTCTGCACAAGCGGGGGATCGTGGAAGCGGAGGGCGATATTCCACGAACCATCAACTTCGCGGCGCCCCCTGAGTTCGGCGGTGAACCGGGGCTGTGGACCCCGGAACACCTCTGGCTAGCGGCCATCTCGACATGCTATGTAGCTACCTTTCGTGCGGTTGCGGAGGCTTCCAAGCTCGAGATCCATGGCCTGGAGGTCGCTGTAGAAGGCCTAGTCGAAAAATTGGAGGGAAAGTACCAGTTCACGAAGGTGATTCTGCGGCCAACGGTTGCAATTTTGCATGAGCAGGACCATGAGCGTACGGGAAAGGTCATGGAGAAGGCAGAGCGCTCCTGCCTGATAGCACGATCGATCTCCGCGGTGATGGTCCTCGAACCGAAGATTGTGGTGGAAGTCCCGGTCGCAGTTTAAGAGCCCAATGTAAGTTCAGTGCCTGCTTTCGTCAGGGTGGCGGCGCGGCAACGTCGAGGCCAAAGCCAGCGCCGCCCTCGCGCCCTCCGGCGTGTCGATCACATCCTTGCTTTCGGACTGATCCCGCTTCCAGTCGTAGATTTGCATTCCTTTGACTTCGTGCTCGACAAGGTGCCAATCGGGAGTGACAACCGACCGCAAGGCACCGCTGCTTGCGGTGGGAATCAGGCGGTCTGCTTCCTGGTCCTTCTTTCCTGGGTACTTGTTTTGCGCAAGTTCGGACAACGGATTGGGCCATGTGCCTGGCACAGGTGTCTTCCATAGCTGGTCGAGGCTGGGGCCCGGGAACGCTGCATCGTTGTTTGTCAGCAGTGACATGACTGTAGCCGGGATGGCCGCGTTTGTGACCGGTTGAGAAATGCGAATACCCGTAGGAATACGGCCGGGAAACCAAATTACCAGTGGAACCTGGATAAGTTCGCGATAAAGGGCGCGGCCATGGGTCTCAAGGTGATGCTGACCGAGGGACTCGCCGTGATCGGATGTCACAATGACAAGCGTGTTCTGGAGCTGTCCGCGAGCATCGAGATCCTTCAATAGTCTCCCAAGGTAATCATCAGTAAAACGTATGCCGGCGTCATAGCGATCGAGATCGGTGGCCTGTTGCCAAGGCACGTTGATGTAACCATGCGGGGCTCCATAGGGATCGTGTACGTCAAAGTAGTTGAGGAAGGCGAAAAACGGACGTGGCTGCGATTGATCCAACCATTGCAGCAATTCGTTGTTGATGACATCGGCGCGCTTACGAATTCCGAAGGCGCCCCCATAACTTCCGGAACCCTCGGCATCCTGATCGAGCAAAGAGTTAACTCCAAGCGAGCGCAGGACGCGCTTCACCAGACTTTTATCGCTTCGGATCAAGTAAATGCGTGCGAACTCTCGCCCGTAGAAAGTGCGAACGAACATGTCAGCGGGAGAGTGAAAGTAGTCTTCGAAGTGTACGAAGCCGCGCCCAAAGCCCAGATCATGCGAGAAGTAAGTGCGGTTCGCGGAAAATGCACCGGTTCGATATCCCCTTTTTTCCAGAGCTTCGGCCAAGCTGACGAAACCGCCGAGACCGCGCGTTCCCCATCCTAGCCAAGGCTCGCGCTGTACGTTGCCCACTCCATGCTCATAAAGATAGCGGCCCGTCAGCAAGGAGACATGCGAAGGCAAGCTCCAGGAGCAGGGGGCGATAGCATTCTCGAAGAAGATTCCCTGGCTCGCTAAATTATCGAGATTGGGAGTGGTTGCACGCGTGTAGCCGGCGGAAGAAACATGATCTGCACGCAGCGTGTCAATCACGATAACCAACACGTTTGGGGCATCTTTGCCGGCTTGCGGGAGAGCGGCGATGGCATTCCGCTCAATGAGTCGCGTGCCTCCTTCGATGGCTGCGAACGTCAGCACAAGCAGCAACACGGCGAGCGAAACAGTTCGCCTGCAGAATCGCATGACGTCCAGATGAGCGCCGAACCAACGGGCGGTTGCGAATGCGAGGCCTAGCGCAAGCAATCCACACGCGCGACGGTCAAGTCGTGCGGTTAGGGAAAGCCAGTCATATGCGGTAAAGAAGGTCAGAACGAAAACAACGGCCCAACTCGCTCTTGCAGGGCGGATTAGTCGCATGGCCAGCCACACCAATGTGGCAACAACCAGGAAGAAAGCGACGTCAACGATGGGAGAGATCCAAAGGATCTTTCCGGAAACATGAATCATCGGTCCCCAGCGCTCCCAATTGATGCGCTGGAAAACGAGCAGGCCGAGCCCTTCTACGATTCCTGCCAGTACGCCGAACCACACTGCAAAGATCAGGGTAGAAGCAAGGCGGGCGTCAGGAGACTGGGGGCGTGGTTTGACAGATTCGCTGGCTGGCATGGCTCGCTGCAAGTCGCAATGAGTTTACTTGATAGGTATAGCCATCGGTATCAGAAGTGGAGATTTCCGGAACTCTGCAGTAAAGTGAGGGCCCAGAATGGTTGGTTGGGCATCTCCCCGTCCAGAGGCGTACAAAGCGCAAGCGCCCCATGACCATCCCTGGTGGGTTCTGCCATCTCTTCTGTTGTTTGTGTACCTGGCGCAGTGTTCATGGTTTATCCGCACGCAGTCGTTGACCTATGACGAACCTGTTCACATCGCTGAAGGACTGGATGCCTGGAGGCACGGGCGCTTCGAACAATACAACGACCATCCTCCATTGAGCCGTCTCTTATGCACCCTTCCTGTTATTGACGACATGTGGCAGGTCGAGGTGCAACAACTTAACGAGGGGTTCCATGTGCCGCGAATTAGTCCCGATCCGATTGAGTTAGCGGAGAGGACACGGCACGTAAACACGATTCTTGGCTTCGTGCTTGGACTGTTAATTTGGATGGCATCGGCCGAGTTGTTTTCGCGTACGGCGGCGAATCTTGCCTTAGTATTGTTCGCCTTCTCTCCTGCCCTGATCGCGCACTTCTCGCTAGTTACATCCGATGGCGCGGCCACTCTGCTCATATTTGCGACGGCCTGGCAGCTCATCCGCTGGCGACGTTCTACCAAATGGCCGGAGACGATTCTGTTAGGCGTCGTGCTGGGGCTTCTGTTGCTGTCCAAGTTTTCTACCGCGCCGATGTTTGTCATGGCACTTGCCTGGATATTGATACTCAAGTCGAAATGGATGGAGTGGAATCCGCTTCGCTGGAATTGGGGAAAGACGATCGTCGCTTTTCTTCTGGCTTTCTTTGTCGTGTGGGCGGGTTATTTCTTTCATATCTCACACCTGAGTATTCACGATGGGACACTGACTGCGAGTTTTCCGCACTGGAATGAAGAAATTGTGAAGCCGGTGCGAACTACGATGAACCTCGATCTCCCCGTCCCTGCGGGAGAATATATCGAAGGTTTCCGCGAAGTGGCACGGCATAACCGTCACGGACAGCCTGCATATTTTCTGGGGAATGTCTCTTCGACTGGCGGGTGGAAGCTGTACTATCCAATCGCCATTCTGCTGAAGTGGCCGACTATCGTTCTGATACTGGCGATCACGGGATTTCTGCTCGCCGCGGCGCGAAGAGTAAAGGTATCGACCGACCTGTGGATCATGGCATCGTTTCCCACGGTCTATTTCTTCCTGGCAGTTCTCGCGCACTTCAATATCGGAGAACGGCACGTGCTGCCCCTTTATCCCTTTGCTTTGCTGTTTGCGGTGGCAGTGTGGCAAAAGATTTCGCATCATCGTTGGGCGACGCTGTTCGCCATCATGGTGCTCACCTTGAACGTTGCCGACGTGCTTCGTTTTGCACCAGATTATCTTTCATACTTCAGCGTTGTGACACGACCTTACGAGAGTTATCGGTTGCTGAGCGACAGCAATCTTGATTGGGGACAGGGGCTTTTGTCGGTTCGCGACTACGAGCAAGCAAATCCTGGCAAGCAAACTTGGCTGGCGTATTTCGGCAGCGTAAATCCGGGTTTGTACGGCATCCGAGCGCGCCTACTGGCAGAAAACGAACGCGGATCAGGGGATTTCATCGTGAGTGCGACGGATTTGTCGGGGCAGTTCTTGAGAGATCCGAGTGCCTATCACTGGTTGCTGCAATATCCGCACGTGGCGACTCTAAATCATTCGATGTACGTATTCAGAGTCGATGGGAAAGCGCCAAAATAGCCGAGTCAGCGGACGGTAAGCACCGGGCAAGCCGACTTTCCGATCACCTCAGAAGCGTTGGTCCAGCGACGTCCAGCGAATGTGTCAGCACCGGCCTTAGTCACACCCAAGACAATCAGGTCGGGATTCTTCTCAGCGGCTACGGAAAGAATTCCGCTGCCTGCAACACCCGAGATCACAAGGCACTCCGGTTCGTCGTGAAATGAAAGACCATCGGGAATGATTGCTTTCAGTCGATTCCTTGCGTCATTCGCCAAAGCCGATTGTTCGTCCGGTTTGGAGGATGGGTTCATTGCATGCAACAAGATCAGGTGCGCCTGAGAACGCAATGCAAGCGAGAATGCATAGTCGGAGGCGCGCAACGACTGCGGCGTGAAGTCCGTTGCGTACAGGATACTGCACAGGCCCCCAGGAGGAGGATACGCGCGTGAGTTGGGGCCGACCGTGAGCACAGGGCATGATGCCTGACGGAAGATTCTCTCAGCGACCGACCCGAGGATGACTTTCGCCAATCCCGTGCGCCCATGTGTTCCGACCACAATCATGTCGATCTTGTGTTCTTCGACTATTGGAGCAAGGCCTGCCCAAATTTCTCCCTGGCCTACAAGCAGTTTGTGGGGAACGCCACGAAGCTTGCCGGAAATCAGGAGGTCAGTCGTCAGATGCTGGCCGTCGCGCCAAGCCTGCTCTGTACCCGACCCTTCGCTGACGATATGAGCAAGATAGAGTGTGGCGCCAAAACGGCGCGCGAGCGAGAGACCGTACTCCAATGCCGTGTTGGACGCAGAAGAGAAATCAGTTGCGACCAGAATATTCGAAAGCGGGCGGGCCTGCGGCGGTGCGGCCTGGTTCATAAGAGGTTCGGAATCAACTGCGTCCGAGCAGGACATTGTAATGCCTGGGCGGTAATGGTTGGGGTGATCCTCTTACTGGCCGGCGCGGACGGGCGAAATCAGCAGACGGCTGGAAGCCTTTTTCTTTGAGTCCTTGTCGTGCTGATAAACCAGATCGAGCGATCCTTCATTGCTAGTGGAGGCATCTGCCAGCATCGTCGCCAGGGAACGGAAGGAGCGTCCGAGATCCTGACTCTCGTGGAAAGCAACCGGTGAACCCCTATCGATAGCGGGAGCGAGCAGTTGATAATTGTTTGGAATCTTCCACAGCAGTTTACAGTTGGTGCCGGCCTCGACGTCTTCTTCGGAAAACCCCGGAATCTTCTTATAACGATTGAGCACCAGACGCACGCGTCCGTTGGTGGTTCCTTCTTCGAGGAAGGTTCGAATTCTGCTCGCACTCCAGAGCGATACGACGTCGGTCTGTGCCACGAGGAGCACGGCATTCGACAAATCAGCCAACAGACGCCCGGTTTGATCGAATCGGCCGGAGCAATCTACCACAACATAACGGAAATTTGAGACCAGGAGATCGAACAAGCGGGCTAATTCGCCGGCGGTTGGAGCCAGCGATTGCGGCTGTTGCGGACCAGCCAAAAGTTGCATTCCGTTCTTACATTGGGTCAGCAGGCCTTCGAGCAGTGAGGAATCGAGCCGATGAAGGTTTTGCAGGGCATCGGCGATGCCGAATGAGGGACGCACGTTCAAATGCAGTGCAGCGTGTCCCAGGGACGCGAAGTCAACCAGGAGCACGCGTCCGTGGAGCTCCTGCAAGGCGATGGCGGTATTGACTGCAATAGTGGTTGCCCCAGCCCCGCCCTTGGCGTTGGCCACAGTAAACACGCGGGCGCGACCGGTCGTAGCGCGCATCTTGCCGCGCACTGCGGCAAAACGATTGAAGGCCTCAAGAAGGCCTTCCGAGGGCGTATTCCTTTCAATGTATTCGCCCGCGCCGGCGCGCATGGCGGAGACAATCGTCGGAGGATGCACCATTTCGCCGGCAGCAAAAATGCCAATGTCAGTGGTGTTGGCGCGGATTAATTCGATGGCATGGATGGCGCGGTCAGCGTTCTCGGGGCCGACATCCACAAGCACGACTTCTGCCCGAACATCCTGAATTTGGCGTAACACAGGGTCGGCAGGGCCGCCTGGGAATCCCAAATGGCCAAAAACAGTGCGACCCATCTGAGTGGCGTCGACGCGCTGTTGAAGCGTGGCCAGTCTCTCCCGGTCTTCGGTAAGGATCGCGACCGCTAAGCCGTGCATGGCTGGAATCTCAATTCAAGTGCGTTACGAGCATGTTATGAAGGGACGGTGTCAAGAGCCAAGTGACTACAGTAACCAGCTAGGACCCTTAACGGCTGATATCCCTTCCCAAAACAAAACCAGTTTGCTAGTGGAACATTCGGGCTGATATGCAACAGGAGCCGCAACTGAGGTGTCATCCTGTGTTCGGTATTCTAGCAAAAAAACAACGAAGGTGCGCATTAGGACTGGAACTCCAGAATGCCTGCCAGGCGCGGCTTTTATGGATGGACGAAGCAGCGTGGCTAGACCAGGGGGTCTAGCTTTGGGGCATCGGGTTCCGGCTCAACCGACGGCGAAACCCGAGCGAAACCTTTGGCTACATCCAAGGCATTATTCCGTTCCGGCAAGAATTCATAACCGTCGAGCCGCACGGCCACTCCGCACTTGCTGCCGCCCGACGAAGATACCCGCGTGACTCTACCCTGACAGCGAACCCGCATATTCTCCGCGAGGGTGACCTCGGACGGCATCACCAGGGTCAGTTCAATTGTGTCTCCAGGAGCCAGCGGAAAGTCGGTATAGAGAAGCGCTCCTCGAGCACTCAGGTCCTGAGTGAAACCGCTTCCCTCCTGATCGCGGTTTGACAGCTTGATTCCCACGGGGAGATGAAATTCGAATCTCTGCGCCGCGCGCCTTTCGAGTTGAACCGGTTCCATGTTCATACGTTCTCCACGCGGCTATGCCGTCTGGAAATGGGATGCAACTGGCGACACCGTGGGCCGGTTTCCTTTTCTACACGTGGATAACGGAACAAAACGGCTGGCTGGCATATCGGCCACTATACTAGCCAGGGCGGTGAGACCGTCCGAATCGGAGACAAATCTTAACCACGCAAACTGTACCTCAGGTAGCTTTGCTTTGGAAGGAGTTAATTTCACCAGGCAAGGAGAAATTTCCTGGATGGAACATGGTAAGTGCTTGACGCATCGGCAGCAATTTGAGCAGCATCAAAAACTTGAGACTGAACGTGCCTGATTTGACCAGCCCAAGCGGAAAGGGAAACGAAGCAAGCCCAAGTTATTCATCTTCCACAACATCAGGCTCACTGCCTACGGTGCTGCGAGCCCTCAAGCATCGCAATTTCCAGCTTTTTTTCAGTGGGCAGCTGATTTCGCTGATTGGTACGTGGATGCAAAGTATCGGAGAGTCCTGGCTTGTTTACCGGCTGACTGGTTCCTCACTTTTGCTGGGATCAGTGGGTTTTGCCAGCCAGATTCCCGTTTTCCTCGTCGCCCCAATCGGCGGGATCGTGGCGGACCGGTATGATCGACGAAAGATCGTTATCGGCACGCAGATCGCCTCCATGCTACTGGCATCAACGCTGGCCACTCTCACGCTGACCCACACGATTCGCGTATGGCACATCTTCATCCTGGCATCGCTACTGGGCGTGGTGAATGCTTTCGATATTCCGGGGCGACAGGCCTTTCTGGTGGATATGGTTGGCAAAGAAGACTTGATGAATGCGATCGCGCTCAACTCCTCCATGTTTAATGGTGCCCGTATCGTTGGCCCTGCGATAGGCGGAATTCTGGTTGCGCGTATTGGCGAGGGTTGGTGTTTCTTTTCAAACGCGGTGAGCTACATTGCGGTGATCATCGGGTTGGTTCTGATGCGGGTTTCGCGGCGCGAATACAAGGGCCCTGCGGGGTCGCATTTGGCACACATCATTGAGGGTTTTCGCTTCGCGCGCCGCACTGGGCCTATTCGCGCCATCTTGCTGCTGCTGGGCTTGGTCAGCCTTGTGGCTATGCCTTACACGGTGCTTATGCCGATCTTCGCCGATCGCATCCTTCACGTCGGTGCGCGAGGCTTGGGAATTCTCATGGGGGCGACCGGGGTGGGAGCCTTGCTGGGGGCGCTGACGCTGGCCTCCCGGACTGGGGTTCGCGGTCTTGGCCGCTGGGTGGCCTTCTCCTGTGGAGGGTTCGCCCTTTTTCTGGCGATGTTCTCTCTATCTCGCCTTTTTTGGCTTTCAGCCGGCCTGCTGGTGCCCGTGGGGTTCTGCATGATGCTGCAGATGTCCTCGTCCAACACCCTGATCCAGTCCATGGTCCCTGACCAGCTGCGGGGACGCGTCATGGCGCTTTATTCCATGATGTTCATGGGCATGGCTCCGTTCGGTGCATTTTTCGGAGGCGCATTGGCCGACCGCATCGGCGCGCCGCGGACCATCCTGTTAGGAGCTGTGGCGGCGGTGGGCGGCGCGATCTGGTTTGGTTGGAAATTGCCACAAATCCGTGTGGAAGCTCGTAGGCTGATTGTGGCGCAAGCTATTGCTGGGGGGGAACCTGCCGTCGAAATGACGACTCGAGTGGTGGAAGATTGATAAAGACAATGTGTGAATGGATGATTAGGAGTATTTGCCAGCGATTGGCGTGATGCGGCATCCTTTTTTCGCAATCGATTGGGACATTCTGTCTTCTCGTACGTATATATCTGGTATTCCATTTTTCGTCCGTCGCGAAGGGGAAAGATGATGAGGCACTCCCAGCTGTTCTGCAGCTTGGCGTTAATCTCGCTGTTGTTACTGCCGTTCTTCGTTATTGCACAGCCGACACCGGGTCAGCGTCCGGCCACGGCCACACCCGATGTAATTCCAATTCCTCCGGAAGCGAAGGCCTCGCCGGATTTCAATGTTGACGCCGCAACCAATGCCTATCTGGCGCAGATGCCCGCTGAGTCACGAGCGAAGTCCGATGCATACTTTGAGGGCGGATACTGGCTGATTCTCTGGGACTTTTTGTACGGCGCGGCTATCAGCCTTTTATTGCTAAATCTGCGCTGGTCGGCGAAGATGCGCGACCTTGCCGAGCGCGTCACCAGGTTCAAGTGGGTGCACACATTCGTCTATTGGGCGGAATACTTAATTGTGACAACGATACTAGGGTTTCCGCTTGCCGTTTATGAGGGCTTCACACGCGAATGGAAGTATGGTTTGGCGACGCAAACATTCGGGCAATGGATGGGAGATCAGGTCAAGGGGTTACTGGTTGCATTGATTCTCGGTGGGGTTCTGGTTGTTCCCTTGTTCGGAATCGTGCGCAAGACCCAGCGCACATGGTGGGCCTGGGGCGCGCTTGTCTTCACGGTCTTCACCGCTTTTGTCGCGCTGATCGCGCCTGTGTTCATTTTTCCGATTTTCAACAAGATCACAAAATTGGAAGATCCGAAGGTGACAATCCCCATCCTCAGTATGGCCCGTGCTAATGGGATCCCAGCGCACGATGTCTATGAGATCGATGCTTCCCGGCAGACAACGCGCATGAGCGCGAACGTGAGCGGTGTTGGCAACACGATGCGTATCACGATGAATGACAACCTGCTGAAGCGAGGATCGCTGGAAGAGATCGAATCCGTCATGGGACATGAGATGGGCCACTATGTCCTGAACCATGTGTACAAGGGGATTGTTTTCTTCGGCGTCATGTATTTCATCGGCTTTGGGTTGCTATATGTTGCGATCAACCGTTCGTTAGCACGCTGGGGCGAAAAGTGGCAGATTCGCGGCATCGGTGACACGGCCGTCTTGCCATTGGTAGCGCTTTGGGCTACTTTCTTTTCTTTTCTCGCCACTCCGGTGCAGAACACACTCATTCGAGTACAGGAGCATGAGGCCGATATGTATGGGTTGAACGCCAGCGCACAGCCCGATGGGTTTGCACAGGCTGCGATTCACCTAGGGGAGTATAGAAAGATGAGCCCGGGAAAATGGGAAGAGATTATTCTCTTTGATCATCCCAGCGGACGGAATCGCATTCACGACGCTATGCAATGGAAGGCGGAACACTTGAAACAATGAAGGCCGGCGGGACGCCGGCGCTACGTCGGGATTAGCCCGCGATGATGAGTCGGCACAACGGCGATGTTACCGAGAAATGTGGTTGTCGCCGTGCATGTTAAGTCAGGTAGCGCCGGCGTCTCGCCGGCACCACTATGTTGTAGGAGCCGAGCGAATCCAAATCCAACGCCACCCGTGGAGCTTTGCCTTGACAGGATTTTCCACGACGTAGCGAACAACTCTTTCCAGGTCGGCCTCGTTTCTCACCACGTGATCGTAGTATTCGCGTTGCCAAAATTCTCCACCACGATTCAATGTTTCATTGATTTTCTTAGCGGTGAATGATTTCCACGAGTGAAGGACAGACGATAGGGCAGTGTGCCTCTCGAGCTTAAGAACGACGTGCACATGATTTGGCATGATGCACCAGGCGATTAGCTGATAGCGTTCTCCATCGAAATGCCGAAGTGCTTCTGCAACTACTGCGGCAATATTCGGCTTGGCTAAATGGCACGCGCCCTCTCCGGCGTCCAGATATTTGTCTACCACTTGCAGGCGGGCGAGACGATGCTCTTCCGAAATGTTTAACTGCCGATCGTTTTGTTCCGCGGTACGAAGAATGTCTTCACGTAGCGACTCCAGATACGAGACGACTTTCGCAGGTAGGGCGTCTGCTGTGCGGAAGGTGACGAAATAGACAGAACCAGTTCTTTCCCAATGCGGAAGATAACCACGCGAGCGTATGTTGATGTCCTCGGACATGAGTTGCCGGCGAGACGCCGGCGCTACGTCTCGGTGGAAGGGGCTCTACTCTTGCGAAAAGTCGGCGGCACTATCTATCCCAGCATATGCAAGTGAGCCATCCTGTGTTGCATTTCCGTAGGCAAGTCCTCTCTCAAAGGCCTGCAGATTCAATTCACGAAAGCTTGGTGGCACCGAGTCCGCCACGGCCATGCGAACTGCCTCGGCTGAGAGCAGTCCTGTCGAAGCCGTCACAAATCCCACCATCACCGCGTTGAGCACCATCCGCTTTCCAAGTTCTTCTGCGATGCGCGTGGCAGGAATGCTGAGAACCTTGACCTCTGGCGGGAGTTGGGTGACCCGCACCAGGTCTTGCTCGACGATCAAGGTGCCACCGTGCTTCAACTCGGGAGCGAATCTTCCGTAGGCTTCCTGTGACATGACAACAAGAATGTCCGGATGCGTGACGTAGGGATAGAGAACCGGTGTGTCGGAAATGATGAGTTGGGCGCTACACGCTCCGCCACGCGCTTCGGGGCCGAAGCTCTGTGTCATGGTAGCGAAACCTTCTTGGTAGATCGATGCCGCCTTGCCCAGGATGATTGCGGATAAGATCACGCCCTGGCCACCGAAGCCCGCGATGCGAATCTCTGTCAGCTGCATATCATCTCTTCTCTTCTTGCTCGACGTATCGATCACCCAAGGATTCCGAAAGCCGATTATGTACCAAGCCCTGGTAGTCAGGGCGGTCGCAATCTACAAATTTGCCGACGATGATTTCACCGGTCATGGTGAGGCCTACGTCGCTGGTTCGTGCACCATTGCACACCTTGCTCTTTTCTTTGTAGTACTTCATGGTGTCCAGTCCATCGCCGAGCTTGTTGCGTCTTTGATAAAGCGTCGGACAGGGCGAGATGATTTCAATGAATGAGAAGCCTTTCTTGCGGAAGGCTTCGCTCATGGCGCGTGCGAGTTGACGGACATGAAATGTTGTCCAGCGAGCCACGTAGACCGCGCCGGCTGCTTCCACGAGGTGGGGGAGGTTGAATGCTGGTTCGCAAGTTCCGTAGGGCGATGTCGATGTGATGGCGTGATCTGGGGTCGTGGGTGCGGTCTGGCCGCCCGTCATGGCGTAAATCAGATTGTTCACACAGATGACCTTGAGATCGATGTTGCGACGGGCAGCATGAATCAGGTGATTGCCGCCAATTGCCGAGAGATCGCCATCCCCTGAATACACCACGACATTAAGTTTGGGATTGGCGAGCTTCAATCCTGTGGCGAAGGGAATGGCGCGTCCATGCGTGGTGTGAAATGAGTCGAGTTTCACGTAGCCAGCGACGCGTCCGGTGCAGCCGATACCGGAGACCAGGGCGACATTCTGGAGATCAGCTTTCGATTCGATGAGCGCCCGCGCAAAGCAATTCACGGTAGTTCCGATGCCGCATCCGGGACACCATATGTGGGGCATGCGATCCGTGCGGAGGAAAGCCTCGACTGGATTGTCCACAGTGCTCATCGACTCGCCTCCACGATCACATTCAAGATGTCTGCCGGACTGTGTACGCTTCCGCCCGCGTGCGGAACTGGGAACGTTCGTGCCCGTCCAGCCGCTGCGCGCTCGACCTCGTGAACCATCTGTCCGAGATTGAGTTCCGGAACTACGAATGCCTTGACGGTTTTTGAGAGTTCCCGAATGCGCTTCTCTGGGAACGGCCAAGCCGTCAGCAGGCGCAGCTTTCCGACGCGCAGTCCCTGGCCTCGTGCCAAGTCGATTGCCCGCTGCGCAACGCGAGAGGTAATTCCGTAGGAGACGACCACTACATCCGCTCCGTCCGTGGCCTCTTCTTCAATGCGAACGATGCGATCGGCGGCGTTGCGAATCTTGTTTTGCAGACGTTTGATTAATTTGTCCTGAACGGTTGGAGTCATGTTGGGATATCCACGTTCGTCGTGAGTCAGTCCGGTTACATGGAATTTGTATCCCTCTCCAGCATGCGCCATTTCGGGGACGAGATCGCCATTTGAGGCATAGGGAAGATACTCTTCGATAGAGACCTTGGTGTGACGGCGGGGAGTAACCTCGATCAGCTCTGCCGGCGGAATGACGACCTTCTCCGTCATGTGCCCGACAACTTCGTCCATCATGAACATGACAGGGACGCGAAATTCTTCCGCCAGGTTGAACGCTGTGATCGTAAGGTCGAAGCATTCCTGAGGAGAGTTTGGACAGAGCGCGATGATCTCGTAGTCTCCGTGCGAACCCCAGCGCGCCTGCATCATGTCGGCCTGGGCTGGAAGAGTGGGAAGTCCCGTGGAAGGCCCGCCACGCTGCACGTCCACGAACACGCAGGGTGTCTCCGTCATCGCGGCATATCCGATGTGCTCCATCATGAGCGAGAAGCCGGGGCCTGACGTGACCGTAAATGCCTTCGCTCCGCCCCACACTGCGCCTTGTAATGCGATGGAGGCTGCGAGTTCGTCTTCCATCTGAATGAAATTTCCGCCTACGGTGGGGACGCGAGCGGCAAAGCGCTCCACAACCTCAGTAGAAGGCGTGATCGGGTAACCTGAGGCGAAACGGGCTCCTGCGGCGAGTGCACCTTCACAACAGGCGTGATCGCCATCGAGGAAATGTGTGCCTGTTAAAACTCCGTGCGGATCCGCCTTCACTTTTCACCTCCAGGGATGCGGGTGCCGTGGATGGCGAAATCCGGGCAATACATTCCACAGAGATCGCAACCACTACACTTCTCGGGATGAACGACATGCGGCGGATGGTATCCCTTGGAATTGAAGGCCGAGGAGAGCGCAAGCACTTTGGTGGGACAAAACTCCACGCAAAATTGGCATGCCTTGCAACGCTCGACGATGATGGAAACCCGTCCTTTTGGCACGTATCCCCCTGCTTTCGAAGGTGAATAAATTATCGAGGCGATCTCTCTCAGTGTGGTGTGATGGCGGTCACGAACCGATGTGACCGAGAGAGCACGAAAAAACGGCTCCGGAAGTCCGGAGCCGTCTGAAGTTGAAACCTTCCTTCAGCTTAGAAAGATAGAGACGCCTTTAGCTGGATCACACGTGGCGATGCATCGCCACCCAGGAACGAGCCCAGAATGCTGGTAGGTACGCTGACCGTGTTATTGATCTGTCCGAACTGCGGATCGAAGATGTCGCCGACCGGCTGATCAAAGTTTGCGTGATTCAGGACATTGAAGAACTGGAATCCAATGCCGAGGTTAGAGCCTTCCCAGCGCGGGATCTTGAAGTTCTTCATCAGTGTCAGGTCCGTATCGAAGAAATTCGGACCATAGAGCTGGTTGCGGCGTTGATTGCCGAAACCGTTGACCGCAGGCGAGAACTGTCCGCCTGGAGTGTTGACGGTAGAGGTAACGCACGGAGTCGTGAGCGCCCCACGGTCACAAGAAACCGGCCCGATCGTGGTGTTGGCGAACACATTGAATCCCGCTGTCGTGAAGTAGTTGAAGCCGTTAAGAACTCCGGTGGTATTGGAGTCAACAGCGGTGTAGGGCAGACCACTCCGCGAGAACAACGTTCCGGATACCGTCCAATCGGTAAGCAGCTTCAACCAGCCGGACTTCGCGTAGTTGGTATTCCACACGTAGTTGAGGCTCAGGTAATGCCGCGTATCGTAATCGGCATTGCCATAGTTCAGGCGGCGCAGATTGTTAGGATCCGAAGGATTCAGAACACTGGTGTTGGTAGCGAAGTTGTACTGCAGGAATCCGGCATTGGAGATTTCATCCAGTGCGTGACTCCAGGTGTAGTTGGCCTGTACCTGCAGGTTCGAGAATTTCTTGGTGAACGAAGCAGTCAGTCCGTTGTAATTGGAGACGGCCGCACTCTGAACCTCGGTGATGGCGCCGAATCGAGGATCCGGAGCAGTAACCGGGAGGCCCGCGAACGAGGCCACGCCCAACTCAGAGGCGCACGTCGCATCGCAGAACGCGTTCAAGCCGCCGTTCTGTGACGCCTCATACAAGCCATGATTTCCAACGTAATTCAGAGAGAACGAAGCGCTACGTCCGATCCCCTGCTGGAGCGCCAGGTTCCACTCCTGATAACGAGGAGAGTGGAGGGAAGAGGCTCCGTTAAACAGATTGGGCGGAACGAACGGAACTCCTGCAGGCAAAGATGCAGCGATGCTAGCGAGAGTGCCACCGTTGGCGAAGCCCGTCTGGAAGGCGGTGTTCGCCTGCGATGCAAGCGATGCCTGGTTGTTCGCCACATCGGGCGACAGCGGAGCAATTCCCGTCGAGAACTGGTTATTAAGAGGGGAATTGTTCAGGAAGTTGTCTGCGATCGTGGCCGGGAAGGCGTCGCCAAAGAGTCCGAAGCCACCACGAATAACGGTGTCATGACCAGGCCCCAGCGGAGTCCAAGCGAAGCCGATCCGAGGTTGCCAATCTATATTGGTGAACTCGTTCAGCGCCTGGTGAAGGCCGGTCTGAATGACCGCATTGTACGGTTGATTCGGATCGTGCGAGATATTCTGGAAGGAATCCGAGAGTCTCGCGAAGCAATCCGTCTGACAAACCGGGTTGGAGTTATGCTCCGCCCGCAAGCTGAGTGTCAGTTTGAAATTCGGGCGAATGGCCCACTCGTCCTGCGCGTACAGACCAAGGCCATAAAGAGCAATTGGTGCCGTGGGCTGCGTTGGGAAATTCTGCAGGTAGGTGGTGCCGTTTCCGTTAAAGAAGTTATCCAGAGTTTCCGACGAGCTGTAACCAATCGACTGGAACCCCGGGCTGTAGGTAGTGATGTCGTTGCGGCGGAAATTAACGCCAAACTTAAGGTTGTGGTTGCCGTGGAGTGTCGAGAAGTCATCCACGATCTGATATTGAGTGACGTTGCGTCCTTGCGGCCAGAAGTTCAAGTCACGACCCAGACCGAAGAACGCATTGCCCGCAAATCCCAGACGATAGGGAAACGCTTGCACTGCGGCATCGATGTCCGAAGGCGCGAACAGCGCGCTGTACCAGGATCCGGAAAGGATGAACTGGTTCACCGACGTTGCGCCAAAGGTGTGCGTTTCGTTCAGCTGCCCTTCATATTGCGGCTGATCGCTGACCGCATTAAAGAGCGGGCTGATCGGATCGGTGTAGCTTGCTTGAACCCCGTGGTCCGTGCGGAAGTGAACGAACAGGCGGTCTTTATCGCTGATGTTCTGGTCAACCCGTGCGCTGAGCAACCACTCGTGCGTGAAGTTTCCTGCAGTAGAGCGGAACTGCAACGCGCAAGGGGTCCCGGCGGGTATCAGAGGGCTGGAAAAGCTACCGCAGCCGGCTCCTGTCGGATTCCCGCTTGCGTCGGTACCGCCGGCCAGGCCAGTAGTGGATGCGCCGCTTGCACCGGGAGCATTGTTCCAGAGACTGAACATCTGCTGGTAGAAGGGAATCGATCCCGGGCTGCTGACCGCCAGGTTGGCGAGAGTCGCCGCCTGGAATTCCGGACTCGGAATGTTAACCGGCTGATTCGTCGGCAGGACCACGCGCAGACCTTCCGTGTTCACGAAGAAGAAGGTCTTGTCCTTGACGATGGGACCACCGAACGATGCTCCCCACTGGTTAGCATTCACGAATGGACGATCTACATCGGATTGCTTATTGAAGTAGTTGTTGGCATTCATGGCACGGCCATTCCAGTAGTAATTGGCATTGCCATGGAAGGTGTTCGAACCCGACTTGGTTACGTAGTTCACGTTGGCTCCGGCTAATCCACCGTACTGCCCGGAGTAACCGTTATTGACGACCGATACTTCCTGAACATCATTGGCGCCGAGCAGAAGGTTAGTTGCGCCGGAGTTGTTGAGGTTCAAAAAAGGATCATTTTCGTTCTGGCCGTTGACCGTGAAGAGGTTTGAGGTTGCAGGCAGTCCGTAGATAGCAGAGTTTCCGTAGCCGGCCTGCGTATTCATCACGGCGCCGGGTGCAAGTTGCACGATGTAACTCAGATCGTTTCCACCATTTGGTGTTTGCTCGATCTGTTGCGGCGTAAAGGTCGTGGTGATATTTCCGTTCTGGGTTTGCACCACGGCGCTTTCAGCAGTGACTTCTACCGTCTGGCTGGTTTGGGAGAGACCCAGTTGCAGGTTGATCGTGCTGGCCTGGCCGACTGTGACATAGGTGTTACGTTGTGCTATCTGAAAGCCTTGTGCGGTCGCGGACACGGTGTAGTTTCCCGGCTTCAGCAGAGAGAAGCGGTACACGCCCTGCCCGTTTGTGGGCGCAGTCTGCGTTTGACCTGTGTCATTGTTTTTGAGCGTGACTTGCGCGTTGGTCAAGATCGCGCCGCTTGGATCGGAGATAATGCCGGTAACATCTCCGGAAACGATATTTTGTGCTATCAGTGGCGTGACCAGGAGTCCGGCCAGCGACAGCAAGATGAGAAACAGAGAATACTTTCTGGAAAACATCAGTACTTCCTCTTCCTTTCCTGTCTTAATTGAGTTACACAATGAGCCGTTGCGGAGTTGCGGCTCGCTTACGGGGCGTGCAACGAATGAGCGGAGTCGAACGACGTTGCCAGAGCGAGGCACAAAGTGTCTCCGAGTTCTCTACGAGAGTTCCCGCAAGAGCGAGAAAGGCATCTTTTCGTAGCTCGGATTGCGCGGTCGCGGCAGATTCGTCCGCAGCAATAAGAAAGTGGCTGTTGCCCTGTGGAAAACTACCGCGATGAAGCCTTAGCAGGATCCCTGGGTTATTGAGCCTTGTACACTCTGTGAACAACACCTGCATACAAACTACTCGTGAATTTAGCAAGTGTGTTGCCACAGCACGGCCTAACGAGAAGCTACGTATTGTTAGACACTTACAGTCGATGCTCGGGGACGCTCCTCTTGCTTATCTTCAGATTCATGGACGTAAATCCACAAACACATAGAGTGTGTAGATGTTTACGAATATTTACACATCGAGAAGCGGTCTGGCGATGCAGAAAACGAGAACAGGATGCAAGAAGACGCGGATATTTCTTGAATCAATTTGCTTGATTGGCGTGACAAAGACCGAGGTCACGATTCGTGACCGTGGAATCCGAGGTGATGTACCCTTATCCGAAAATGCGTCGGTTCTAAGGCAGCGTAGCAGGAGTTACTGCGAGTGATACTCACGCAGAATGGCCTGGAGGGAACTCTGCTCGAAAGGTGCGGGAATGAAAGTTAGAGCCAGCATCACCAGTGCGGCGAGTGCTAGCCAACGGCGTCCTCTCGTGAGCGCCGGGTAATCTGGCACTTCCGGATGTCTCACGCCGCTCAAGCGAAGCAAGATGGCCCACAGCAGCCATCCAGCCCAGCAGTAATAGGCGAGAGGCAAGAGCGCGACGATCGTGAGTTGCGACACAGTCCGATGCAGGCGCGGAGCAATCGAAAAAACAATGTGACCACCGTCGAGTTGTCCGCCAGGCAAAAGGTTGAGCGAGGTGGCGAACATCCCCACCCACGCTGCGATGACGGTTGGATGCAGCAACATACGTTCGACGGCGACGGCACGAGAAGTAAGCCCCAGACTCACTAGCAGCCATTGCACACCTGAGAAAACCAGGGGATACCCTGGTTGAAACGATGAGTGCAGTACATCGCCAGAGATCGGCACGGCCTTGGAGATGCTCAATCCAAACCCGAGAGCAAAGACAGAAAAGATGAATCCCGCAATCGGACCTGCGATCCCTATATCGAACAGTTCCGAACGTGAGCGAATCGGGGAACGAATGCGAATAAATGCTCCTAACGTTCCGATCAAAGTTGGAAATGGAATGAAGAACGGCAGGGTTGCAGCCACTCCGTATCGCCGGCAATAAAGGTAGTGTCCCATCTCGTGCGCCAGCAGGATCAGCATCAAGGTCAACGAGAACGGAATCCCCATCGCCAAATGCGTGGCACTAAAAACCCATTTCCATGGGAATAGGTCGGGGCTACCGTCGCCCATGTAAAACGCGGGCCAGCTGTGCTGGAAGTTAAATTCCAGGCGCGCACCGACTACCAGGGTGGTCAAAACCGTCAGCAGCAGCAGCAATGCGTGGAGCCAATAGCGTGGCCGGTACGTAGGTGGTAGGACTAGTTCCTCCGTAGGGCGGTAGTACTCGATACTTGAAGACATGGAAGAGCTGGGGCTAGACATCAGAGATACAAGCTTAGATGATTCGGCGGGAGCATGGGAACTTGAGGTACCCAGGCCAGCTTTAATCGATCGACTGCAACTCCTTACCCGGCTTGAATCGAACGGCTTTGCCTGGAGGGATGGAAACCTCCGCCCCGGTTCGAGGATTGCGACCGATACCGGTTTTGCGCGGCCGGACGTTGAACACGCCAAACCCTCGCAACTCAATACGATCGCCCTTGGCTAATGAACGCTTCATACTCTCGAAAACGGTTTCCACGGCCAATTCGGCCTTGGTTTTGGTGATACCCGTTTTATTGACCACTTCGTTGATGATATCGAGCTTGATCACGAGAGGCCCCCGGCGTCGGAGTCAAAACCTTGTATCAAGTCATTGATGCTAAGGGAGATAACGGAGATTGTCAACGGGCCTGTATCTCCCGTAATATGGGCGAACCCTCGTAGTACCGGATTTTCGGACTGTCCGCCAGCCAGAAATTCATTTGGTAATCTTGCGATCGGGGAATTGGGTGGTTTTTCGAAACGCGACGAATGCGTCGCAGATTGCCAGATTCCAAAATTATCCGATTACTAAATTTTTCAAGGAGTTCCATGCTCAAGAGTGACCGCTGGATTCGCAAGATGGCTCGGGAACATGACATGATTAACCCCTTTTCCGAGAAACAAGTGCGGCAAGGGGTGGTTTCTTACGGACTTTCTTCCTACGGATACGACCTGCGCGTGGCCGATGAGTTCAAGATTTTCACCAACGTGAATTCCTCAATCGTCGATCCTAAGAATTTCGATGAGAAATCGTTCGTGACAGTGCAGACCGATGTAGCCATCGTTCCGCCTAACTCCTTTGCACTAGCGAGATCGGTCGAATACTTCAAGATCCCCCGAGATGTGCTCACCATCTGTGTCGGCAAGTCCACGTATGCCCGTTGCGGCATTATCGTAAACGTGACACCGTTTGAGCCAGAGTGGGAAGGCTTTGTGACGCTCGAAATCTCCAATACGACTCCCCTGCCGGCGAAAATCTACGCCAATGAAGGGCTCTGCCAGATCATTTTCTTCCAGGGAGATGAAGTCTGCGAAACCAGCTACGCCGATCGCAAAGGCAAGTACCAATCGCAGAAGGGGATTGTGCTGCCGAAATTGTAGAGTCAGTCGTCAGCTCAAGGTGATCCCCGCTGTCAGCTTGTGCCTATACTTCGCTCACAAGCGACAACGGGGTTCCGAGTCATGCGAATGAATCGGGCGACTCTTGTGAACGGGAGTGTTAGCAGAGGAGCGAGAGGCCAATGACTAACCGCGAACGAGGAACGATCCACTACTTCCTGCTGTTCTCGCCTTCCTTGTACATGTACTTAATTGCGGGTTTGTAGATCATGAGGTTGGGCTGGGAGTTGCGTGTGATTTTGATGCAGCAGCGGTCATACCATTCGATGACGCCGTGGATTTCCTCGCCGTCGCGCAGCACGATCACCATCGGTGTATGTGTCTGCATCTGCTTCTGATAGTAGAAATTTTCAGCATTGGTTTGCTCGGCCGGAGGAGCCTTTCTTCCGCCGGCTGGCCGCTCATTGCGTTCCGGGCGGTCATTGCGTTCGGGACGGTCGCGTCGTTCAGCCATGGGGGACGACATATGATTATGGTTGTGGTTATGGTCTCCACGATTGAGCGATGGCCGAATCAGCTTGCGGTTGGCAAATCCTTCCTGCTCGATTGGACCATCGACGGAAATCGCCTGTGTCGCATCTTTCATGGCATCACCTGTCCGACACGCTTTGTAGCGGGCCACAACACGGCGCTGCTGTGATTGTGGGTTACTGAAGGCGTGAACTTGCCCCTACCGTAGCACACGAGACGCGGCCATGACAATGCTCGCGTTCCATTGTGCTCACTTTGAGACAAAGAGTAGTTTCCAGAGCTCAATTCCGAGCAATCACGGCAAGTGTGCCATCGAGGGTATTGGCGACATAGATCATCTGTGTCGCTGAACTGAAGGCAATTCCCGAGGGACCACGGCCCACGCGCAAGCTGCGCACTACCTTGAAGCTGTCTGCATCGCTCAGGACTATGGTCCGATGGTTTGGATCGATGCCCCCGCTGGTGATGACTTGCTTCAACCCCGGCAAGAATCCCAACGCATTCACGTCTCCCACCTTCTTGATTGTTCCCAGCTGAGAGTTATCGGTTGTACTGATCACGGAAACGTCGGGTATTGACGTATCTCCATTGTGGTTCGCCACGTACAAGAGAGCGCTCTTGTCGTCGACCGCCATCGGAGGAATCAGGGTTGGATTTCCCTGAAGCTGGATAGGGTCAACGAACTCGTTCGTGGCACCGTCTATGACGAATACATCGCATTGGCATAGCGACGCACCATAAACACGATTTGTCGTCTGGCTGACGGTCAGTCCGCCTGGGCTGGTTACCCCCAGGGTTGCGATCACGTCATTATTGCTTCCGGCCAGTACGAGCACCTGGTTCGCAAGTTGATCCGCGATGTAAATTCGATTGGTCAGAGAGTTGACCGCTAGCGCCACTCCGGGGATGCCGGGGACGATTGAAGTCACTAGATTGGTGTTGCCATCCACGACAGAAATGGATTCATCTTCAGAATTCAAGACGTAAATACGATTGGTGATGTAGTTGACCGCGACGGCAACGGGCTGGCGGCCGACCGGTATGGAGGTAATGATGTGGTTTGAAAAGCCATCGATGACTGACAACGATCCGGAAATCGTGTTGACGACATAAAGGCGATTGGTCTTGTTGTTGATGGCGACGGCTGTTATTCCGGTACCGACTGGAATGTTGGCAACTACATGCAGTGCAAAAACCGGAATTGTCAGCAGAAAGATCGCAAGAGTGACGAAACGCAGGGAAAGTGTGGGACGTTGCATCCTGGGCCTCTGATTTTGAGGGGGAGTTTCGAGTGCAGAGAAGGTACCACATCAACTCACAAAATGACTAGAGGCAAACGACCCCAAGACGAGCCTACACCGGTTCAAGGGCAGTGGCGAAGGCATCGAGTGAGAGCGAACGCAGAAGGTTTCGACGCATGCCTCGTTCCACATCTGCCAATCTTTCGGCAGCTCGTACGACCCATTCAAAGTCAGCGGCCGTGGCAAGCTTGCGTAAGTCATTTTCGATGTCAACGTTACGGATCAGCTCGGGCGTAGAGGACTGCAGAAAAAGGATGTCCTGAAGAAGGGAATAAAGCGTGCGAAGCAGGTGATCGGTTTTTTCGCGTCCTTCAGCACCGGCGCGATATGTTTCGGTGATCTTGAACAGTTCACTATGCTCGCCACCGCGCAAGGCGGTATTGAGAAGAGCCAATGCGTGCGTGCGCGCGCCGATATATCCCTGCAGATCAAAACCTCGCGCCTTGCCAAGGGCGCCTTCGCTAAGCCGGGCCACAAGCGCGCGTTGCTGCGAAGACCAATCTGAACGATGCTTCGACAAGTACTGTTCGATCTCGGAACCGGGTAGTGCCCCCAAAGTCACGATCATTGACCGGGAACGGATCGTGGACAGTAGTTCTCCCGGATTATCGGCCAACAGGAAGATGGTTGCGAACTCGGGAGGCTCCTCGAGCACTTTGAGCAGAGAGTTCGCCGCTTCCTTCATGAATGCCGCGTCAGTGAAGATGTAGACGCGCTCCTTTGCTTCGCCCGGGCGGAAATAGATTGTCTCGATCACGCGCCGAACCTGGTCCACCTTGATCATCATTTGCGGAGGATCGGGAGGGATGACTAACACATCAGGATGAGTTTGCACGAATAAGCGTGTTTCCCGCTTATCGGTCTCACGCAGATTTTCGCGCGCCTCAACCGCCTCGGCGCACCGCGCGGAGAGGTCCTCTGATTGAGAAATGCGTACACAGTTGGAACACTTGCCGCAAAAATCGGGAAGACCGTCAGTAATGATTGGCGCGAGACAATTCATGGCCTTGGTGATCATCAATGCAAGGGTGTACTTCCCCGAACCGACGGAGCCCGCCAGGATCACGGCCTGAGGAAAGCGGCCGTGCGCAAGCATCTCGCGCAGATGCCGCACAGTGCTTTCGTTCCCGTGGAAATCAGAAAACATACCAGTCATCAGCTCCGGTCGGTCATCAGCAACTCAATTCTAATGCTGAAATCTACTCACGCCGTTTTGGCGATTTTCAGTTTTCGCCGCACAACTTCGATGATCCGTGCATGGGTTTGCTGCGGCGTGCCGCGAGCGTCAATTACTGCCACGCGATGAGGGTCACGCCTTGCGATCGCCAGATAGGCGTGCCGTACTCTGCCGAAGAAAGCACGGCTTTCCTGTTCGAAACGATTTTCATCGCCCTCACCCCGGTGTGAACCGGATGCATGGGAGAGATTGCGCCGTCGCGCCCTCTCCACGCTGTGTGCGATGTCGGAATCGAGAAGTATGGTGAGATGCGGCTGAAGATCACCACACAAGATGCGATGAAGCTCAAGCACCGGCTCGCTTCCGAGTTTGCGCCCGCCTCCCTGGTAGGCCTCGGTCGAATCTGTAAAGCGGTCGCACAGGACGACCTTACCTTCCGACAAGGCAGGATGGATCACTTCCTTAATATGCTGCGCTCGCGAGGCAAACATCAATGCTAGTTCGGCTTGAGGAGATAATCCGCTGGTCCCTGTGTCCAGGAGAAGGTTACGAATCTTTTCTCCGCTCTTGGTACCGCCCGGTTCACGGGTCATGATCACCGGGCAACCCAGTTTCTTTAGTGCAGGGGCTAACTTCTTTAACTGTGTGCTTTTACCACAGCCGTCCAGACCTTCAAAGGTGATGAAATATCCGCGGTGCGAGTGGGAGGGCACGGGCAGAATCATAGCAGAGCGCAAAGAAAGACCTTATCCCGGAACTGAGGACACTTACATGCTTTTGACATGCGCGTGACAAGTCTCAAGAGAGTTCGCCGTAGGCTGCTACGTGCTCGGGGCCAACCAGCGCACGTTTTTCAGGAGAAACACAGATGACCCGTAGGTTCGTAGGCTGTATGCTGCTTTTCTGCGCTGTCTTGAGCTTTGCTCAAACTGACTCTTCTCTCTTAGCTCGCCCGCACTTTACGTCGGCACGAGCAGAGTCTGCCGAAACCCGGCTACCTCCGTTCGAGACACCACCGTCACTGGCATGTATCTATGGGCTGGTCTCTGAAATCGTTCCCGGTTGTCCGGTGACGGAAACAACCGCCTTGCCCACTGGGGGCAGCGGAATTATCGCCGTCATCAATGCATTTGACTATCCCACGGCATTGCAAGACCTCAATGTCTTCTCCAAGCGCTTTGGCGTTCAGCCTTGCAACACTGATAACCCGTGCTTTCAAAAGGTATACGCAACCGGATTCAAGCCGCTCACTGACGGCTTGTGGGCTGCAAACGCGGCGGCGGTGATCGAATATGCCCACACACTCGCGCCAGGAGCCACGATCGTACTGGTCGAAGCGGCTACAAGTTCCATGGGCGATCTGAAACACGCGATTGACGTGGCGAATGAAATCATTGCGACGCATGGCGGGAGGGGGCAGATGATCCTGCCATTTGGAATCCACGAGTTCCCCAGTGAGGCGGTGAACGACGCGTTATTTTCCCGGCCCGGGGTTGTCTACATATCCGGCAGCAGCGGCGGATTGCGGTTTCTGGAATATCCGGCGGTTTCTCCGAATGTCATGACCGTCGGAGGCACTGCAGTCCTGCGCGACGAGCTGGGCAACGTGTTCGATGAGCGAGCGGCTGGTCTTTGGGTTGGCGGAAAAAGCCTGTACGAAACGCGTCCGGCGTACCAGGACGCCATTGAGCAGTTCATCGGCACAAGAAGATCGATTCCGGATGTCGCGTTCGCAGCTGATGCATTCGTTACTCCCATGCTGATGTATGACAGTACGGATTCCGACGGGTTCGTAGGATGGCAATATACGGGACACGTCGGATTTGGTGAGGCGGCATGGGCCAGCATTCTGAATCGCAACGGGAGCACTGCCAACAGCACGGCTGAGGAGTTGACTCTTTTGTATGGAGAGTTGGGGGATGAAAGCGTGCTTCGCGACATAACCTGGGGCATGGCCATTGGACTACACGCCCGCAAGGGATGGGATTTTCTGACTGGAGTGGGAGTGCCGGTGGGATCGGCAGGGAAATAACAGTTCTTACTATTCAACGTCGCTGAATAGATCATCCTCAAGCGTGCAGGGCGTGCGGCTTTCTGCGGCTACGAGATGAAACTTCTCCACCGTGCCACGTTTGCGTACGTTCGTTTCGAAAATCGGCCAGAGGGGCTCCTGGCTGAGATGCGCCTTGAAGGCAGCTATCTTTACCTTTAAGTGCTCCCCAATATCAATCACGGTAGTGATCTTCGGCAGGATGATCGGCTGACGCCCGGGCAAAGGTGTGTCGGCGGTGACGTAGTAAAGCTTCTGTACGCTATGGGGCTTGACGCCGTTTATGAGTTGATCGGGATACCGATTGCTTCGGCCCGCCCACTCAAATGCTAATGTCGCAAAAATTGAAGCCATGGAGTGATCGGTGTGCCCGGTCACGCTTCCCTCTGGTCCCGAAGTCAAGATGACATGCGGCTGGAATTCGCGGATCAAGCCGGTTACATCGCAGGTGACGCGATATAGATCCTGACGATGCAGTTTACCGTCTGGATAGTTGAGCATAACGGGGCGTGAGACTTTCAGGATCTCGCAAGCTAAAGCGAATTCATGGCGACGCAAGTCGGCGAGTTCGCTATCAGTCTTTGCTCCGCTACGAAATGAACCTGCCTGACCTGGAGTTAGACACACTACGCAGGTTTCTACTCCGCGACCGTGATACAAGCTTAATGAACCGCCAAAATCGGCGGCCTCGTCATCGGGATGCGCTGTGACGCACATCATTCGAAGCATGCAGGGAATTGTACCTGTTACGTGGGGCCGTGCCGTTGTGCGATTCGTCACAGACGCAATAGCGGGGAAATTGAAAAACTAAGTTCCGATGCTCTCCGCTGCTCTGACCCACGCTGCCGTTCGCTTCCTGGATTTTCTCGCCGAGCGGATCCTGCCATCTGAGAACTCTCCCGAGCATCAAGTCACGGGACGTCGGGGAGAGGAGGAGGCGTACTTCTATCTACGCAGACGCGGCTACATCATGGTCGCGCGCAATTATCGTTCGCCGCACTATCGAGGAGAACTCGACCTGATCGCCTGGCATAAGGATGTTCTGTGTTTCGTCGAAGTGAAGACCCGCACAACACGTGATGTTAAGCCCGCTGAAGCTGCGGTAGATGGGAAAAAGCAGCGGGAACTCATCGCCGTCGCGCGCGAATATGTGCGACACCTGTCGCCGGAGCCTTGCTGGCGGATGGATGTGATCAGCGTGTATTATGATGGCCCATCCGGTCGCACGCAATTCGAGTTATTCCAGAATGCCTTTACTGTGTCGTAAAATTGGCATTTGTGCGGCTATGGAAAGGGTTTAATACTTGCCTGAGCTGAGAAAAGACCCGGTGGTGGGCCGCTGGGTCATTATTTCAACCGATCGCGCAAAACGTCCCACAGATTTTATCCGCGAGAATGTCCGAATCAAGGGTGGCTTCTGCCCTTTTTGTTACGGCAACGAAAACAAGACTCCACCAGAAATTCAGGCCTATCGTCCGAACCCGAATGGCGGGCCTCCGCCGCAAAAGGATACACCGGGTTGGACGGTTCGAGTTGTCCCCAACAAGTTTCCTGCGCTCGGCATCGAAGGCACGCTGAACCGCCAGGCCGAAGGCATGTTCGACAAGATGAATGGCATCGGCGCGCACGAGGTTATCATCGAGACGCCGGATCACGACGCGAGCCTTGCGACACTGCCTTCAAAGCGCATTGAAGATGTGCTGTGGACATTTCGTGACCGCATCCTTGATCTAAAGAAAGATCGGCGGTTTAAGTACATCCTGATTTTCAAGAATCATGGAGAAGCCGCAGGGGCATCGCTCGAGCACGCGCATTCACAACTGATTGCGTTGCCGATTATTCCGATTTACGTAGTAGAAGAGCTGGAAGGTGCGAAGCAGTATTTCATCTTCAAAGAGCGCTGCGTATTCTGCGACCTGATCCGGCAAGAAATTGACACCGGCACGCGCGTAGTAGCGGAAAATGAGGACTTCGTAACATTAGCGCCCTACGCGCCGCGATTCCCGTTCGAAACCTGGATTTTGCCGAAGCGCCACGAGTCCGCATTCGAAAATTCCTCATCGCACATGTTCGAGAATCTGGCAAAGGCAGTGAAGACGCTGCTCCTGAAGGCTGACCGTGTTCTCGACAATCCTCCCTATAACTTGGTGATCCACAGTTCGCCGGTGCAGGACCCGACGAATGACCACTATCACTGGCACATTGAATTCATGCCAAAGCTTACCAAGACGGCAGGATTCGAATGGGGCACCGGGTTCTATATCAATCCCACACCCCCGGAAGAAGCAGCAAAGTTCTTGAGGGAGGCGAGCGTGGAGGAGCCGGCGGGAGTGGTGGGCTAGGAAATTCAAATAAGTTTCATGGGCATCGCGAGCAATTACAGATCGCGCCGCTCGTCTACTGTACCGGCGTCAGCAGGAATGCTCTGGTTTGTTTATTCAGCAGGCCCAGACCTACGATCTGGCCGGAATCGTTGATTCCGTGCGCCTCTTGAAGAATCCAACCGCTGCCGGGAGCAATAAGAGTATTCAGATCGGTCATCTTGCCATTGATTACAATCATGGCGTCGAAGGTTACGAACTGGCCACCAGGAATCTGCATCTTGCCCACCACGATTCCAGTTCGATTGATGGAAAGTCCAGCGCTTTGTAGAAGCTTGCTGCGCTTGTCCACATCCACCATGGTTCCATTGCTCAGAATAAATGCGTGGGGACCGAAATTTCCGCTGAGGTATGCGCTGCCGGTAATCTGCCCCACATCGTTGATGGCATAGGCCTGACTCCAGTCACCGCCAAGCGTTCCGAGATCCGACATCGTGCCTGATTGCCAGAGAAATGCGCGGAAGTCGCCTCGCGTGTTGTAGGAATAGCCAACGACCTGCCCAAGCTTATTGATTGCGGTAGCGCTCGTGCCATCGTCACCGCCCAAGTTTCCCAAGTCGGTGTTTACGCCGTGAAAAAAGACGACACCCGCCGCGATGCCACCGGCAGTCTTTGAATTGCCGATCACCTGCCGCGAGTTATTGATGCCATAAGCGGTGCCATAATCCCCGCTCAGGGGAGGCAAGGTAATCATTCTGCCGCCACTATAGGCAAACCCGCGGTAGGCGCCGTCGCCAAGTTCGGAATAACCGACGACATCACCGGACGCATTGATCCCTAAACCGATCGCGTCAGTGCCTCCCAATGTGCCCAGATCCTGCATCGTTCCGCTTGACCATAGAAAGGCATGTACACTGTTGCCGTTTATGCTGGAGTAGCCAGTGATCTGCCCGCGACTATTAATCGCGTTGGCGGCTGCTGCGCTGCCGCCCAGAGTTCCCAGGTCAGTGACGCCATACTTCTGAGCGAACGATAGGCCGGACAGCAGAAGCGCGAAGGTAACGAGCAGAATTGAGCGGCGTAGCGTTACTTCCATCACGCAACCTCTTCGGCCGAACTCAGCGACCGAACGGTGAAAGCATAGGAAGGTCACACCACGCAATTGTCACAACGATGTAAAAGATTGAGGTAAGTAGCCGACAGTTATCCCTGGGTGCGTTCCAGGTATTCTTCTTGCCAAGCCATCTGGATCGCTTCCAGCTTACCTTCGGTCGACTTCTTGGGATCGTCGTCAAACTCGGCTAACTCGACGACATAGCGGTGTAGGTCGGTGAAGCGGACGGTGAGGGGATCGAGCTCAGGATGTTTTTCAGCGAGCAGAATTCCAATATCCTCGGCATCATCCCATCCAAATTCGTTTTTCATAGATAGCTCCTATGAGGGCTGACGACTGCAAGCTGACGGCTGCTTTTAGTGCTCTTCGGAAACGTAATTTCGATTCCAGGCCGGGATTTCAACTACGACCTTGCCAGGCTTGGTGATGACGGCCTGGCATCCGAGGCGCGAGTTTAACTGTAAATCGGCGGCCATGTCCAGCCGATCAGCTTCATCGTCCTCCATTTCGGACAAGTTGTCAGCGCCCTCTTTTACCCAGACGTGGCAGGTAGTGCAGGCACAGTTACCACCGCAGGCATGGTCCAGCCGGATGCCGTTGTTCAGGGCGACGTCGAGCAGTGACTCTTCTTTTCCATGATCTTTGTAGGGCAACTTGCCGTGCTCGAACGTGACGGTCTTGCCTTCCGGCAAGAAGGTGACTTCAACCGTATTTTCGCCAATGGCATCCATCGTAGCGGTACCCTGATTTTTCTCTTCAGCCATGAAATTCTCCGTTTCTTCCGCGTTCGTCGCGTAGCGCGGCGCTAAGCTCTCACTCGAAATCCGCGCGCGCAACCGGATGTCCAGCCGTTGGCCCTTCGCCCATGTCAGCCTCATCCATGGTCTTGCCCTTGAGCGCAGTGGAGACCGCGCTGTCCATCATAAGTTCGGCAAGGCGCATTGTTCCCTGATTAAGCGCGTCAATTGCACCTCGAATTGCCTGGTAGTCGTCTTCGACTTTGACTGCATTCAGTGCCTTTTCCAGCTTTGCAATCTGCTTGCGCTCGTCAGAGGTCAACTGCTGCCAGGCCGGGCTCTGTTTACCTTTCTCGAGAGCGGCTGTTATCGTTTCTGATTCGTTGCGGGCTTCAATCACCTGTCGCCGACGAAAGTCTTCTTCCGCATAATCGAATGAGTCGAGAATCATGTTTTCGACCTGCTCGTCGGTCAAACCGTAGCTTGGCTGAACCTCAATCTCGGCTTCTTTGCCACTGCGCTGCTCGCGCGCAGAGACGTGCAAGATGCCGTTTGCGTCGATGAGAAATTTGACTTCAATGCGCGGGATTCCAGCCGGCATCGACGGAATACCCTTCAGGTCAAAGCGCGCCAGCGAGCGGCAATCGGCTGCCAATTCGCGTTCGCCCTGCAAAACGTGAATGGCCACATTGGCTTGGCCATCAATCTGCGTCGTGTAGTGCTGAGTTGCGGAGGCCGGGATGGTCGAATTTCGAAGAATGATCTTGTCTGTAACGCCGCCTGCTACCTCGATTCCAAGTGAGAGCGGCGTCACGTCGAGCAGCAGCATGTTCTCGGTGGCCTGTGACCCGCCGCCGAGAATCGTCGCTTGCACTGCGGCTCCCAATGCGACTACTTCATCGGGATTCAAGTCGGTATGCGGCACGCGATGGAACAGTTCTTGGACCAGTGTACGAACCTTGGGAATGCGTGTGGAACCGCCAACCAGCACGACTTCGTCGATCCGCTCAGGTTTGAGTCCGGCATCTTTCAGGGCCTGCTTACATGGCCCCACCGTGCGATCGATAATCGGCTGAATCAGTTGCTCAAACTGCTCCCTGGTGATCTCGCGCTGGTAGCGCTTGCCTTCAGGCAACTCAATGTCAAGCTTGGTAGAAGTCTGCGACGATAGCGCAATCTTGGCCTCGATCACTGCCTTCCTGATCGTCTGTACAGCCTCGCCGTTCCGGCGCAGATCGTAACCCATGTCGCCTTGAATATCGTCCAGTGCAATCGTGATCAGCAGGTTGTCGATGTCATCGCCGCCGAGGTGAGTGTCACCATTCGTTGCGATTACTTCGAAAATGCCGTCATGCAACTTGAGAATTGAGATATCGAACGTTCCGCCACCGAGGTCATACACCGCGATAATGCCATTCTTCTTCTTGTCGAGGCCGTAGGCGAGCGAGGCGGCGGTAGGTTCGTTTACTAATCTTAGTACATCGAGTCCGGCGATACGGCCAGCGTCCTTCGTCGCCTGCCGCTGCGCATCGTTGAAATATGCAGGAACGGTAATAACGGTTTTCGTCACCGGAGCGCCGAAAAATCGCTCTGCGTTTCTCTTGAGCTGCCGCAGGATGAAGGCAGAAATTTCGGACGGAGTGAATGTTGTGATGCCGAGTTGAATGCGGAGTACTTCGCCGGGCTGCAGATCTTGCGCTAACCGAAAGGGGAAGAGCTTCAGTTCTTTCTGGATGTCCTCGATGCCGCGTCCCATAAGGCGCTTGATTGAGTAAACAGAATGGTCAGGGCTCTCGATCAGGTATTTGCGAGCCGCATTGCCGATGATGATCTGGCCTCGCTGATCGAGCGCGACGACCGAGGGTACGAGATTCGAGCCATCCTCGCCCGGAATCACGACAGGGGTATCCCCCTCCATGAACGCCACCAGGGAGTTGGTCGTGCCGAGATCGATTCCTACAATGCGGTCCATAGTTAATTACGAATTGCCGAATTTTCGAATTGCCGAAATGAAAGCACCTCTTCGATCCAGCATGGCCTTCACAAATCCTTGAATTCGACAATCCTTCAATCCGAAAGTGATCAGTTTTCCAGCGCTTCGTTGACGTCGCGAACCAGGTTCCGGATGTAGTTTCTCCGGTTCAAAACATCCACCATCTTGTCGCGAGTTGTGCGGCGATCTTCTTCTGTGCCACCGTCAACAAGCTGATCCCACTCGCTCCAGTAGGTTTTCAATTCATCGAACAGCGCTTCATGCTTCTGCTCCAGCGTGACCTTCTGTGCTTCAAGATCTTTCAGCAGCGCGGGATCGTCTTCGCCCATCTTCTTGTTCATGCGCGCTTCTTCGAGCTGCATATTGAGTTCGAAAACTTCCTCCAGCAAGCCTGGAGGCACCACCTGTTTCTTGACTTCACCTGTAGCGCGCGCTTTCTCGGTCGCGGCCTTTGATTGTTCCTCGAGTTCCACGCCTTCCAGCTTTAGCAGATACTCTGTCCGCTTGATGGGATCTTTCAGTGCGCGATAAGCATCGTTGAGTTGAGAGCTTTTCTCCAGGCTCCAGGTTTGCTCGCGGCCATCCGAATTTGAGTAAAGATCAGGATGCAGCTTTCGACTCAGGGCATAGAACTCTTTCTCAAGTCGAGCGACATCGACGTTCAGCTTCCGTGGCAACCCGAAGAAGGAGAAGAAATCCACCGGAGCGGGAGGTTGTACCTTCCCGCATGCGCTGCAGAAATGCGCGGCCCGCATTTCGCCACACGACCAGCAGGCCGCCGTGGCCTCGCTATGGGCTGCCTCTGGCATGACCAGCGATGAACTCGTTTTGATCACAGGTTTCGCCATAAGACACATTCACCATGGCCGCTTCCCGTCTGCGCCGCCGATCGTTTCTGGCGGACCATACAGGAGACGCCATGGTGCTAGAAAGCTACGAAAACCGGCTGTCGTGAGTGCCGTGCCTCACATATCTAAGCCGAGAACGACGTACCGCATCCACAGGACTTCGCTGAATTTGGATTCACAAAGACGAAGCCCTGATGCATGAGCGTCTCCTGATAATCGAGCGTCATGCCATGCAGATAGATAAACGACTTAGGATCGACAAAGACGCGCACGTCTTCGAAGGTGAAGATGCGATCGCGCTCTCGAGGTTGAGTGTCAAACCGTATGTTGTAGCTCAGGCCGGAGCATCCGCCACCCTGCACACCGAGACGCAGGCCGCCCTGCTCGGGCGCGATGCCCTCTTTGGCCATCGCTGCACGAATCTTGGCGACCGCCTTCTCGGTTACCTGCACGCCCTTGGCCGGTGCCTGGGGCGTGTCCGATTTAGCGGTGTCTTGGGTCGTAGTGTTCATCTCGCCTGCAAACCGCCGCGTTGTTCGTACGCGGCCTCGGCGGTTAGTGACTTGCGCTTCCCGCCGAGACGGGCGCCGGCTCGTTCACACCCTTCTTCTTTTTCCAGTCGTGAATAGCCGCACGGATTGCGTCTTCTGCCAGCACCGAGCAGTGAATCTTCACTGGTGGCAGCGACAGTTCTTTGACGATCTCCGTGTTCTTGATCTGGAGCGCCTCTTCTACCGTCTTGCCCTTTACCCACTCGGTCGCCAAGGATGAAGATGCAATCGCCGATCCGCAGCCAAAGGTCTTAAACTTGGCGTCTTCAATGACATTGGTCTCGGGATTCACCTTGATTTGCAGTTTCATGACGTCACCGCACTCGGGAGCGCCGACCAATCCGGTGCCCACGTCGGTGCTGTTCTTGTCCATCGATCCCACGTTGCGGGGGTTGTTGTAGTGATCGATTACCTTGTCGCTATATGCCATCTCTATCTCCAGGTTTCGAAGTCAAAGTTTCAAAGTTTCGAATGTGTCAAAGTCTCAAGGATGTCAGACTTGTTTTCAGAGCTCCGAAAGAACCTAAACTTTTGAAACTCTGAAACCCTTGAAACTTGCTATTCCGCGGCCCACTTGACCGATTTCAGATCGATGCCTTCCTTTGCCATCTCGTAAAGCGGCGAGAGTTCGCGCAGACGCTGCACTGTTTCAACGACCCGGTCAGAAACGTAATCCACTTCAGCTTGCGTGTTAAATCGTCCAATTCCGAAGCGAATCGAGCTATGTGCCAGGTCATCGCCCGTGCCTAGAGCCTTCAACACATAAGATGGCTCTAGCGTTGCGGAGGTGCATGCAGATCCGCTCGAAACAGCAATGTCGTTGATGCCCATCAGCAGAGATTCACCTTCTACATAGGCGAAGCTGATGTTGAGGTTCCCGGGCAGGCGATGCTCCATGGTGCCGTTGATATAGACCTCGTCGAGCCGGTTCATAATGCGATCCTTTAAACGATCGCGCAACCCGGCCAGATGAGCGCCTTCCTGCGGCATCTCTTCCGAAGCGAGAGCACACGCTTTTCCGAGACCAACGATGCCCGGCACATTCAATGTTCCCGACCGCATACCTCGCTCGTGTCCGCCGCCATCGATGATCGGCGAGATCTGCACGCGAGGGTTCTTACGGCGAACATACAATGCGCCCACACCCTTAGGCCCGTACATCTTATGAGCAGAAATCGACATGACGTCGATGTTGTACTTATTTACATCTACCGGAATCTTGCCTACCGCCTGGGTCGCGTCACTATGGAATATGACGCCCTTCTCGCGACAAATCTTTCCAATCTCGCCAACAGGCTGTAACACGCCAATTTCGTTGTTGGCCCACATGATGGTGACCAGGATCGTCTTGTCATCGATTGCGCGCTTAAGATCGTCGAGATCGACCAAGCCGTCCTTCTGGACGGGCAAGTAGGTAACGCGATATCCGTACTTTTCCAGGCGCTTGCAAGTGTCGAGCACGGCCTTGTGCTCGGTTACAGCCGTAATAATGTGATTGCCCTTTTGCCTGTACATTTCGGCGACGCCCTTGATGGCCAGGTTGTCGCTTTCCGTTGCACCGGATGTAAAAATGATCTCTTTGGTCGTCGCACCGACCAGCTTCGCGATTCTCTCACGCGCTGTTTCAACACCTTCTTCGCCAGCCCACCCGAAGGAATGGTTACGGCTCGCGGCGTTTCCGAATTTGTCGGTGAAGTAGGGCAGCATCTCTTCCAGTACACGCGGATCGACAGGCGTCGTCGCATGGTTATCCATGTAAATGGGCAGCTTAATGCCGTCTGGCGCTATGTGCTGCTCCAGGGGGAGTGTCTTTACATCCGTGCTCATGTTTCCTGTCTCCTCAAAATGACCTGCTCAACGCAGCGTGATCAATTCCGTCGATTTCTTGACGTCAATGTGTGCTTCGACTTCTTCCGTCTCTTCCTTCATTTCTGAGATTGTGATTCGCCGCAGCACCTGTTCGATGCTTTCATTTACACGGCGCAGCGGCTCGCGTATGGTGCAGCGATTGCTTTGCCCGCACTCACCCCTCACGGTGATGCACGATGTAATGAAGAGCGGCCCATCGATGGCACGAATCACCTCAAAAGCCGAGATCTTGTTGGGTTCACGAGCCAACGTATATCCGCCATTGACCCCATGCTGAGACTGCAACAATCCAGCTTTCACCAATCGCTGAAGGATTTTTGCTAATGCCTCCTGCGGGATGCCATACGCGTCGGCAACATCTTTGGCGCTGCAGGCACCTGCATGCGCACGTTCCGCAAGGTGCTTCATGGCCATCAGGCCATAATCGGCTTTCTTGGTCAGCTTCAGCATCTTCCCTATTTACGACCGATTTAGTCGGATATCGATATCCTAAAGGCCGAAGGCGGAAAATTGCAAGCTCTACAGGCTGCTTGGGTAACTGGTAGATGATATGTAAACTAATGAAAACAATAATGTTAATTGTTTCCGACTTTTTTGGTCGGATTTTATTCAGAACGGCGCACGGGATTATCGTTCAAACGAGGTTAGAAGTGCACAACTGCGAGGTTAGAAGTCCTGAACTGGGACTTGACAAGGCGACGAGTACAGCTAAAATACCGGAAATTTTGAGTGAAACTGTGTTCCTGCCCTGCATCCTCGCAGAACCGGAGTTATGACTTCAATCCCGCCGTCCAGCGTTTCCGAGAAGAATAATCAGATGCCTCTGTGCAAACACCCGCGTGTGCAAGTGGTTTCCCGGGATGGAGACGAAGAATTCGTCGAATGCTTGGAATGCCGTGAAATCTTTGAATCGAGTGAATTCCGTGATATGGCCATTGAAGAGGCCAATCCTCAAAGCGAGACGTGAGTGTTCTGAAACTGACCTGAGTAACCAATCTGTGCCACCGCCGTAACCGAGGTAACTGAGGTGACGGCTTTTCGCTTGTTGTCGGCAGAAGGGGCTTGATAGTTTGGCCTCCGAGGTGCAAATTGCCGGGAAAGGCCTCACGCACGGCCCTGGTCGTGGATGATTCCATGCTCGTGCGCCATTCCGTCTGCCGCTTTCTCGAAGAGCGTGGGTATACCGTCGAAGCCGCCACGAACGGTTTGGACGCCCTCGAACTCCTCAAGCGAATTCACCCCGACATCATCATTACGGACATGCAGATGCCGAAGATGAGTGGCGGGGAACTCATCAAAGCCTTGAAAGCGGAACCGTCCACGGCACAGATTCCGGTCGTGATTGTCACCAGCCGTCATGGCGCGCTTGATGAATGTGAAAAACGTGCAGCATTCGCCATTCGAAAAGACATCGATATTGAAGTGCAACTGGCAAAGGCGCTGGGCGAGGTGTTTAACGGTCCACGCGCGCAGGCTGCCAGCAAGTAGGCCACGAAATTTCATTCCTCATCTATCTCACTCATTGAAATTTGATTGGAACGGGAGCTCAAATAGCAAAGGTTTGCTATTGCAGGTGCAAGCCAGCTTCGGCGGAGAAATCATCGGCGGCGAAGTCTTTTGCTACGAACTTCGGATAAGCTGCCGCCGCAATCATGGCTGCATTGTCTGTCGCAAGCGGTCGTGAAGGGAAAAACACGTCAACGCCTGCCATGGGAGCTGCTTGTTCGAAACTCTTCCGCAACTCCTGATTCGCGGCGACGCCGCCGGTGACGAACAGAGTCCGAGCATTCGTGGCCTCGGCTGCCTTAAGCGTCTTGCCGATCAGATCCTCGACCATGGAACGCTGAAAAGAAGCCACAAGATCCAGGGCGCGTTTGCCCGAGTGCGCGAGATAGTCTTCCAGCTTAGGTTTCGAGATCCTCGCCAGTGCCGACTGACGTGCCTGGATGCCCGCGCGCATGTCATGGACCTCGACGTAACGCAGAACGGCGGTCTTGATTCCGCTATAGGAGAAGTCAAAGCGCGGGCCATCGTTGGTCTGTCGCTGGTCTTTGTCTTTGTCCTTGCGATCAGGATGTTTGAGTTGTGATGGCGGAAATTTGATGGCAAACGGATCGCCGTGAGGCGCCAGCTTGTCGATAATCGGGCCGCCCGGATATCCATAGCCGAGGAGCTTGGCTACTTTGTCAAACGCCTCTCCCGCGGCGTCGTCTCGCGTGTGACCGATGTTCTGGTATGACCAGGTGCTGTCGCGTTGTTGGGCGATATAAAGGTGCGTGTGTCCACCAGAAACCACGAGCGCCAGGACTGGAAAGCGGACCTCGTGATTGCCTCGTTGCCGCTCCTCGAGCAGAACAGCGTGAATGTGGCCCTCAAGATGGTTCACCGCAATCAGGGGCTTGTTCAAAGCAAAGGCGAGACCTTTGGCGTAACTGATACCCACAAGCAAAGCTCCGGCTAAGCCAGGGCCTTGCGTTACAGCGATGGCGTGAATGGATTCGTAACTCTGCTGCGCATCCGCCAAGGCTCTGCGAACGACCGGAACAATGGCGCGGAGATGCTCACGCGAGGCAAGCTCAGGTACAACTCCGCCGAACGGCTGATGAGTGGCGACTTGCGAAGCTACTACGTTCGAGACGATCTGCTCACCCGAGCGCACGACAGCCGCTGCCGTCTCGTCGCACGAGCTCTCAATGCCTAAGATGTAGGTTGTGGCCACGTAACTATATTATTAGCTTTTGGCGCTTGGAGTGAGGAGTAGGACGGTACCGATGCTGGCTCGGCTGAGTTGATCCTGTGAATTGTTAAATGCATTGCTGAATGCTAAAAGACTTCGCAATCTCGATCACACGTACTCTGCGCGAGAGAGGCCACCAAGCCTATCTCGTGGGAGGATGTGTAAGGGACATGCTGCTGGGACGTCAACCTGCTGACTACGACGTTGCTACCGACGCAACACCCGAGCAGGTGATGTGCATCTTCCCCCAGACGTATGCGGTGGGAGCGCAGTTCGGCGTCGTGCTAGTGCCGGTGCCGAAGGCCGATGAAGCGGAGCCGCATGTAACCGATCATGCCAAGGCCAACGTTATCGAGGTGGCTACCTTCCGATGTGATTCCAGCTATAGCGATGGCCGGCATCCGGATGAGGTTCGCTTTAGCAAGTCAGCGCGCGAGGACGTAGAGAGACGCGACTTCACCATCAATGGTCTTCTGCTCGATCCAATCAAGGATGAAGTTCTCGACTACGTTGGCGGGCGCAAGGATCTGGAGGCGCGCGTTGTGCGCACCATCGGCGATCCTTCGCGCCGCTTTGGGGAAGATAAGCTGCGCATGCTGCGTGCGGTTCGCTTTGCAGCACGCTTTGAGTACGAAATTGAATCGCAAACCTTCTCCGCGATTCAGAAGCTCGCGTCCTCCATTCACCAGGTTTCGCGAGAGCGGGTGCGCGATGAACTCACCAAGATGTTGGTGGAAGGACACGCCAGACGCGCATTTCTGTTGCTTGATGAATCTGGCTTGCTAAAAGAGGTTTTGCCGGAAATCTCTGCCATGAAGGGTGTCGAGCAGCCGCCACAGTTTCATCCTGAGGGCGATGTTTTCGTGCATACGCTACTTTTGTTGGAGAAACTGCCGCCATCGCCGTTGCCCACGTTGGCATGGGGCGCGTTACTGCATGATGTCGGCAAGCCGCCGACGTTTCGCGTTGCCCCAGACCGCATCCGCTTCGATGGGCATGTGGAAGTCGGAGTGAAGATGGCAGAAGAAATCTTGCGGCGCTACCGCTTTTCGAATGACGACTACGATCAAATCGTGGCTCTGGTAAAGAACCACATGAGGTTCGGCGATGTTACGCGTATGAAGGAATCGACGCTCAAGAAGTTTGTGAGAATGCCGCGGTTTGAAGAGCACCTGGACTTGCACCGTATCGATTGCCAGTCCAGTCACGGAGACCTGACGTCGTACAACTTCATTCGCGAGAAGCTGCAGCTGATGCCGCCGGAAGTAGTGAGCCCACGTCCGTTGCTTACCGGGCATGACCTGATCTCTGCCGGGTACACTCCCGGTCCACGGTTCAAAGAAATTCTAACGGCCGTGGAAGATGGGCAATTGGAGGGAACGCTTCAGAACAAGGACGATGCGATGAACTACGTAGAGCAGAACTTTCCGGTGTGAGACGTTTATTTCCCTTCATGCTCCTTCACAAACTTTTGTGCGGCCTCTGTGTTGGGGTACTTGGGATCGATCTCGAGAGCTTTCTTGTAATTCACGACAGCGTTCGGCACATCCCCGGCATCGAATAACGCCTCGGCGTAACTGTCGTACGCATTGGCGGATTTGGGGAAGTCCTCGACATTCATACGAAGGAAGGCCACTGCTTCGGAGTATCTCTGCTGCCCGATCAGCGCATATCCAAGATTATTGATTGTCTCCTCGGAGGCCAGCGTTGCCTTAGGATCTGTTTCCCGTAGTTTTCTGATCGTTTGCTTCACCGTGGTGATTCCATCTTTCGATGCAATATCGAACAGCGCCGCTCCTGCCAGCCTGTCGAACGGATCATGTGCCGCTAGATATTGCTGCGCCGTTTGTGGATCGGTTTTGAGTTTCTGCTCGACTTCTTGTTTTTGCTGTACGTATTCGGCCGGCACACTTTCGAGCATGCTCGTGAGTTCATCTTGCGAGAGCCAGCGTCCACGCACCATTACGCCCTCGATGTTTCGTGTGCACGAGATGTTCGAGAGGGGATTGCAACCCAGCACGACGAAATCGGCGCGTTTGCCAACTTCAACGGTGCCTCCCTCCTCCGTTTTTCGCAGATAGCGGGCTTCGTTTATTGTCGCCGTTTGGAGCGCCTGATAGGGTGTCAGGCCATCGTTGACGAATTCCTGCAACTCATCGTGAATACTGAACCCCGCGACGGGACCAGGTTCGCTCGAATCGGTTCCGGCAAGGAGTGGTACGCCTCCGTCTTCCAGCGCTTTCAGCAACTTTCTCTGGAATGCCAGCGAGGTGCGCAGCCGCGCGTGACTTTTTTCGGGGAAATGGTAGTAGCGATTGGCCGCAGGCTGAAGCCCGTCCAGCGTCCACGGTGCGAGATACTTGAGTTCGGGCCGCTTCAGGAACTCATCCAGATTCGTCGCCTGCTCGACGATGTCACGATAGGTATACAGCGTTGCCACCACCGAGATCCCGGATTTCGCGGTTTCACGAACGACGTCGGGAATTTTGTCCTCGTCGTAAACGATATGGGCGTTGTTGTCGTCGTGTTGCGGATTGAAGTAGGTGTAGGTGAACTCTTCCAGGTGCGCGATCGATTGCCCGGAGTTGATGGTCATTGCAAATTCAGGCTCGCGAGCCACGTGCCCCATCAGCAGCAGGTTCTTGCGCTTCGCTTCGGCGATCAGTGCCGGATATTCGGCTTTCGACACTCGATTGTAGATTTTGACGGCGTCGTAGCCCGCGGCAGCTTGCTCATCCACCAACTTGACGGCTTCTTCAGGCGTGTGCGGGCTATCGATGGTCGGCCCGGCCGTGAAGATTGTTGGGCCCAGCAATTCTCCCGAGGCAACTTCCTTGCGCCACAGTAGGTGAGCGGGACGCCCATTCAAGTTCAGGACCGTCGTCACGCCGTTGGCAAGGTAAAGCTTGAACTCGGTTGGAGAAAGCAGATGAACGTGGGCATCAGTGAGTCCCGGAATAAGAAATCGTCCAGCCGCTTCGATTCGTCGGGCACCAGATGGGATATCGAGTTCATGTGCGATCTCTGCAATTTTCCCGTCGCGGACCAGCACCATCTGGCGCTCGATCACCCCCTCTCGGTTCATTGGGATGATATTCACGTGCATGATGACGGAGACGGATGGGGTATTGGCAGGCACGGCTGCAAGGGTCGGCAGCGAGAGCAGACACAACAGAAACGGCGCGAGCTTAGGGACAGCGAGCTTTCGTGAGACGTTCATCGAGATTCAGACGCTTGAAGATACGAATGGTAACGAAAGAAGGTTCCACGCCGGGCTATGGTGTGAACACACGGTAGTAGCCTTGGCCGGACAGCGTGCAGCGCAGGGTTTTTCCATGCACGGTTGTATCGAAGCTTACCTGTTCCTGCGGAGGCACGTCTTCGTCGCCAGCCCAGAAGCCGCCCTGGCCATCAGGCGTCATCTTCCACTCTTCGCCATCGGGACTCACGAGCCTGAGTTCGCCCTTGCGAAGAACGATGCGAAAGTTGCTGAACCATGCCTGGTTTGAACGGTAGTGGCCCTGATAGCTCGCCCACTCAGGAGGCGTCTTGAAATCGCGTGGACCTTTGTAAGCATCGCTCGCAAACCAATGGTCGCCGTGGAAGGCCTCAACGACTTTTCCATTCTGGCGTCCAAAGCGAAGTGGGAACAGCTTGAATTCGGGATCGGGCACCAGGAATTGATCTTTTCCGTAATGCTCCAGCGAGATCGCTCGCCCATGGTAGTTCAGCAGCAGCAAGTTGCCCTGAGCCTGCATCGTTATCTTCTCGCCGGATGGCGAGGTATAGGTTCCGGCGAAGTCCGCTGCGTTCTTGATGTGCCCCGGCAACTCATCCTGGGGCGGAGCCGTCAGATCCCGCCCCTCGTACGCCGCGCGTAGTAGTTTGAAAGCGTAATCGGGAACGCCGTCCGATCCGCCGGCCCAATTTACCAAGGTGATGACGCCGTAGCCCGCGTCCATGTCGCCTTCGAGGCGAGAACTGTAACCCACCATGCCTCCGGTGTGTCCAATCATGTGGTGGCTGTCGGAAATCCACGTAGACATTCCATACCCGTAGTAATCGTTGTCGTCGTCCGATTCCTTCACTCCCTTCTGGGTGAGCAGCTGAAAGCTTTCCTCGGACATGATGCGGCCATTCGGTCCCATGCCTCGATTCATGAGCATCCGCAGGTAAGTCGCCATGTCGGATGCAGTAGACACGATCGCTCCATCGCCTGCGCCATATTCAAGCCACGTCGCTTCGATGAGCGGAGCATGGCGGCGGTTGGGGCGGTCGTCGTAAAGGTTGGAGTATCCGGTAGCAAGGGTTGAGTAGGTATCGTTGGTGAAAACGGGGTCGGTCTGATTCATGCCAAGCGGTTGGAGGATACGCTCGCGGACATTGTCGCCAGATGACTTCCCGGTGATTTCCTCGAGCGTGTAGCCCATAATCTGGAAACCAACGTTCGAGTAGAGGTAGTGCTTTCCCGGCTCGTATCCGGTCCAGCGGTCTCGCACCCCGGCGGCCTGATAAAGCGACGATGGGATGTCATCGCGGTCGCGGGGCAGGCCCGCTGTGTGAGTCATGATGTCGTGTCCGGTGATTGGCGTGTACTTGGAGTGAACAGAGAACCAAGGCAGGTATTTCGTGATCGGCTGCTTGGGATCGAACTTGCCCTGCTCGTGCAGTTGCAGCAGTGAGATTACGGTAAACGACTTCGAGATTGACCCAATTTCAAACCTGGTTTGCGGAGTCACGGGAGTCTTCAGCTTGGTGTCGGCATATCCGAAGGCCGCGGTGTGCAGTATGCCGTTGCGATCGGTAATGGCGAGCGAGAGCCCAGGAATACCATGTGTTTCAACGGCCTTGGCAGCGTAGGCATCGAGCATCTGAAAAGCTTTCTGCAGGCGAGCGTCGAGATCAGCAGGTTTTTCTTGAGCCTGCAGAATGCTGGCAAGGAGAAGCAGGACGATGGCAAGAGGTTTCATGAAGTGGCTCCCGTAGGTTCGTGATGCTTATCAAATGTTGCCCGGTTAGCTAAACAGAGCGGAGATGGAGGCGTCAACCGCGCGGGCTCATGCTGCTAGCGCCGGGCTAATGGAGGACACGTCGACGGAAAAATCTCGCCCTAATCTCGGTGTCGCACGGCAAGCGTGATGACTCTGGGTCTTTCCCAGTTTCTGGGATATACTCATGCCGCCAAAAACGCCCCTACGTTCCTTGGCTATCGTTAACACCGTGTGGGCTCATCCGCTTTCCCGAGTTGATCACGTCAGGAGACTTCTATGTCAAAGTGTCTCACTCTGCTATCCGCTGTCCTCATCACGATTACAGTTTCGTGTTTGGGCGACACCGCGTGGGCTCAGGGGCAAACCCTGGCACTCGATTTCAGTTCTGCTGTGCCTGGAACCATTCAGGACATCTCCGGCAATGGCACCGGCCTCACCGACCGCCTCCCGGGCACTGGGTCCGGTCTTCTGACCGATGACACGAATCTTGCCCTGGATACCACCGATGGCTTGCTTACCATTCTCAGTACGAACAGCGACCTCAATGGGCAACGCGATCTGGATACCGGTGAATACCTGGGAACCAGTCTGGCGAGCCTGGGCTTTACCGGACACGGGAATTTCCGAGTGAAGGCAAGGTTCGTAAACATTCAGTATGCGGAAGACTTCGATCAGTTCGGTTTGTATGTAGGAGCGGACAGCAGTCACGTCTTTCGCTGTGGCTGGGGACACATTTTTGGTCCGGCCACTTTGATGACGATCAACAACGGCGGTTTCGATTCTGGAGGGGGATACGGTTCTCAGTTCGTTCCCGCGGTCGGCGATACTATCGTTCTGACTCTGTTTCGCCAAGGAGCCAACTTCGGTGTCACCATTCACAATCTGACTCATCCCGGTAGAAGCGGAGTGTTGACCATACCTCAGCCTTCGTTCTTGAACCACTACACCAATCTTTACGTCGGCGTGTTCGCCGCAAACGCAGGAAATGGCAACGTGAAAACCATGACGGTTGATCAATACCTCGTAAAGGTGCAATAGGAACCAGCGACTGTCGGGCGAGGCTATAGCCTCGTCCGATAAGTCGCCTGACTCACGCGCGGGGACTAGAACTAACCCGCGACGCTATGGTTCCTGATCGCGCCCGGCTCTTTATATACTCTGCGGACGTCGATTCGCCGGCGCCCGGGATGCGCGAGCGAGGGAAATCTCAAATAAGGCTTCTAATCAAACTGAACGAACATGCTCGGCACAAACAACGCTCCAGTTAATACGTATAGTTTTCGCGATCTCACCGTCTGGCGCACGAGACTTCCGGACGTGAGGTTTGCAGTTCTGCCCCCTTCAAATACACGTCCGAATCCGTTGGTTGTCCAGGATCGAGTCTTCGTCTCGGTGTTCGCACCCGGTGCCATCTGCACACTGGATCGCGAACATGGCAAGCTCATCTGGCGGCGAAGGATTGGTAAGTTTGCGGGTGCCAGCGTTTACCTTCGTGGACCACGGCTTTTCGCGACGAGCTGCAATACCTTGTTTGCGATGAATTCCGAATCAGGAAAAGTCATTTGGTCATTTTGCCCATGCGGCACTGACAGGGAATCCATCTACTCGTCCCCAGCAGAGAGCCACGACCGAGTTTTCATTGGAGATAGAAGTGGTCGGCTTCACTGCCTCGATGCTGCGAATGGCAAAATTATTTGGACCCGACTGGCGAATTCAGCGCGTAATAGCAACGTCAATTCCACTCCAGTGGTGTTGGACGGGCAAGTGATCATTACAACCAATGCAAAGACGGCGATGGCATATGACATCTTTTCCGGGAAATTGGCATGGAGGCAAAAACTGGATGGTCCTTCAGGCTTTGGCCCCTTACTTCTCCAAAGCTCGGTCGTAGCTGTTGCTAATTCAGTTTACGAGCTCAATGTGAGGGGTACAGTACATCGACATCTCGAATGGCGAGGCGAGCAAGTCTACGTCGCCGAAGTGACACCCAGGAAGATTGTTGTTAGCTTTTGGCCGAAAACGGCGGAGAGATCGGACAAAACCGAGTTTCGACAACTAACGTTTGTGGACAGGAAGTCGGGAAGCCAGAGAAGTTTGTCATTTTCGGCGTTCTGCGCGTCCTTTCGCTACGCAGCGAGCAGTGGGCTTTTGTACGCCTCACATCTGAATGGGGTTGATATCCTTCACCCTGATGAAGGCACTCTGCTTTGCAAGTTGAAGACGAAACGAGATAGCCGGGGTGGTATGGGGCTTGTCGACGTGGACAACGACAAAATTTACGTGCTTTCTGGTGATGGGTCTGTCTTCGCACTCCAGCACCCCCGTGTGGGAGCGCATTGATCGCGAGCAAGCCTCCAGTTCTCATCGCGCCTCTTCCAGCGCCCCACCCTTCTCCTCCAGCATGAACTCCAACACTTCCTGTGGTACTGGAGCGTTCCACACTGGCGCGAACGACTGACGATGTAGAGGCGACGGACCGTGCTCTCGCAGGGCTTTCAAGTGTCGAGGGGTGCTGTAGCCCTTATTGGAGGCTAAGCCGTACTCGGGGAAGATGGGATCCCACTCGCTGACCAAGCGGTCGCGCTCGACTTTGGCGATGATCGACGCCGCTGCGATTGAGGCTGAAAGCGCATCCCCGTGAATGATGGCGCGCTGGGCGATCTCGCAGTCGACTCTCACGGCATCGATGAGAAGCGAATCGGGCATGGGCTGGAGCTGAAGAATCGCTTCCCGCATGGCGACTCGGGAAGCCTGGTAGATGTTGATCTGATCGATGCGTGCCGCGTCTACCACCGCAAAGGCCCAGGCTATGCAGTGTTCGCGGATACGTTCCGCGAGGACTTCGCGCCGCTCACGCAGGAGGAGCTTCGAGTCGCGCAGGCCCCGAATCCGGTAGGTGGGATCGAGAATGACCGCTGCTGCGACCACGGGGCCGAAGAGCGATCCACGGCCAACTTCATCGACTCCGGCGACAAGCTGAGCACCCGCCTGCCAGGCCAGTTTTTCGAACTTGAGTGTGCAACGAAGCCTCTTGAGCAGGCGCAGCTTGGCGGCGGAAGGCGACAGTTTCTTTTCCAGAGCGCGTTTTGCCTTGGTGGCCACAGCGGGAGATACTCGCATCTTCTACGACCAGCCTGTTGATGGGCAAGTGGATAACTTGGAATTTAGAAGTAAGAAGTGAGAATGCAGAGGTAAATTCGCTCCGCTCTGACCTCCTTTTCCGACTTCCTGCGTTCTGCCTTCTGCCTTCTGACTTCAGCCTGGTGACCCTCTTCCTTCGCAACGGCTGCGAAAAAAACGGGTCCTTAGGCAATGGCTCGTAGGTAACTTTTTGTTGGGTACTCCGGTTAATTGACCTTCAGTAATAGGGTGGTACTTTGACTAGAAGGTTATCCACAAGTGGCTGGCGGTCAAATCATCCTTCCGAATTCGAGCCCTGAACGCGAGAATAAGCGCGTACATGTGGCTCTGCCCATCCGGCTAACCTACTGGGACAGCAAGCACAAGCCAGTGCTGGAGTTGGGGTGTACCTACGACATTTCCGCGCGCGGTGCGCGCGTGACCGGCAGCCGAGGCGTCCGGCATGTTGGCGACATTATCGCCATCGAGCGCGGGCGGAACAAGGTATTTTGCCGCGTGGTCTGGGTCGGCGAGCCGAACTCCGAGTTTCATGGACAGATGGGACTGGAGTCGGTAGAGACGGAACGCACTATGTGGGACGCGGAGCTCCGCGACATGGAGGAGCTCTACGATCCGCTCAAAGTTGAAGTCGGGATCTTCCGCAATGGGCCAATTGGCGCCAGAAACCGCCGCCGTCTGCAGCGCTTTACGGTTGATGGAACTGCAGAATTGATGAGAAACGGACTAGCCGCACCGTCGCAAGCGGGTGTCCGTGACATTTCAGAGCTCGGTTGCTTGATCGCAACGCCGCAGATCTTATTGCCAGGAGTGGACGTCAAACTGGCGATTAGTGTGTCGAGTTACGACCTGAGCCTGAAGGGGAAGGTCAGGCACGCGGAAGACCTGCGCACCGGCATCGAATTTCGAGAGATCCGCAAAGGCGACCGCCAGACTCTCAATTACCTGCTGCGAAAGCTAGCCGAAAATCAGCTAGAACAATCGTTCGAGCTCGAACCGCAAGAGTAGTGGCGTCCGAGCCCGTTTCCTGGCTTATTTCGCTGCAGTTTCCACGTGCTCCCGCTCCACATCGCGTAGACGAGCAGCCTTGCCGCGCAGGGCGCGCAAGTAGTACAGCTTGGCGCGACGCACTTTCGCGGAGCGCAGAAGCTCTACCTTGTCGATTACCTTGGAATTCTCGGGAAAGATGCGCTCTACCCCATGGCCAAAGCTCATCTTGCGGACAGTGAAGCTAGCCTGAGGTCCACGGTCGCGCGAAATGACGACGCCCTCAAATGCTTGCGAGCGCTCCTTGTCGCCTTCTTTAATGCGCACATGCACACGCACAGTGTCTCCAGGAACAAAAGCGGGAATATCTGTGCGCTTGGTTTTCGCCAACAGTTTTTCAATGATGAGGTTCGACATGAGCGTATCCCTTCTGAATCCTTAATTCTCGTTGCCCGCAATGCGGGCCAGTAGTTTCTTGTCTTCCTCGCTGAGCGGTGCTTCGTTCAGCAGGTCAGGACGGTTGCGCAGCGTCTTCTCGAGCGCCTTTCGCCGCCGCCACTTGCGTATTTCTTCGTGATTGCCGTTTACCAACACTTCCGGCACGATCATGCCACGAAACTCTGCCGGCCGAGTGTAATGCGGATAATCCAGCAATCCGCCTGAGCCGCAGGTCGAGTCCGGTCCGCCGTTCTGCCCGGGCGCGTGCGCCGTGAACGACTCCTGGCGCGACGAGGCCTCGTTACCCAAGGCTCCCGGGATCAGCCGTATAACCGTATCCACGATGACGGCCGCACCAAGCTCTCCGCCACTCAAGACATAGTCGCCGATCGAAAACTCGCGATCTGCCAGGTGCTCGCCGACGCGTTCGTCCACGCCTTCGTAGCGTCCGCAGATGAGAACGATTCGCTCGAGGTTGGCGAGTTCCGCAGCAACAGACTGATCAAACCGCTGGCCCTGCGCGGAAAGCAAAATCACACTTTCTCTTGCTGCCGCACGCTGAGCGCGGGGCGCAATCAGCATCTCTTCAAGACATTCAAAGATCGGTTCCGGCTTAAGGACCATGCCCTCGCCGCCGCCAAATGGGCGGTCATCCACGGTACGGTGACGATCATGCGCAAACGCCCGCAGATCGTGGATGTCTACCTTTACCAGTCCGGCTTCTCGAGCCCGGCGCACGATGCCAAAATCCAGCGGCCCGCGAAAAAAATCAGGAAAGATCGTGATGATGTCGATCTTCATGGGCCTTGGATTCTTGTCGCCGAGGGCAGCCGAGAGTACTAACCTTTCTTCTCTCTTGCCTGCGACAGTTTTTCTTCTGTCGTCAACGGCGCGTCCAATTCGAGCATGCCATCGGGAAGCTTCATCACAATCCGCTTCGCCTCCAGGTCGACGCTCTTGAGGAACTCCTCGGCAAAGGGAATCTCAAATTCCTTGCCGCGCTTTACCACTAATAGCGGCGCTTCTCCCGCGCCGAACCGCACATCAATTAACTTGCCTACCTCGCGGTCAGCGTCAAATACCACACATCCGACGAGGTCGCTGATGTAGCTCCAACCGTTTTCCAGTGGAGCGCGCTCACTACTTGGAACTTGAAGTTCGCAAGCGACTAGCGACTCAGCATCGTTCATCGAATCGATGCCTTCCAACTTCAGAATCAGCAGACCTTTGTGCGGCCACAGTTCTTCAATCTTCAGCTCGCGACGCGCGCCGTTTTCTCCCAGCGCGAAAACCCGCATGCCCGCTACAAATCTGTCCGGGACGTCACTATGAACTTCGGCGCCCACCTCGCCGTGGCGCCCTTGAGTCTTGACTATGCGAGCGAGACTGATGAACTCGTCGGCGATCTCCCGACTCCCTGATTATTCGACGATCTCCAGGCTGAACCGCTTGTTCAGCCGTACACCGGCCGCACTTACCAGAGCGCGCATGGCGCGGGCGGTACGTCCCTGCTTACCAATCACGCGTCCCAAATCAGTCGGCGCAACCCGCAACTCGAGCACTGACGAGCCGCCATTGTCCGACTGGCTCACAGATACTTCGTCAGGATGATCGACCAGCGACTTGGCGATCTGTTCGAGTAATGCCTGCATATTTCCCGTGGGTTCGCTCACCCGTGGCTCCTCGTCAAGGGGATGATGAGAATAGCGATGAAACGAAAGCCGGAATCAGGCGACGGGAGCAGCAGCTGGCTGAGCCGCGGCCGGCTTCGAAAAAATCTTGCTGACCCGGTCTGACATTTTGGCGCCCTTAGAGACCCAGTAATCAATGCGATCACGCTTCAGGTCAATGCTGGCCGGCGTAGTTCGGGGATTGTAGGTCCCGAGCACTTCCACCGACAGACCATTGCGGGCCCGCTCCTTCTCAATCACCACTACACGGTAATACGGCTGTTTGCGCGCACCTACGCGCGCCAGGCGAATCATCAACACAGAGCTTTGCTTCCTTTCCTATTTGTATCCGGAGGGACTGGACAAACCATTATTTTTGCAGAATTTAGGGGGATTGGCAAGGGACGCTGACTAATGACGCAAGAATGTCCTGCGGCTCCGGGCGTTCCGTGTAATCCCCATCCACCCAGGCGCGGAGCACCGTTCCATCCTGATCCACAATGTACGTCGCGGGAATCGGCAACTCCCAGCTGTCGTCCCCATTGATGAATGGCAGATTTACGAAAGTGCGTCGGTAAATCGCCTCTTGATCCGGCGGCACGCGATAAACAAGACCAAACTGTCGCGCCACAGCGTTTCCTGCATCGCTCAGTAGCGGGAATTGCAGCTTGTGCTGATCGATCATGAAGAGTGACTGCGACACTGTCTGCGGGGAGATCGCCACCAGCGACGTTCCTGCTTGCCGGATGTGTGAAATGACGGCGTTCATGGCTTCCATCTGGCCGCAGCAGAACGGATCCCATCGCCCGCGGATAAAACAGATCACCAGCCGTCCTCGTGCTAACAACCCAGCAGATGAAACGGACTGTCCGGTCTGATCTTTGACTTCAAAGGACGGAATCTTCGTTCCAACTGACAACACTCTTTCAGCAATTCCACTGGCATTCAGGTCAGCGATTACACGTGCATGAATCGCCTGCACACCTGAAGGCACGTATTTCGCGATCAGCTGTTTTCTTTCCGCGAATTGGTCACGGAGAGGACGAGTATCGTTGCCGGAAGCGGCTTCTTCGAGGGAACGCCATTTCACGCATTCAAGATAGCAGAATGGGAACTATCGCGGATGGCGCCGGCTGCCCCGTCGCGCATTGTGGTGGTTCTCAAATGCAGTTCTGGCCGCGTCCCATTCCCTTGCTTCCTTGTTCACTTGATCTGCTAGATGCTTGGCGGCGAGGGCATTCCTTATTTGTTCTGCCTGATCTGCATTGTCGGGCTTCCAATCGGAGACGGATCTCGCTGGGCGAGTCGGCGGCATTAACTGTGCGTGCTCAGGATTCGGCTTGGGTTGCGGTTTCCCTGTCCAGGACGACTTAGGTTCCAGCTTTTCTACCCAAGACGCAAGTCGGTCGAGTGTCCAGTCTTTTCTTTGCATCACATGCAAGTCGAAGACGTGAGCCACGATGTCCTTGATTCGCATCTCAAGTGGAATTTGTGATGGAGAACATTCGCAGGGACATTCCACGGTTGCGAGCACCCATCGCCCCCATACATCCTCTGTTCCAAGAGTACGTCGCTCCGATGGCGGGATAGGCCCGGATACGGAGTGAACTGTGCATCCGCCCGCTATTGCTGCCATGCCCAATGCACAGCCGGTACTTGCGTCGTGCGAAATCAGTTTTCCTGTTTTTGAAGTGACGACCGTGCTGCCTAATAAGATTGCTTCGCTAAGTCTCATGAGCGTTCCCCCACTGCGGCCAAGGCATAATTTCCCGGATTATATTCCTAATTGGGAGTTCCTTTGCGGCCAGTTCCATCAAACATTCAATTCCTGTGTTGACCTTCTTTCTGGCCCGGAGTAGCTTTGGCCCGCTCAGCAATTTCCACAAACAATAAGGGGAGGCTTTATGCAGCGTAGGGCCGTTTTGACTGCCGTTGCAGTGGTGTTGCTTGCGACGCTGGCCGTTGGCCAGGCTCAAGAGCAATATCTCGATGTGTTCACCGTGCAGGTCAAACCTGAAAAACGTGCTGACTTTGATGCCATCGCAAAGAAGTTTGCAATGGCCAATCGGCAAAACAAGGGAGATACATGGGTCGCCATGGAACAGATTTATGGCCACGGCAACCGTGTCAGCTTTATCAGCTTTCGCAGTGGTTTCGCGGGCATCGAAACAGGCATGGGTGCTTTTTATGGAGCTATGCTGAAAGCTTTCGGACAAGCGGGCGCGGACAAGATCTTTCAAGACTTCAGCGAATGTGCAACCAGCATGCATTCCGAATTGCGCCGTCGACGCTGGGATCTCAGTAGCAACATTTCGACCGATCCTGCTGCCATGGCAAAGCTCGCAGGCGAGGCGCGCTGGCTTCGCACTACAGCAGTCCACGTGAAGCCGGGGCAGGTGACGGCATTCGAATCATTGTTAAAAGACCTGAAGGCCGCACGGGAGAAATACAATCCGCCTCAAACTTCTCTGGTCTCGCAGGCGATAGCTGGTCAGGAAGGGACCGTCTTTTATGTCACGGTATTGGCGAGTTCGCTCGCCGATTACGATAAGACGCCCACAGCTGCTCAGTTAATGGGCGAAGACGGGTACGCGAGATTCCTTAAGGCTAGTGCTGATCTGGTGGAGAGCACCGAGAGCGTCATCAACCGCTTCCTACCGGATGTGAGCAATGCCCCAGCCGAGATTGCTGCTGCTGCGCCGGACTATTGGAATCCAAAGCCGGCGATGGCGGCGAAGAAATCCGCGAAGGCAGCCGAAAGCACAGAGAAGAAGTGAATAGAGAAAATATAGGGTGGGAATTCATCCCGCCCTTTTTCTTCCTTAGAATCCTGGCTGGCTAGTTTCTCAGCGTCTTTCCTGTCTTCAATGTGTACTGAATCCGTTCCTGCGTTTTTTTCTCACCGCAAAGAGATTTGAAACCCTCCCGCTCCAAGTCGAGGATGTATTGTTCGGTCACTGGCGTTCCCGGCGTTACATTTCCACCGCACAAGACTTCAGCGACTTTGTTCCCGATCTTCACCTCGTAATCGGAGATGTATTCTCCCTGGCGCATGAGATGAACGCCCATTTTCAGGGCTGCCAGGATATTTTCTCCGGGAGCCGATATGTCGTTGCGCGGACGAGGCGGCTCATATCCGGCGCGCACCATTTCAAGGGCCCGGGCCTTTGCATCGGACAGTACGCGTTCGCGATTCATGGTGATGCGATCCGAGGCCGTGAGAAATCCCAATCCTCGCGCCTCATGAGCCGAGGTGGCCACCTTCGCTGTAGCGATTGTCTCAAATGCGGTCTTCATCGCTTCCATGAGCTCAACCGATTCGCCTCGACCGCCTGGGCGAATGGAAGCTGCGCTGTCTACGGCGCGGAGCAGCATTTCTTTGCATCCCCCGGCACCCGGGAGAAGCCCCACACCGACCTCAACCAATCCGGTATACAACTCCGCATGCGGCTGGCGTGCCGCTGCATGCAGTGAAATCTCTGTCCCTCCTCCGAGGCAGAGCCCGAAAGATCCCACAACGACAGGTTTTGGCGAGAACTTGATAGCCTGCGTCATCCCCTGGAACGTTCGAATGGCGAGGTCCACGTCGTCCCATTCCTCTTCCTGGATCGACATCAGCAACAGCATCAGATTCGCGCCCACGGAAAAGTTCGCGGCGTCATTGCTGATGACAAAAGCGTCGAATGCGTCCCCTGGACCACCGGGTTTCAAGGTCTGACTGATCATCTGCACGATATCGCTGCCGATCGAATTCATCTTGGAATGAAATTCAATACAGCCGACTCCATCGCCCAGATCGATCAGCGAAGCACCCGCATTCTTCTTCACAACGCCGTTCGACTTCTTCGCCACTTCTACCGACCAAACTCCAAGCGGAGTATCAACAGGTTTGTAGGCGGAATGGCCAAGGTCGAAGTAGGCACGGCCGGATGCGGTTTTTGAATTGTCGCTGTACCAACTCTTCTGTCCCGACTTAAGCAAGCGTTCTACGTTGGGCGAGAGTGGACGACCTTCCTTCTGCATGCGGGCCACGGTGGATTCAACTCCGGCGGCATCCCACAACTCGAAGGGTCCGAGTTCCCAGTTGAAGCCCAGTTTCATGGCGCGATCGATCTCGACAATGCTGTCGGAAATCTCAGGAACGCGGTTGGCACAATAGGTCCACAGGTCCGACAGCGCGGACCAAAGAAATGCGCCCGCTTTGTCGCTTTTCTGCGGAGCGCTGCCATCCATCCCCAGCAGCATGCGAATGCGCGCTCCTGTTTGCTCGACATTCTTCGCCATATCCAGGGCAGGAAGGCGCGCCTTCTGCCGCGGGCGATACTCGAGCGTTTTCCAATCGAGCGCCATACGCTCGTTTTCTTTGTTATCGGCGCCGTGCTTCGTCTTCTTATAGAAGCCACCTTTGGTTTTGTCGCCGAGCCATTTGCGTTCGAGCATCTGCCGAAAGAAATCGGGAAGCTTCAGATCGCTGCGCTCGTCGTGCACATTCTGGGTCATATTGGCGACGACGTGCCCGAGGATATCGAGTCCTACAAGATCAATTGTCCGGAACGTCGCTGACTTCGGCCATCCGACGGCCTGCCCAGTGAGCGCATCGACATCTTCGATACTGAAGTCCATTTCCTGCATCAGACGCATAACGTTCAACACCGAGAACGTGCCAATGCGGTTGCCAATGAAATTTGGGGTGTCCTTGGCGAAAACCACACCCTTTCCGAGGTGGATGTCGGCAAATTCGGCGACGGTGTTAATCAGGTTTCGATCTGAGTCTGTTGTCGGAATTATCTCCAGCAGGCGCATGTAACGGGGTGGATTGAAAAAATGTGTTCCGAACCAGGAGCGGCGGAAGTCTTCGGGGAATCCTTCGGCGATTTTCCCGACCGGCAATCCGCTGGTGTTCGTTGTAATGACGGTTCCGGGCTTTCGGACGGCATCAACTTTCTTCAGCAATGAGCGCTTGATTTCAAGGTTCTCGACCACCGCCTCGACGATCCAATCCACATCGCCCAGTCGTTTGAGATCGTCATCAAAATTGCCAACGGTGATGAGCCCGGAGAGGCCAGGCTCCATGAATGCGGCAGGCTTGGATTTCCGAGCACCATCCAGTCCAGCCAAGGCGATCTTGTTACGCGCAGGTCCATCCGCATCTGGAGGAACGATATCGAAGAGATAGCTGGGAACGCCGGCATTGGCGAAGTGCGCGGCGATGCGGGCACCCATGGTTCCGGCGCCTAGGACCGCAACCTTCTGAATCCGCCTCATGATGGCTCCATTCTCGACAGAAAGATATGAAGGAATGTCTGCTAGGGAAGTTTATCGATGGCCCAGTCGTTCTTTCCAGCCTTGACCACCACAATTTGTGTGTAGCGAGGTTTCACGGTTCCCGTTTTGCCGGATGCCAGTTCGAACAGCGTGACGGGAAAAGAGTAGCTGCCATCTTTCATCTTCTTGCCATGGCTAATTTCGTAGGAGCGGTTGGTCCCAACGGCTGGTTGAAGAAAAGCCTCAATGAGCTCAGGTGAGCTGTGGTGTTTGAATGAATCACTAAGCAGAAGTATCCCAGTTTCTCCATCCTGCACCTGCCAGGCATGGAGAAAGTCATTGGCTGCGGTCAGGGCGGAAACGTAGTCCTGGTCCATGTTGGTGACTGATGGTTTGGTCTTGGACCGGGAAGAGGCTGCCGCATCTGGAGGGAACCCAAAGAACGCGAATCCGGCGGTCAGCAAAAGTGCGACGGGAAAACAGGCTTCACCTGGAAAGCGAAAGATTTTGAACAATTTGACGTCAGTCCTTAGCAGGTCGAAATCCCCTAAAAACACAGCAGGCGCGTACCGTAAGATGTGGGGTGAGGATGGCAACGGCACGCGCCCTATTAAGTTGCTTTCATCCTAACAATCCCAGCCACAGAATGTCAAGATAAATCTTTTATTTTCAATATCATGCGATGATTTTCGCAAGCATAAATGCGGCACCCGCCGCAAGTCCACCGATCACCATTGTCTGTGACAAGCTCCGCAATCGGGAAACCCCCGTAAAGCCTCCTTTGACGAATCCAAACACCCCTAACGCAGCTAACGTGACGACAGCGGACACAATCAATCCGGACGAGGCCTGGGACAGAAGGATGTAGGGAGACAACGGAATGAGGCCTCCGGCGACGTAAGAACCAGCAATGGTCGCCGCGCTTATCAGCGCCCGTGAGGGGTCCGGCGCCTCCAAGCCGAGTTCGTATCGCATCATGAAGTCGATCCAAGCATCGGGGTGCTCACTGAGTGCTTTTACGATAGGAGCGCTCTGCTCATCGGAGATTCCGTATTCGTGGAATACTCGCGCGACCTCGGCCATCTCTTCCTCGGGGACCTCCACCACCTCGCGCCGCTCACGTTCTTTCTCCTGCTCATAGTGTTCTGCATCGCCACGAGCGGCGAGATATCCCCCCAACCCCATGGCGATGGACCCGGCCGCGATCTCGGCCAGACCGCCAACCACGATGAGCCTGGTATTTTGAACGGCGCCCGAGAGTCCCGCCGCCAGCGCAAACGGCACCGTCAATCCGTCCGACATGCCGATAACGACATCTCGAACAAAGTTGCCTGCGGTGAAGTGTTTCTCCACATGAGCGCGAGTTCCCACCATTTCTCAAACCTCCGGATGATTTTCGAGAAACTCCGCGGCGCGTCGGACAGCGTCGCGTTCGCCGCGGTACGCCAGCTTTCGCGACGCCTCGTGTAGGGGCATCCAAAAAGCGCGCTTCACTTCAACGCGCATTTCGGATGCGATGTTATCGATTTCTCCCGAGTCATACTTGAACAGGTAAAAGCTGACAATCTTGAAAACGCGTTCTCCATCACCCCAGGAGCGGACGTAAACATACTTGACATCGATTAGTTTGGTTATGAGGACTGCCTTTACGCCGGTTTCTTCAAACACCTCGCGAAGCGCCGTCTGATCTGGCTTTTCCCCGGGGTCTACCAGGCCCTTGGGCAGGGCAAGTGTCACTTTTTGTGATTTCCTTTTCCCCTTCGTGTCAGTGGTGGAGGGCTCCTTCCGGGGCTCAATGATTGCCAACTCCCAGCCATCGCCAGACCGGCGGATTACCACCCCACCCGCGGAGATCTCTCGAACCATGCGCCACAAGTTATCAGGATCAGAGGAGTTAGTCACCGATCAGCCAAACCCCGCGCCAGATATGGGAAAGCCAGTAACGTTACTCGAAGGTTACTGGCAAAACCGGAAGCCCCGCTGGCATCTAAGTTGCTGGGTAGTTATTCAGCCGGGCAGACCGGGAGGGTGTGGGGACCCCGTGAAGCGTCTGGTTAAAGTCGTTCGGTCGGTGAAGGCCTTTGGCCGCACACTGGGCGGAGCCTCGATTGCTGAGGCAAACAAGCAGCCTGTGCGGATTGGCTTGGCACTCGGCGGCGGATTCGCCCGCGGCATTGCACACGTGGGTGTCCTTAAAGTCCTCGAAGAAGCGAACATTCCAGTTGATTTCATTGCAGGGACGAGCGTGGGCGCGCTGGTGGGTGCGGCTTATTGCAGCGGTGTTTCAACAGCCGAACTGGAAGAGATTGCAACCCGCGTCCGCTTCAAACATATTGCACGCTGGACTCTTTCACGCTACGGATTCGCTACCAACCAGCGGATGATCGGCTTCCTGAACAGCATCCTGAAGGTCAAGACTTTTGAAGATCTCCGCATTCCCATGGCGGTGACGGCGACTGACTTTTCGAACGGGCAGGGTGTTGTCTTCCGTTCGGGCCCATTAGTCGATCCGGTGCGCGCCAGCTGCGCGTATCCGGGAATGTTCTTACCTGTACGCATTGGTGGCCGGTGGCTTGTGGATGGAATGCTGGCGCACTCTGTCCCCGTTGCACCGCTGCGCGCTATGGGCGCGACGCATGTCTTGGCTGTCCACCTGAAAACCACTTGGAACGTGAGCGATGGGCCGCGGCACTTATTCGATGTCATTGGGCAATGCTTTGCGATTGCCCAGGAGATGAACTGCGATCTATGGAAACAGGCGGCTGACCTGGTCGTTGAACCCGCGGTGCAGGGCTATAAGTATGACGCCTTTGAGCATAGCGCGGCACTGGTGCAGGCGGGCGCGGTAGCCGCAAGGGCGGCGCTTCCTGAAATTCGCAAGTGGGTGGAGATTGCGTCTCAGCCGGTATCTCTCAAAGAAGCGCGGCTGGTTCCGCAGACGGCGCCTCTTCCCGCAGACTAAGATCCTGAAAATCTAGGTAGATTCCCGGCGCACTTCGGCAGCGCGAGAGCTGTCGATTGCTGCTGCAGCGTTGTCACACAGCGATTGCAGGAAGAACAGCTCGTGATCGCTGAAGGATTCCTTGTCCACATTAATGAGCTGAATGACACCGATTACCCGCTCGCGCGACAGCAAGGGAAAGCACAGCATCGAGCGGGTCTGCCAGCGCGTCATTTCGTCGATTCGCTTGGCGAAACGTGGGTCGGTGTAAACATCGGGCACTACGAGGCGCTCGCCGTTCTGGGCGACCCAGCCCGCGATTCCTTCGCCGAGCTTCAGGCGTACATCTTTGAGGGACTCGGCTGCGGTTCCGGAAGCTAGCGCGAAGTAAAGTTCGTTGCGTTTCTCGTCCACCATGAGCAGAGACCATGCATCTGGGCGAAAGTGCTCGGCCATTCTTTCCATGATTGATTCGAGGTTCATCGACTATTTCATAACCCCACGTTGAGCTATGCCGATGTTGTCCCGGGTCGAATTCTTGACGAGGTACATCATCTCGTCAGCCTGGCGGATAACGTCCTGCGGATTCTTGGCGTCGTGCGGATACGTAGCAAGCCCGATCGAAGCTCGGATATTCAGATTCAAATTCTCTTCCTTGCAAAAGCTGCTGTTACGAAGGTTGTCCAACAGGCGTCTTGCCACTACCAGGGCAGAGTCCTTGCTGGTTTGCGGCAAGAGAACGACAAACTCGTCACCACCATAGCGGAAGGCGTAGTCGATGAGGCGGAGTTGAGCCTTGATCAAGTAGCCGATCTCAGCCAACAATTTACTGCCCACCAAGTGGCCGAAGGTATCGTTCACCTGTTTGAAATGGTCGAGGTCGATGAAGAGGACGGTGAACTCGTAGTTAAATCTGGCGGACCGATAGACTTCGGTTTCCAGCGTCTTGTGAAGGTGGCGGGCGTTGTACAAGCCGGTGCAATCGTCCGTAATGGTGAGTTCCTGGATCTTCTCTACTGCGCGTGAATTTTCAATCGCAATCGCGGCATAGTCGCAGAGCGATTGCAGGAAGAATATTTCCTCATTACTGAAGCCATCCATATTGACGTTGACCAACTGGATCACGCCAAGCACGCGATGCTTTGAGCGAAGGGGCACGCAAATAATCGAGCGTGTCTCCCACTTGGTCATCTCGTCGATTCGCTTGGCGAAGCGCACGTCGGTATAGACATCGGGAACGATTAGCTGCTCCCCGTGTTTGGCAACCCAGCCCGCAATACCTTCGCCAACTTTGAGGCGTACGTTCTTGAGGGACTCTGCCGCATTGCCGACAGCAATCGCGAAGTACAACTCGTCGCGAGCCTCATCTACCATCAGGAGCGACCAATTGTCGGGGCGAAAATACTCGGCCATCTTCTCCATGATGGTTTGCAGGATCGAGTCCAGATCGAGCGAGGACGTCAAGGCCTTGGCAACGTCATGGAAAATAGTGACTTCCTGGTTTTGCCGGGCTCGTTCGGCACCGGTGGCCTTATGCATTTCCCCGTCCTTGGGTTTGGGTGGTGGCGTGACCAAATTATAGGGTTGTTATTGGGAAGGGGCCAAGAACCGAAAGTAACCCGAACCCATTGAGCTACGTGTCTATAGGATTGACGTATATAGACTTCTCCGGTAGTTTCTTGCGATGTTTTGCCCGGATGGTTCTTGGCAAGCCCTGCCAATTTTGTTGTGCTGTCGACTTAGGCGTTAACATATATTGAGGCAGTCTGGCAGTAAGAGCAGCCTCGGGAGAGCCGTCGGGTGCCATCATTTGGCGCACAATTAAGGCGCGAGCGGGAACAACGAAAAGTTACACTCGATGACATCTCTTCCGCGACGAAGATCGGGACCCGTTTCTTGCGGGCTATCGAAGACGACCATTTTGAGCAGCTTCCCGGCGGTATCTTTAACAAAGGATTTGTCCGCGCCTACGCCCGCTACCTAGGGCTCGACGAAGAACAGATTGTGTCTAACTTTCTGGTTGCCTCCGGAGCAGAATCAACGATGCGCCCGGAACAGGCCGCGGAGGCTCAAGCGGTGGCTGCCCAGAAGCTCCGCATCTCCTACGAAGAGGAAGAACCTGCTTCGAAGATTCCCTGGGGCACCGCTGCTGTCTTACTTCTGGTTACGGCGTTAGCTCTGGCGATTTGGGCGTTCAATTCTCGCGAGGCGGAACGGCGCGTTTCGCAACCTCGGGAAAGTCCAAAATCCGCGACGCCACAAACTACTCAGGCGTCTTCACCGCCAACAACTACGGTGCAGCCAGCCGCGCAGGAAACGCAGGCAAGTGGCCCTGAACAGCCAGCGGTACAACCTGCGGCAGCGCCTCCGGCAACAACAGAGCCAGCGGAACAACAGCCGCCCGCCGGGAATTTTGTCGTAATGCTCAAAGCTCGCGATGATTCCTGGATCAGCGCGACTGTAGATGGAAGCCCTGTTCCGGGGGAAACGTTGGTGGCCGAATCACAGAAATCTTTCACGGCGCATCGACAAGTCGTCATCCGAGCCGGTAACAGCGGAATGTTAGATGTCTATTTCAACGGGCAGAAGCTTCCACGCCAAGGAGATGAAGGGCAGGTCAAAACGCTGACCTTTGATGCCCAGGGGTTGAGATCTGCCGGAGCACAGCCAACTCCAGCCGAAGCCATTAGTCCCAACTGATCGAGGTCCGGAGCGCTCGCTAGGACAGAAAATTCCGCATCAACACTTATTGTCACGATTAGCCGATGCAGCCGATGACCGTCTCCCGGAATCGACCTTAATTACCTTCCCACACGCCGGACATACAACTTTTTCATTGTGATCGGCAATCCCCTGCAAAAAGTGAATGAAGACCTCGCCACATCCGGGACAAGTGATTTGTTGCGCTTCCGCAGACATAAGAATCCTTTGGCAAAAAGTATATTCTTTGCCAATCGTGCGTGTTGGTGACTGAGTCTTTTTTTGGAAAATTACGGTTCTGATCCTAGCCGGCGGACATCTTCAGGATGGCTTCGAATTGATCTTTCCAGGTGTCGACTGAACTGTGGATCGCTCTTCCCAGAAAATTGGCTCGTACTTCGCGGACTTCAGGCATTCTGCGAGTTGCGATGGCATAGCGGCGGAACTTGGGATCGAGAGCAAGTTCGTCGTCGGAGAGATATATCGGCCGTCGACGAAAGTTCAACATTCCAAGTACGCGGTTCAGGCGACGCATGGCGGCCTCGCGTACCTGAGCATCGCGAAGGTCGCTTGCTTTCGCTGGATCGATCAGGCGAAAGAAATAGGTTGCGCGTCCAGAGGTTGAACTCGCTTCCCAAGCGACTAGATTGGCAATTTCCGAAGACCCTGCCCGCCGCGCGATGGGAAAAAAGAACCAGTACAGAGTAGGAGGGCCAGTTTTGTCGGCATCCAAACCTGCGCTGACATCCTCTTCTGACCCTGCGGCTGCGTCGTCTCCACCCGGTTCTTCCCCAGCTTCAGCGCGGATGATCTTGAATCCAGCGTAGAGCTGGCCCTTTGCCGTTCGTTTTACCAATTCGTCAAAATACGGTTTGAGATTACGGTCAACTACATCTGCCGCCAGCGCGGTCGAGAAGTTTGGATGAATGGCATCTAGGTTCGCCACCATGGCTGAACGCCCTTCGCGCAAGAGGTTGGCGGCATCCCGTAGCTGATCGGGATTGAGGAAAGGAAACGCAGTGTGCAGAGCCTGAACGCTCTGAGTTGCCAATTCGCTGACTGCGTCCTGCACTTTCGAAGCGAACTCTCCGGTTCGCTTCGCCAATTTACTGACTCGCAGTCGGTCGCTACCGGACTCGAGCACGACTTCATACGCAGCGTCATCAAATCGAACCGAATCGAGATCGGCCAGGCGCCATTGAAAGCTCTGCGATGCCATGGGCAATACAGCAAGATTGCTCTTGTAAAGGCGAAATTCCGCGGGAGCAGGTTGTCCATCGCCAAGTGCGAAGCTTCCCGTGAACCGATCGATCTCTTCGAGATCTTCCAGCAACAGGCATTGAACGGCACGCTTGCGATATGCCTCCAACAGGTCTTTCGCGAGGTTGTCGTACGTCTTCGCGAGTTGTCGAAGAA